>NZ_BAAHAJ010000011.1:0-441511 GCF_054777735.1 Myceligenerans cantabricum
CGAGACCGGTGGCAGCAACACCACCGGCATCGAGCACCCGACCGCACTCGGCCTGGGCGCCCTGGCCCTGGGCCTGGGCACCGCCGGACTCCTCGCCAACCGCCGCCGCGCCACCAAGTGACATGACACCCATCAATTCCCAGCACGACCACGCACGCCGCCGCCACCTCACCGTGGCGGCGGCATGCGCCGCACTGGTCGCCGCCGGGGGCGGGGCCGTGGTGTGGGCCGCCACCCAGCAGGTGGGGCCCCCGCCGGCACCGCCGGCGGCTGTCGGCACCCCGACGAGCGACGCTCCCCGGGAGGGGACGGAGCGGCGGTCCACACCGGCTCCCTCGACGTCGCCGGCTCCGGCGACGCAGGCTCCGGACCAGTCGGCCGGGGCGAAGCCCCTGTCCGCCTCGCCGCCCACCGCGGTACGTATCCCGAGCATCGACGTCGAGTCCTCCGTGCACGGCCTCGGGCTCGACTCCGAGGGAAGGCTTCAGGTCCCCTCCGGAGCGCGCTACGACGAGGTCGCCTGGTACGACGGCTCGCCCACACCCGGCGAGACGGGCCCGGCCGTCCTGGAGGGACACGTGACCGGGACCGGCTACGCGCCCTCGGTCTTCTACGACCTCGGCAACACCCGCCAAGGCGACCGGATCGAGGTGGACCGCGCCGACGGCAGCACCGCCACCTTCGAGGTCACCGAGGTCAAGAGCGCCCCCAAGGCCAACTTCCCACGCATCGACGTCTACGGCGCGACCGACGGCCCGGAGCTCCGGGTCATCACCTGCGGCGGCACGTTCGACGAGAGCACCGGCCACCACCTGGACAACGTGATCGTCTTCGCGGAGCTCGTCGCCGGATGACGGGCCGGAGCACGCCGGAGGGTTCTCCCGCGGGTCTCCGGAGTCCGGTCTGTCCGCACGGGTCGCGGATGGTAACGCCGCTCGGGCGGCGCTATGTTGGTGGAGTGCTCGGCGGGGCCCGCGGTCCCGCCGACACCGCCGAGTTCGTCGTCCGCGATGAGGAGCTGGTCGAGCTCATGTCCGAGGTCACCGCCGGGCGCCGGCGCGGCTGCTGCGCCACCCCGGCCGCGCCATGACCGATTCCGCCGCGGTCGTGTGGTTCCGCCGCGACCTGCGCGTGGCCGACCAGCCGACGTTCCTCGCCGCGGGCCGGGACCGCCGCGCGCTGGCCCTGTTCGTGCTGGACCCGCGCCTGCTCGGACCGGCCGGCGCGCCGCGCCGGTGGTTCCTCCACGGCTGCCTGCGAGACCTGGACGAGAGCCTCGGCGGACGGCTCCTGGTGGTCGAGGGCGACCCGGTCGACGTCGTGCCCCGGGTGGCCCGCGAGATCGGTGCCGAGGACGTCCACGTCGCCGCCGACTTCGGCCCCTACGGCCGGACCCGGGACGACGACGTCGAGCGTGCGCTCGCCGAGGAGGAGCGGAGCCTGGTGCGCACCGGTTCGCCGTACGCGGTGGCGCCGGGGCGGGTCCGGTCGGGCGACGGCGGCCGCTACCGCGTGTTCACCCCGTTCAGCCGGGCCTGGGCCGATCACGGGTGGCGGCTCCCGGCGGACACCGACGCCGGCTACCTGGACTGGATCGATCCTGCGACGGTCGGCGTCGCGGCCACGGCGGTCCCCGGCCCCGACCAGGTCGCCGTGGACGCCGACCTGCCCGCGCCCGGTGAGGCCGCGGCCCGGCGGCGCTGGGAGGAGTTCGTCCGCGACCACCTCGCCGACTACGCGGACGGCAGGGACCGGCCCGGCAGCCCGGGCACCTCGCGCATGTCCGTCTACCTCAAGTACGGCTGCGTCCACCCGCGCAGCCTGCTCGCGGACCTCTCGACCCGACGATCGGAGGGGGCGGGAGCGTTCCGGAACGAGCTCGCGTGGCGGGACTTCTACGCCGACGTCCTGGACCAGCGGCCCGATTCCGCGCGCCGCAACTACGACCGTTCCTACGACGCGCTGCGGACCGACAGCGGGCCGGACGCCGAACGACTGTTCGCCGCCTGGCAGGAGGGCCGGACCGGCTTCCCCGTCGTCGACGCCGGGATGCGGCAGCTGCTGGCCGAGGGGTGGATGCACAACCGCGTGCGCATGATCACGGCGTCGTTCCTCGTCAAGGACCTCCATCTGCCCTGGTGGTGGGGTGCGAGGCACTTCATGCGACTGCTCGTCGACGGCGACCTGGCCTCGAACCAGCACGGCTGGCAGTGGGTGGCCGGCAGCGGCACCGATGCCGCCCCCTTCTTCCGGGTCTTCAACCCGGTGCTGCAGGGCGAGCGGTTCGACCCGGACGGCGCCTACGTGCGTACCTACGTCTCCGAGCTCGCCGACGTGGCCGGCAAGGCCGTCCACCAGCCCTGGAAGCTGGCCGGGGGCCTGCCGACCGGATACCCGGCACCCGTCGTCGACCACAAGGACGAGCGCCTGGTGGCGCTGGACCGCTACGAAGCCGTCCGAGAGGCCCGGCGCCACCGCGCGGCGCCCTGACGGCGTCCTCGGCCGCCGGGCGGGCGCCCGGACGGCTCCGCCGCCGGACCGCCGGGACCGTCCGTGCGGGCCGGGTGCCGCTCAGTGGCGCGCTCCGGCGCGCTCCCGGCCGAGCAGGTGCCGCAGGGCCGGTTCCAGCGTGGCGTGCCGGAACCGGTGCCCCCGTGCGAGCAAGGCGTCCGGGGACACGCGCTGGCTGGCCTCCGCGAGCTCGGTCGCGCCTTCCTGGCCGAGCAGCAGCCGCGGCCCCAGCGCGGGGACCGGCAGCACGGCAGGCCGGCCGAGGACGCCGGCCAGCGTCCGGGCGTAGGCGGCGTTCCGCACCGGCTCGGGCGCGACGGCGTTCACCGCACCCGACAGCCCGGTGTCGTAGAGCGCTCGGTGGTAGATGTCGACGAGGTCGTCGATCCCGATCCAGGACTGCCACATCCGCCCGTCGCCGAGCCTGCCGCCCAGGCCGGCGGCGAACAAGGGGCGGAAGAGCTGCAGCGTCCCGCCGCGCGGGGACTGCACGATCCCGGTCCGCACCTGGACCACCCGCAGCCCTGCGTCAGCGGCGGTCGACGCGGCGTTCTCCCAGTCCGCGACGACGTCCGCGAGGAAGCCGTCGCCGGGCGCGCTCGCCTCGTCCAGCACCTCGTCGCCACGGTCCGAGCCGTAGTACCCGATGGCCGAGGCGCAGACGAAGACCGCCGGCCCGCCGCGGGTGCGCCCGGCCAGCTCCGCGAGCGCCCGGGTCGGCCCGATCCGGGAGTCGCGGATCGCGGCGCGGTGCGACGCGTCGAACCGGCCCGCTATCGAGGCGCCGGCGAGATGGATCACGGCGTCGACGCCCTCGAGCAGGTCCTCGGCGGGGGCCTGCGGGTCCCAGCGGCGCTGGTCGGGTCCTCGCGGACGGCCGCGCACCAGCCGCACGACGCGGTGGCCGGCGGTGGTGAGGTAGGCGTCGAGGGCGCTGCCGACCAGGCCGCTGCTGCCGGTCAGCGCGACGACTCCTGGCTGGTCGCCCTCGTTCCGGGCCGTGGCCTGCGCCGTGAGGTCCAGGGCGAGCTGCCGGTGCCGGTAGGCGAACATGCTGCGGATCAGGGCACGAGGGACCGGGGTCTCCACCGTGTCGGTGACGCGGGTGCGGTCCCCCTCGTCACGGAACTCGTGGGTGTGCCGCCACGGCATCACCCAGCGGAGCGGCGCGGAGACCAGCTCGTCGACGAACCGCTCCGGGGGCCGGCAGCCCGAGTGGCGGGCCACCCACCGCAGGCCGAGCGGCAGCCGGAACACGGCTTCGCCGTCGTGCAGCGACCGGGCCTCCCGGACCACGTGCAGCGGGAGCCAGGGCGGCGTGAGCCGCTCGACCGCGCCGGGCCGTTCGTGCCAGGCGAAGACCTCGGACCGCGGGTGCTCCACGACGCTCGAGAATGTCTGTGGCATGAGGATCCTCCACGCTAGGTGTCGACGATCATGGTGGCGATGAGAAGCATGGTCACGGCGGCGCCCGCCGCGTAGTTGATCCACAGGAAGTGCCGCCACCCGCCGTTGGCGCGTGCCGAGTCCTCGTCCCGCAGGCGCGCGTAGGGCAGGGCGAGGGCCAGGTAGGGCAGGGCGAGCAGCCCGGCCAGGCCGACGGGCCAGCCCGTCGTGGCGACGAGCAGGCCGGCGAGGATCCACGCGCCCATCGCGAGCCGCACGGTGCGGGCCGCGCCGAGAGCCGTCGCGATCGAGGAGATTCCTCCGGCGCGGTCGGGCACGACGTCCTGGACCGCCCCGAAGGCGTGGCTCGCCATGCCCCAGAGGAAGAAGGCTCCGAGCACCGCGAAGGTGTCGGGTGCCGGGGTGGCCTGGGCCAGTGCCAGTCCGTAGACGGCCGGGCTGACGAAGTGCGTGCTCGAGGTCAGGGAGTCGAGCACGGGCACCTCCTTGAACCGGAAGGGCGGCGCGGAGTAGGCGACGAGCGCGAAGAGGCTGGCGGCGAGCACCGCCCACGACGACGGCGGCCCGAGCAGCACCAGCGCGACCACGAACGGCGCACAGGTCACCACCGACGCGAGCAGGACCAGGCGGTGGCGCCGCGGCGACAGCAGCGCGCCCTCCACCCCGCCCTTGCGCGGGTTGGAGAGGTCCGACGCGTAGTCGAACACGTCGTTGACCCCGTAGAGCGCGAGGTTGTAGGGCACGAGGAAGAACAGCGTCCCGACGACGAGGGCGACGTCGATCTCGCCCGTCGTCAGCAGGTACGCCGCGGCGAACGGGTAGGCCGTGTTGATCCAGCTCAGGGGACGCGACGCGCGTGCCAGGTCAGCGAGCACGGCCACCCCCGGAGCGGGACCCGAGGTACGACCAGAGGGCGGGCAGCAGGATGACGGCGGCCAGCGGGTACGCGAAGTCCTCGACGGGCGCGAGCCCGATCCGGACCCCCGAGATGTGCTCGTCGGCGTAGCCGAACAGCCCGGTCGCGATCATCACGTTGTCGAACACGGCGGTGAGCACCAGCAGGGCGACGCCGGCCGGCCCGAGAGCCCGCCAGGACGTCGTGCGGACGCCGGACCTGGTCGTGCCGGGAGCCCGCGGGCCGGTGCCACGGGCCGCGGCGAGGCGCGCGACGACGGCGGCGAGGCTCGCCACCGCGAGGAAGACGAGCGTGAGCAGCAGGTAGGTCATCGCGCCTCGTTCTCTCGCGGGCGTGTCCCGCGGATCAGGTCGGCCCGGTCCACGAGCCGCTGGGCTCCCACGGCGAGCACCATCGTCAGCTCGCAGAGGAACACCAGGAACACCAGCTCCTCGACGGGCAGCTCGGGCGCGAGCAGGAGCCCGGTCATGTACGGCCTCGCGCCGACGAGGAAGATACCCAGCCCGATCCCCGCCAGGTCCCAGGCCAGGAAGAACGCGGTGCCGATCACGAGGACGGCCGCCGCGCGCGCCGGGGCCTGCCAGCAGAAGAGGCGGAACCTCCGGTCCACGGCGAGCACGCCGGCCGCGGACACCAGCAGCACGGCGAGGTAGGTGAAGCTCATCGGGCCTCCGGCTCCGCCAGGGGTCCGGCGCTCGTGTCGCCCCGCAGCCGCTTGAGGACCAGCTCGGCGCTGATCAGGCACATGGGCAGGCCGATCCCGGGAATCGTCGTCGCGCCCGCGTACAGCAGGCCGGAGACCCGGGAGGAGGCGTTCGACCCGCGGAACATGGCGCTCTGGCGCAGCGTGTGCGCGGGCCCGAGCGCGCCGCCGCGCCAGGAGCCGAGGTCCCGCTCGAAGTCCGCCGGGCCGACGGTACGGCGGACCACCACCCGGTCGGCGAGGTCGGGCGTGCCCGTCCAGGCACCGATCTGCGCGATCGCGTCGTCCACGATCTGCTCGACCCTCGGGTCGCCCGCGCCGCCCACTCCCCCGGCACCGATGGTGGTGTCGGCCGGCACGGGGACGAGCACGAACAGGTTCTCGTGGCCGGGCGGGGCGACGTCGTCCGTCGCGCTCGGCCGGCACACGTAGAGCGAGGCGGGGTCGGGCACCGCACGACGCTTCCCGAAGATCGCGTCGAACCCGCCGCGCCAGTCGCGGGCGAACAGCAGCGAGTGGTGCGCCAGCCCGGGCAGCTCGCCCCGCACGCCCAGCATGGCCAGCACCGCGCCGGGCCCGGGGTCGCGCCGCTCCCACCAGCGCTCGCTGTGGCTGCGGTCCGCGGGACCGAGCAGGTGGTGCTCGGTGACGTGCAGGTCGGCCGTCGACACCACCACGTCCGCGGGCACGTGCCGGGTGCGTCCCGCGGCGTCGGAGACCTCGACGCCGGTCGCGGCGCCGCCGGCCACCGTGATCCGGTCCACCCGTCGTCCCACGTGCAGCCGCGCACCCGCACGGCGCGCGACCCGCGCGGTCGCGTCGACCACGGCCGCGAGGCCGCCGCGCGGGTACAGGACGCCCTGGGTCACGTCGAGATGGCTCATCAGGTGGTACATGCTGGGCGCCGCACGCGGCGAGGTGCCGAGGAACACCGCGGGATAGCCGAGGATGCGGCGAACCCGGTCGTCCGTGGTGTGCCGCGAGACGAAGTGGTCCAGCGACTCGCCGAGCAGACGCAGCAGGCGCGGGGCGCGGCGGAGGACGTCCGGGGCGAGCAGCGGGCGCGGCGAGGCGAACGTGGCGTAGAGGAACCGCTCGGTGGCGATCCGGTAGGTCTCGGCGGCCGAGTCCAGGTAGGCCCGCAGCTTCGGGGCGGACGGCGGGTCGAGCGCGAGCAGTGCCTCCCGTGCGCCGTCGGCAGGCAGGTCGAAGGGCTCGGGCTCCCCCTCGAAGAACACCCGGTAGGAGGGGTCGAGACGCACGAGGTCCAGCTCGTCGCCCGCGGTCGTGCCGAGCAGGCGGAAGAAGTGGTCGAACACGTCCGGCATCAGGTACCAGGACGGCCCGGTGTCGAACCGGAAGCCGTCCTTGTGCCACCGTCCGGCCCGTCCGCCGAGCTCCTCACGCGCCTCGAACAGCGTGACCTCGGCACCCTCGCGTGCGAGCAGTGCCGCGGACGCGAGGCCCGAGATGCCTCCGCCCACGACCACCACGCGCCGTCCGCGCACCTCGGCAGCGCCGACGTCGTCCCCTCGTTTCATCTCCTGCCTCTCCCTGCCCCGGCCAGTACCGCGGCGACGATGCGGAGCTTGACGGCGGCCGGCACGGAGACACGCTGTCCGCGCAGGTCCGCGGCAGGAGTGTCCCGCAGCCGGTCGTTGAGCTCGGTGAACAGTCCGGCGGCCACGGCGGTGGCCCGGCGCGGACCCGGCGGCAGCAGCGGGACGGCTGCCCGCGCCGCGGCCAGGTCGGCCTCGATGTCCTTGACGATGACCGCCTTGTGCTCGTCGTCGAGCCCGTCCGGGGTCATGCCGGGGAAGTAGGTGCGGCCCAGGCGGTCCTCGTCGTCGCCGAGGTCGCGCAGGAAGTTGATCTTCTGGAACGCGGCGCCCAGCCGGCTCGCCCCCTCCTCGAGCCGCTCGCGCACCGCGGGGTCCGCCGGGCGGCCGTGCAGGAACGCCCGCAGGCACATCAGTCCCACGACCTCGGCGGAGCCGTGCACGTACGCGCGGTACTCCTCGTCGGTGAGCGAGACCACCGGGTCCAGGTCACGGCGCATGGAGGCGAAGAACGGGCGCACGAGCTCCTCGTCGATGCCGACGGTCCTGGCCGTGACGGCGAAGGAGTGGACCACGATGTTCGCGCTGAACCCGCTGTGCACCGCCTCGAGCGTCTCCGCCTCCAGCGCGTCCAGCGTGCTGCGGCATCGGGCCGGGGGGAGGCCGGCCTCGTGCGCGGGCCCGTCGACGACCTCGTCGGCGACGCGCACCAGGGCGTAGATGTCCTCGATCATGGCGCGCACCGAGGCCGGCAGCAGGCGGGTGGCCAGGCTGAACGAGGTCGAGTAGGCGCCGAGCACGCGGGCCGAGGCCAGGTGGGCCGTCTCGGAGTACAGCGCCAGGGAGGACGACGGTTTCACGACTCACGCTCCGCGAGGGTTCCGGCGAGCTCGGCCAGCGGCCGCCGCAGTCCGGCCGGCAAGGACGTCTCGCCGATGGTGGTGACCGCATCACGGCGCATGAGGTCGATGAGGTCGACCGTCGCGTCGCGCGCGCCGCTGGTGACCAACGCTGTGCGCAGCGCCTCGGCGCCGGTCTCGTCGAGCTGCGGGTCCCCCCACAGGTGCTGCACGGCCCGCCATGCCGCATGCTCCTCGGCGAAGGCGACGAGCAGGGTCCGCTTGCCCTGGCGCAGGTCACCGGTCGCGCTCTTCCCGGTGCGCCGGCTGTCGCCGAAGACGCCGATCAGGTCGTCGCGGAGCTGGTAGAGCACGCCGAGGGCGATGCCGACCCGCTCCAGCTCGGCGGACGCCCCGGCCCCGGCGCCGGCGAGCGCCGCACCCGCCCGCAACGGTGCGGCGAACGAGTAGCAGGCGGTCTTGTTCTCCATCATCCGCACCACCCGGTCGGGTGTCGCCGACGCCGCACCGAGCCCGAACGCGACGTCGTCGTGCTCGCCCGCGGCGGCGCGGAACAGACTCTCGTCGACGATGTCGGCGAGCCCTGCGCGCCGCTCCGGCCCCACCCGCGCGACGAGTGCGTGGGCAGCGCCGAGCAGCAGGTCGCCGCCGAGGATCCCCGAGGCCTCGCCCCAGTCGGACGCGCCGTCCGGCGACAGGCCCGCCGCGCTCGCGTCGGCCGCGAACTCGGCAGCCACGGTGGGGCGCCCTCGTCTCCTGAGGTCGCGGTCGATGATGTCGTCGTGCAGCAGCAGTGCGGTATGGAGCAGCTCGAACGCCGCGGCCGCGGTGGTGGCGTCGTCGGGGCACGGGGCCCCGAAGGCCTGATGGGCGTCCAGCAGGAGCCGGGGGCGCAGCCGCTTGCCCCCGCGGCTGGCTCGTTCCAGCCGCCGCCACAGCCGCGCGTAGTGCTCTCCGAGCGGGCCGGCTCGCTGGATGCGATCGGCGAACAGCTCGGCAAGGACGACGTCGACCGCGTCCCTGGTGAGGGTCTCGGTCATGGTTGCGGTCCCCTCGGGTAGATTTTTGCTAGCCAGGCTATATTTAAGCATAGCAAGTATTCGCCGCACGGATAGGATCTGGACGTGGTCCCTGAACAGGTGCCGGACGAACCTGTCGAGCCGTCGATGCTGGACCCTCGCGTGCTGGACCCCGATCAGGAGATCGTGCGCAGATCAGACCTCCAGGACCACGACGTCGACCAGGTGGTACGGCTCCTGGAAGGCCTCCGCCGCTGGCGGGAGACGGAGCGGCGCCTGCAGGAGGCGTCGCGGCGCCACATGGGACTCGGCGAGACCGACATGCAGACCCTGCAGTTCATCATCACCCTGCAGACCCAGGGCCGCCTGGCGACGCCCGGCGCCATCGCCGCACACCTCGGCATCTCGTCCGCCTCGACCACCAAGCTGCTGGACCGGCTGGCCGCCGACAACCACCTGCGCAGGCTTCCCCACCCCGCCGACCGGCGCAGTCTCGCGATCGAGGTGACCGAGGAGACCGCGCGCGCGGCGCACCTGGCAGTCGACCGCAGCCATGCCCACCGCTTCGCCGCCGCCGCGCGGCTGAACCCGAGGGAGAGGGAGATCGTCGTGCGCTTCCTCGATGATCTGGCGGCCACGGACGAGGAGCCGTAGCCGGGACCGCGAGGGCGCGGCACGCCGCGAAGCGGCGCAGCGGAAGGCCCGCCCTACCGTGGCCCGCGAGCGAGCCGTGAGGGCCACCAGATCGCCCGGCCGACGTCGTACGACAGCGCCGGGACGAGCAGCGAGCGCACCACGAAGGTGTCGAGCAGCACGCCGAACGCGACGATGAACGCGAGCTGCACCAGGAACAGCACCGGGATGACCGCCAGCGCGGTGAAGGTGGCTGCGAGCACCAGGCCGGCCGACGTGATGATCCCGCCGGTCAGCCGCAGCCCGCGCAGCACGCCCTCGCGGGTGCCGTACGCGATCGACTCCTCGCGGACGCGGGTCATGAGGAAGATGTTGTAGTCGATCCCGAGCGCGACCAGGAAGACGAACCCGAACAGCGGCACAGCGGGGTCGGCCCCGGGGAGGTCGAGCAGGTCGTCGAACACCAGCCCCGCCACGCCCATCGCGGTGCCGAAGGACAGGACCGTGGTGAGGATCAGGAGCACGGGCGCGACCACGGAACGCAGCAGGAGCATGAGGATCAGCAGGATGACGACCAGCACGGTCGGCACGATGACGGTGCGGTCGCGGATCGACGCGTCGTTCGTGTCCAAGTCCGTCGCGGACTCACCGCCGACGACGGCCTCGGGAACGGTCTCGGCGTAGGCCGCCCGCAGGTCGCGGATCGTCTCTTCCGCGGCGGCCGAGTCGGCGGCGTCCGACAGCGTGCCCTGGAACAGCACCGCCCCGTCGGACGTCACCGGCTCCGGGACAGGGGTGCCGGGCGGGCCGGCGGCCTCGATGCCGTCGGCGGTCACCGGGGCGATGCCGCTCGGGGTGTCCGCGGTGACCGCGACCGAGGCGATCCCGTCCTCGTCCAGCAGGACCTCGGCCGCGTCCCGCAGCTCGTCCTCGGGAACGACGACGTAGGCAGGACTCCCGGACCCGGCCGGGAAGTGCTCGGCGAGCCGCTCCTGCCCCGTCCGGGCCTCGGAGGCGCCGAGCACGAGCTCGGACTGCGGCACGCCGGAGGCCTGGAGCTGGGTCACGCCCACGCAGCCGACGGCGAGCAGCAGCGCGGTGACCATCCAGGTGACGCGCGGCCGGGCGCGCACGAGGCGTGCGACACGGCCCCAGAGGCCGCGGTCCTCGCCACCGGCGCCGGCCGCCTCGGGGTCGTACCGGGGACGGCGGGGCCAGAACGCCGCGCGGCCCATGGCCAGCAGCAGCGCGGGCAGCAGGGTGAGTGCCGCGAGCATCGCGAACGCGATACCGATCGCCGCGACCGGTCCGAGGGTGCTGTTGGAGCGCAGCTCGCTGAGCAGGAGGCAGAGCAGCCCGACGATGACGGTGCCGCCAGAGGCGAGCACGGGTTCGAACGAGCCGCGCAGCGCTCGCGTGGTGGCCCTCCACCTGGCCGGGGTGTGCACCAGCTCCTCGCGGTAGCGCGCCACGTACAGCAGGGCATAGTCGGTCGCCGCGCCGATGACGAGGATGAAGAGGATGCCCTGGGTCTGTCCGCTGAGCAGCAGCACGCCCTGGTTCGCCAGGTTCCAGACGACCAGCAGCGCCGCGCACAGAGCGAACATGCTGGTCATGAGGACGGCGAGCGGCAGGAGCAGCGAGCGGTAGACGACGATCAGGATGACCAGCACCGCCGCGAGCGCGACGCCGAGCAGGATGCCGTCGATCCCGGCGAACGCGGTCGCGAGGTCGCTGGAGAATCCCGCGGGGCCCGTGACGTACATGTCGACGCCGTCGGGCAGGTCGGCGGCCAGGGCGTCGCGCAGTTCCGTGGTCGCCTCGCCGAGATCGACGTCGCCGGACAACGGGACGAACGCCTGGGCCGCCACTCCGTCCTCGGACGGGATCGCCGGGGAGACGTCGCCGTCCACCACGTCGAGGGCACCTGCCGCCGTCAGACCGTCACCGATGATGGTGAGCTCGTCGTCGCTGAGGTTCTCCGGCGCGACGAAGACGACGACCGCGGGGATGGCGTCGCCCTCGGTGAAGCCGTCGAGCCGTTCCTGCACCTCGGTGGCCTCGGCCGTGGTCGGCAGGTAGGCCGTGCGGTCGTTGGAGGAGACCTCGTCGATGCGGCCGAACAGGGGGCCGCCGAGGCCGGCGGCGGCGACCCAGACGAGAATCAGCAGCGCCGGCAGCAGGACACGCAGCCAGCTCGGCACGCGGGAGCGCGTGCCGGGCGGCCCCGGGGTGCCGGGCGCCGACGCGGGCGGTGCGCCGGACGAGGCGTCCGACGACGAAGCGGGCGGGTCGATGGGCGACGGTGGCGGGTTCATCAGGTCCTTGGAGCTCGGCAGGCGCGTTCCCCAGCCGTCACGCGGCCGGTGGCGAGAAGATGAGACGGCGCGGGAGCAGCGCGAGCCGAGTCGTTCGCGGCTCGTCACTCGTCACTCGTCCGACCCATTTTGCTAGCCAGGCTATATTCAAGCACATGACGCAGTACCGGAAAGTCTAGAATCTGAGGGTGGAGTTCCTACCCGTGCCGCCCACGCCCGAGCCGTCGATGCTCGACCCCCGCGTGATGGATCCCGACCAGGAGCTGGTCGAGCGAGCGAGCCTGGACGACCAGGCCCTGGATCAGGTGGTCCGCGTCCTGGAGGCCCTGCGCGGCTGGCGCGAGACCGAGCGCCGCATGCGCGAGGCCGCGCAGCGCTACATGAGGCTGGGTGAGACCGACATGCGGGCGCTGCGCTACGTCATCGCCATGCAGAACCACGGGCGCGTGGTGACGCCCGGCGCGATCGCCGCGCACCTGGGCATCACCACCGCCTCGACGACGAAGCTGATCGACCGGCTGGCCGCCGCCGGCCACGTCCGGCGGTTCCCGCACCCCACCGACCGGCGCAGCGTCGCGATCGAGGTCTCCGAGGAGACGAGGCACGCCGCGCGGGAGTCCGTGGGGCGCGCGCACGCCCGGCGGTTCGACGCCGCGGCCCGCCTGACCCCGCCGGAGCGAGACGTCGTCATCGGCTTCCTCGAGGACCTGGCGCGCTCCGCCCCGGACGAGAACCAGGCACCCTGAACCGCCTCGACCAGGTCGCCGGGGCCACGGGCGCTCCGGGTGCAACGCCCTGGGTCAGTACAGCTAGCCAGTCCGTGGATCAGGACGGTAGCGGAGACCGTCCAGCAGCAAGGACACCGCACGGGAGGCTGTGCCGGAGTCACTTCCGGGGAACGGGACGCAGAGGTTCGCGATGGCGCCGAGGATGTCGAGGGGCGCGACACCGGATCGGATTGCTCCAGCCTGCGCAGCGTTGTCCAGGAGCATCTTGAGAACCGGTCCGGCCTGGGAGTGGAAGTAGTCCGGAAGAGCCGAGTAGGCGGGATCACCGGAGTGCAGGGCGGCGGCGAGGCCACGCTTCGTCTCCAGGAAGGTGCGGTATCGCTGGACCCAGAGCTCCAGCGCATCACCGGGCTCGTTCTCTTCGGCGATGACTGCCGCGACGGCCACGCACTCGTCGAGCTCATGGCGGAAGACCGCTGCGATGAGGTCCGACCTCAGCGGGAAATGACGATACAGGGTCGCGGTACCCACTCCGGCGCGAGTGGCGATATCACGCACGTGCACGTCCACGCCCGCCTCGGCGAACGCCTTCTTCGCAGCGGCGAGCAAGGCGTCGACGTTCCGGCGCGCGTCGGCTCTCGGCATGGGCGGGTCTCTCGTCGACGGTTGATAAACGGGACAGTGTTCCATATAGTCATATGGAACATGGTCCCGCTTGAATCATCGCACGGCGCTCGGCTGAGCACCAGCAAGGAGACTGTCATGCACACCCCACCCGCCTCCATCCCGCCCGTCGCCGAGCGGGAACGCGCGAACCTCCCCGCGTTCGTGCAGGCTGACGAGCACCTCCTGCCGATCGGGGGAAAGCGCACAGCTGCGGTCTCCGGCCAGACGCTGCCGAACACCGATCCGGCCACCGAGCTGCCACTGGCCCGTGTACCCCGTGGCGGAGCCGCCGACATCGACGCCGCGGTCGCCGCTGCGCGCGCTGCCTTCGCCGACCCCGCATGGTCGAGGCTCTCGCCGGACTCCCGCGGCCGAATCCTGAACCAGATCGCCGATGTCATCGAGCAGAATGCTGACGAGCTCGCGTCGATCGACTCGGCGAACATGGGTGCCCCTCGGACGCTGACCGGAGCCATGCTCACGGATGCCAGTGAGACCTTCCGCTACTACGCAGGCTGGCCCACCAAGATCTTTGGAACCAGTGTTCCGCTCGGCGAGGACCGTGTGGCGTACACCCGCAAGGAGCCCCTCGGCGTCGTCGGCATCATCTGGGGATGGAACGGCCCCATGGGCCAGCTCCCCGGCAAGCTCGCCCCGGCTCTCGCAGCAGGCAACACCGTCGTGCTCAAGCCCGCCGAGACCGCCTCGCTGAGCACGCTGCGACTTGCGGAGCTGCTGGAACAGACCGACCTGCCCGCGGGGGTCGTGAACGTCGTCACGGGGCTGGGGCCCGAGGCGGGCGAGGCACTCGTCACGCATCCGGGGGTCGCCAAGATCGCGTTCACGGGCTCGACCACCACTGGCAAGCACGTGCAGGCCGCTGCGACACGGAACCTCACGCGGGTGACGCTGGAGCTCGGAGGCAAGTCGCCGACGATCGTGTTTGCCGACGCAGCCCTCCGGCCGGCGGCGCGTGGCGCGGCGGCGGGATTTCTCGGCAACGCCGGCCAGGCGTGCGTCGCAGGGTCGCGAATCTTCGTGCAGGAAGACGTCTACGACCAGTTCCTTCCCCTGCTGCAGCACGCCATGACCACCATCTTCACCCCCGGGGACCCGTTCACACCGGGCACGGTCGTCGGGGCGCTGTCGACCAGCGCCCAGCTCGACCGGGTGAGCTCCTACGTGGACACCGCCCTCGAAGAAGGCGCGACGATCGCGATCGGCGGTACACGGTTCGGCGACCACGGCTATTTCTTCACCCCGACGCTGATCGACGACGTGACACCTGACATGCGGGTCGTGCGCGAGGAGATCTTCGGGCCGGTCGGCGTCATCACCACCTTCACCGACATCGACGACGCGGTCACCAAGGCGAACGACACCGAGTACGGCCTCGCTGCCGCGGTCTGGACGACCAGTCTCACCACCGCTCACCGCATGGTCGCCTCGATCGAGGCCGGTACCGTCTGGGTGAACACCTGGGCGGAGATGAGCACGGGGGCGTTGCCGTTCGGCGGGTACAAGCAGTCGGGTATCGGCCGCGAAGGCGGTCTCGAGGTCCTCGACGCGTACACGCAGTCCAAGACCGTGCGCATCGCACTCTGACCTGACTCGATGCTCGCCTGAGCAGCCGCAGCGCCCAGGCCTCCGGGGTGCTGCGGCCGGCTCCGGCGGCGGGTACGGCCGGTCGGCCGCGAGCGGGCGGTCGCGAGTCCTGCCTGGGCGCGATCAAACCGTTGCGGGCCGGGCAGGTACGAGGCGCCCCTCGACCTCACGACGCCCGGACGCTGGACCGTCACGCTGAGCGCGCGGACCTCCAAGTACGAGAACCCCATCGTGGACATCCCCGTCGAGGTGACATCGCGAGCGTCCCCATCGTGGCGCGGCTGGTGCGGGCAGGTACCCGGAGCCTGCTGGGCGTGCTCGCCGTCGGCGTCCCGTGCCTGCCGCCCGCCGCCGCGCACGTCCTGATCGAGACGGTCGAGCCGAACGGCGACGGCACCGCCTGACCGCTCCCGGGAACGCCGCGGCCACGAGGCCGCCGGGACGGGGAAGGCGGCACCGCCCGGTCCGCACGACGACGTCGTCGTGCGGACCGGGCGCCGTCAGGCCCCGCCCCGCGTGCGCTCGTAGTGGCGGCGCGCCTTCATCCGGTTGCCGCACACGGCCATGGAGCACCACCGCGCCCGGTTCGGCTTGCTGTGGTCGATGAGGAACCGGGCGCACTCGTCGTTGGCGCACGGGCGCAGCCTGCCGGGGCTGCCTCGCCGCACCGCGTCCCAGGCCAGCACGGCGCGGACCGCCGCGCGCCGCGCGTCGCTCACCTCGACCGTCCACCCGATGCCCTCGTCCGTGACGACGGGCCGTCGGCGGACGCCCTCGAGCAGCGGCGCCAACGCGTCGAGCGGGGCCTCCTCGCGCACGAGTGCCTGCAGGACGTCGCGCGCCTCCCTCGTGGCCCTCAGCTCCGCACCCGAGCCCGTGCCGCCGCGGGCGCGCAGCCACGCGGGCGTCAGGTCGTCCTGCTGGGCGCCGTCCACGACGGGGGTGCTGTTGAGCAGGTCGAGCAGGAACGTCTCGTCGGCCGCCTCGTCCACCACACTAACCTCCAAACGTCACTTGACAGGTTACACGAGGACCTGGTTCGGTTCTAACCACTACAACCCATCAAAGGAGTTAGATGTGAACGCCGTCCATCACCGCTACGCCACCGTCGGGGACCACCGGCTCTTCTACCGGGAGGCCGGACCGGCCGACGCACCCGTCCTCCTGCTGCTTCACGGATTCCCGACCAGCTCGTTCATGTTCCGTGAACTGATCCCCCGGCTCGCCGGCCGCTACCGCGTGATCGCCCCGGACCATCTCGGGTTCGGCCTGTCCGACGCCCCCTCCGCCCACGAGTTCGGCTACACGTTCGACGCCCTCACCGACCTCACCCAAGGACTGCTCGCCGAGCTCGGCGTCACGCGGTTCGCCGTCTACGTCCAGGACTACGGCGCCCCCGTCGGCTGGCGGCTGGCGCTGCGCGACCCGGACTCCGTCACCGCGATCGTCACCCAGAGCGGCAACGGGTACGAGGCCGGTTTCGTCGAGGAGTTCTGGCGCCCCGTCCGCGCGTACTGGCAGGAGCAGACGCCGGAGACGGAAGCGGCGGTCCGCGGGGCACTGACCCTGGAGGCCATCCGCTGGCAGTACCTGCACGGCGTGCCGGACGAGACGCTGGTCAGCCCGGACACCTGGGGCCACGACCTCGCACTGGTGTCCCGGCCGGGCAACGACGAGGTCCAGCTCGCGCTGTTCGGCGACTACGCCACCAACCCGCCGCTGTACCCGCGCCTGCACCAGTACCTGCGGGACAGCCGCGTACCGGTCCTCGCGGTCTGGGGCCGCCACGACGAGATCTTCGGCCCCGCAGGCGCGGAGGCGTTCGCCCAGGACGCCCACGACGCAGAGATCCACCTGCTCGACGGCGGCCACTTCCTGCTGGAGAGCGCCGTCGACGACGTCGCCGGGCTGATCGGGGACTTCCTGGAGCGCCGGCTCGACGCCACCGCCACCACGCGACCCTGAGGGAGCCTCGGGCGGCCCTTCCGGCGTGGTCGCCGCACCCCCGGAAGGCCGCCGCCCGGCCGGGCGGCGATTCGATGGTCCACGCCGCCGCCAGGCATGCTGTACCCATGCCGAAGACCTTGCCCTCGGGCCCCACGGTGATCGACGACGACAGCGAGGTGCGCTTCGTCGCCGGATCCGACCAGTTCGCGATGCGCCTCAAGGACGGACACCTCCACGTGCGCGCCATCGACGCCGGCGGCGCCGAAGCGCAGCTCGCCGTGATTCCGACGTCACGCAGCACCCTCAACCTGCAGATCGAGCACTCCGTCGCGCCCGGGCCGGTCGACGTGGACGGTCCGACGCTGCGCTGACGGTCCGCACCTCACCGTCTCCGTCCGGGCCTCCGTCCGACCCGTCGCACCCAGGGCAGGTTCGGCGCCGTTGCACCCTGTATCGAAAACTGTCAATATAGAGTTATGTCGATACAGCGGAGCCTGGCAAAGACCGAGAAGCCCACGGACGGGGTGCGAGAGCTGCGGGTCGTCGTCGTCGGTTCGGTCGCGGCCGGGACCTCGGCGGCCGCGAAGGCTCGCCGGAACACCGAGTCGGCCCGGATCACGGTGTACGAGCGCGACCACGACATCTCCTACTCGGGCTGCGGGCTGCCGTACTTCGTGGGCGGCGAGGTGGAGCGGATCGACCAGCTCACCCCGCGGGACCCGGCGTGGTTCGCGGCGCGTTACGGCGTCGACGTGCGTACCGGGCACGAGGTGGTCGCCGTCGACGCCGGGGCCCGCACCGTGACGGTGCGCGACCTGGCGACAGGCCACACCTTCGAGGACGACTACGACGAGCTCGTGCTCGCCACGGGCGTCCGCCCCGTCGTCCCGACCATCCCCGGCATCGACGCGCCGGGCGTCTTCCCGGTTCGCACCCCGTCCGACGCGCGAGCGATCGACGCATGGATCACGGACCGGGGTGCACGCCGCGCCCTGATCATAGGAGCCGGGTACATCGGACTGGAGATGGCCGAGCAGCTCACCTCCCGCGGCCTGGAGGTGACCGTGGTCGAGGCGCTCGACCATGCGATGCCCCGGATGGACCCTGACATGTCAGCCCACGTGGACGCCGAGCTGCACGCGCACGGCGTCGGCCTGCGGCGGTCGACGACGGTGACGGGTATCCACTCCGGCCGGGACGGCGTGACCGGCGCGGACCTGCGGGAATCCGGCACCGTCGGCCCCGTCGATCATGTGCCCGCCGACCTGGTGATCGCCTCGGTCGGCGTGCGCCCCGCCACTGAGCTCGCGCTGCAGGCCGGTGCCGAGACCGGGCCCACGGGCGCGGTCGCCGTCGACCGGCGGCAGCGCACCAGCGTGGAGCACGTCTGGGCAGTCGGTGACGTCGCGGAGTCGTTCCACGTCGTCACGGGCGATCCGGTCTGGGTGCCGCTGGGGTCGACGGCGAACAAGACCGGCCGGATCGCCGGCGACGCCATGACCGGCGGGCCGCTGGAGCATCGTGGCATCCTGGGCACGTCGGTGGTGCGGGTGTTCGACCTGGGCGTCGCCCAGACGGGCCTGACCGAACAGCAGGCCCGGGCCGCCGGGTACGACGTCGAGGTGCTGCACAACATCAAGCCCGACCGCCCCGAGTACCTGGGCGGCCGCCCGCTCACGATCAAGGCTGTCGCGGACCGCGCCTCGGGGCGGCTGCTGGGCGCACAGGCGATCGGGGCGTCGGGAGCCGACAAGCGCATCGACATCCTGGCCACCGCCATCACGTTCCACGCCGACGTCGCCGACCTGTTCCACCTCGACCTGGCCTACTCCCCCACCTACGCCACCACCAAGGACCCGGTGCACTACACGGGGATGGCCCTCACGAACGCGATCCACGGCCAGGCACCGCTGATCACTCCCGCCGAGCTGGACCGCCGCCGCCACAGCAGGGAGAAGATCCAGGTCGTGGACGTTCGCTCGGCCAAGGACCGGGCAAAGTCGGCAGTCCCCGATTCTGTGCACATCCCGCTGGCCGAGCTGCGCACACGCGCCACCGAGCTGGACCCCACGCTGCCGACCGTCACGTACTGCAACAAGGGAGTCACCGGGAACGCCGGGCAGAACGTGCTGCGCAACCTGGGGTTCACCGACGTGGCCAACCTGTCCGGCGGCAACCAGAACTACCAGTCGCACGCCGCGACGCGCGGATAGGGCCAGGCGTGCGCGTGCGGCACCCGGTCTCGCGCCGGACAACCGATAGATGATGATGCATCGCACGGTATTCTCGGCGGGTGAGCAACCCTGCCGCCCGGGCCACGCCCCCGAGCCCGGAACCGGCCCGTGGCGTCCAGCCGGCGCTCCGGTCCGCGCTGAGCCGGGAACAGGCCGAGGGGACGGCGGCCCTGCTGCGCGTGGTCTCGGACCCCACACGGCTGCAGCTCCTCTCGCTCATCCACCACAGCGAGGAAGGACGCGCACGGGTAGCCGACCTGACGCGCGTGCTGGGGCTGCGGCAGCCCACCGTGTCCCACCACCTCAAGGTCATGAACGAGGCTGGTGTCCTGTCTCGCGACCCGGTGGGACGCGAGGTCTGGTATGCGATCGTGCCGGACCGTCTGGACGCCATCGCCGACCTGCTGCGTTGACCAGCGCCATGACAGGCGTCGTTGCTCATGACCATCCGGGTACGACATGATCGCGCCCACTGCCGAGGAGCGCGTGTGACCGACCTCGACCTGCTCGCCGCCCAGACTGCGACGATGGCCGATCCCGACCGCCTGCGCCTGTTCGCGCTCGCCCTCACCGACCCCGCCGGACAGCCGACGGCGAAACAGCTCGCCGGACCCGCCGGCTCGGTGGAGGCCGTCGTCGAGCATCTCGAGGCGATGGCCGATGTCTGGCTCCTGGCACGTATCGGCAGCCCTGATGCACCTGGATACCGGCCCACGCCGGACGCGATCGTACGGTTCGGCGGGGCGGCGATCGGAACGCCGCCCCGTACGGGCGCCCCCGTGACGGAACCGGCCGACCACCAACATCTGCTCGACAGGATCATCGACGAGCTCACCGACCGATTCGCCGACGCGTTCGGGCGCGAGACGGTGAGACGCTTCGTCACGGAGAGCTACACCCTCCTTGCGTCCCGCGCTTCCGTCCAGCAGTTCCTGCCCGCGCTCACGGCCCGCTTCTCGGCCGACCGCCTCACTGCGCTCGCCACCCCGTACGCCGACGGTGTGCGCCATGACATCGGGGCGCCGTCCAGCCTCGCCACGCAACCCGACGTGCTCTTCGTCTGCACGCACAACGCCGGACGATCCCAGATCGCAGGCGCCGTGCTGCGCTCGATGGCGGGCGGCCGCGTGCGTGTCCGCACTGCGGGTACCGCACCCTCCGGCCCGCTGGACCGGGGTGTACGGGCCGAGCTCGACCGTCGTGGCCTGGGCGGACTCGCCGAGCTGCCACGACCACTGACGGACGAGGTGGTGCGTGCTTCCAGCGTGGTCGTGACGATGGGGTGCGGCGACGCCTGCCCGGTTCTGCCCGGACGGCGCTACCTGGACTGGCCGCTCGACGACCCCGCCGGGCAGCCGCCCGCGAAGGTGCGGCGCATCGTGGACGAGATCACGGAACGCGTCCGTGGGCTCCTCGACGCGATTTCGCCGTCCGAAATCTCATAGTTGTACGTCTATGTTTTCGAGGAGAACTCGGCCGCCCCCGCGACCACGGCCGAGTCCAGCCGGTATCCCACACCTCGTACGGTGTGCACGGCTCCCGCGATCCCGTACGACTCGAGCTTGCGACGCAACCGGGAGACCGCGGCGATCAGGACGGCCTCGGGATCTGCGGAATCCGGCGCCACCGCACGCCTGAGGAGGTCGCGCGGCACCACATGGTCGGCCCGCACCGCAAGTCCGTGCAGCAGGACGAACTCGAGCACGCTCAGGTCGATGCCGTGCCCGTGAAGGTGCACGTCCAGGGTTGCGGCATCGAGGCACAGCGCGCCCACACGCACGACCGGTGGGGGCAGAGGGGCGGGGCGGACCTCGTGGAACGCTGCCGCGACCGCGTCGGCCGTATAGGGCCGCGTCAGGAGCGGACGTGCGCCGGCGACGATCGCGGGGCCGATCGTGTCCGTCTCCCCCGCCGCGTGGGCCACGACAACAGGGATGTCGAGCTCGGCGCGAGCCGCGCCGACGACCGTGACGAGCAGATCCGTACCGAGCGCGGCCGACAGCACCAGCACGTTCATGCTTCCCGCGTCCAGGCGTGTGAGTGCTCGCAGCACGTCCGCGTAGACGTGCAGACCGATACCCCGCTCACGGAGCCGGGCAGTGAGGCCCCCTTCGTCGCGCAGGTCTGGATCGACCAGCACGACGACCCCTTCAGCAAGTTGATTCCGGTGACGCGGAACGGCGGGCGCACGCTCCGGCATGATCGCGACCATGTGTCTTCCTGTCAGCCGAACCGGCCCGAGATGTAGTCCTCGGTGCGCCGGTCGGTCGGGCTCTCGAAGATCTTCGTGGTCCGGTCGAACTCGACCAGGGCGCCGGTTCGGTCGCCGGTCTCGCTCTTCTGCTGGACGCTGAAGAAGGCCGTGCGGTCCGAGACCCGTGCCGCTTGCTGCATGTTGTGGGTCACGATGATGATCGTGTAGCGGTTCCTGAGCTCCGCCATCAGTTCTTCGATCTTCAGTGTGGCGATGGGGTCCAGGGCGGAGCACGGCTCGTCCATGAGGACGACGTCGGGCATGGTGGCGATGGCGCGGGCGATGCACAGGCGCTGCTGCTGGCCGCCGGACAGGCCGTTGGCGTTCTGCTTGAGCTTGTCCTTGACCTCGTCCCACAGCGCCGCGCCGGTCAGGGCCTGCTCGACGAGGTCGTCCATGCTCTCGACCTTCATGCCGGTGACCCGGGGGCCGTAGGCGACGTTGTCGTAGATCGACTTGGGGAACGGGTTCGGCTTCTGGAAGACCATGCCGATCCGGCGGCGTACCTCGATCGGGTCGACCCGGTCACCGTAGATGTCCAGACCGTGATAACTCACGGTGCCGGTCACCCGCGCGGTCGGGATCAGGTCGTTCATCCGGTTCAGGCACCGCAGCACCGTTGATTTTCCGCATCCCGACGGGCCGATCAGGGCAGTGATCTCGTTCTTCCCGAACGACAGGTCGACGTCGGTCACAGCGTGGAAGCTGCCGTAGTGCACGTTGAGCTTGTCGGTGACGAACACCGGCTCGGGCGGAACGTCCACCATGCTCGCGTCCCGGGTAGCGAGCTGCGTCTCGGGCACCGCACCGTGGCGGGCGTCCTGGCCGGCACGGGGCTGGGCGGTCCGGGTCAGGCCTGGCTCGCTCTGGTCGGTTTCGGTCTGGTCGGTCATGGGAGGCAACCTCTTTCGGGAGTCCGGTTCACGATTCAGGCGAGAATCGCGCCCGGAGCCAGATGGCGACGGAGTTCATCAGGAGCAGCAGCGCGACCAGGACGAGGCAGCCGGCGGCGGCGAGGACACGAAACTCTTCCTGCGGACGAACGACCCACTGGAAGATCTGGACAGGAATGGCCGTGTAGCGGCCGTCGAACGGCCCGTTCGGGAGGAACTGCACGAAGGTCGTCGCCCCCACCAGGAGCAGCGGAGCCGTCTCGCCGATCGCTCGGGACATCGCCAGGATGGTCCCCGTGAGGATCCCGGGGACGGAGGTGGGAAGCACCTGGTGCCACACGGTCTGCCATTTCGTGGCGCCCAGCCCGATCGACGCCTGACGCAGCGTGCTGGGCACGGCACGGATCGCCTCGCGCGCCGCGATGATCACGGTGGGCAGGACCAGCATGGTGAGCGTGAGCGAACCTGCGAACGCCACCGGTCCGAGCGCCAGAGGCGATCGCACGACGAAAGCCAGTCCCAGGATGCCGAAGACGATTGACGGGACCGCGGCGAGGTTCTGGATGACGACCTCGATGGCCCGGTTCCACCACCGGTCGTTGTCCGCGTACTCCTCCAGGTACAGCGCTGCGCTCACCCCCAGAGGGACCACGGTGACCAGCACGCCGACCATGATCCACACCGTGCCGACGATCGCGGGGAGGAACCCTGCCGTGTCCAGGTTGATGGTCGACGGCATCTGCGTGAACAGGTGCAGGTCCAGCCGCGGCCACCCGCGCCACGTGACGTAGGCGAGCAGCGTCACGAGCATGGCGACGCCCAGCACGATGCACAGCAGCAGGACGGCCCGGAACAGTTCACCGGGGACGTCGACCCCTCGCTTCTCCAGGCGGATCGAAGTGTCCCGCACCTCTCGGACCGCGGTCCGGGTGCGTACTGACTGGCGGCTCATTCGTAGACCTCTCGGAACTTCCGGACCAGGGCGATGCTGATCAGATTGACGATCAGGGTGATCACGAACAGCAGGGCACCGACGGCGAAGATCGAGTAGTACGTGGTCGTGCCGTAGGCGATCTCGCCGGTGGAGGTACGGCCGATGAAGGCCGTCATGGTGAACGCGCCGTCGTTGGGCCAGATCGACAGGTTCGCGATGGCTCCGGCGGCCAGGAGCACGACGATCGTCTCGCCGATCGCGCGGGACAGCCCGAGCACGAAAGAGGCGACGATCCCGGACAGCGCGCCGGGGACGACCACGCGGGTCGCCACCTGCATCCGAGTGCTGCCCAACCCGTAGGCCGCCTCACGCAGGCCACGCGGGATGGCGGCCATGGCGTCCTGCGACACCGAGGCGACGGTGGGGATGATCATGATGCCGAGCACCAGCCCGGCCGCCAGGATGAACTGCGTGCCCGGCTCCTCGCCGAGCTGTCCCGGCAGCCAGGTCCACCAGTTGTCCTTCAGCAGCGGGGCGACGAAGGCCACGGCGAAGAAGCCGTAGACGACGGTGGGGATTCCCTCCAGCACCTCCAGCAGCGGCTTGAGCACCTGGCGCGCCCGGAAGCTCGCGTACTCGTTCATGTAGATCGCGGCGCCCAGCCCGGCGGGCAGGGCGATGACGCATGAGTAGAGCACCGCCGCGCCGGTACCGGCCAGGAGGCGCAGCACCCCGAACTCGGGATCAGCCTGCGTCGGCGTCCACCGGGCGGTCGAGAAGAACTCGGTGACCGAGACGAACCTGAAGAACTCGGCCGCCGGCTCCAAGAGGGCGACGACGATACCGACGGTGATCAGAACTGCGGCGAGCGCGGCCAGGAACAGCCACGCCACGATCGCCCTCTCACCGATGCGCCGGCTCTGCGGCTCGAGCGACAGTCCAGCAGGGTGGTCGGCCGTTGAGGAAGCCATATCGAGTAGTTCCTGCCTTTCAGCGGGTACAGCCTGAGGCGCACCCGCTTGCGGGTGCGCCTCAGGCACGCATCACATGGTCAGCTCAGCGAGGGCGTCGGTGGCGACCTGCTCCTGGTCCGGGTTCAGCGGGATGAACCCGGCCGTCCCTGCGATCTCCGACTGGTTCTCGATGTAGAACTCGACGAAGGCGACGACCTCGGGCTTCTCCAGCCCGGCGTCCGAGGGGTAGAGGTAGAGTTGGCGGCCCAGCGGGTTGTAGGAACCGTCCATGACGGTCTCCTCCGACGGGGCCACGCACTCGCCGGCCTCGTTCTCGATCTCGATCGCCTCGATGGAGTCGCCCGCCTCGTTCACGAACGAGAGCGGGATGTAACCCGTGGCGCCTGTGGTACCAGCCACACCCTGGACCGCGGCGTTGTCGTCCTCGCCGATGTCGTTGTAGTCGGGCGTGATCGCGCCGTCCTCACCGTTGATCTCCTCGGTGAAGTAGCCGAACGTCCCGGAGTCGGTACCCGGGCCGTAGAGGGTGATCTCCTCGTCGGGGAAGCCGTCGCGGACGTCGGACCAGTTGGTGACCGGCTCGTCCGGGCGCCACATGGACGAGACCTCGTCGACGGTGAGGCACTCGGCCCAGTCGTTCTCGGGATTGACCGCCACGGCAAGACCGTCGTTGGCGACACCCAGTTCCGCGTAGGAGACACCGGCCCCGTCGCAGACCGCCGCCTCCTCGTCCTTGATCGTGCGGGACGCCTCGGAGATGTCCGTCTCCTGGTTGCAGAACTTCTCGAAGCCGCCGCCGGTACCGGAGACGCCGACGGAGACCTGGACGCCCGGGTGCTCGGCCATGAAGAGCTCGGCCGCGACCTCGGTCAGGGGGGCGACGGTCGACGATCCATCGATGACGACGGAGCCGGACAGCTCGCCGCCACCTTCGGTGGCTTCGCCACCAGAGGCTTCGGAGCCGCCGCACGCGGCGAGAGGGAACATGAGGCCCACGGCACCCGCGAGGGCAGCGGAGCGCTTGGGGAACTTGAACACGTGAGTGATCCCGTCTACTGGGAGGCGGGACGGATCCCGCCCATATGCCTGTCGGACAGCATTGATAGAACGGCATCTATGTGAACTCAGGATGAACCGGCGGCGAAGCCAGTACGGCAAATCGATCACGATCTATGATTCGACCGCTCCCCGTCGCCCCCCAGCGAACCCGCCGGAGGCTTCGCGGCCCGCCCAGGACCGCCTCGCGACACAGCGGTCGGCCACAGCGGCCACTGGCCGCGTGGCCCGTGCAGCCGATGTCGGCGGTGTGCCGATTGGCGACGCACGGAACCCTGATTGGTACAACGATAAACCATGATCTCCTGGTAGTGAGCGCCATCCGCTCGCGGAGGATCACCAGTCAAATCGGCTCAAGTTCGACACTCCTGCCCGAACTTCGTTGACACAGCACTCACTCCACCGCTAACTTGGCTCCATCGTTGGTGCATCGATGCACTAGCGATGGAGCCTCAGTGCCTCTCCGATGACGAAGGGAGCATCAGACTCACGGCTCCTGTACTGCGTGGTCGTCGCAGGTGAGATCACTCCGTACCAGCACCACTCCGCCCGGCCGTCCGGCGCGCCTCCTGGCGCGCCTCGGACGAACGGCGGCTCACCACGGACGACGCCGAATCCAGGGACAACAACCTGAGAGGAACCGCACGACGATGAGACTTCACCACAAGCGCGGACTCGCCGCCGCGATGCTGGCCACGGCCATGCTCGTGGGCGGCACGCTCACGATGGGCAGCAGCGCCGCGGCCGCCCCGCCCTGCGACTACCCGGCCCAGCAGCTGGACCTGGAGAACTGGAAGGTCACGCTGCCGACCGGTTCGTCCAGCTCGCCCACCGAGATCAAGCAGCCCGACCTCGAGACGTTCTCGGTGGCGCCCTGGTTCCAGGTCAACGCCAGGTGCACGGGAGTCCAGTTCCGGGCGGCAGTGAACGGGGTGACGACGTCGGGCTCCGGCTACCCGAGGTCCGAGCTCCGCGAGATGGCTGACGGCGGCACGGAACAGGCGTCGTGGTCCGCGACCTCCGGCACCCACACGATGGTCTTCCGGGAGGCTTTCAACCACCTTCCCGAGGACAAGCCGCACGTCGTCGGCGCGCAGATCCACGACGGCGACGACGACGTCACGGTGTTCCGGCTGGAAGGCACCAGCCTCTACGTCACCAAGGGCAACGACACCCACCACAAGCTGATCACCAGCGACTACCAGCTCAACACGGTGTTCGAGGGCAAGTTCGTCGTCAGCGGCGGACAGATCAAGGTCTACTACAACGGAGTCCTGCAGACGACGATCGCCCACACCAGCTCCGGCAACTACTTCAAGGCCGGCGGCTACACCCAGGCGAACTGCGGCAACTCCTCGCCGTGCAGCAGTTCCAACTACGGTCAGGTGAGCATCTACAAGCTGCAGGTCACCCACTCCTGACCTGACGCACGGTGGGCACGGAGCGGGCCCGGGCCCGCTCCGCGCCCACCGGTCTCACCCGGCACCCGCAGTTGATCATGCTCCGCCGGGGCGACCTCTTGCCCAGAGAACCGCCGCCACGACGGCACCGAGGGCGAAGAAGACGAACCACGTGCCCCGCGCCCAAGGTGCCTCCGAGCCAGCGAGCGTGTACAAGAGGCCGCCGGCCAGGTTGCCTGTCACGCCACCCAGCGCCTGTGCGAGGCCCATCGCACCGAAGTACGACGCCACGGCACGACCGTCGGCGAGCTCCGCGACGACGGCGTTCATCACGGGCTGCGACAGCATCTGCCCGACCGTGAAGACGAGCACTCCGGCGACCAGGCCCACCGCCGAGTCCCACAGGCCCATCACCGCCATACCTGTGCCCAGGGAGAGCGAACCCAACGCCAGCACCCTGGGTGCCGGAAGGCGCCGGGACATGTAGCCGGTCAGAGGCAGCATCGTGACCACCATGAACACGGCGGCGGCCGTGTAGACCGCGCCGACTCCGATCGCGCCGGGCAGCACATCCGCGGCGCGAACAGGAACCACCAGGTAGAGCTGGGTGACAAGCATCCACAGGGCAGCGACGACGACGAGATACCGGCGGAAGCCACTGTCCCGCAGCGCCTCACCGAACCGGGCGCGTCGGCTGTCTGCGGCAACGAGGGCTGCCGGAAGGCCCACCACCGTGAGGACGAACGCTGCGAGGAAGAGCCCGGCAGAGCCGAACGCCACCCACTGGAAGTCCGCCCCGGCGAGAAGCCCACCGAGCATCGGTCCGAGGACGAACCCGATGTTGGAGAACAGCTCTCGGGTCGAGTAGACCCGTACCGCGTCCCGGCCCACGGCGAGTGCCGAGTAGGCGGCATAGCTCGCGGGATGGAAGAGCGCTCCCCCGAGTCCCGCCAACACCGAGCCGACCACCAGCAGCGGGAGGCTGGAGACCGCGCCGAGCACGGCGAACCCCGCCGCGCGGACCAGCACACCGCCGGCGATCGCGCGCCGATACCCGATGCGGTCGGCGACCCACCCCGAGATCGGCATGACGCCGTTCTGGGCCGCGGATCGCAGCGCCGTCAGCGCCCCGACGACCACCACCGTCAGGCCGAGGTTCTGCAGATAGTGGTAGGCGAGCAGCGGAACCAGCATGTAGAACCCGACCGCCATCGTCAGGGTGTCGCCGTAGAGCACCCAGAGCGCGGTGCCGTGGGGCCGGGACCTCCCCCGGGTCA
This sequence comes from Myceligenerans cantabricum, assembly GCF_054777735.1. Lineage (NCBI taxonomy): Bacteria > Bacillati > Actinomycetota > Actinomycetes > Micrococcales > Promicromonosporaceae > Myceligenerans > Myceligenerans cantabricum. The sequence continues at coordinate 27,895 of NZ_BAAHAJ010000011.1, forward strand.
CCGCCCGCCGTCCGCAGTGCCAGGACCCGTAGCCCGCGACGATCCCGTCGGCCAGGTCCGGACCGCGAGATATACCGGCGTCGAGAGGACGACGAACGGCGCGAGCGTGGGCAGGGCGAGTCCCGTGAACAGCACCGCTGCCGTCAGGAGCAGCAGCACGACGGTGCGACCCGGGTGACCGGCCGCACGTGCCGCCGCCGTCAGCAGCCAGCCGCGCATGGTGCCGTCTCGTTCGTGCGCCGCGGCGACCGGCACCAGCAGCAGCGTGAGCACGACGCCTGTGGCCACCGGTACCGTCGCACCGCCGATCAGGACGGCGAGCCCCGCCTCCTGCGTACCGAGTCGTGCCAGCAGGAACAGTGTGTCGACCGTGAGCAGACCGACGGCGACGCCCGCGACGATCCCCGCCCGCCAGGTACGCCGCCAGGTGGAGCGCATCTCTCGCAGCAAGGACGTCACGACGGCATCGTCGCCGTCGTCGTGCCAGGAGGCGAACGCGCGAGCGAGGGCGACGAGCACCGGCAGCAGCGTCACCCCCGGGAGTGCCAGGAGGAGGGCGACGACCCCGCCGAGTGCCAGGTTCGCAGGGACCATCAGGGCGCGAAGGACGCGCGTCTCCCATCGGGGAGGATGCTCGGGGTCCACCGTCATGCTCATTCCGCGGCGCCTACCGTGGCGCCCAGCGGCGTGACTCGTCCGGCGAAGCCCGGTCCGCGCGCATCTCCGCCCGAGGGTGTGCCCAGCTCGAGGTCGAGCGTCACCGACTCGCGGCTGCCGTTCCGTTCCAGGTGGACCGTCACCGTGTCTCCCGCCTCCTCGACGGATGTCTCGGCGTGCACGTCATCGTGCCAGGGACGCGGTTCCAGCACGGTCAGGAACCGGCCGTGCCTCACGGGCGCCGTCGAACGCCGCAGGGTGTGCAGGATCTTCTCGATGGCCAGGCTGGGTGTCGACGACGTCGGATTGGCGTGCACCGAGGTCGGGACCGACTCGACGTCCTCCGCGGCGTCCAGCGCCGCCACCAGCAGGCGTCCCGAGCCGGCGTCAGCGGTCCAGCGCCGATCGGCGTCGGCTCGCACCGGATGCTCGGTCTGCAGCAGGACCGTCCAGACGCGTGGCTCGCCGGCACGCAGATCGTCGAGAACCACCAGGTTGCCGCCCGGGGACATGACGAGATGCCGCCGCGCACGCTCCACCCCGAGCGCCGGGTGGTACATCGCCGACGTCTCGCTCACGGCGTGCACCCAGCCTCCTGCCAGCGTGGCGGTGAGGATCTCCGCCTGGTGCTCGTAGGCCAGGTCCTCGAACACGTGGTAGCGGTCCTCGTTGACGAATCCCTGCCCGTCGACCAGGACGGAGTTGTGGTGTGCCGTTCGCTTGCGCGACGAGTAGCCCTCGTCGAGCGCGAGGTAGGCGCCATGACCCAGCAGCGTGAACGAGCCCGAGTCGGGGTGGTGGTGCCCGGCGTTCAAGGTGGTCCAGCCCTTCTCCCGGCGGATGCGGTGCGCCGCGTCCCACGCCTTGTGCCCCCCACCGGGAGACGCCTTGAAGGACACCATCACGGCGTCGGCGTCCCACGAGGATCGGCCGACGACGAGGCCCAGGTCGCGGAACCAGCGACTGGCCGGCAGGCCGTACGGATCTTCGCTGGGCGCCTGCGGGTCGAACCAGAGCAGCTCCTGGTAGGCCTCGGCCCGCACCCCGGGGCGCACCCCGCTCTCGTAGGCCTCGCGCCAGAAGAAGCTGTCCGCCACCCTGTCCGCGAGCCACTGGCACTGCGGGATCCGGTACTCCGCCGCGAGCTTGTAGTACATCGCCACGGGGTGCCCGCTGCGCCGGTCGTGGCAGTCGCCGTGGTCGATGATCCGCTCGAGGTCCGGAGCGGCCTGGTAGAGGCGGTACCAGAATGTCTCGCGCAGGTAGTCGCTACGGGCGAACCAGTCGATGCCCTCCTCGGCCTTGAGCAGGTCGAGGTAGGCGACGATCCACGGAACGCCGTACCGCCAGTAGACGACGCCCTCGTTGTTGGAACCGTCCTCGGGGAGCATCGCCAGGACGGTGTCGAAGTTCTCCTTGGCCCGCTCCGTCCAGAGGGCCGCGGGCTCATGGTCGTCGCGGAGGGCATATCCGGCCGTCGCCAGGCCCGCGTAGCAGATCCAGTTGTGGTTCTGCCAGTAGGACGACGACCACCACCCGCCCTCGGACTCCACGGCGAACTCGTACAGGCGCGTGCCCTGCAGGATGAGCTTGTCGCGCAAAGCCTCTCGTTCTTCGGCCGGCAGGACGTCACCGGCCCAGGAGTACGCCTGGCCCAGACCGTGCAGCAGCCAGCCCGCGTCCAGGTCGTGGTCGGGCAGGTTGGCCCGTCCCCAGTGCGGGAAGGACAAGGACGGCACGAGCCAGCGGCGCAGCTCGCCGAGGTAGTGTTCCTGCCCCGTGAGGCGATAGGCCAGCGCCAGGTTCGCCGCTCCCGCACCCAGGTAGGTGATCGACGCCAGCGGATGCTCGGTGGGAAGGTCGAGGGAGGCCAGTCGCTCGCACTCGTCGAGGAGGCGCCGTAGCTGTGGCCTGCGCACGTCGCGGAGCTCGGCACGCAGCGTCTCCTCGCGGTCGGCGATCAGCAGAGGTCGGGTCACGATGCTCCCTCGATGGTCGTTCCCCCGTCAGGGGTGGTCAGGTGGAAAGTGACGCCGTCGGACGTCAGGTCGATGCGCAGCGGCAACGGTTCGGACGTCTGCTGGTACACCGACGCGAACACGGCGCGGGACCCCTGCGCGGTCCAGTCGGCGACCGAGTGAACCACCGCTGGATCGTCGGAAGGACCGCGGCCCGGCCTGGCTACGAGCACAGCGCCAGGCGAGGCAGCATGCGTGCCGTGCAACACGGCACCGTCGGCAGCAGTCCAGGTGGTCTCGGTGCGTCCCGGGGCGTGCCGGACGGCGAGCCCCACGGCGGGGCGCAGCCCGAGCACGATCTCGCGCGGCTCGTCGCAGTCGACGGTGACGACGTCGGTCACGACACCGTGGACCAGACGTACCGCCCGGCGCACCCGGACTCCGGGGTACGGATCCGCCGTCGTGACGACGAGGCCGGCTCGGGGGTCCCAGCGTTCGACTCGGCCCGTCGTGGGCTCCTGGTCGAGCCCGTCGATACCGACGGTGGGGTGGGCGACCGTCCGGGCGTAGTGCCCGCGACGCAGCGGGCTGGCATAGGGCGGGACTCCCGGCGCCGGCTGCCAGGGCGCGGAGCCATACAGGTACAGAGCGAGCTTGTCGTGGTGGCCGTGCGCGCCGCCGTGCGGGCCGGCGTCGACGATGGCCTGCAACGTGTCGGTGTCGTCGCGCAGCACGGCGTACCCGGCCGAGGCGAACAACGTACTCTGCCTCGTGGGAGCAGGCACCTGCACCGGTGGCCCGGAGAACCACTGCTGAAGCCGGCGATCGAGCCCGTCGTCGTCGGTGCCCAGGCGGGACCGGGCGAACCGCGCGACCGCCTCCAGACCGGTCGGGGTGAGGAGCCCCTGGGCCATCGCAGCCACCTCGAGCACCTCCTGGTGCGCGGAGACGCGGTCGTACGGGCCGTCGTGGATCGCCGGGAGGCCGCCGTCAGGCGCTGCGACCTCGGCAAGGACCCGCACCATCGCGGCAAGCCGCTCGATGGCACGGGCCGGGAGATCACCGGGGTCGACGTCCCGCAGCGCCAGCAGGTGCGCCCGGAGCACGAAGAGGTGGTAATAGGTGGAGCCCTCCCATTCCCAGCCCTCGTCGTCGATCGCGACCTCCAGGTGAGCCAGTGCGCGGCGGCTCCATGTGCCCGTCACCTCCTGCGCAGCACCGAGCGCGCGGGCGGTCAGCATCCCGGCCGCGCAGAGCCAGGCCGTGTAGTTGTTGCGCTCGTCCCGCCGCTCGTCGATGAGGACGCGGTATGACGTCTCGAAGGTGGCGTGCAGCCCCTCCAGCATGTCGTCCAGACCCGCCACGCGCGCCTCTGGCCCCAGCGCGAGCACAGCGTCGGCGATCTGGGCAGCCCACTGAGCCTCGGTGAGCGCCTGCGCGAACATCCGCCCGCGAAGCATCCAGGGCTCGGCGGACTCGTTCCAGCCCGGCCCGACCACGTCGGTGTAGACCTTCGTGATCTCATCGAGCAGGGTGACGGCGTCGGAACGACGCGCGGGGTCGTCCGCCCGGGCAAGCCGCCGCACCTCGCGGGCGTGCCGCTGGTGTTCGAGCGTGACCCACGCGGCGTCATAACGCTCGCCGGTGACGACGCACCCACGAGGACATCTGTGCCCCTCCGCGGCAGGTCCCTGCAGCTCGACGTCGTGCCCGGGGCAGACGTAGTCGTGCCACCAGCCCCCCGGCGCCGTGGGAACGATCGTCATCGGAAGTTGAGCCCCCCGTTGATGTCGAGCACCTGGCCCGTCATGTAGCCCGCGGCGTCCGATGCGAGGAACGTCGTCACGGCGGCGACGTCGTCGACGGTGCCCGCACGGCCGAGCGGGATGCCCGCCACGATGTTCGCCTGGGCCTCCGGTGGGGTGAAGGCGTCATGGAAGGGAGTGTCGCCGATGAAGCCGGGGGCGAGAGCGTTGACCGTGATGCCGTCCGTCGCGAGCTCCTTCGCGAGCCCGCGGGTGAACCCGACCACGCCGGCCTTCGCCGCCGCGTACGCGACGGAACCCGGTCCGCCGCCGTTCTCGGCGGCGAGAGATGCCATGGTCACCACCCGGCCGGCATCGCTCACCTGCAGGTGCTCGATGGCGGCACGGGTGACGTAGAAGGTGCTCGACACGTTGACGTTCCAGACCTGCGCCCAGTGCTCGTCGGTCATCTCGGCCACGGTCGCGCGACCGACCAGGTGACCGGCGTTGTTGACGAGGATGTCCAGGCCGCCGAGTGCGCCGACGGCGGCCTCGACGAGGGAGCACGCGGCGAGCGGATCGGTCAGGTCGCTCTTGACGGCGACGCTGCGGCGTCCCAGCGCCTGGATCTTCTCGACGATGTTCGCCGCGGCGTCGGCGCTGTTCGCGTAGTGGACGGCGACGTCCGCGCCGGCCTCGGCGAGCGCGAGAGCGAGAGCGGCGCCGATACCGTGGCCACTACCGGTGACGAGCGCGGTACGCCCGCTGAGTACGTGCTGCATGAATCCTCTTTCGTGGTTCGTCGAGCTCATTTGATGCCCGAGTTCGTGAATCCCTGGATGAAGTACTTCTGCGCCATGACGAACAGGAGCACCATCGGGACGGTCGCCAGGGTCGTACCGGCCATCAGGTAGTGCCAGGACGTGTTGTCGAGCTGTTGGAAGACTGCGAGCCCCACCTGGATGACCCGCAGTTCGTCCTTCGAGGTGACGAGCAGCGGCCACAGGAAGTTGTTCCAGCTCTCCTGGAAGGTGAGCAGCCCGACGGTCGCGACGGCAGGCTTGATCAACGGGGTGTAGATCTGGGCGAAGATGCGGAACTCGCCGAGGCCGTCGATGCGCGCCGCCTCCTCGAGCTCCTTGGGCAGCGACAGGTAGAACTGACGGAAGAGGAAGATCGACGTGGCGCTGAGACCACCTGGAATGATGAGGGCCCACCATGAGTTCAGCCACCCGATGCCACCTTGACCGAAGATGTCGTTGCCCCCGAAAAGGGGCATGAACTTGACGATCAGGAACTGCGGGACGATCTTCGTGTAAGTCGGGATCATCAGCATCGCCACCAGCGAAAGGAAGACGATCTCCCGGCCTCGGAAACGGATGCGGGCCAGCGAGTAGCCTGCCATCGAACCGATGACCAGCGTGATGAGTGTGTGGCCCGTCGCGATGATGAGGCTGTTGCGGAAGTAGATGTCGAACGGCGCGGCATCGAGTGCCTCCGAGTAGTTCGACCAGTGCCATTCCTGCGGGAAGAATGTCGGCGGGAACTGCGCGAGCTCTGCCGGTGACTTCACCGAGGTGAAGAGCATCCACACGAACGGCACGATCATCGTGATCGATCCGGCCATCAGGAGCACGTGCAACGTGACGCGCTGTCGGCGACGAGCGGCCCTGCGCCGTCGAACCGGCTCCGCGGGTAGCGCGTCGCTGAGGCCGGACCCCTCCGTGGCGCCCCGTTGTCGTGGTGTCATGAGCGCCATCAGTGCTCCTCTCGGGTCATGCGACGCCCGACGAGCGTCATGAGCAGCAGGAAGAGGAACAGGACGACGGACTGCGCCGAGGCCATCCCCATGCGGAACTCCTCGAACGCGGAGCGGTACACCTCGTAGGTCATCATCGTGGTCGAGTTGGCCGGGCCGCCGTCTGTCAGGACGTAGACCTGGTCGAACACCTGGAAGGCATTGATGATCGAGATCACCAGGACGAAGAAGGTGGCCGGCTTGAGCATCGGCAGAGTGATCGCGAAGAACTTGCGGACGGTCGAGGCTCCGTCGACGGACGCCGCCTCGTAGAGGCTCTCGTCGACGTTCTGCAACGCTGCGATATAGATGAGCATCTTGATACCGATCCCCTGCCAGGCTCCGACGAGGATGACCGACCACAGCGCCCAGTCCGGATCGGCGAGCCAGGCCTGCCCGGGGATTCCGACAAGGCCCAAGAACGCGTTGAGCAATCCCTGCTGCGGGTTGAAGATCCACAGCCAGACCATCGCGATCGCCACGGTCGCGGTGACCTGAGGCAGGAAGAACGCCGTGCGATACCACTTCTGCAAGCGCAACCCCTGGTTGAGGGCGACGGCGATGACCAGCGCGATCGCCATCGATACCGGGACGGTCCAGAAGGTGTAGACGATGGTGTTCCAGGTCGCCTTGCGGAACACGGGGTCCTGGACCAGCTCGACGTAGTTGCCGAGACCGATCCAGCGGGGCGGGGAGAACACGTTGTAGTCCGTGAACCCGAGGACCAACGTGGCGGCGACGGGAATCGCCGTCCACAGCCCGATGTGAAGGAGAGAGGGCGTGACCATGAGCCACCCCGTGCGCCGGAGCTTGCGCTCCGCGGGTGAGTATCGGCTTCGCCCGGGCGCGATGACCTGCCGGGCGGGCGTCTCGGTGCGTGACATGTCTCCTGCTTCGGTCGGAGGAGGCATCGGGGCGGGACAGCCCGCCCCGATGCTCCAAGCCGGTGCACTCGCTAGCGGTCCATCGCCGTCTGAACGAGAACGGCGAGGTCGTCGAGAGCAGCCTGTGGTTCCTCCTGGCCGAGGAGCGCGGACTCGATGGTGGGTGCGAAGTCATCGCGGACCTCGAGCCACTCGGCGGGCCCGCCTTCTCGCTTGGCGTGCTCCAGGTTCTCCATGGAGAACTGGACGAAGCGGTTCGATTCCACGTACTCGGAGTCGAGAAGCTCGGTGAGGGCGGGGACGTTTCCACGCTGTTCGTTGGCGGCGAGCGCCGGCTCCGGGCTCGCCAGGAACTCCAGGAGCGCCTGTGCCGCCTCCGGGTGCTGCGACGTCGCCGAACGAGTGGCGAGCGTGCCCCCGAAGAACATGCCGGGGACGTCGTCCTCGATGAGGAACGGCTCAAGGTTGTCGAGCATCTCCGGATCAGCGGCGAGACCTTGGGTCCAGAGGTTGTTGTGTGCGATCCCCATCGCTGCACGGCCGTTGAGGAGCGGGTTCACCGCCTCGTCCGTCGACGAGAAGCCGATGTCCTCGACCTCGTGCTCATTGATGAGGTCGGTCATCAGCTCCAGCGCGGCGACGCCCTCCGGGCCGTTGAACGCCGGTTCCGCGAGCTCCTCGTCGAACAGGTCCCCGCCGGCGGAGAAGAGCATCGTCTCGAAGACCTGACGGGAGTCGAGCGACAGCATGTCGAAGCCCGCGCGCTTCAGCGTCCCGTCGTCCTCCCGGACGGTGAGGGCTTCCGCCATCTCGGTGAGCTCTTCCCACGACTGCGGCGGTGCGTCGAACCCGGCCTCCTCCAGGAGGTCCATGCGGGCGACCCCGTAACGGGTGTCGAGCATGATCGGCACGGCGTAGACGCCGTTCTCCCAGGTTCCCGCGTCGACGATCTCCGGGGTGTACGACTCCAGCAGCACCTCCTCGGTCAGGCCGAGCTCCCCGAGGTCGGCCAGAAGCCCTCGCTCCGCGAAACCTTCGATCCAGCCGACACCCATCATCATGACGTCCGGCACCGCACCCGAGACCGCTGCCGTCGCCAGCTTCTCGTTGAGGTTGCCGTAGGTGGTGTAGTCCACGGACACCGTCACGTCCGGGTACTCCTCGTAGAACTGGGGCAGCAGCTCGTCCTCGAGAAGCTCCTGTCCTGCGGTGCCCTCGAAGATCGGCGTGAGCAACGTGATGTCCCCGGCCACACCTCCCTCCGCGGTGTCCGCGCCGGTGCCCGTACCCGAGCTGCAGGCCGAGATGCCCAGTGCGAGAGCAGCGATGGCGCCGGCGCACGCGATCCGTCGGCGGCCCTGACTCTTGGTGATCATCATTGATCCTTCACGTGTTGTAAGCAGGTTCCCGTCGGCCGCGTCGGCAACGGGTGCGGTGTAACGATGCACCAAGATAGCCACGGTTCTCCTCGGCGTCAACCACGCCGTCGCAAAGGGTTTGAACACCGACCGGGACTCCGCGACCGAGCAAGTAGTCCGGGTATCTGGGCTACGATGCTGCATCGATGCACATCCGTGCGTCACCACTGCTGATGTTGGAGGAAACGTGGCACGCGTGACGATCCAGCAGGTTGCCGCAGCCGCCGGAGTCTCGCCCAGCACGGTCTCGAATCTGTTGAACGGCCGGACGAACCGGATGGTCCCGGCTACCAAGGAGCGCATCGACCGCGCGATCGCAGATCTCGGATACCGGCCGAACCGCGCAGCGCGCCAGCTGCGCACCGGCCGGACGGAGACGATCGGACTCATCGTCCCGTCGGTCGGAAACCCCTTCTGGGGGGCGTTCGCCCGCGAGCTCGAGGTGGCGGCACTCGCCGTCGGGTGCAATGTGTTGCTGTGCAACAGCGAACGCGATCCGAGCCGGGAACGGCGGTACGTCGAGGAGCTCTGGGAGGACGGCGTGCGCGGGATCGTCCTGTGCTCCTCGCTGCCGAACCTGGACCACCTCGCGGACATCGTCCAACGCGGACTCCGGCTGGTGACGTTCGACCGGCCCGCACAGCCCGGGGATCCCGAGCAGGTCGTCAGCGTCAGCATCGACAACCACGTAGGTGGCTTTCTCGCGACCTCCCATCTGACCGACCTCGGCCATGAGCGGCTGGCCTTCGTGTCAGGATCGCTCGCGTCGGTCAATCGCACCGGACGGTTTCGAGGCTTCTGTTCCGCTCTGGAGGCAGCGGATCTTGACCTCGCAGCGATGCCGACGTGGACGGCCGGGAACACGGCGGCGTTCGGAGACGTCGAAGCAGCACAGGTGGGTCGACAGGCAGCCCACGATCTCTTCTCCACGGCGGGGGAGACACCTACGGGAGTCGTCGCGGTCAACGACATGACCGCTCTCGGTTTCTGCCGCGGCTTGCGCGACCAAGGACTACGAGTCGGGCGGGACGTCTCCGTGGTGGGGTTCGACGACATCGTTCTCGCCGACCTGTACGACCCGCCGCTCACCTCGGTCCGCCAACCGATCGCGCGGATGGCAAAGCTCAGCCTCGGCGAGGTGCTCGATGAGGGTGACCATGAGACCGGCCGGTCCGTGCTCCTGCGGCCGGAGCTCGTCGTGCGCGAATCCACGGCTGCGCCCCGCGGCTAGGCTCCGGCTGACCGATGCGGACAGCTTCACTCCGGAAGGGCCGGCGCCATGAGCGAGTACCAGTACTACGAGTTTCTCGCGGTCGACCGGCCGCTGACCGCCGAACAGCAGGCCGCGGTGCGAGCGCTGTCGACGCGCGCGCAGATCACGGCGACGTCGTTCCTGAACGAGTACCACTGGGGTGACTTCAAGGGCTCTCCGGACGAGCTGGTGCGCAAGTACTACGACCTGCACCTCTATCACGCGAACTGGGGCGCGCGGCGTCTGATGCTCAAGCTGCCGGCGATCACGTTGTCGGGTGTGGACCTCGACGCGTACCTGGTCGGCGAGCACATGGACGCCCGCCGGTCGCGGAAGAACGTGATCCTGGACCTGAGCTCCGACGTGGAGGACGGCTACTGGGACGACGACGAAGAATGGACGCTCGGGGCTTTCGCTGCGGTCCGGTCCGAGCTGATCGACGGTGACCTGCGGCCCCTGTATCTGATCTTCCTCACCGCGATCGGGGTGTGGGCCTACGACGAGGACGCTTTCGACTACGCCGACGAAGACCTTCAGGAACCGCCGGTCCCGGCAGGGCTGGGCGAGCTCTCCGGAGCCCAGCGGACACTGGTCGACTTCCTGCGCCTGGATGCCGACCTTCTGGCCGAGGCGGCGAGCAAGAGCCCGCCACGGACCGACGTCGGACAATCTGACCTGCGCGAATGGATCGCGAGCATTCCGGTCAAGGCCAAGGACGACGCCCTGGCCAGGTTGCTGGCCGGCGATCATGCTGCCGCGCGGGCCGGGTTGTTGCGCCGGCGCGAGGGCGCGGTGACCGGTCGCGCCGCGGCAGGGACACGAACGATCGGGCAGCTGCTCGACGACGCCGCCAAGCGCAGGACGACGCGTGAGGAGGGTCACGCCCCAGGGACCGACGACGCTCGGTGATCCTCGTCTGCCGCCTCGGCAACGGCTTCACCAGCGCGATCAGCCGAGAAAGCGTCACCCCTGAGGCCGATGACGTGCTCCGCATCGCCGAGGAGGCCGATCCGCTCATCGCTGCGACCCCGGTCTTCGCCTTCTTTCAGGCACGCACACTTCCGGTCGGGGTGTTCGCCTCTTCCGGCGACTTCGACGGCACCATGCTCCTCGACCCGCGGGTCCACATGTCGAAGATCCCCCTCGTGTACCCGAGCACCTCCCCCCGGCCGCGCACGTCGGCGACGCAGAAACCCCGCCGACGGCCGGCGACGATCCCCGTGACGCCTTCGGCCCTGGTGACGCCGCTCGAGTGCATGAAGAGCTGCTCGACCTCGTCCCCGAGCGTGCGTGCGACGGCGTCGATGTCCTTGGCCTCGACAGCCCGGATGAACTCCTTGCCGGTCTCCAGCGTCGAGCGGACGACACGATGCCGGTCACCGTGCACGACGGACGGCTCGACCTCCTGGCGCGGGACAAGCGTGCGGCCGCGCTGCTGCCACCTCCTGACGGGACCGGCCCCTTCGCCCGCAACCTGGTCCACCAAGCGTTCACGGGCACCACTCTCACCTGCCTGCTCGGCGACCAAGGAGATGCACAGTTCCACGGACGGACGGGTCAGCTTCGACATCGAGCTCCTGCACGACCCGGAGCGAGACCACTGGGTGATGCTCTGCACGCGCCACGACGAGGCCTGACCCGCTCCCTGGGCCAGCAGCCAAGCCAGGGCGCCGAAGGTGTTCTGATCGGCGTCGCGGGATCGACCCGGTGCAGGTAGTACAGGTCGATGCGGTCGGTGCCCAGGCGCCGCAAGGACCCTTCCACGTCGCGGCCGGGCGACCTCGGCCGCTGCGCCGGCCTCGCCAGAGGCTCCCACGCCGAAGCGCCCCCTCCACGGCGACGTCACGAGCAGCCCTGCTCCCCGCCCGTCAGAATGGCTCGTGCGGCGGCGGGAGTTCCGCATCACGGCTACGGAGAGGCACGACCGATGACGCAGAACGCGAACGAAGCGCTCGGCGAGGCCGGGACACCACGGGGACCGATCCTTGCGGAAGACCTCCTGCTCCTCCTGTTCCAGCCGAACGGCGGTCTGCGTCGCGGCACCGGGACCATCGCGGGTGAGAACACGCTCTTCTACACGCTTGCGGGTGCGGTCCTCGCGGATCTCGGGCTCGGCGAACACGTGCGCACCGAGCCCGGCAGGGGCGGGACGACGCGTGTGGCAGCGATCGAGGACCGCCCGCCCGCGGACGACATCCTCCGGTCGACGTGGGACCACCTCTCGGAGAAGCCGCGCGGCGTCCAGACGACGCTCGCGGCGATCGGGACCACGCTGCGCGGCCCGCTGCTGGACAGGCTGGTCGAACGCGGCGACATCCGCCGGGGCACCCGCAGGACGCTCGGTCTGTTCGACTCGACGGTCCTGGAGGACGGCGGAAGCGGGCGACGCGCAGGGCTCGTCGCGGATGTCCGCCACGTGCTCGTCGACGGTGCGGAGCCGACGGCCCGTGTCGCCGCGCTCACCGCGCTGCTCTCGGGAAGCGGAACCCTGCCCTGGTTCGACGAGGAGATCCCGTGGACCACGCCCGTGATCACCCGGGCCAAGGCGCTCGAGCAGGGAAGCTGGGGAGCCGGAGCCGCCGCCGAAGCGGTCGCGCGGACCGTCACCGCGACCATCGTCAACAACGCCGTCGTCGCCGCGACCGTGCTCCCGCGAACCTGAAGACCCTCAGCCAAGCCGTCGGGCCAGGAGAGTCATGCCCGGCAACAACTTGTCCGGTACGGAAAACGGGTCGCCAAGCTGAGCGATCGCACGGGTAGGGGGGGACGACAGCGAGGTAGGGGCGAGTGCTCAGGTAGGGGCGTGGGGAGCGCCCCCTGGCGCCTACCTGAGCACTCGCCCCTACCTCGCGGTCGTGCGTGCCTGCCCGCGTGATCGCTCAGCCCGCAGCCGGGTAAGAGGCCGTCTTGTCGGCCGTGACCGTCTCGTCGCCGACCTGCCCGGTGATGGTGACCTTCACCCCACCAGCCGGGATCGACGCCTGGCGCGAGTTCATCGACACGTTCGCTGACGCTCCCGGCTGCACCGCGGTGAACGACCTGGAGCCATAGGGTGTCTCGACCTCCAGGTCGAGGGCGGCGTCCGCACCGTTGGTCACCGCGACGGATACGTACTGCTTCCCCGCCAGGGTGCGCGTCGTGGCGGACACCACCACCTGCCGGACGGCCCTCCACTCGAGCTGCCCCGCCGCGGCGTCGAGCACGCGCCGCGCCTCGTCGACCTCGTCCTGCGCCGGCTGGTCGGTGACGGCGATCCGCTTCGCCTCGCCGAGCGCGGCACGGAAGACGGCGAAGTCGATGGAGACGTACCGGTCCTCGCGGTCGAGCAGCGGTTCGGCGTCGTCGATGGCCGTGTTCAGGCCGGTGAGGTCGGCCTCGGGGACCTCCTGCGGTTCCGGGCCGAACTCGTACCACTGCAGGTTCGCGACGTAGTTGAACTCCTGCCCCGCGACGGCATCCGCTCGCATGACGACGATCAACGTATGCGTGCCCGAGACCGGCTCGTCGAGCTCCGTCGTCGTCTCCACGTAGTTGCCCCACCCACCGGTCTTCGGCAGCGCGACGGTTCCGACTCTCGCCGTCTCGCTCACCTCGTCGAGGTAGAACTCGAGCCGGCGGTTGTCGCCCACCCGCTCGTCGCGGGTGGATGCGCTCACGGTGACCTGTGTGAGGGGATCCGGACCGAGGTCCCGGGCGTCGTAGGTCAGCCGGCCACCGTCCCAGGTACCGCCGACGTTGCCGGCGGGGGGTTCACCGCCTTCCTTCTTCAGGCCGTTGCCGTTGTCGGCGTCAGAGGTCTCGGCTTCGATCCGCACCGGTTCGGCCGTCTCGGGGCCGTCTTCGGCCGTCTTGAGGAACTGCACCCGGTCCACGTTCGCGACCCACGAGTTCGGTTGGGTCGGGTCGGGCGTACCGCCGAAGACGAAGTAGATCCGGTTCGATCCGTCGAGCGCCTCGGGATCGTCGATCGTCGCCTCGGCGGTGACGTAGTCGTTCCACCCGTCGGTCGTCGCCAGATCCACCCTGGCGGCGACGGGGCCGTCCACGGCGCCGACGCGCACCTCGACATGCTCGTCCGTAGCGCTGTCGTCGGGATGGTTGGCGTAGCGCAGCTTGACGCGCTTCGGAAGCTCTTCGCCGAAGTCGATGCCGTCGTACGCGATCCAGGAACCGACCTGGACGCCGCCGATGTTGCCGTTCTCGGGGCTCAGCCGGCCGCCCGAGGAGTCGTCGAACTCCTCCGCCTCCAGCACCCGGTAGGGCGTACCCGTGATCTGCAGGGCATCCGCAGTCTTCGTGAGCCTGTTGAGCGCCGCCCGGAGGTCGTCGTCCGAAGCCGCCTCGTTCGCGAGAGTCTCCGTCGCACCGTCGCGGGCCGTCTCGAACGCGGAGAAGGATGCCGAGGAGTACGCCCCACGGACGACGAGCTCCGCCTCGGCAAGCAGCGCGCTCAGCTTCTCGCGCCACCGCTGATCCCGTTCGATCACGACGGTCGCCAGTCCCGAGATGCCGTCGCCGCGGACGCTCGCCGCCGCCGTCCCGTCGAAGGCCGCGTCGACGAAGTCCAGGCTGAACGTCGCGCGCTGCGCGTCTCCGAGCGAGCCGGTCAGCCGGAGCGTCACCCTGTGCGCGTCGTCCGGGATCGCGGTCGCCGCCACGCCCGCGGGGAGACCCGGAAGCGTCAGGGCACCGTCTGCGACCAGATCACGCCCGTTCGTCTCAGCGAAGCGTGCGCCGCTCAGCGTGAGCGTCGCGGAGACGTCGACCTCACCGTCGGCCGCCGCCTTGAGCCGGGTCGGGTCCATGCTCAGCGTCGCGTCCTCGAAGACCACCTTGAACTCGAACTCGCGCGTGCCGTTCGAGGGCGCGCGCGAGAAGGCCTCGTCCGAGATGGCCACCGTGAGGTCGTCGATACCGTCGAGCTCCCCGGAGCGCTCCGCCGAGCCCTCGAGCGACAGCCGCACGCGGCGGTCTCCCGTGCGCTCCGCTCCGAGGGTCAGCCCGGCGGGCACGTTGTCGGCGGTGATGGCACCCGAGAGGTTGTCGCCGTCCGCACCTGCGAACGTGCCGTTCGCGAGCCTCAGGTCGATGCTGTTGCCGATCGATCCGTCACCGGCCTGCGCCTCGGCGAACGTCCGCGACGACACCGAGATCGCGCTGATCGGGTCGTAGACCGAGCTCGGCAGCTCGTCGCTCAGCGACGGTGCCGCGACCGAGCCGGAGGCCCAGCCCGAAACCTCCTCCCCCATCCGGAAGCTCAGCTCACCTCCGGCGGTGAGCTGGTCGTACGTCAGCCAGGTACGTTCGAACGCTTCGCCGTTCAGGCGGGCGGACTGGATGTAGTAGGCCTCGGGCGACACTCCGTCCGCGGAGATGTCGAACGTCCGGCCGGAGGGATAGCTGATCCGCACGTTCTCGAAGAACGGCGTGCCGATCTGGTACTCGTCGGATCCGGCGGCCACGGGGAACAGCCCCAGCGCGGCCGCCACGAAGGTGGACGACATCGTTCCGGTGTCGTTGTCCATCGTGGGCAGGAAGCCCTGCGGATCGTTCCGGAACACCTTCGTCTTCACGGGCGGGGTGAACTCGCCGCCACCTGAGGGCGCCTCGTGGGTGCCGCCCGTGGCGATGTAGCGGTTCCACGTCTCCTTCGTATAGATGCTCCGCACCCAGTGCTGGGTGTTCGCCGGGGCGCCGACGTAGTTGAACAGGTACGGCGCCTGCAGGTCGATCTCGTTCGCGTTGGCGTGCAGCATGCGCTTGCCGTCATCGGGCGACTGCTCGCCGAACATGAAGCTGAGCGCCTCCCGCGCGGTCTCCTCGCCGCCCATCTTGTCGATGAGCCCGCCCATGTCGGCCGCGGCGTACCAGTGGTACTGCCACAGCGTGCCCTGGTAGAGGTTCGCGGCCTCGAACCGCTCGGGATCCGCGTCGACCCAGGCGCCGTTCGCGTCCTTGGGGAAGATCAGCCCGGTCGTGGTGCCGTCGGCCAGGGTGACGGCGTCCGGCTTGAACAGGTTCGTCCAGTTGGCGGCGCGCAGGCGGTACTCCTGCGCCTCGTCAGTCTTCCCGAGCGCGTCCGCGATCGTCGCCATGGCCCAGTCGTCGTAGGAGGTACCGAGCGTGTCGTCGACCTCGTTCGCGACGTAGCCGCGGCGCGCGTTCCCCTCGTCGGCGTAACCGCCCTGCGACTGCGAGACGAGGGCGGGCCATGCCTGGGCGAGACCACGCGGCTGCGCGCCCTTGGCGATCGCGTCGGCGACGACGATCGAGGCGCGCTCGAACCGTACGGTGGGCACGGAATGGGTGACGTTCGACAGAGAGCCCTGGCCGGTGCTCGCGAACGATCCGTAGAGATCGACGACCGACTGTGCCATGTCGCGGAACACCTCGGGGTATCCGATCGCGAGGATCTCGTACTTGCGGAAGTCGTCCCAGAATCCCCAGCCGTCATAGTGCGTGTAGCCGTCGGCCTGGTGCACCTCGCCGTCGAGGCCGCGGTACGTGCCGCTCGTGCTCGTCGCGTTCACCGGCGTCCCGAACATGCGGTACAGATGCGTGTAGAACAGCGTCTGCAGCTCGCCGTCGGGGTCGCTCGTCCCGGAGGCCGTCACGGCGAGCCGACCGAGGATCTCGTTCCATGCGGCCCTCGTCTCGTCGCGCACCTGCTCGAAGGAGCGGTCCCCCATCTCGGCGGCCAGATCGGCCTTCGCCTGCTCGACGCTGAGGGGAGAGACGGCCACCGTGAGCCCGACCTGCTGCCCCGCGTCCACCTCGAAGTCGACGATCGCGCCGATGTCGGTGCCGTCGCGGTGCGGTTGCTCTGCGAGGCCACCGGATCCGCCCCACGTGCGCACGCCCGCCGCCGGTGCGGTCGACTCGACGTAGTAGTACATCTGGTAGTCGTAGCCGTTGAAATGGCCGGTGAAGTCGCCCGAGAGCGCGACACGCCCGTCGTCCAGCGTCTCGTAGCCGAGCGTGGCATCCCTGCGGCTCGTGAAGTTGTTGCGCAGGTCGACGACGAGAGAGGCGGTTCCGGCCGCCGGGAAGGTGAAGCGGTCCTGTCCCGTGCGCACGTCGGTGGTCGCCTCGGCGAGGATCGCGCCGGCTTCGGTCTCGAGGTCGACGGCGTAGTACCCCGGCTCGGCCACCTCGTCCGCGTGGCTGTAGTCCTTCGCATACGTGCCGGTTCCCGGACGACTGGTGTACTCCTGATACGTCGGCACGACGAGGAGGTCGCCGCCGGCGCCCGAGCCGCCGACGCCGTTGAGGTTGGTGTGCGTGAAGCCCGCGATCTGGTCCTCGGCGTAGTCGTAGCCCGAGTGGGAGCGGCCCGACGTCGTCATCGGGTTGATCTTGACGATCGAGTTCGGCGCTTCCGCACCGACGAGGTCCTGGCCGAAGTCGTCCTCGGTCGAGACGAAGGGGTTGACGAGACCGGCGTAGTCGGCCTCACCCGCCGCCGCGGCGGCGGAGGGTTCGGTGCCTGCGGAGACGCTGGAAAGACCGGCTCCGATCAGCGCGACGGCCGCGACTTCGGCGACCAGACGAAGGGGACGAGATACGAGGGACATGACCAGTGGTTCTCCGGATCGGGTGGTGTCAGCTGTGGTGGTGCCGGACGGGGACCGCAGTCGTCGCGTCTGGCGCGCGGGCCTCGGCGCGGGCCTCGGCGCGGGCCTCTTCGCGCGCTTGCGCGACCAGCTCCTCGGTCCGTCGCCGATCGCGGCGACGACGCCAGATGGCCCAGGTCGTCAGCAGCGCCGCGAAGATCAGGACGAGGATCTGCGGCCAGGGCATGGCGAGCACTCTCGTGTGCGCGCTCCCGCGCTCGGCGTCGTCGAACGAGAGCTCGTCGGAGACGGGCAGTGGCTGTGCCGCCACACCCACGTCGTAGACGACGAGTGGCCAGGCGTCCGAGAAGCGGACGGTCCCGTGCCGTGTCTCCCCCGGCGCGATCTCGACGACCTCCTCGCCTCGCAGGGTGAGCTCCCCGAGGCCGAACGGGCCGGACAGGGAGACCTCGGGCCGAGCGTTCAGACGGGTGTTCCCCGTGTTCTCGAGCTCGTACTCGACTCCGACCGCGCCCGCTTCGAAGGGATTCGCGTCGCCCGTGTAGGACGCCGATGCCGCGAGGCCGAGCGACGGTGCCAGCTCGCCCAGCACGCGCGTCATCACCCGGAACCCCACACGCGACTCGACCCCGACCTCGCCTCCGCCTGTCGAGTGCACGCTCGCGGCGACGCCGGCGGCGTGGTCGCCCGGCTCGGCGTCGTCCGGGACGGCCACCGTGAACGGCACGACCTCGGCTGCGCCTGCCGGCACCGTCACGCTCCGCGGCAGCTCGATCCACGTGCCGGCGGCGACCGACTCCTGGTCCGAGGGAAGTATGTTGAAGCGGCCCTCGTCGGTGAAGTACCCGTCGGCGGAGGACAACCGGAACTCCACCGCGTTGTCGCCGCGGTTGGTGACGACCATGTGCTCGGTACGTGACTGGCCCGCGTCCCCCGCCCACTCGACCCAGGCACGACCGTCCTCGCCGGTCTCGTCGCCCGGGCGCACCGACCACGTCACGGCGTCGTCCTCTGCGGCGGCGGCAGGCACGGCCACCAGCACCGAGGCGGCGACGAGCGTCAGGACGGCGAGCGGGGCGAGCGGGTTCTTCACGAGGCGGGCTCCTGGGGTCGGGGCGGATCGACACGTACCGGGCGGGGAGCCGGAGGCGTGCTCCGGTCTCCCCGCCGGCACGACGCCGTCACTCGAACAGCGACAGCGTGATCGTCGAGGAGTAGCTGCCGGCCGCCACGTCCGCCGGGACCGCGAGCTCCAGGTCCGCGACCGCGCTGAACCTGCCGCCCCCGGCGTTGGCGTCCGCAGACTCCGCGAGGTACAGCAGCTCCTGGTCGGCCAGACCCGGCTGAGACGGAGCCACATCCCCGCCGACCTCGACGAAGGGCTCCCCCTCCCCTTCGCCCTCGACGAGCTGTGGCGACCAGCCGAGGTGGCTCGCGTCGATCGTGTTCTCGCCCTGCTCGTCGTGGAAGTCGCTCGCCGTGCCCATCACGTACCAGAAGGCGCCGTCCGGGATGTCTTCCGGTGCGCGGGTGTCGGTCACCGTGACCTTCGGCAGCGTGCCCGTGAAGACACGTTCCAGATCAGTCGATCCGCCCTCCGTGAGGACGGTCGAGTCGCTCTCGACCGTCATCGCGAGGGATCCCGGTCCGGTGAGCGGCTCGATCTGGACGCCGACGTCGACGCCCTGGGTGTCCTGCTCGTCGTCGGCCATGGCCGCCGACCCTGCCGACGCCAGCAGGGCGACGCCGAAGGCGATCGCGCTGCCGCGCAGCATGAGGGAGTTCTTGTTCACGTTCGTTCTCTCCTGGTTCCTGGTTCTCTCTTCGCGAGGCCGCACGGCGTCGCGCACTGATTCGGGCGCGATCGCTCAGCCGGCAGCCGGGTACGAAGCAGTCGTCGAGGTCGTCACCGTCTCGCTGCCGATCCGGCCCGTCGCGGTGACCGTCACGTCGCCGCCCGGGATCGCCGCCTCACGGGAGTTCATCGAGACGCTCGCCGACTTCCCGGGCTGCACCGCGGCGAACGACTTGGATCCGTATGCCGTCTCCACCACGACGTCCAGCGGGACGCCTTCGTTGTTCGTCACGACCGTCGACACGTACTGCTTGCCCGCCAGAGTGCGCGTCGACACGTCCACCGACACGTCCAGGTCGGTCGTCGCTTCCGCCTTGCTGAGCACGACCTCGTCCACGACGCTGTTCACCGGACTGGCGATGCCGTTGGCCTGGCTGCGCAGGGTGCGCACCGCCAGCGTCTCGTCGGTGACCTCGATCGCCGAGTAGTTGCGCACCTTCTCCTGGTTGATCACCGAGGCGAACCACGCCTCGGGTGCACTGGTGTCGTAGTACTTCGAGCCGCTGGCGGAGTTCGCCGTGATGTACAGCACCTCGCCGTCCTCGGCCTCGACGCGCTCCTGGCCGGCGACCTCGGTCGAGTCGGCGAGCTCGCCGTCCTTGATCAGGTAGCTGCGCGTGTAGTTGTGGTCGTGCCCCATCAGCACCATGTCGAAGCCCAGCTCCGAGATCTTCGCCGGCATGCTGTCGCGCCGGTCGATGATGTCACCGTCGTTCGTGTGCGCGGCCACCGAATAGATCGAGTGGTGGAAGGCGAGCACCTTCCACCTGGCCCGGTCTCCCTGCTCCGCGACGACCCTCTCCATGAAGGCGTTGTGGGAGTCGAAGTCACGGCTGTTCGAGTTGATGTTGAGGAACAGCACGTCCTTGTAGAGGAACCAGTAGTCGCCGCCCGACGACGAGCCGTTGGACGCCGCGCCGGATTCCAGGTCCTCGTTCGGCACGTTGAAGTGCTGCTCGTACGCCTTCGACCCGACGTCGTGGTTGCCGTTGGTCACCACCATCGGGACGCTGCGGACCTGCTCCGGCCTCAGGAAGGTGTCGTACTCGGCCTCGCTCGGGGCGGTGTTGACCTGGTCGCCCGCCGAGAACAGCATCTCGGCGTCCGGATAGGTCTGCGTCGCGACGTTCAGCGTGTCGATCCAGCCAGCCTCGTCGCGCGCGAGGTTTCCGGAGGCGCCCACCTGGGGGTCGCCGAAGAACAGGAAGGAGAAGTCGCCCGAGAAGTCCTGCGTGCGGAAGGTGTGGACGTCGGACCAGCCGGTCTCCTCGCTGCCGACGCGGTAGGCGTACTGCGTGTTCTCCTCGAGGCCGTCGAAGGTGGCGTCGCGGAAGAACTCACCGCTCGTGGTCTCGCCGCTCTTCGTCGCCTCGACCGTGCGGGCCGATGGGGGGAAGACCCCGTCGACGACGTCCGCCGCCTCCGCGAGCTGCGCACCTTGCGGCACGTCGACGTTCGAGTACCAGGTGAGGTTACGTTCGGCCTCGGTGGCGCCGACGTGGAGGGCGAGGTCCGCGATCTCCGGTTCGGCTGCCGGGCCCGTCGGGGCCAGCGACATCAGGTCGAAGTAGATGTCGCTGCTGGTCTCGCGGTCCTGGTACAGCGCGACGGCGATGGTGTTCCCACCGGGCTCGAGCGCGTCCACCGGGATCGTGAACGTGCTGGTCAGCGGGTCGCCATTGCTCGCGCCGGCGTAGGTCAGGTTCTGGTTCGCGGCGTCGTCCACACGGTCGTCCACGAACCCGGCGACCTTCTCACCGTTGACGTAGACGCGCGCGGCGTCGTCGTAGGTCATCTCCCCCCGCAGCGACTCGAGCTGCGCGAGCTGCACGTCCGAGATCTCGAACTCGTTGCGGAGGTGGTAGGTCGGGACGGTGTTCTGTGAACCGTCCAGCGTGTACCGCAGCAATGTGTTCGCGACGAAGCCGCCACCGAGATCCGCGGCGCCCCGCTTCGATCCGAAGGGTCCCACGGCCTCCGTCCACGCGGAGTCGTCGAAACCGGCCGTGGTCCAGGACAGCGAGCCGTCGCCGGACGGGTCCGTGCCGTCGTCGGAGTACTTCCAGGCGTCGGCGGTCGTGAGGAACGTCTCGGGCAGGGGCTCGGGGCCGAACTCGAGGTAGTCGATGTTGCCGACGTAGTTCGGGTAGCTCGCGCTCTCGCCCGGCTTCGGGTCGACATGCATGACCACGATCACCTTGTGCTCGCCGGAGACTTCCGTCAGCAGTTCCGTCGTCGTCGCGCCGTACGAGGCCCAGTCGCTGCCCGTCGTCTCGAGCGCCATGGTGGCGGCCTTGTTCTCGTCGCTCTTCTCGTCGAGGTAGACGTCGACCGACGGGTTCACCCCACTGCGGCTCTCGTTGACGACGTACCGCATCGTCAGCGTGGACAGCGGTGTGGCCCCGAGGTCGACACCGTCGAACCAGATCTCGGCGCCGTTGTAGGTGTTCTTCACCCGCGACCCGCCCGAGGCGCCGCCATCCGACTCGATGCCGGTGTTCATCACCCGGCCGTCGACCACGTCGCCGTTGTTGTTGCCCGTGTACGTCTCGGCCTCGATGCGGACCGGCGTCACTCCGGCCTCCGCAGGAGACGCCGTGGAAGTCTCGTCGGCCGCCGTCGCGGGAAGCGAGGCGGCGAATGCTCCCGCCACCAGCGAGAGGAGGGCGAGGCCGGCGAGCCCACGCCGCCCCTTCCTGTTCCTGCGCGAATCCGCGACCGGAATCGGCGAAGCTTTGGTCATCAGCAAGAGGTCACGCGCCAATCTTTGGTTCCGTGCAGCAAGGATGAGAGCGCATCCATGACGCCCGTCGCCACACTGCTCACACCAGATGACCCGGTCGAGACGGCCCGGTGAACACCAGGTGCCGCGTAGCGGAAGGAATGACGAAACGCTGTCCTGCGCGATGTCGACGCGCCGGCGCGAACACTCAGCCGAGGCGCAGGACAGCACCGGTCATGCCGTCGTGGATGCTCGCCAACCCCGCTTCGAACGCATCCTCACCGCGTTCCTCGGTGATGGTCGCGTCGTCGAGCTCTCCGTCAGGGCCGGCTGCGGATCCACGAGAGGTCGCACCGTCCCAGACCACGGCGGTGACGTTGTCGGTCGGCTCGGCCAGCTGCGCGCCGACGATGAGGAACTGCTGGTCGAGACGCTGCGCGCTCTCGAAGCTGAACACGTCCACGACGCCGTCCCCCAGGCCGACGATCAGGTCCGGCTGCGCGCCGAGAGCGCGATCAAGGGCCGCGCCGACCGGATCCGCACCCTCCTCGTCGACGGAGAACTCCCGCAGGTTCGCACCGTTCGCGGAGGCCACCACCCTGACGGCCGACAGCAGGGCCGCGGAGCCCGCGGAGGTATCGGGGACGACCGCGGCGATCCGGTACCCGTCCAGACCGGAGAGGGACGCAGGCAGCGTCGCCTCGACCGTTCGTCCCGGCTCCGGCACGATCTCGTATGCGACGCCCGTCGGCTCAGGCACCACGTCGGCCTCGCTCACCGAACACCCCGACGACAGCACGGCCAGGGCCAGGGCCACGAGCATCGCAACTCCATATCCGGCTCGCCCATGCTTCACCACGGCAGTGAAGCCCAGCACGATGACGCGCCGGTAGCCACCAGGTGTCCGGCCGGCGAATGCGCTCTCGGGTGCAGGTCAAGTCCCATCTCTTGGATCGGCAGGTGCCCGACTCGCTCGCCGGGCCGATCGGCCACGGCGGTCGACGGTGGGCCGCGCATGTACTCCTGCGGGAGTACGCGTCACCTCCGGTGGGAGGACGCGGCCACCGGCGCCCGCTGCCATCGTGGTGGACACCAGGCACTCACCGGAGGTCTCCGGGCGGGTACTTGCGGACCAGGGTCGTCAGCCTTTGGTTCACCGCACAGCACAACACCGGAGCACATACAGACATGAAACCGATCGAGAACAACCCGACGAAGCTGTTGATGGGGCGTCGCAACTTCCTCGCTCGCACGGCTGTACTTGGCGCCGGCGTGGGATTGTCCGCGACGGTACTCACGGGATGCGACGACGACCAGGAGGTCCAGGACGTCTCGCTTCGTGACCAAGATCTGAAGTTCATCGGTACGGAGGAGACCTTTTCGACTCCCGAGCTGTTGGCGCTGAACTCCATCAACGAGGATCACATAGCGTTCCTCGAGGAGACGGGTCTTTCGGATCTCGGTGAGCGCCGCATCGGTGACATGGACAAGGGGGGCCTCGACGTCCAGATTCTCTCCGCGCACACGCCGTCCGTGCAAAACATCCCGGGGCAAGAAGGCGTCGACTTCGCCCACCGTCTCAACCGGCAGCTCGTGGAAGGGCCGATGGCCAGCCATCCGGGCCGATTCCAGGCTTTCGCGACCTTGCCCTTGCAGAGCCCGGAGGCGGCCGCGGACGAACTGGAGCGCTCGGTTCGGGAAGACGGTTTCCTGGGCGCGCTGACCAACGGGCACATCGGGAGGAAATACCTCGACCACCCCGACTTCGAGCCCGTCCTGGCGCGTGCCGAAGCGCTCGACGTGCCGATCTACCTGCATCCCGGATATCCGGCTGACGAGATCTTCCAGATCTACTACAGCACGACACGGTCGGAGTACACGAACGACTACCAGGACTACATCTTCAGTGGGTCCGGGTATGGCTGGCACCAGGAGGTGCTGACCCAATGCATCCGGATGATCGCGTACGGGGTTTTCGACAGGTTCCCCCACCTGAAGATCATCATCGGCCACATGGGCGAAGGCCTTCCGTTCTACTACGAGCGGATCGCCGGAGACATGGGAGATCCGACCAAAGACTCGCTCAAGAAGCCCTTCGAGCAGTACTTCCAGGACAACTTCTGGTTCACGACCAGCGCGTTCTTCCAGGATGAACTGCTCCATCTCCTGCTGAAGTACATCAGTGTGGATCGAGTGATGTTCGGAACCGACTATCCCTTCGCAGGCATCAAGGAAGGGACCGACTGGTTCCGAGCAGTCGATCTTCCGCGTGAGGACAAGGAGAAGATCGCGTTCCGTAATGCCGAGAAGCTGTTCGGCATCAAGGTCTGACGCATCGGCTCCGCACCGACGGCACTGCGCAGCCGAACCCGTAACCTTCGGTCGCCGGGACGCCGCCCGGAACGACGACGTGGCGGGCGGTCGACGATCGCGGTGTGCCGGATCACCTATGGAACGACCATTCCACCGTCTCTCGGGAGAGTCACCGGTTCGGCTCGATCGGGAGTACCTCGCCGGCGTTCAGCCTCTCGCCGCCTGCGGCCTTGGCCTCGTAGGCGGTGTCGAGGTTCCAGAGCTCGGCGAGGTCCTCGGCGTCATCCGTGGTGTAGCCATCACCGAGAAACCTGTCGACGGCAGCCTGCTCGGCGACGTCGGCCACGTGGCTGCCCGGTTCGAACGGCAGCTTCCTGCCGTCGAGCATCATCTGGCCGGCCTTCGCCTTGGTCTCGACGGGGTCAGTGCCCCACAGCTCCTCGAGTGCCACCTGGTCCTCCGCGGTGAACCCGGCGCCCCAGAACGCGTCGTACTGCTCCTGCGTGTAGTGCGCGCCAATACCGAGACCCGTCGCCTCGTAGACGACCTGGGAGAACGCCGGGCTGGCCGCGGCAGCACCCGCGGCGGCACCGGCGACGAGGCCCGAGGCGGCAAAGCCGATCCCCACGACGCGGATCACCTTCGCACGAGGACGCCGCGCGCCGCGAGGGCCGGCGGGTGAGAGCTGATCGGCCACCAGACCGGCGATCCGGTTCGCGGCCTCGGCGGTCGACGCCGCGGACGGCTCCCGGGAGCGCAGCGCGGCGGCGACCCGCGCGACGACCTCGTCGTCCGAGCCAGGACCCGCTGGACGGTTCTCGTTCATCGTGTCTCCATGGATTCGGGAAGGACGCGCCGCAGCGTGGCCAGGGCGCGAGAGGCATGAGAGCGGACGGTCACGGCCGTGGTGCCGAGGACCGCGGCGATCTCGGGGTCGGACAGGCTCTCGTAGTAGCGCAGGACCAGAACGGTCCGCTGACGTCTGGGGAGGTCGGCGAGCAGCTTCCACATCGCGTCGCCGTCCGCCACTCCTTGCGCGGGGTCGCGCTCCTGGCCCGCGTGGGTCGCGAGCACGTCGTCGGCCGCGGGGCGGATGGTACGCACGTGCCAGCGGCGTCGCCAGGACAGGTGCTCGTTGGTCACCATGCGCCGCAGGTACAGGTCGGGTCGGTCCATCAGGGCGATCCGTTCCCAGCGCACGTGGGCGCGCAGCAGCACCTCCTGCACCAGGTCGGCGGCGGTGTGCTGGTCGCCCACCAGCATCGTCGCGTACCGGAGCAGGCCCGGCAGGAGCGCGCGGACCAGGCCGTCGAGGTCGCTTCCCTCCGTGTGCTCGCCGCCTGCCGTGCGCTCGCCGTACCGGGGAGGGACACCCTGTCGCACGCGCCCCGCGTCCGACGGCGACCGCATGCTCGCCGCCCCCGGCGACCTGGGCAGCGGGATGGCACCCGCCGACGACGTCGTGCGGTCCCTCGGCAGGCGGTGCGCCCCGCCGGCCGGCTGGTTCACGGCTACCGACGTGGTCATGCGGCCTCCAGGGCGAGTGCTTCCAGCGCGGCGGCGGGGTACTCGAGCTCCGCGGGCCCGGGGGCGGGCACCGGACGGTCGTCGAGGCACCGCAGCAGCAGCCGCTCGACCAGAGCCGCCCGGTCGACGATCGCGGCGGCGTCGTCGTCCCCGGGAAGGATACGGACCTCGACGGTGTCGCGGACCGGGCGGAGGGCGACCAGCTGGGTGAGGTTGATGTCCGAGTACTTGGTGAGCTTGAGCGCCCGGGCCTGGCCGGCGAGGTCCTCCCAGGGCCGGCTCGGGTCGCTGTCGACGAGTTCGAGCAGGTCCGCCGGGAGCGGCGCGAGCCGCTTGCAGAAGTGGTTGGTCTTCAGCGCTGCCCACAGCGGGTCGCGCCAGAGGGCGAACAGCCTCACGAGGTTGGCGAAGGCCGAGGTCCGGCGGAACGGCGCGCCGTCCACGTGCAGGTGTACGGCCGCCTCCACGGGCACGGTGAAGCCGAGGTCGCGGGCCGGGGTCAGCAGCTCGTCGAGGGCGGCGCCGTGATCGGTGGCCAGCGGCGGCGTGATCACCTCGCACGGTCGCTCCCGGCCGCCGGGCAGTGCCATCGCGACGGCGATCGTGGCGCCGGTCGGGTCGTTCACCCGTGCGGCGCCGCGCAGCAGCTCCACCTCGCTGCCGAACAGCTCGGCGACCGGGCGCAACGCCTCGGGCAGCGTCACGTCGGGGTCGACGTGCCGCTCGATCAGCCGCAGCAGGCGTGCGTCGTCACAGAGCACCCGGAACCAGCCGTCGGCCACCGGAGCTCGCGGGGCGGCGGTCAGGCCGGACTCGATCGTGACGTCGTCGACCAGCCGGGCGACGGGACGGCCGCCGTCGCCGACGACGTCGAACGCCGGCGAGAGGTGCCGGAACACGCCCACCCCCGGCACCGTCGACGGCTCGCTGTCGGTGTGGAACGACCGGCGCACGCTCCCCCTGGTCCGGGCCGCGAGCGCGTCCGCCAGCACTCTCCGGTCGCTGCCGGGAGGCGCGAGCAGCTCGATCTCGAATCCCGTGCGCAGGGTGAGGACGTCGATGGTTCTCTCCTTCAGGAGGGTCTCCGGTGCCGAGGGCATGTCGGACGGGTCAGCCCTGCGTCTGGCCCGACGGCTCGATCGGGAGCTCCTCGCCGGCGACCAGCTTCTCACCGGCGGAAACCTTGGCGTCATAGGCGCTGCCGAGGTCCCAGAGATCGGCGAGCTCCTCGGCGTCGCCGTAGGTGTACCC
This sequence comes from Myceligenerans cantabricum, assembly GCF_054777735.1. Taxonomy (NCBI): domain Bacteria; kingdom Bacillati; phylum Actinomycetota; class Actinomycetes; order Micrococcales; family Promicromonosporaceae; genus Myceligenerans; species Myceligenerans cantabricum. The sequence goes on from NZ_BAAHAJ010000011.1 coordinate 54,849, forward strand.
CTCGGCGAAGAACGTCGTGACGCTCTCCGGGACGTCCGGCGCCGCGTGGGTGCCGGGCTCGAACGGCAGCTCCTCGTCGTCCAGGATCATCTGGCCGGCCCGCGCCTTGGTCTCGCTGAACTCCGTGCCCCACAGCTCGTCGAGCGCCACCTGGTCCTCCGCGGTGAACCCGGCGTCCCAGAACGCGTCGTACTGCTCCTGCGTGTAGTGCGGGCCGATGCCGAGGCCGGTGGCCTCGTAGACCGCCTGGGAGAAGCCGGCGTTGGCGGCAGCCACACCTGCGGTGGCGCCGAGGACGAGGCCGGAGGCGGCGAGGCTGATCCCCACGAGGCGGATCGTCTTCGACGGGGTGTTACGGATGCTGCTGGTCACGTTGGACCTCCAGGTAGTCGGAAGTGCTTGCACCCTGACAACGCGGCTCGCGGCCAGGATGTGGAGTCGGTCGTGCAAGCAGTTCACGCTCGTCTCGTGGAACGGCCGTGCGCGTTCGTCACGCTTCGGCGCGGAGCACTTCGCAGGTCAGGTCTTGCCGACCCAGCACGAGCCGTGCGCCTGGACCTCCACCGGCCCGAGCTGGTGCGCCAGGTCCTGCACCGGCAGGGCGTCTACGCGCAATACGCCGAGGACGAGGACGGGGACGGAACCCTACGTGACCGTGTCCCGACCCAGGAAGAACGGCGGGCCGCTGAACTGGAAGTCACCCGCGTCGCCGATGCCGCGTGTTCGTGCGGCAGAACTTCGTCCAGGCCGTGGCTGGCCGCCGCGCTGCCGACTACTCGATCAGGGGGATGGGTTCGCCCATGTTCACGTACGTGCCACCGATGCGTGTGCAAGGTTCACCAGGATCATGACATCTTCTTTCGGCAAGCACACTTAGGTAAACTCCGGCCATGATGCCGCAATATGGACTGTTCGGACACCGGAGGTGGTTTCAAGGATAGAGCGAGTACGTGCCAGGAACCCGCAATCACCCGTACACGGCATACCGACGTCGCGCCGCAGGAGGAACCTGTGGACCACGCTGACCGCTTGCGCTGCGGCGGTGGGGTTCGTGGCGAGCGCGGCGGTCCCTGCGTCTGCCGCCTACTACGGCGGCGGGATGAACTCGCGGTCGTTCTGCGTCCAGAACCCCTCGGTCAACCCGACGTGGCTCTCGCCGATCAACAGCGGGCGCAACCGTTGGAACAACCCCAGCAGTTTCCCTGGCAGCATCAGCGTCTACTCAGGGTGCACGAGCACCCTGCGAGTCGGGTCCTACGGTGGAAGCTGGCTCGGCCTCTACAACCCGACGGTCACCGGGTACCAGTTCGACATCCGGCTGGACAGCGCGAACCTGAACAGCCACATCAACGCGAACGGGTACGCGTTCTCGAACGTGGTCAGGAGTACCACGGCGCACGAGTTCGGACACTCCCTACGGCTGGGCCACTCGAGTGCGTCGAACCTGCTGATGAGCCGCTCCCGGAACCGCAACGTCATCCAGGGTCCGCAGACGAGTGAAGTCAACGAGTCGAACAGCTACTACTGATCGGAGTCCGACGTGGATACACCATTGCGACGAGTGCTCGCTACCGGCGTGGCCCTCACCGGCATGCTGGCCATGAGCGCGTGCACGCCCGCGCCGGGAACCGACCCCGCACCTGGCTCGACGGTGCAGATCCAGGCCGACTACCCGGCATACGACACCAGCGGGCTCGTCGACGAGTCCACACTCATCATCGAGGGAACGGTCACCGCAGCCGAAGCAACGGTCCAGCGGCCACGCTTCGAGGGCGACATCCCAGAGGAGAACCCTCTCCTCGGCCTCTCCGAGGAAGAGAAGAAGCAGGCTCTCGAACAGGACGACGCGGTAGCGGCAACCGCCGTCACGGTGCGTGCCGACGTCGTGCACCGCGGCGAGGTCGAGCCGGGCCAGGAGGTCACGATCGTCCTGACCGGTGGCACGATCGACGACATGACCTACGTCGTCGACGGCGAAGCCAGTCTCGCCACCGACGAGACATACCTCCTGTTCGCCGCCGACAGCTTCGACGGCGCCTTCACGGTTCTCGGCGGGGCCGCCGGCACCTACCTCGCATCGGACGGCAACACCTTCACAGCCACCGAACCCGAGGCCGCCCCGACGAGGCAGTTCACCACCACGGAAGTGGCCGCACTCGTCAAGTAGTACTCACTGAATGACTGACGACCTACACCGTCGACCACGTGAGGGGCGTGCTGTACCGCACCGGCGCGCCCACAGGACGGTAATGACGTACCTGCTGGCTGGATGCACGGCCAGGGCGATGTCCCCCCGCTGGTAGACCCAGCGACCCGGGCCATGATGCTCTGCACGGTAGGTCCGCTGAGGCGCGGCGATCGTCTCCAAGATCTCCAGGGTGGACACTGCTCGCAGGGATGCCTTCGTGCGGACGTGCGGGCCGATCCCCGCCACCCGAGCGTCGACGACAGCGCAGAACTCATCGATCAAGCCTCTCGAAGAGGGCCTCGTGCCGACCGGCACGATCCCAGCTGCCGGCAATCCCGACATCGTTGCGATACCCGAACAACCTCAGGTGGTCGAGGACGTCCTTGCGTTTCCATCCCGCGGCAACGAGTCGCCCCGCTTCCCGGCGTGCCTGCTCAAATCCGCGGTACGGCTCGTTCGTGAGCCACGCAGCGTCACCCGGACCGGGCCGCTGAACTGCTTCCAGCAACTCCTGGCCAACATCGGTCGGCTTCTGCCTCGACCTGTCCTGGAACCCGCCGCGAGCCTTGACAACGGCAAGGCCGTCCTCATCCTCATCACCCACACCCAGGTCACCGTCATCGACCGCGCCACCCACCAGACCCTGGCCACCAACACCATCGACCCCACCCGCAGCTACTGGCGCAACAACGAACGAGAGCCCGGCCGATGGCCGGGCCCTCGAAACAAACGACCCTGATATGAACGATGACGCGAGACATCTATGAACGATGTCCCGCGTCATCACAGGGTGGAGCTAGGGGGATTCGAACCCCCGACCTTCTCAGGCTGGGTCGAATCTCTTCACCTTCCGGGTGGGATCACAGCATGTTGGTGCGGTGTCTCTGGTGAGAGCGCTAGAACCCCGGAATGCTGCGGATTTCTGGCTCTCACGAGCCATTCTCACGTACCAGGCATTGGCCGTCAATTGCAGGCGTCACCGGTCAACGACCGTGTGGATCAGCCGTGGATTCAGGTATCTACGACCGCCCGTGTGGATGGATGGTGGATCGACTCGAACCGCAACCCTCAGATGCCCGACGGCCGTTCCCTTGCACGACGCCGAGGTAGGGAGCTGCTCCTCGGGGCGGTCTGCTCCGCTACTCATCGGCAAACCGTTCCACAGGGGCCACGGAGAAGGGGACCCGACGCACGGCAGAGTCCTGCTTCTTTCGGACCTGGGTCGCGACACGAGTCCACCGACGGACAGGTTCCGGCGCGTGCACAATCTGAGTCTGGAGGTTCGGATCATTGCTGGACGGAACGAGAGGCGCGGATGCACGTTCCGGACTCTGCGTCAGTTGGCAATGATCCCTTGATGATGGTCTCGCAGCCGCCAAATCGGCCATGCTTCCATCCGCTGAAGCCTTTCCGGTTGCATCTGGCCAGCCAGGTAGTCAGCCTCCTCAACTTCTCCGAGAAGGATAGCGCAGGCCAACTCGACCTCTTCCGCAAGTTCTTCCGAAGTAGCCGAAACAGTATGTTTGAGTTGGCGGATCTCATAGCGGTCCTGGGCAGTTAACATGTCATCTCGGTACTCAATCTGCCACCGGTTTACGAGATGGGTCGGCCCGCTGCCGTTCTTAGTGATGACCCACTCGTTCAATTGTTTCGCTCCGCGCAAGAACTCTTGCTTGCGCTCGGGGCATTCGTCTGCGGCTGTGATGAGATCAAGCACGAAATAGTTCGCTCGCGAGACGACTCGTTCGAAATCTGCTATCGCATCGTATGCGGGGACAGCTGATTCGAGACGTAGGTTGAGAATCGTGGGAAGGTTGTCTTTGTCGATGATGTCGTAGGCCGTGAGAATGTCGAAGCCTTGTTCTGGCGGCTCGCGATGCCCCCGAAATGACTGCGGAGCTTCCGAATCAAAGGGGTCGACAAGCCGCCAATGATTGGGCGCGTCGCCAGGTAAGGCAACAACCATTAGTTTCCATCGACCAACATTGATTACGCTCCAGCCTGTCTGGCCGTCATATTTGATCATCTGCGCGCCCTTGACGAAGACGTCATAGAGCATACGCAGCATGCGGCCCTGCTCGTCACTGATCTCGCCCAGGTCGATGAGTGCACCATCGACGCTCATAAGCACAAACAATTCATGCAGATTTCGCAGTAGCGCGAGATGTGCTCGAATTTCGGCTATCTCTTGCGCTGGGTATTCGTCGTCAGGTACGGATGTGAGGTCTACGAGATTCCCGTTGATCTCAAGCCGGTGGTTGTCGATGAGCGCGATCACGAAGGAGATCGCCCTATGACGCTCGGCGAAGTTGCTGTGTGGAGTGATGTCGATCTTGAATCTCTTCTCGTCTCCACTTGCCAGCACCAGGGCCACGCCTCCGATTAGCTTCACCTCAAATGTCTCGGAGTCGATGCGCCTGACAGTCGCGCGATCATAGCTGACCTCACCCGCTCGGAGGAAAACTTCAATCTCGTGCGCTACGTAGTCCGCTGGGAAAACCGAAAACTCACCAGGCATGGCCACCAGCGCCCCACTGGAGGTCGCCATCTCCAGGACGAAATCATTCTCCCCCGGGATGAGTTTTACGGGGGCGCTCCAGTCTACGCCACCGACAGTAGTGATCGATATACGCCGAGCATCGCTTGGCGCTATGGGCGTGAAGCCGAGCAAGGGGTTTTGATTTTTCCCCTTGAGTGCAACGAGTACAATTTGTTCAAATTCTGCAGCCCTCGTCGGCAATGGCTTTAAAGGCACCGAGATGTTCGCCTGCTTGGTCGAGGCTTTGCTCAGGAGGGCATCGATAGCGAACGGTGTGAGTAGCGCGTGATAAGGAGCCGTTTCCCCATTGCTCTTGACGAAAACGACAAAGTATAGGACCCCACGTTCCTGCTGATAGGCGAGAAGTTCCGTCCGGTTTATCGAGAACGACTTGCGCTTTTTAGGGTTACTCGGCGCCTTCCGCCCTTTCACTTGCACCAAAACGCGACCCATCCAGTCGTCTTTTTTCTTGCTTTCATTCCGGTACATTTCAATATGCCCGTCGGTGAAGGGAACCTTGTCCCCCAGCGCGATGAATGGCTGCAGACGTGGGCAGAGGGCGACCACAGATTGAACCGCGGACACAGCTAGCGCTTCGATATCCATGAGGCCACTTTTCCAGGGTCGTGCGACGACGCCAAGAGGCGCGCCGTGGATCACCCACGCACCCACGTAAGGATGGGCGACAACAAATGACGGTGACTCCCGCGGGGACCGCGCCGTCCGCGGTGCGCTCGCACCCGCGGGGCTTGCAGTGACGCGCGAAGGGCCGAGGTCTCGACGACCCACGCATGAGGCACGGCCCGCTCGTCCTGCTCGGCCAGAGAGCGCGGATCGGGGCGGCGGGGCAGGGCGGACACCTCTGGGATAACAAAGCCCGCCCTGCGCCAAGACCGGCACTGCCATCGTCCTGACGCTGCTCAGAGAGGTCGCCGGTCATGTCCGAAGCTCGTCCAACTGTTCGGCTGTCCGCGATCTTGCAGGAGACGCCCGGCCTGATCGGCACCACGCTGGAGCAGATCGAGTGGGCCGAGAGTGAGATCGACGCCGCCGTGGCGCGGCACCCGGACCATGCCGATCTCCTGTATCACGGGTTCGGCCTCCTGATACCCACGCATCGGTTGATGGCGACCGAGTTCGTGAGCCGTTCGCACTACCGGGAGCTCCTGGACCGGCTGGCATCAGGTCAGGACACCCGGCTCGGTACGGCGGCCGAGGTGTGCTGTGCGTGCTGCGAAGCCAGTCTGGTCGCTCCGTTGAGCTCGCCCGCTGCTGGCCTCTACTTCCGGATGTGGGAGGTTGCGTTTCCCGACATGCCGCCGGCCAGTGATCTGGCCCAGCACCACGAAGCGCTCGAGGGTTCCTCAATCGATGCCCTGGAAGCCGCCAGCAGGCGAACTCTGGCACGCAGCGATCGCATGGTCGGTGAGATCTCCTGCACGGGCATGCACCACGGGGAACCCGTGCCCTGCGCCTACGCCGCCACCGGTGCCGACGCCTCTGGGCTCACCGGACGCACACCGCCACCTCCAGATGCCCCGGCGCCTGCTGAGCACCCTGCGGCCCTGGTTTCGGACGGTGCGCCTGAGTTTCTCTTCGAACTGCCCGACGAGCCGAGTCCGGACGGCCTGGAGTTGTGAACCAACTCGCACGGAAGGGGCCCGGATGATCGAGCCGTACTACGCCGATGCGACCGTGATCCTGTACCACGGAGACGCGGCAGCGACACTTGCCCGCCTGGAGTCGCAATCGGCCGCCTGCATCGTGACGTCGCCACCCTATTTCGGGTTGAGGAACTACGAGGTAGAGGGACAACTGGGCGCCGAGGACTCGCCGACCGAGTTCGTTGCAGCGCTCCTCAGTGTCTTCCGCGAGGCACGGCGAGTGCTAGCCGATGATGGCACCTTGTGGCTCAACCTGGGTGACTCGTACGCCGGCTCCTGGGGCGCGCAGGGCAAGGCCCGACAGGGCCTGCACGGCAAGGTCACTGAGCGCGGTAGCAACCGTCTGCGCGCGTCGGGCACAGGCTCGATCCGCGCGGGTATGCCGTCGGCGAAGAACTTGATCGGTATTCCGTGGCGCGTCGCGCTCGCGCTCCAGGATGACGGCTGGATCCTGCGCAACGACGTCATCTGGTCCAAGCCCAACGGCATGCCGCACAGCGTGACCGACCGGCTCACCAACCGGCACGAGCACGTCTTCCTGTTCTCCAAGTCGCCACGCTACTGGTTCGACCTCGACGCGATCCGCGAGAAGTACGACGGAGACCGCACGCCATCGCGGCGAGCCCGAAGCGGTCACGCGAACAAGCCGAACACGATCGCTCGCCCCTGGGGCGGGGTCGCCGCGCCTCAGCCTCGTATGGAGGCGACAGGTGTCGCGCACACCGCGGTCCACGAGCGCGGCCGCAATCCCGGCGACGTGTGGACCATAGCCACCCAGCCATACGGAGAAGCTCACTTCGCCACGATGCCGCCCGAGCTGGCCAAGCGGTGCATTCTCGCCGGCTGCAGACCCGGTGGCACGGTGTTGGACCCGTTTTCCGGCTCGGGCACGACTGGCCTGGCCGCGACCGAGACGGGCCGACGCTTCGTCGGGATCGATCTGAACCTGGACTACCTCAAGCTGTCACTGCGTACGCGGCTGCAGCAAGGAGTACTGGATCTGGGCTCGGGCATGTGAGGACGGCAGGACGCCGCTGAAATCTGGCCGCGCCGAACGAGCCCGGCTCATGCACTGACTGGCCCCGTTCGCGTTCGGCGCCGTCGTCCAAGCAGGCGCCCGGCGACCAGGGCGACCACGCTGAGAGGTCCGGCAATGGCGAACTTGGCCATGTTCCACAGCCCCCAGAGCATCCCGAGGACGTAGATGTCGTTGCCGGTGGTCGCGTGCTCGAAGAGTGTCACGCACAGCGCGTAGAACATGCTGGCCAGCGCGGCAACGGGCATGCCCCAGGCCCGGTTCGGACGTCGGAACATCCACAGGACCAGCAAGGTCGACGGGGTCCACGCGACCGGCAGACGCACGGGTTTGCCGTGGTCGGCCCCACTGCCTCGGACGGGCTCGAGGTTCGCCCGTGTCTGGTAGGTCGGGAAGGTCGACGGCGGCAGGACTGCCGGTCCGGCGCCGGGGTGCGTCGCGGTGTATCTGGCCCATTGGGGTGTCATGGCTCCTGCCTCTTTCCGTCCGCGTGCCCGTGTTTGACGGTATGTGGATGTTCGCTGGGTGCGTCGCGGGTCGGCTCCGCGGCGCGGCGTGGCATCGCCGCTGTGCGCGGCCAGGCGGGAACGTCACGATGTACCCGCAGGACGTGTGCGCCTGACCGGGTGACTCTCCAGGCACCGCGGAGTCCGAGATCGGTCGTGGCGTAGCCGTACCCGGACGCGGTCAGTGCGTGTTCGACCTGCCGCATCGTCATCCCGACGGCAGCCGAGAGGTCTGCGGCCAGGCTTGCGGTCGGCCGCTCCCCGGTCGTGATGGCCAGCACACGGCACGCCGCGAGCCCATGCCCGCAGCCGTGGATGGCGTGGACGACGACGTCGGGCCCAGGCGGGATCTGGGCCATCGCTGCCCGGATCTGTGCGATCAGCGCGTGCAGGTCGGCCGTCCGGGTCATCACGGCGCCTCCCTGTCGGGGAGATCGAGTCGCACACGGAAGCTGTCACGATCGCGGACCAGGACGGCCGCCAGATCCTGGGTCCGCGGGGCTCCCGCTGCTCGCCATGCCGTCTCGAGTGCTCGCAGGCGGTCAGCGGCGTCAGCGGCCTGGGGCCGTGTGATCAGCCGCGTGCCGCAGAGCATCGCCACGTCTGCTCCCCTGCCGTCGTCGGTTGCGGTGTTGCCGAGGCCGATCCCGGTGCCGATCTCGGTGGTCGCGGTGAACAGGCCGACGGGGTTAGTGGCGATGATCCAGTTCTTCAGGTGCGGGTACTCGCCGGCGTCGTTGGTCCAGGTGGTGACCTGTCCGATGCGTAGTGTCGTCAGCCAGGTGCGGGTAGTGGCCGCGTCGGTGTGGGCGGCGAGGGCGTAGACGCCGTCTTGGACCTCCACGGTGCACGAGGGCGCGGCGGTCACGGGCTCGGCGTCGTACAGGTCGGCGAAGGCGACCACGTCGAACCGGCCCTCGGTTCGGGTCACGATGACGCGCACCTGCGTGGCGGGCAGGCCCGCGAGCGTGCACCGGGTCACCAGGTGACCGTTGTCGGACAACGCCGCCAGCGTCGAAGCAGGCAGGCAAGCCCCTCCTGGAGCCCGGCCGCCGGTGGCCGTGGCGCTCATAGTGTCGCCGCTAGATCTCGCAGGACCTCGACGGCGCCGTTCCGGTCGATCGGTCCGGTCACAACGTCGGCTGCTGCCTGGACGCGTTCGCCCGACTGGCCCATGGCCACGGCGGTGGCAGCCCATTCGAACGCGGACAGGTCGTTCAGGGAGTCCCCGACGGCGACGGTTGCTTCGCGTTCGACGCCGAGCGTGAGCCGCACCCGCTCCAGCGCGGCGCCTTTCGAGGCGCCCTTGGCGGTCAGGTCCAGCCAGTCAGGGTCGGCCGGGGTCACGGTTGCGCCGCAGCAGGACAGTTCGTGGACGAGTCCGTCGGCGTCGGTGGCGTGGACGACGGCGCGGGTGGTGGGAGTGTTCCACAGGTCGTGTTCCCACCGGGCGCGTCGCTGCCTGCCGTTCAGTCGCCCGCGGGGGAATTTCTGGCTGACCAGCCATCCGCCCCGGCCGATGTCCTCGACCGCGAGTAGTGCGTCGGGAGCGGCGCCCAGGGCGCGTAGCAGCACCGGCGCCGGGTCGAATCGGACCTGTTCCTCGACCACGAGCCGGGGACGACGCGTGAGCGGGGTCGTCTCGATGCGAGCGATCGAGGCGCCGCCCGACAGCACGACGAAGCCCTCGCGGAGTCCGAGTTGGCGTACCACGTCCAGTGCTCCGGCCGGGGACCGGCCCGTGGCGAGGACGAGGTGGTGGCCGGCGGTGAGGAAGTCCCGCGCCGCGTGGATGGTGACGTTCGGGACCCGGTGGCCGGTCTGCAGGATCGTGCCGTCGATATCGAGCGCCAGCATCGCAGTTGTCGCTGTGGCGAGTTTCGGTGTTGCCGAGTGCATGTGCCTTCTCCTTCACGGGGGAGTCGTCCTGCTCGGCGTCGGGGGCAGTGCCCGGCGTCGGGGCGGGTAGGAAGGTCCGCGACGCGGCCTGGCCTCCAGGTGTTCGGGTTTCGGGCCACCGCCACGAAGGCGGTGGGGTCTACGGCCGGGCTCGGGGGCGGTCTGGGTGAGCCCGGCCGCAAGCAGGAAGGGCCCTATGGGCGGGTGAGGGAAAGCTCGAATCCGGCCGGGCGTCCGTCGTCGCGGTCGGCATCGGCGGTGCTGCGCCACCAGGGTCGGCGTCGGCCCTCGACGCCACGCGGGTAGCCCAGCCCGGCATCGCGTGCTGCCTGTTCGACCTCGCGCATCGTGGCACCGCATCCGGCCCGTATGGGTGCGTGGCGCACCCAGCCGTGCTTGCGCAGGGCCCAGACCTCCGCCCCGGCCAAGTAGGCGTGGTCGCCGTGCCACACCCGCACCACCGCCCCCGGTTCGGAACCGGTCGCCGGTGCGGTCATCACGGCGGCGGTCAGTTGCGCCGCCAGCGGCGAGAGTCCGAGCTGGAGTGCCTCGGGTGGGACCAGCGCGGTGACACTCTCCTTGAGACTGTCACTGGCCGCGACGGTGGCGTGGACCGGGAGGCCGAGCCGGGCGCACACTGCGTCGTCGGCCGCGTTCCGTGACGCTTCCTGAGCGGTGACGTCGCACGAGTCAGGTCCTGTCGGGATGACCTTCAGACCGGTATTGGCGGCCAGCATGTCCGCGTACTCGCGGATACCCGGGGTATGCAGCCGCGCCAGACTCGTCGCCTTGCCCCGCGACCGGGTACGTGGCTGCTCGTGGGCTCCGCTCGGGAGCGCAGTGTCCAATCGTCGGTTGATCCGTCGGCCGGTCCCGACGTCCTCGGCTGCGACCAGGGTCCCGGCCGGAAACTGGAGGTCCTCCAGCGCCAGCCTCAGCACGGACAGGTCGAACGTGACCGTGTCCAACAGCTCGTACCCACCGGGCATCGCTGCATCCAGGCGCACGGCCAACGCCCCATGCGAGCAGAGCCCGAACCCCTCACGGACCCCGAACCCCCTGGCCATCTGCAGAAGCCCAGACAGCGACTGGCTCGTGGAGAGCACCATGTCGCACCCGGTCGCCAGCAGCAGCTCCAGCGCTTCCAGGACCCCGGCAGCATCCTCCCGGTCGCTGACCGCGAGGTCAGCATCCGCGTCCAGGACCACCGCCCGCACGGCGCTCCCGGGAGTCACATCGACGGGGACGGTCGCGTCGGCCCGGATCACCGGAAGGCTCCTGACCCGAGGTATCCCGGGCCGCGAGTGCCGGCCGGATCGCGCAGCTGCGACCGCACCTGAACCTCCAGCCCTTCGCGACGACCCGTCCACAGCGTGGAGCCGGGCACCGTCAAGCGATGGTCCAGCGGAGCATCGCAACCCAGCAGGCGAGCGATCCGCTCGCCATCGGACAAGTCATGCGGCTGCAGGCACAGCCAGCCGCGCGCGGTGGTCACCATCGCGACCCGGTCGCGACCAGCGATACGAACGAGTTGTGCCGCGGTCTCCAGCGACCGCAGCAACGCGTCGTCGGTTGGCTGGTCCTGCTCGTCGAACTTCGGTCTCATGCCGTCTCCTCCCCCGCTGCCCGACGCGTTGGTCAGGTCCTGGGTGCTGCCGTGCGGTCAGATGCGACTCGCGCTTCACCCACAAATCGGTCAAGCTCGAACCATTCGTTCCACTTATTGGTACGAGTGGCATGACCAGAGTGACCGGACTCATACGTCGTGTCAAGAGGTGCCGCGTATCCTCGGTCGTGTTGTGGCATCGACCAGCAGGAAGGAACCACTACGTGGCCCGGAACGCGACCTACCAGCGGATCGCCGATCAGATCCGTGACCGGATCACCACCGGGGAACTCGCCGAGGGGACGAAGCTGCCCAGCGAGTCCCAGCTCATGGAGGAGTTCGCGACCTCGCGCAACACGGTCCGCAACGCGCTGGGCGAGCTGGAATCCGAAGGGCTGATCAGCACTGCGCAAGGACGCGGCAGCTTCGTGCGTGAGTGGAACATGCTCACCTTCCGCGCCACCCGCGCCGAGCACATCGACCGGCCCGCCTCCTGGAGCCACGACTCCTTCGTCTCCGAGACCCGCGAAGCAGGGCACGCACCGTCGACCGAGTTCACGATGCGCATCGAGCCCGCCGTGCCCGAGGTCGCCGACCGGCTCAAGATCGAAGGCAACAGCCTGGTCGTGTTCCGGCGCGTGGTCCGCTACGCCGACAGCAAGCCCGTCTCCCGGCAGGACTCCTGGTACCCGATGGAGGTCGCCGAGACCGCCGGGCTGAACGTGCCGCACGACATCCCCGAAGGCACCGTGCGCGCCATGGCCAAGGCCGGGCTGAAAGAAGTCGGGCACTACGACGAGCTCACCGCGCGCATGCCCACGCCCGAGGAGTCCCAGACCCTCGACGTCCCCGTCGGCGTCCCCGTGATCGTGTATGTGCGCACCGCGTGGACCGAAACCGAGCCCATCCGCGTCACCCGCACCACGTTCCCGTGCGACCGGAACAAGATCGTCTACGAACTCGGGAGCCTCGACAAGATCACCAACCACGACGCATGAGGATCTACCGCGCCACGGAGGACGACGTCCCCCTCCTGTACGAGATCCGCAATGAGTCCGTTGCCTGGCTTGCCACCCTCGGCACCGACCAGTGGTCCAGCCACTTCCCGACCGAGGAGACGATGCTCAAGGGCTTCGCCGAAGCCGCCCGCTCCGGCACCGTCTGGCTCGTCGACGACGCCGACGGCCCGCTCGCGACCGTCACCCTCGATACCGTCGCCGAACCCGTCCTGTGGACCACCGAAGAGATCGCCGAACCCGCCCGCTACGTCCACCGCCTCACCGTCCGACGACGCGCCGCTGGGGTGGGACTGGGCAGCGAGATCCTCAACTGGTGCGGCAACCGCGCCTACCATGAAGGCGCCCGCTGGCTGCGCCTGGATGCGTGGACCACGAACACGGCCCTCCACCGTTACTACCTCGACGAGGGCTTCACACATGTCAGAACACGAGCACTGCCCGACTATCCGTCAGGCGCCCTCTTCCAGCGCCCCGCCGCACCGGCGGTCACGCCGCGACTCCACGAAGGAGGTTAGGGGCGCTCCTCGAGCGGCAGATCCGACCGTGGCTTCGAAGCTGCCACCACGTCCGATGCAGGTCAGCCCTGTTGCGGCGGCACTTGCACATACGGCACTCACCGCGCGCCCGACGTGATCTCAACCCCTGGGTGCGAGTTCGGCGACGGCTGGTGAACGGCTGCGATGCGCTGTACCTCTTCAGACACCGCGTCGGGGCCGTACGTCATCAGCGCATGCAACGCGGTAACCTTCCGGGCACCCCGCCAGATGCCTTCGGAAGGCGTCACGAACGGGATGACGGTTGTAGCTTGATCGGCGAACGGCTCGGGACGGAGGTACGTCATACCGCCGGGACCGCAGAGGTATCCATCTGCGTGAACAGCCTGTACCAGGTCAGCGAGCCGAAGTGAGCGTTCGGAACGGACGGTGAACTGGCTGCTGCGGACGGACCTGCCGGTCCATCCGAGGAGTTGGAGTAGCAGGCGGGTTGACGTTTCGGTGACAGCTGCGATCCGATCAGTGCGGTCCATGGGGTCTGTGACGGCGTCGAGGAGCGAGCACAAGTCCGGCCAGTAGGGGCTGGACCCGTACAGGTGGGCGAGCGTCTGGCGCATACGACGACGCGACCGAGCAGGGTCGACGAGGCGCGCCTGCCGAATGATGGTTGCGCGTCCCTGCGGCAGGTGGGTGGGCAGGGTCAGCCACTGGTGCTGTTCAGGATGGTCGAGCGAGGCGAGCCGGGCACGGTGTTGGTAGTCGCGGCGGGCGAACTGGACGTCGTCCAGAACGATCCAGCAGTCCGCCGCGAAGATCTTGGCGAGCGTGCTGAGCCGCGGGAACAGGTTGGGCTGGTGGATTGCACACAGCCGGAGACCCGGTGGTGCGTTAGGCGGCGATGAGTCTGCTGGTGAAGCCTTCTCGGATGAGGTACTCGTAGGCGGCATGCACGTCCTCCGGGATCGTCTGCTCGATGGCGAACCCGAGCGCGGGATACTCGATCACCCGCTGGAGGTCGCCCACGAGCATGTCGACGACGAGCTTCTCGTCGCCGATGCTCTTGAGATAGTCGTCGAGGTTGAGGGGTTCTGAGGTGCAGACGATGTCGATCTCGGGCCACACCTTGCGGGCGGTGGCGTAGGAGCGGCGCTCCATGTAGGGCTTCGAGATGAGCAGGACCGAGGCGGGGTGGATACCGGCTGCGGCGAGGGCATCGCGGGAGAGCTTGATGTTCTCGCCGGTGTTGCTCGCGTTCGGCTCGAGCAGAACGGCGTCCTCCGGGACTCCCAGCTCCAGGGCGTGTTCGCGGTAGTGGACGGCCTCGCCACGAGGGAAGCGTTCCGCGGTGGTGGGGCTGTTTCCGCCGCTGAACACCAGCACCGGGAACAAGCCCGCTCGATACAGTTCCGCGGAGTAGGTGGCGACCCCGAGGTCATGGCTGCCCAGGCCGAGGGCGACGTCTGTCGGCCGCACGGTGTGGTGCATCTGGTGGTAGTCCCAGATCAGTTCGGCCGCGTGCCACTGGTTCTCGCTGAGGGTCTGCTGCTGATCGGTCACTCTCGTCCGTCTCCCTGGTTCACTGTGCGGCGGGCACCCCCTGGCTGAAGGCACGGATTCCCTCGATGCTGCGTAGCTGGTGGGTCAGCCCGAATTCGGCAGCGACGCGCTGGGCGCTATCGAGGGTCCGCAGTCCATCTTCCAGGGTGCTCGGGGCGGAGACCAGGATATGGCCGTAGGCAGTGTCAAGACGTACTCGTTGCATGGGGGAATCGGCGACGCCGGCGCTTCGGGCAACGTCGATCAGGCGCAGCGCGCCGTCAAGGTCACCAACGCCCCGGGCTGCTAATGCGAGCTTCTGGTGCGCGACCGCCCAGTCGTCTGGTTCTGCGAGGTGCTCGAAGTCCTGGATGGCGGCTCGCATGGCCTGGGCTGCGTAGTCATACTCACCGTCCTTGCTCAACGCCGTGCCGACCCACAGCCGCGCCCTCGCACGGTCCCGGCCGGTCAGGCGATCATCGGTCGCGAGGTCTTCATAGCTGTGGGCCGCAGCATCCAGGTTGCCGCCCATCTCGGCGACGACAGCGAGCGAAAGGTCGAGCTGGCCGACGCGCCGGGGGATAACCAACTGATCGAAGATTGAACGGGCTGCCGTGTAGGAGCGTTGCGCCGACAACGGTCCGAGGACCTGCCCTCGATCGCGTCGGAGGTCGCCGAGCAGTGCCGTGGACCGCGCCAGGAGATAGAGGCCACGGTCGTCCAGGTCGGACGGCTTGAACCTGGGGGTCCACCGGCGTAACAGTTCCTCCGCGAAGGCGAACTTCTGGGAAGACAGGGCGACGATCACGCGGTCGAGGTCGTCTGTCCATTCCTCGTACTCCCATGCTCGTGGACGCGGAACCACGACGCGACGGGCTGTGCCTGGAGAGTCTGGCCCTGCTTGAGACAGGAACGTCTCGAGGCGTAGATGGACGGCCGCATCTGCCCTGGCCAACGCAGTGTCCAGGATCGCTTGGCTGTCGCCGTTGGGCTTGGTTTCCGCGAGAAGCTTCTCCCATTTGGAGACCGTGTTGATCGCAACTCCGAGGTCCTCAGCGAAGCGGCGAACACTCAGCCGGAGGGCATGGCGCAAGGCGCGGGCCTCCAGGCCCGTCCACTGATGCACCGTCGCCATATCCGTCTCCCTTCCTCTCGCTCATTCAAGCAACCCAGGCTCCGTCCAGGGGGTGGAAGTGGGACAGAAGTGGGACGCCAGTTGATTCCCTCAAATGCCAGGTCGCCACAGGCTTGTCCTACCGAGTTCGCCGATCTTCTGGACGGTCACGACCATGGATTCTCTTACCGAACAGAACAGCGTCGCCTGGCCGATCGTCTGTGGATACTTGCGGCCGGCGGGCCTGTCTACAGCAAGGAAACGAGCTCTTACCAGTGCCATAAGCCAATACTGCATTGACCACGAACTAGTACTCGGAGGACTGTTTTACGAGAATCGCGCGTCGCCTGACGTAGCTTTTCTCGGTCTCCTTCAAGCACTCGATTCACACCGTTCATACGGAGTCATCGTACCGGCGGCAACACACTTGGGGCCGAAGGGTGTAGCGCTCAACCGTCGGCGAATGATCGACGCCGCCGGGGCGCAACTCCTGCTCATGACTGGAAGGCGGCAGTTTCAAGCGACCGACCACGTCCGCAACCAAACCCATGCCCTCGGAGAATGATCACGGTTCCCCAGGTGTCGAGAAGACATAGACAAATCGGGCCCGGTTGACCGTCGCGCGGTCGCAGAGGGCATCTGGGCTAGCTGTCCCCGCGTTGGATCGGGGCGCGACGGACAACAGTCGTCAGGTCGCATAGGACGTGACGTTGCCAGGAGGTGCCGGGACATCGATCACTCTTCCAGTCGCTCCACCGAGCGTCAGCCAGACCAGGGTGACGGCCGATGGCCACCATGCGGCAGTGAAGCTCCAGCCATCCGCAAGCTCTCGAACTTCGATCGACCGGAGCACGACATGCTGACTCTCCTACACGGTCCCACTACAGGAGGCCCGACCCTGGTCAAGGCCGCACTCGCGATCTGGGCGCGCCGCCTCGAAGAGGAAGCTTTGGGCTCGTGCGAACTGTGGGGCCGGGGCGAGCGCAATATCAACTCGCGCTGGCGGCGCACTGGAAGCGGTCGTCTTTGCGCGGATGAGCCTCTAGGCAGCGGTGAGATCGCGGACGCGTTCGGCGTAGTCGGCTACGAGCCGATGCCCGCCGAATGTCTGCATACGGCGGTGGATGTCCAGGGCTGCTTCGACGGCGCGGGAGGACTTGACCTGCCGGGCGAGGCCGATCGTTCGTATGCCGGCGGCGTGTGCGGCGTCGAGGTCGCCGCGCTGCAGGTGGGAAACAGCGACGACGGCCTGGGAGAGCGAGCCGCGTCGTGCCCGCTTCTGGGCTCTGGCGTGTTGCATCGAGGTGCGTGCGTGCTCGGCTGCGGCTGCGGGATCGCCGAGGTCGCGGAAGGTGTGGCCGTACTCGCCGTGGAGGTAGGCGGGGTCGATGAATTCGGCCCAGGCGGGTTCTTGGTCGATGTTGACGCTGGCATGGGCGTTCTCGGACTGGACCACGGCGCGGGCGGCCGCGGTCTTGTCTCCGAGGTGGGCCAGGGCTCGTGCTTCGAGGCACCACAGGTCGGCGAGGCAGGCGGCCGAGTCGCCGCGGCTCAGGCCAAGGCGGCCGGCCTGAGCCAGGCGGCGTCCCTCAGCTGGATCTCCCAGCAGGGTGGCCTGGTCGGCCATTCCGGCCAGGACGTGCGCGCCCAGGGCGGTGTTGCCGGATTCCTGGGCCAGGCGCAAGGATTGGATCAAGTAGCGCTGCGCGATCCCATGCAAGCCGTCGTCGTAAGCCATCCAACCCAGGAGATACGTCTGTTCCGCGGCGGCCTCGCACAGCGCTGCGCGCACGTTCTCGGAGTGGGTGCGGCGCAGCAACGGGTATACATGATTGTTCATGTACTGAGCCAGGACGAGACGTCCGGACCCGCCGCCCTGCAAAACGTCGACGCGCTGGAACTCGCTGAACATGTTCTTCACGGCGGTCACGTCTTCCAGCCGGACGCGGGGGCCGGGTGCGGGCTGGGTGTCCAGGACGTTCATCAGCCAGTCTCGCGAGGGTCCGACGGTGGCGAGGACCGCGAACGGGGCGCCGGTCAACAGGGTGCGTCTGTCCACGTCTGCCTTTCCCAGGTCCGAGACGATGTCAACGGTCGTGCTATAGGACGGGTCGTAGCGCAGCGCCTTTTCCACGCTCTCGCTGGGGCCAAACCCAAGGTCTTCGGTGCCGACCCGGTAACCGGCCGCGTCGGAGAAGACCGCAGCGAGGATGTCGGGCACTGGAGGGCGGGGCTGCTGGCCCTCGAGCCAGAACCGTATACGTGTCGCGTCAGGGGCGATCTGTGTCTGGCCCCACTCGATGGCCTTGGCCCGGATGCGGCGCGCGAGTTCTTTGCGGCTCATTCCGGACCGTTCGAGCCATCCGGCGAACAGGTTGTTCGTCATGCTCAGCCTCTCTGCGACTCCGGGGCGCGCGAAAGCGACACCCTTCGACACCTCCCCGACCATACCGGTCACACCCCAATACCCGGTTCGCTGGATGCGGGACGTCGCAGATGCGTGACGCGGCGACCTCACCGGGCATGTCGCGGCAGTGACCACACCGCCACGGTCCGACATTCCGACCACACACCGAGATCGCGCATCACGACCAGGGAGGCGCCATGACGACACCCAAGCCAGTGGCACTGGCCTACCTGGGCGGACGCACTCAGCAGCACCGTTGCCGGCAGCACGCGCTGGTGGCCGAGTACGCGCGCGAAGAGGGCTACACGCTGGCTGATGACCTCATCGACGTGCGGGATCGCACGACGATCAGCGAACTGGCCACCTCCGCACTCCTGCAAGGCGCCTCAGCCGTGATCGTGCCCAGCGGGACCCGTATGGCCGGCGTCAGAGTTCGCCTCACTCAGGAGCTGGAGCCACACGGAATCAAGTGCCTCGTGATCGACGCCCCCAATGCCACCACGTCGGTGGCGACCACACGACTAGCCCGTGCACTGCCGCGAGGGCGCTCGGGTGCAGACATCGGACGGAACATCATGAACCACACCCAAGCCCACCTCCAGGGCGAAGTCAGCCAGTGGCTGGTCGGGCTCGACATCGACGGCACTATCACGACCGAGGGCTCGGTACACGTCCCAGTGCGGACCAGGAACGCAGTGGCCGCGGTGCGCGCTGCGGGCGGCGATGTCGCGCTCGCGTCGGGCCGGTCACTGGCCGGCATCCTCCCGGTGGCAGCCGCGTTGGGTCTGACTGAGGCCTGGGTGGTGGCGTCCAACGGCGCGGTGACTGCTCGTCTGACTCCGGGAATGCCGGGAGGGTATGAGGTCGTCACCGCCGACATGCTCGAGGCCGGTCCGGTCATCGGACTGGCTCTTCAGCATCTGCCCGGCGTCTGGATCGCTGTCGAGGATGTCGGCACCGGCTACTGGGTCTCGACAAGGTTCCCCGCAGGCACGATCAACGGTCGACAGACACAGCGGCCGATCACCGGCCTGATGAACACCGACACACCCCGACTGATCCTGCGGGCACCCGGCGTCGTCGACGTCCTGCTGGAGCGGGTGCGCGACCTGGGCGTGACGGCGCACGCGGGCACCGATTCGATCGACGTCACTCCGCCACTCTCGTCGAAAGGCACGGCTCTGGAGCTGGTCCGCGAGCGGCTGGGCGTTGCCAGGTCGCGGGTCGTGGCGGTCGGTGACGGCGCGAACGACCTCGACATGTTCGGCTGGGCCCGCGGCGGTGGCGGGAGAGCGGTGGCGATGGGCCATGCCAGCGAGGCTGTCCAGGAAGCCGCGGGTGAGGTGACCGGCGACCTGGCCGACGAGGGCGTGGTCGCGGTGCTGTACTCGCTGCTGGGGGCCGAACGAGGCGTGTTGGAGGTCGTCCGATGACCGAGTTCAACGCGGCGATCGGCGAAGCAGTCAAGGCGTGGGGTGTCCCGGGCCGGCAGCTGGTCATCCGCGTCACCTGTGCTCCGGATGCCCGCTCGACCCTGGCGACCTGTCAGTTCTGGTCGACCACACCACAGGGCGACTTCGAGCACCGCGCCGACATCCAGGTCAGCGGCACCGAGACCCGCCTGGAGGTCGCCCGCGCGCTGGTGGCGGCCGCTCACGGCTACCCGCTGACCAGCTCCGGCGAGCCGAGATGGCGCGTGGACGCCAACGGCACCACCACCTACATCCTCGACGTCCACCGGGGGAATCAATGACCCGCCACCACAAGGAGCGTCAGATGGCGCGCGTCGCCGGACAACGACCGCTCACGCTCACACCGCCCGTCGCGGCCATCACCGTACGGCTGACCAGACCGATCAGCTCGCGTATACGCCACCGGATCGCCCCGGATGAGGCAAGGAGCAGTGCATGAACGCACCAACCGGCACCACGGCGCTGGCCACCCGGCGGCGGCTGAGTGCATGGGGTCACGCTCGCTGGGAGCCGCTGTCTCTCCCGGAGGATCCGAGGGCCTGGTTCGAGCTGCCGTTGAACGTTCCCGCGGCTGGGCACGGCGAGGCCGCCTATGGCTTGGGGGTGGCGCGTTCATGCGTATGAGCAGGAGCACTGCGCGCACGGTCGGGGACCTGCACCGGCTACTGCGCGTCGCGGTGACCGGCCTCCCACCCGATGCCGCACCGAGGATTCGGGTGCGCCACGACCAGCGGGGGCAGGTGGACGCCTGCGAGCTGTGGGGAGTCGTGGGGCGCAATCCGAACCACCGCTGGCTGTGCGGTCTCACGGTGGGGATCGGGCTGTCGATGCAGTTGGTTGCGAATGCCGCCGAGAACGCCCGGCTCACCTACCCGATAGGCGACCCCCAGAGGCGTGGGCACTGGCGTCAAATCCAGCCCCTCCTGGACGGGAACCTCACAGCGTCGTGGTTCGACCTGGAGCTTGTCCTCCCAGACGTGCCGTCGAGCCGTGACAACCCGGCCCTGCAGTACCAGTGACCGAAGACCGCTACAGCAACGGAAGGCGACCCCATGACCACTTCTTCCACCCCCATCGTGCTCGACCCTGCCGGTCAGGATCTGCACGGCGAGATCGAGCGCGTCCGTGCAGCCGGCCCAGCAGCCCGCGTCGAACTGGCCGACGGGCTGCAGGCGCGGATGATCACCGACTACCACGCCATCGTCGCCGCGCTGAGGAACAACGACGTCTCCAAGGACGCACACCGGTACTGGGGCGACCTGGCCGCGGGGAAGGTGCCCCAGGACTCGCCGTTGCGGCCCTGGACGATGGACTCGTCGTTCTTCACCAAGGGTGGGAAGGCACACCGACGCGAGCGCGCGCTAGTGTCCGGCACATTCACCCGGTCCCGCGTGAGCGAACTGGAGCCGATGATCCACGACATCGTCAAGGAAACGCTCCAGGAGATGACCGCACACGCCGAAAAGCCTGCTGTCGTGGATCTGCGGGAGCAGTTCTGCTTCCCCGTGCCGATCAAGACGATCGGCGCCCTGATTGGCCTGGACGACGACCTGCTCCCAGCCGTGCGGGCAGGTGCCGACGCGCTGTTCGACGCGACGGTCAGCAAGGAGGAGTTCTTCGAGCGGTTCGGCAATCTGGAACTCGCGATCGCCGAGCTCGTCGACCGCAAGATGCACAACCCCGGCGGGCAGGACCTGACCAGCGCCCTGCTACGGACCACCTACCCTGACGGCAGCAGCTACCCCCGTGATGACCTGCGAGCCACAATCCGGGTCATCGTCGTCGCTGGCTACGAGACCACGGTCAATCTGATCGACATGTGCGTCTTCGCCCTGCTCACCCACCCAGAACACCTCCAGGCCGTACGCGAGGGACGGATCACCTGGGCGGATGTGATCGACGAAACCCTGCGCTGGGGGAGCCCAGCCGCCAACCTACCCCTGCGCTATGCGGCTGCAGGCATCGACATCGACGGCGACACGATCGAACCCCACGAGGCCATCCTCATCTCCTACGCAGGCGCCGGCCGCGACCCCAAGATCCATGAGCGTCCCGAGGTGTTCGACCCGACCCGCAGCGATAAGCAGCATCTCGGATTCGGGCACGGGGCGCACTACTGCCTCGGCGCGAACCTCGCCATCACCGAGACCGAGATCGCCCTGGCAGCCCTGTTCAAGGCCTACCCCGACATGAAGCTAGCCGAGCCCGCGGAAACGATCCCGGCGAACCTCGGCTACATCACCAACGGCCACGCCCGCCTCCTGGTGCACCTGGCAGGCCGGTAGACGCGCACCCCCCACCCCCCGTCCGGTCCTGCCTTTGTCTCTTCCGGGGGCAGGGCCGGACGGGGCCTCCGTGAAGAAGAGAAGGACCCCGTGTTTGCTACCGCCTCGACCAGTCCTCGGCTGGACGACCTGACTCACCTGACGCCCCTGGCCGCCGCCACCGCCGCACGCGACCCCCAGCCGATATACGCCGCGCTGGAGCGCGAGTGGGGCCCGGTGGTTCCGGTCGAACTCGAGCAGGGCGTTCCGGCGTGGCTGGTCCTGAAGTACGACGAAATCGTGAGCGTCTTGAAGGACCAGGTCACCTTTTCCCGCGACGTCACCTACTGGCGAGCCTTCTGGGACGGTCGCGTCAAGCCGGGATCCGGCCTGCACGCGTTCTTCGCGCCCAAGAAGAACGCGTACTTCAGCGACGGCGAGACCCACCACCGCTACCGGCGCGCTGTCGAGGATGCGTTCGACCGCGTCAACGAACGTCGCCTGGCTCGCGCCGTACGGCAGGTGTGTGACCACATGCTCAACCAAATCTGCGCTGACGGGGAGGCAGACCTTGTCGCCTCCTATACAGGCGTCGTGCCGTCGTTGGCGGTGGCAGCGATGTATGGGCTGGGGATGGACGAGGCGACCACGATGCTCCGCCTCGCGCACGACATTTTCTCCGGTACCGAGCGTGCCGCGCCTGCGTTCGTTGCGATGAACACCATGCTGGCCGACCTAATCGACGACCGCCGTCACCACTCCGGCCCGGATCTCCTGTCCTCCCTCGTGCACCACGACGCGAAACTCACGCAGGAAGAGCTGATCGACACCGCGCAGATGATCCAGTCTGCGGGCAACGAGATGGCCGTCGCGTGGGCCACGGCCGCGATCGTGCATCTGGTGACGGACGGGGACTTCGCTGGTCGGGTGACCGGTGGCCGGCTCATGGTCGACGAGGCCCTCAATACCGTCCTGATCCACCAGTCGCCCACCCAGCACACCCCCGCACGGTTCGCCACCGCCGACGCCGAACTGGCCGGACGCTTCATCAAGCAGGGCGACGCCGTCGTAACTGCCGTCGCCGAGGCCAGCGCGGCCAAGCACCGCGACGCTGACCCACTGGAGACCTCCGGCAGCCAGGCCCATCTGGCGTTCGGGACCGGACCTCACCGCTGCCCAGCCGCCCGCCTGTCCCACATCATCATCAAGACCGCCGTCACCCGCGTCATGGAACGACTGCCCGGCCTCAAGCTGGCCGTGCCCGCCAGCGACCTCGAGCGCGCCCGCACCCTGTGGTCCCGCTACGCCCCGAACCTGCCGGTCACGTTCACACCCACCCAGCCGTACGTACCCGCCAACCGGCCCGAGGGGATCTTCCACCTTTGATCCTTCCCGTTCGCGTCGCCTATGGCGTCTCGCGGAACGGGCAACGACTCCGTCGCATCCTGCGGCGGGCTGGACCGGAGGCTTCGCGATTGCCCCCGGGCCAGCGTGCAACACCACCTGAGAAACCCGAGAAACAGGAGGAACTGATGAGCAGCACGAACACCCGTGAGGGCGACCTGAACCTGAACGTGCGGATCGTGACCCGTGGTTCGGTGAACGCCGCTCTGCTGGGCGACACCGACGACGGCTGCGACACGCTCAAGAACGGCGACTGCTGACCGTAGCCAGTCCCTGGGTGCGGCCCCGTCATCGGGGCCGCACCCAGGCTCTGGACCTGACTTCGCAGCGAAAGGGGGGCGAACCACGATGGGATCCTGGGTGCCGGACATGCATTCTGGGGTGCTGCGCGCCAGCGCTCACCTCATCAACCGTGCCGACCTGGCCGAATGGCCCGGTAACGACGCCGGCTATGGGTCTTGGCGGGACTGGATCGCGGTGGCCTGGAAACAGTCAGAGATCAACACCGCGGTCAGGCTCGCCAGCCCGTCTCTGGCCGACCGGATCGAGGGTCTGCTGGCGGGTCAGGCATGCTCTCGGCGGGCTGCCCGCCGTGCCGCGACGTCCCTTGCCGGATACCTCCTGCGAGCTCATGGACGTGCCACTCCTTTCGGCCTCTTCGCCGGTACCACCACGGTCATGTTCGCCGCCGACGCGGCCTGGTCCTGGAACCCCGTTCACCCGGCACGCCTGCGTCCCGATGCTCGCTGGCTCTCCCACATCGTCCACCGGCTCGAGGCCGATCCCGGTGTCCTGCACCGCACTCGTGTCCAGGCCAGCAATCTCCTGATCGTCCGTGCCGGTGACATCGTGGTGTCCTGGCAGCCTCACCTGTCTGCACCGCCCGTGGACGGCCAGGAGGCAGACATCCATTTCCAGCGTCTGGACATCGTCGAGCGCATCCTGCACCTGGCGGCCGCTCCGATCCAGGTCGAGGACCTCACAACTCAGGTTGCCGCCAGCCAAACCGGCTGCACGCCGGAGACCGTTGGGCGGCTGGTCGCGCAACTGGTTGAGGTCGGTGCCCTGATCACCGCCTTGCGACCACCCGGTACTGTGACCGACCCGCTCGCCCACATCATGGATCACCTGACCCGGGCTGGCGCTGCACAGACGAGGACCGGGCGAGACCTGGATCGTGTACAGGCTCATCTGTCTGGACCGCTCACTGGCACGCTCGAGGATGCGGCTCGTGCCGCTGCCGCTGCAGAGGTAACGATGCGGGAACTCGCTCCGACGGCGCAGATCACGCCGGTCGGGGTCGATGTCCAGATCGGTGCGCAGGCGGTCCTCCCGGCTGCCGTCGCCGCGGAAGCAGCCGCCGCGGCCGAAGCGCTGGCGAGCGTCGCGCCGCCTGCCCACGCGGGATGGGACGCCTGGCGTGCTCAGTTCCTCGACCGGTACGGGCCAGCCACACCGATACCAGTGACCCGCGCGATCGATCCGGTCACGGGACTTGGACTCCCAGACCATTTCACCGCTCCGAGCACCTCGGTCGTGTCGCAGCGAGACGAGACGCTGCTGGCGCTGGCTGGGCAGGCCCTGCTGGACCGACAGCCCACGATCGAACTCGACACCGCGACGCGAGACACATTCAGGGCACGAGCCGGCGGGGAGGTGTCCGACGGCCTGAGCGCCGACCTGTGGGCCGATGTGCGATCACGGTCGCTACAAGCGCTGCAGGCAGGACAGTTCCAGCTCGGCGTGACCGGGTTCGGCCGCCGGACGGCGGCAGCCGGCCGCTTCGCAGACCTGCTCGACATCCAGCCCCACACGACGCCGACGCAGGACACGGAGGGCAACGACGAGAGCGGGCCGCTGATAGCGCAGCTGTCCTTCCCCTCCCGGGACCTGCGGACCGAGAACGTGCTGCGGGTGCCCCGGCTGTACGACCACGTGATCGCCCTCGGCGAGCACCGGCCACCCGACCGGCACGTTCTGGAGCTGGAAGACCTGGCCGTCATGGCAGACACGTCCGGCCAGCTCCACCTGGTCTCCTTGCGCCACCAGCGCCGGGTCGAGGCTCACATCCCGCATGCCGGCGCTCGGCACACCATGCCACCACTCGCGCGATTCGTCTTCGAGATCTCCCGGCTAGTCGGCCCTGCGATCACCGGGTTCGACTGGGGAGCCGCCACTGCGCTGACTCACCTGCCCCGCGTCACCTCCGGTCGTTCGATCCTGACTCCCGCGCGATGGCGGCTGCGCCTGCAGGGCGGTCTCGACGCCGTGGACGCGGCCCGTGACCGGTACAGACTGCCCCGGCATGTGGATGCCGGGAACGGCGACCAGTGCCTGCGGCTGGACCTGGACGCCGCCATGGACCGTGCACTGCTGCACGCCCGAGCGGTATCGGCCGGGGGCACGGTGCTGGTGCGCGAGGCGCCCGCGCCGGACGACTACGGCTGGTGCGACGGCCGCGCCCACGAAATCGTCGTCGCGGTGACCGCCCGCGGGCGCGCCCGGACCACACCTCCGGTCACGTCTGCAGGTCCACAAGCCGCCGACGTGCCGCGGGACGTGGTGTTCGCGCACCTGGCCGCGCCGCCCGAGATGCACGAGGAGATCCTCACGGGCCACCTCGCCGCACTGGTGGAGTCATGGCCGGCGGGCTCGTGGTGGTTCACGCGCGCACGCGACCGGTTGCGGCTTCGCGTGCACGACGCAGATCCTTCTGCCGTCGCAGGCCAGATCGTCGCCTGGAGCGGCCACCTGCGCGACCAGGGACTAGCACGAGCGGTCACCCTGGAGGAGTACCTTCCCGAGACCGGCCGCTACGGGACAGGCACCGCACTGGCCGCGGCCGAGGCGTTGTTCGCCGCCGACTCCCAGGTCGCGCTCGTGCTCCTGGAGCAGCTGCACACCAATCCCGGCATCCACCGCCGAGCGATGCTGGCTGTCAGCCTGGCTGACCTCGCCGCCGCATTGACCGGCGGGCGCGACGCCGGGATGCGGTGGCTGATCGAGCATCCAGGCCTGGCCGAGACCTCGCAGGCCCCCGAGCGGGCCACACGGTCCCAGGCCTTCGCACTGGCAAGTTCCACGTCGGACGACCGGCTCGCTGCCGCCTGGCATCAGCGCACAGCAGCGGCCCGTGCCTATATCGGGCAGTTGCATGCCCGCGACGTCCAGCTGGCGCCGGTGATCGGGTCCTTGCTGCACATGCACCATGTGCGCGTCGCGGGAATCGACCCGCAGGAATCGATCACCCACAAGCTGGCCCGCGCTATCGCGCTGAGGCACGCCGCAACCCAGGAGGCCGCCGGATGACGCTCCCGAACGACCCGGACCTCAAGACCCGGGCAGCCGAGCATGCGGCCCACATCATCACCGACCTGACCCGGCCGGTCCGGGTCGATACCGGCACCGATCACGGCCCGGCCAGCCCGCGCTGGCGAGACCAGTCCCTGTCCCAGGGCGCCGCCGGCGTCGCACTCGTGCACGGCATCCTCGCACGCGAGACCCGCGGTCCCGACGACGTCGCTATCGACTGGCTCAGGCAAGCCGTACGTGAGGAGCTGGCCGCCGGCCCGGGCGCAGGCCTGTGGTTCGGTGCTCCCGCCGTCGCGTTCGCCACTCGCTTCATTGGCACCACACAGCTAGCGGCCGTGTTGGACGACGCGGCCGTGGACGTGACCCGCCGCAAGATCGAAGCCGCCCACCGGCGCATGGACACCGTCCGCCGCCCTGTGCAGTTCGAGTTCGACATCACCCGCGGCCTGGCCGGGATGGGCGCCTACCTGCTGACCGCGCCACACCACCGGGGGCTGCTGCAACAGGTGCTGGAGTGTCTGGTGCGGCTGACCGAACCGGTCGACGCCGCCGACGCGGGCGGACGCGACGTCCCGGGCTGGTGGGTCACCGATCAGCCACGCACCCCTACCCGCGACCGGTTCACCCACGGGCACGCCGGTCTCGGCATGGCACACGGCATCACCGGAGTCCTCGCGCTGCTGGCCACATGCCTGCGCCGCGGCATCCACGTGGACGCACAAGTCGACGCGATCATCCAGATCCGGGACTGGATCGAAACCTGGCGGCAGCCCGGCACCGCCGGACCATGGTGGCCCGAACGGATCACCCTCGCCGAACTTGACACCGGCATCCTCGTGCAGACCGAGCCGCGTCGTCCGTCATGGTGCTACGGCACACCCGGCATCACCCGCGCCCTGCAGATCGCCGCCATCGCGCTGGGCGACACACGCCGCCAGCGCGCCGCCGAGACCGCGCTCGCCCGCTGCGTCACCGACCAAACCCAGCTTGCCCGCCTGACCGACACCAGCCTGTGCCACGGCTGGGCCGGCCTGGTCACCACCGTCCAACGCGCCAGCGCCGACACGATCACACCAGACCTTGCCTCGACGCTTCCATCCCTGACCAGCAGCCTCATCCACCACACCCAATCCCTCAAGGCCCGCAGCACGCCTGGACTCATCAACGGCGCCGCCGGAGCAGGCCTGGTCCTGCACGAGATCGCGACCACCGAACACCCCGACTGGGCGACCTGCCTCCTGATCGATTGAGCCGAAACAAAGGAACCGCGCCGTGACCAACGAACCCGCCTGGCACCAGCTCAACCTCACCTTCGAGACACCCGCCGCCGCCGAACGGTGGGCAACCCAGCACGCCCGCGACATCCTCGCGGCCGCCCAGACGAACGACACGATCGACTCGTGGTGGTACATCCGCAAGCACCCCGACTGGCGCATGCGGATCCACACCCCCACCACGTACCTGCCCGACGAACTCACCAGCGCGCTGACCACTCACGCCGCCGTACGGGAACACGCGGCCGTGATCTACGAGCCCGAGACCTACCGCTTCGGCGGCCCGGCCGCCATGGACGCCGCCCACCACCTGTTCGCCACCGACAGCGGCCACATCATCAACCACCTCGCCGACCACCCGAGCAGGGATGAATCCCGACCCGAACTGGCCGTGCGACTCATCACCCGCATGATGGACGCCGCCGGACTCGAACTGTTCGAACAAGGCGACGTATGGCAGGCCGTCGCCGAACGCCGCGAGACCGACACCACCCCCGACCCCACACCAGCCACCGTCAGCGCACTACAGACACTCATCACCGCGGCCGGCGACGCCCCCGACAGCCCGCTGACACGTAAGGCCTCGTGGGCAGACAGCTTCGAGGAAGCTGGCCGCCGACTGGCCCGCCTGGCCGCGACCGGGCACCTCACCCGCGGACTGCGCGCCATCCTCGCCGACCACGCGCTGTTCACCTTCAACCGATTCGCCATCCCCGCCAGCACCCAGGCAGTCCTGGCCGCTGCCGCCAGGACCTTCATCTTCCACCACACGCACACGACAACCGAACCGAGAACAGACAGGATGACCGGCATGCCCGACGTCTCACCCACCACCACCGACCCGGCCAGTCTGCGCGAAGCGCTCGTAGCCAAGATCGACAGCCTCGGCATCTTCCACTCCCCGGCCGTCCGCGACGCCTTCAGCACCGTGCCCCGCCACGTCTTCCTGCCCGAGGTCGACATCTGCGAGGCCTACGTGCCCCGCCAGGTCGTGACCAAGCGTGCCCCCGATGGCACTGCCACCTCCTCGGCTTCCAGCCCGAGCATCGTGGCGATCATGCTCGAACAGCTCGCCGTCCAGCCCGGACACGACATCCTGGAGATCGGAGCTGCCACCGGTATCAACGCCGCCCTGCTGTCCGAACTCGCTGGCGAGGCTGGGCACGTGACGACCATCGAGCTCGACCAGGACCTGGCCGACGGCGCCCGCGCCCACCTGACCACAGCGGGATACGAACGCGTCGAGGTCATCTGCGGTGACGGCGCCCTCGGCGCACCGGCCACGGCCCCCTACGACCGGATCATCGTCACCGCCGGGGCATGGGACATCCCCGAGGCGTGGTGGCAGCAACTCAAGGTCAGCGGACGACTCGTGATCCCCTTGAGCTTGCACGGCAGCGGACTGACCCGCTCACTGGCCTTCGAACGCACCGGCGAGAACACCATGGTCGCCACGAATGCCGCCACCTGTGGATTCGTCCCCATGCGCGGCAGTATCGAAGCTGGCGCCGGACACATCCGCCTGGCAGACGAGATCATCCTCAAGTGCGAGAACACCGACGACCAGCTCGAGACCAGGCTGGCCGCGCTGCTGGACCAGCCCGAGCGGCATACCTGGACCGGCCTGCACGTACGTCATGGTGAACCCGTGGCGAACCTTGACCTGTGGCTCGCCACCCACTGCAACGACAAGCAGTTGCGCTTCGGCAAACTCTCGGTCACCGAGACCGCCCGCCGCCTCCACCTGGCCGACCCGGCCCGCCGCTGGACCGGAGCTGCCCTCTACGCCGCAGACGGCACCGCGATCGCCTACCTGACCACCCGACCGGCAGGCGACGACAGCGATGAGATCGGCCTGGCAACACGCGGCCACGCACACATCACCGATGACCTTCAGGACCTCCTGAACACCTGGAACAAGACCCGGCCAGCGCACCCCACAGTCACGGCTACCCGCACTGACTCCGCACCCGCCCCCCGCAGCGGATGGCCGGTCCACCTCTCCTCCACCCGCTTCACCATTGACTGGTGAGAGCAGCACCCGGCTGAGCTGCGGAGCCCCGCCATCAGGGCTGGCCGCCGGATGCTGTCGCCAAGCGGGACGGACATCCACGCTTGCGGCCGCCACCAGCTTCCCGCGCGGGATACGACCGACTACAGCAGCATCTCCTGCACGCCGCTGTCGAGTTCGTCGCCGACGTCGTCTGCGGCGCGCGCGAACGCGGCCCGGCTGACGGCGGCCTGGGCGACATGGTGGTCGCGGCGCTGTCGGGACTGGTTCGGTGTGGTGCCGAGCGGTTCAGCACCGGTAACGCCGTAGGCGTCGCGGTAGGCGGCCACCGTCGCGACGGCACCCGCCCATGCTTCGCCGGCTGTCGGGTCGGCGGGCTGGGGTCCGAGGCGCCCGATCCAGTCGGCGTGGTCACGGATCGCGATCTCGGCCAGCGTGCGCGCGCGTTCCTCAATGAGCCGGGCGCATTCGTCCAGCGCGATGCGCGCGTCCGCGGGCATGTCCCCCACCGCGGGTGGGATGAGCCCGGCGATCAACGGGGCAGGGTGGCGGGCCGGGGTGCGGCGCGAGGTCGCGCGGGTCAGGCGGGTGTGGACGACGGCGCACACGTCGTCGGCGGTCAGCAGTTCACGCTGGCCGACGACCTGTGCGAGGAGCCGTTCGACGTCGTGCCCGGCGGCTTCCGTTCGACGCAGCTCGGTGCACAAGGACCAGAACGAGTCACGCCCGACGGCGCCATCGGTCTCCTCGAGCGTGAGCCGCCCGGACTCACGGAGGGTCCCGACGACGAGGCTCGTCCAGCGGTCGCGCTGGGCGAGCGTGGCGATGGTGTCGTACTCGTCGGCCAGGCGGGCGATGCCGGTCCAGTACTCGTGCTCGGCGTGCAGCGTCTGATGCGCCGAGAGCTCGGCGCCGGTGTGCTGGAGCACGCCGTACAGGACGGTGCGGGCGCTGTCGTGCTCGTCGACGGGCGGGGTGTGGTCCGGGCCGGGCTGGTCGAGCGCGACGTAGGCGTGGTTGGCGTCGCGGCCGCGGGTCATCGCGACGTACAGGTTCTCTCGTGTGGTGGTGCGGGTGACGAGCACGTGAGCGCTGTCGACGGTCAATCCCTGCGCCCGGTGGGCGGTCACGGCGTATCCGAGGTCGAGGTGCTCGGCGACGTAGTCGGCGGGCAGCACGACGGAGGCCGCCAGGTACTTGCCGGCACGGCGTACTTCGACCGACCCATCGTGTCGCACGTCGGTGATCTGCCAGCGGTCGCCGTTGCGCACGAACCCGCCGCGGATCGTGGTCAGGTCGCGATCGTTGCGGCGGGTGATGACGATGTCCCCCACCGAGGCGCGGTTCTCGTCGGCCAGCTGGACGTCGGGGCTCTGGCTGGTGCGGCCGGTCAGGATGCGTTCGGCGCGGGCGCGCTGGTTCAGTTCGCGGACGATGTCGGCCGCCTCGGCGACCAGCACGCTCGCCTTGCCATGCTCGGTGGCGTGCTTCCAGGTGGTGTAGGCGGCGTCGGTCATCTCGTTGGTGTCCCCCTGCTGGACGCGCCCTTCGGTGATGTAGGTGTCGATCACGTCGGGGTGGCCGTCGCGCAGGGCGAGGGAGGCGTGCTTCTCCCAGTCGTCGCGGAAGCGGTGCACCCCCGTGAGCGTCGGCGGGCCGTCCTTGTCCCCCTCGTTCCGGCAGGCGTCCACGAGCATGTCGAGTGCTCCCCCGGCGTCCACGGACTGGAGCTGGGCTGGGTCGCCGACCAGGAGGATCTTCGCACCGGCGTGCTCGGCCGCGGCGGTGATGCGGTCGAGCGTGCCGGTGCCTGCGAGGGACGCCTCGTCGAGGATCACGAGTTGCCCGGCCACGAAGTCGGCGTGCCCGTGCTGGTGGCTGGTCAGCCACCGGGCCACGGTGTCGCAGTCGATGCCGAGGTCGGCGGCCAGCACCTTAGCCGCCGCGGCCGACGGCGCAAGCCCCACGACGCTGCCGGGACCGTGCTGGTAGGTCCAGGCGGCAAGTAGGGCGCGCATTGCGGTGGTCTTCCCCGTTCCGGCCGGGCCGACCAGCATGTCGGTCATCCGTCCGGACATCGCGATGTGCGCGACGGCGTGCTTCTGCTCGCCGGACAGGTGATGGCCGCGGTAACGCCGCCGCAGTGCGGTGTGCAGGCCGACGTCGGTGGTGGTCGGCCCGGTCCGGAGTGCGGCACGGCGCAGGAGACGGTTCTCGGCCGCCATGACGAGGGCGCCCGAGTAGACGGCGTGGTGCTTGGGTCGCAGGGTGCTGGATCCGTCGCGGCGGGTCAGCATCCGCGGCGTCGAGGCGACCTCGTGCGGGGTCAGGCGCACGGAGCGGTCCTGCGCCTCGGCCACGATGCGACCGGTCAGGCGCTCACGGTCCTCGTGGGAGGCCAGGCGCAGTCCCATGGTCTGGCGGGAGGCTTCGGCCCACAGGTTCCAGTGCCGCCAGGTCGAGCGCTTCGCGGCGACGTTCGCGACCACGATGTCCGCGACCTGGGCGACCTGGTCCGCGGCGACGTCGTCGGCCACGAACGCCCCGGACAGACCGGCCGAGATCACCTGCTGTGCCCAGGTGGACGCCTCGCCCACGTGCTCGGCGGCGCGCTGGCGCCACTCGGAGGTCAGGTCCGCCAGCGAGCGCAGTTCTTTCTCGGGGCGGGTCTCGAGCGTGGCCTGTGAGCGCAGTCGCGTGATCGTGCGGGCGCTGGGGCGGCGTCCGTGCGTGGCTTGGTGTGCGGCGATGAGTTGGTCGGTGCGCACGTCGACGTCGCGTGATCGGGAGGAGAACTCGGAGACCAGTGTTTCGGGTACGCCCTTGATTTCCCAGGCCATGTTGCGGTTGCGGCCTCGATCGCGTTGTTCCCATTCGAGGCCGAAGGTGCCGGTGAGGCGGTCGGCGAGGACGGCGTTGTAGTGCTCGGAGATCCCGACGATCGCGTCGTGCAGGGCCCGGGAGTCCAGGGACCGCCACTGGCCATCGGTCAGGGTGCGGACCTTGTTGGAGACGACCACGTGGGTGTGCAGCTGAGGGTCGTGGGCTCGGGAGTCCCAGTGGTCGTAGGCGGCAGCCGCCACTCCGACGACCTCGGCCTGGACGGTGCCGTTGTGGCCCATGCGGGTAGCGGCGACCTCACGCTCGATGAACCCGACCGTCTCGCTGATGGCCGCGTGATGCGCCGCGACGATCATCGCCTGCGCCTGCCGGTCGGCCAGCCCCCACAGCACCGAGACCGACTTCGGAACCGAGAACGTCAAGTCGAAGCCCGCGGTGACCTTGCCGCGCGGCGCGATCTCGGCCAT
Organism: Myceligenerans cantabricum; assembly: GCF_054777735.1. NCBI lineage: Bacteria > Bacillati > Actinomycetota > Actinomycetes > Micrococcales > Promicromonosporaceae > Myceligenerans > Myceligenerans cantabricum. The sequence goes on from NZ_BAAHAJ010000011.1 coordinate 87,902, forward strand.
TTCCGGGAACGAGAGCCCCAGCGGCTGCGCCGTGACGGGATCCAGGCCCGCGCCGATCAGACGCTTGAGTTGCGTCGCGGTCACCGTGTCCCCCTGACCGACCGTGCCCGACCCGAACTCCGCGATCCCCGCGCCCAGCCACCGGCCCGGCGGTGTGCCGGCCTCCGCGTAGTACCGCAGCACCGCCTCCTCGTGGGCTCCCTCTCCATCCCCGCGCACCACCGACCGCAACAGGTACGCATACCCGTCCCCGGCCGAGATCGACTGAATCGACACCGTCATGCCGGACAGGTGTCCAGGCAGCGCCTGACAACAAGCAAACCTGCAGCAGTTCGACAATCATCCGCTACATGAGACGACCAAGACGCTCTAACAGCCATTGATGCCAGAGGTGTGAACGCTCGAAACAGTCAGCCTCGGAGGGGCGGTGGCGCCGACCAAGGCGGACATCTCGGGCGCCGTATGAGCGTGACCGAGAGCCGCTACGATGAGAACAGTTGTTCGAATGAGGGTGAGCATCATGCAGAGAGAGTCAGCGGTCAGGCGTCGTGAAGTTCTGGACCAGGTGCCGATGCGGGACCGGGCCGACGACGCTCCCCTTGAGGCGCGCGATGGTCAGCAGAGCACGACGGCGTCGTCCCCCATCCCGGTGCGGGTCTGGCTGAAGAATCCCCGGGGAGGGTTCCAGGCTGACGGTGAGGCGCTGTCCTGGACGAGCACTCAGGTCCGCGTCCGGTACATCGATATCCATGGTCGTGAGGGCTGGGCATGGGTGTGGGCGTCGGCGGTCACGCGGCGATGAGGGACGGAAGTTCTCGTGGCGCACGAGAAGGCCGGGGCACCCATCAGGAGGGTGCCCCGGCCTTCTGGTGCCGGATGGTCAGGCGGTGGCGGGTCGCGCCTTCCTGGTTGCCGGGGAGCGCTTCGGCTGCGAACGCTTGGCACCGGGCCTCACGGTGTTCCCCGCCGTGCCTGACGGCGACGCCGGCCGCGCCTTGGGCAGTCGGCGTGCCGCGACCTTGGCGACGCGCGTCGTCCCGTCCGTCGCCCTGGTCTTCGACGTGGTGGGCTTCGTCGGGGCATCGACGACGGGCTTGTCTCCGACGGCGTCGTCGCCCGTGCGGGTGGCCTCGCTGTTACCGGTCGGTGTGACCTTGCCGGTGGGCGTGGTCGTTCCGGTCGGCTTGGTCGTCGCCGGGCGGGTCGGCTTGACGGCCTCCTTCGTCTTCGTCGGCCGGGTCGCCTTGGTCGGCTGGGTGGCCTTCGTCGCCGTCTTGGCGGGGGCGGCCTTGCTCTGGCCTCGGGCGGTCTGCTCGATGTCGGCGAGGGTGTAGCCCCAGGTTTCCAGGGCGGTCAGGTAGCGGGCCTCGCTGCCGGGGTTGCGCCAGGTGAACTCGTCCAGGCGGGCCTCGATCGCGGCCAGGGCCAGGACGAGGGCGAGGTGCTGGGCGCGGGCGGGGGTGGTGCGGTCGATCATCTCGCGCAGCCGGTCGCGGTCGGTGAACCCGTCCTTGGTGGTCGCCCCAAGCCATTCGGCGGCCAGCGTCCAGCCCTTCGTGCTCGCCTTCTCCAGGGTGCGGGCTTCGGTCAGGACCGTGGTGGCGTAGAACGCGGCGGCGTCCTTGGGGGCGGTGCGCCGCTTGGCGAAGCCGGCCAGCCATCCGCGACGCACGACCTGAGCCGACCGCCACGCGGCGTTCCCTTCTCGCACCCGGGCCTTCTCGGCCCGCGCCTTCTCTGCCTCCTCGGGTGAGACCGGCTTGGCAGGCCGCCCGGAGCCCAGGGGCGTGTGCTTGTTCGCCATCCACGCGTCGCACACGAACACGGGTCTGAACGCCTCGTCGTTGTAGGAGCGGCGCACGTAGGCGGCGTGTCCGGGGCAGTCCTTGTGAGACTCAGGCGTCAGGACGGTCCCGGCAGCGTCGGTCAGGTCCGCCAGGCTGCGGACCTTCTTGTCGTCGAACTTGGGCGCCGGGATCTGGCGGACACCGGCCTCCTGCAGCGTCTTGACCACGACGACCTTCTTCGCCTCCAGCTCGCGCCGGTCGCGCAGCTGCTGGGCGACGTGGTCGAACTGGCCGGGGTTCTCCCTCGCGGTCACCGCCAGCGCCTTGACCGCCTCGGCGTCGCCGTCGAACTCCGCCACGACGGCGGCCTGCGCCAGGTCCAGGTCGTACTTGCCCTGCACGGCGGTAGCGACCTTCGACTTCGCGACGCCGAGCGCGGTCGTGACGTCGGCCTTCTTGTGACCGGTCTTCTTGGCGATCTGCGCGGCCGGGAGCCCCAGCAGAGACAACTGCTCGAACGCCGCGCCACGGTCCGCGTCACGCAACTGCAGTCGAGCGTCATTCTCGACGAGCTGATCGATGATGAGCTGCGCCTTGTCGCCGTCGTCGGACACGATGCGTGCCGGGATCGTGGCGATACCCGCCTCGATCGCGGCCAGCGTGCGCCGCTGCCCGGCACGCACCGCCAGGCTCCCGTCCCCGGCGCGCTGGACCACGATCGGGGTCTTGACCCCGTGCATCCGGATCGACTCGACGAACCCCGCGTCGAGGCCCACCTCGCGGCGCACGTTCGCCTCGATCGTCAGCGTTCGCGGGTCCAGGTGGGCGAACTCGACGTGACCCTCGGGCGGGTTGCCACCCTGCTTCTGGTTGGCGTTCTTCTCGCTCATGATGGTCGGCTCCATTCTTGCCGTTGCACTCAGGGCTGATCCCCGAGCCGTTACCACCATTCTATTTCACTATCAGCGAGAAACCGCGCCGTAAAGCATTGTAATTCTACGCTTTCGAAGCGTTATCCACAGGCCCTGCCCCGGGCTCGCGTGCTCCCTCCGGGGTGCCGCCAAGGGCGTCGAACTCCGCCCGTGTCCCGATCCGCGTACCCGGCACGCGCGCGGCGGCTCGTGCCGCCACGGCTCGCCACCAGCTGACACCGAACCGCTCCACGTTCGCGCGCTTTTCGGGCAGGGGCTCATGCTCCTGGCGGTACACGACGATCCTCGGTGCGCGCTCCGTGCGAAGCTCGGCGATCAACTGCTCCACGGTCTCGTCGGTGACGGCGGCGATGGCCGCCAGCTCTTCGCGGACTGCGACAGGGATCGGGTCCTTGCCGACTTCCCAACGTCGCACCGTGGCCTCGCGGACCGACAGCAGCCGCGCCAGATCCTCCCGCAGCAGCCCGAGCCGCTCGCGCTCCGCCCACAACTCGCTGCCCGTCATCCGCTCCATGACGGTCGATCGTAGATGCGCCTGCCGAGCCCGAACGGATGGCACGCGCGACAGCGACTTCCTGCCCATCTCAGGAATCTCATCATTCGAGCGCCGACCGTCCGCGCCTGTCATGACTGGAGGAGTTTTTCGGAGGCACCTCAGAGCGACGATCCGGGACCCGAAGCGCCATACATGGACGATTGTCCAAGAAAGCGGTCGATCGAGTTGGGGGACACCAGTCCACCAGCACCGATGCGCCCTACACAGGGTGGGGGACACCACCCTGGGGGACGTCACGGAGGACATCGGGCTGGCACTGTCAGAGCCATGCACACACGAATGCACGGCGAAGCCCGGCAACGATTTCTCTTGCGCGCCACGCGAACGGGTGTCACAAAGGTGAAGGCCCCTCACACGGATGGCGGCCCTCGCGGCATCCCCCGCTCCGCGCGAGGAAGGGAGACCCAGATGCGTCGAGGCAGGCAGGCCGGTCTCGCAGCAGCGCTGCTGTCCGTCGTCGTACTGGGCGCGTGCACTGACGCGGGCGCGGCCGACCCGACACCACCGGCCGAGACCACCGACTCCGTTTCGCCAGGCCCCGAGCCCTCGCCGAGTCCGACCTCGACGATGGACATCGCGGCCGTCAGCGCCGAGAGCCTCGTACGCGAGTTCTACCGCGTGAACGACGTCGTCCGCTCGAACCACGATGTCCCCCTCAACCGGCTCCAAGAGGTCGCCGTCGGCGCGACACTGAAGGGCTATCGGGGCCTGTACGAGCGCGAGCGCCAGGACGAGCGTCACCAGACCGGCACCACTCAGGTCGTGGACCTGGCCGTGCAGTCGGTCAGCCTGGACAACTCCGACCCGGAGGTCGGAAAGGTGCCCACGGTCGTGGTCGACGTGTGCATCGACATCCGCGACGTCGACGTCGTGGACAAGGACGGTGCGTCGATCGCAGACCCCGACCGTCCCGAGACCTTGTGGGACCGACACCACGTCGCCAACTACTCCTGGGACGACAACCTGGAGAATGGCTGGCGCGTGGTGTCCAGCGAGACCCTGGACAAGACGCCATGCGCCGCCGAATGACGCCGAGCCTCGGGCTGGTGGCCCTGGTGGCGAGCGTCGTGGTCGTGCTCAGTGCGCCGTCTGCTGAGGCCGACGTCAAGTGCCTCAAGCTGGATCCGCTCACGGGCGAATGCCTCATCTCGGCTTTCGACCCCGGTTCCCCGCCCGGTGATGGCGGTACACGCACAGGTGACGGCGGGTCTTCAGGTACGTCTGCCGAGCCGGCCGCAGATCGTCCTGGGAACTCCGGGCCGGGGAACCCGTGCTTGTACGAGCCGATCGTCAGGGGTGCGGACCACGCGAGGTTCGAGGACCCCGAGCCCGTGGACTGCTCGTTGGACGGCATGCCCTGGTCGAACCAGTGGCAGTGCTACGTGGCCCCTGCGGCTCCGCAACCGCCGGCGTCGGATGCTGTGTGGGAGGGCCGGGACCCGTCCGAGGGCGGCGCGATCTACGACTGTCACAACACCTCCGGCAGCTACATCGGCAGCGTTTGGCTGGCCAACCCGCCCGAAGCGGCCGCTGATGGACCGACCCCCGCCGAGGTGGCGCAACGCGCCGTGGAGGCCATGGGTCTTCGAGCGATCACCATTGGTTCCAGCATCGAACCGGGCGAGGTCGGGATCGTCGGGGTCCCGGTGTGGCTGTGGGTCGCTGATCCCGCCGAGTCGACGTTCGGCCCGAACACGCAGACCGCGACAGCGGGCGGGGTCAGTGTGACGGCCAGGGCGCACGTGGACCGGATCGAGTGGGAGATGGGCGAGGGAAGTTCCGTCATCTGCCACTCGCCCGGCACCCCGTGGACGCCGTCGAACGGCCTGGAGCCGTCGCCCGACTGCGGGCACACCTACCAGCGCGAGTCGGGCGGCCTGCCCGGGGGCGCGTTCACTGTCACGGCCACGTCGTACTGGGTCGTGGACTGGGAGGGAGCCGGGCAGACCGGCACCCTCACCCTCGACGGCCTGGTCGCCGAGACCGAGGTCACGATCGGAGAAGCGCAGCTTCTCGTGCAATGACAGCGCGCCTGACAGGGGGAAGCGCAGATGACCACGACAGCAGCTGAGGGAACGACGCCGGTTCCGGTGCCACAAGTACCGGTTGTGCCTCCGCCGAAGCTCCGACGACGACGCTGGCTGACCGGTGCGGCGATCCTCGCCTTCGCCGTCGGCGGCGGGCTGGGAGCCGTGGCGTGGACGACGGCGTCCACCAGCGACCAGGTGCTCGTGGCGGCCCAGGGGATCGAGCGAGGCGAGCAGATCACGGCATCCGATTTGACGCGTGCAAGTCTCAACCCCGACCCCTCGGTTGCCACCATTCCAGCCGGCCAGCTCCAGGACGTCGTCGGGCAGCGGGCTGCCGTCAGCATCCCGGCCGGATCGCTCCTGGCCCCTGGGGCGGTCACGAGCGACCTGGTGCCGTCGGCCGGGCGGGCGGTCGTCGGCGTCGTGCTGCCCGCCCCTGTCGCGCCGGGCACTGCCCTGCATCCCGGGGACGAGGTGCGCGTGATCGTCACCCCGTCCGGTGGCGAGGGTGAGCCGGCCCTGCACGAGGCGAGCGTGGTCGCCGTGCACGCCGACCCGACCGGGCAGGCCGGTGTCGTGGTCGACGTCGAACTCCCCGAGCTGGAAGCAACAGCTCTGGCGACGGATCTGGCCACGGGGACCGCGACCGTCGTCCTGGGTTCGCGGGAGGCATCATGAGCGTCATCGCCCTGTGCTCGGCCTCGGGTGCCCCGGGGGTGACGACGACCGCCGTCGGGCTGGCGCTGCTGTGGCCTCGGCCGGTGCTGCTGGTGGAGGCAGATCCCGCCGGGGGCAGCATCCTGGCCGGATGGTTCCGGGGACAACGCGAGTACACGCACGGGCTGCTCGACCTGGCGTTCACCGCGCTACCCGTGGATGACGCGCTGCGCGACGTCGCCCAGCCGCTGTGGCAGCCCGCGGACGGACCGGGTCCTGCCCTCGATGCAGCGGTGAGCGAAGCGCGCTTCGTCGCTGGCCTGCGGTCCCACGCCCAGGCCGCGGCGCTGCGCGACCTGTGGCAGCCACTGGCCGACGCGCTCGCGGGCCTCGAGGAGACGGGGCAGGACGTGATCGTGGACGCCGGCCGCCTCGGCCATCCCGGCCCACGTCGCTTGCTATCGGCGGCGGACCTGACACTGCTGGTCACCACCGGGAGGCTGCCTGCCCTGGCGCATGCGCGCGGCTGGGTCGACACGGTCACGGCCGCCGACGGTGGATCCCTGGGCGAGGCGGCGCCGTGGCCGCATCAGGGGGTGCTGCTGATCGGTGCCGGGGATCCGTACCCGGCACGGGAAGTGTCGAAGGTTCTGGGTCTGCCGGTCGTGGCTGGGATCGCGCGCGATCCCGATGGTGCGGCGGTCTATTCCGACGGAGCGCGCCCGCCGCGCCGGTTCGCCAACGGCTCGTACGTGCGCTCGCTACGCGCCGCAGCTGCCGGCCTGATCGACCGTGTCGAAGCCGACCGCCGCGTACTCGGCCGCCCCCGGCTGGTACCGCCGGCCGTACGTGAGGTGTTCGCCCAGGGAGGTCCGCGATGACGGCCGAGGACCTCCGCACCACATCCGGCGAGCGGCCGACGTCCGAGACCAGTTCCGCTGGAAGCTCTGACGCGAGCCCTGCCTCGCTGCCGTACTTCCTGCAGTCGGCATCCCACGAGACGACACCGCGGGCCGCGCCCGCTGTTCGACGGAACCCTTGGGTCGGCCCTGGCCTGTCCGACGACGGCGACGTGGGCCGCCGGCAGAAGGCGGCAGGTCCGGTCGTCATGTCTGGTGGGGTGGCACTGCCGTCCCGTGCGGTTCTATCGGTCGACTGGGCGCTGGTGGCCGAGTTGCGCACGCAGGCGTCCGGGCGGTTGTCCGCAGCCGCGGGCGCGGACAGGGGCATGTCGGAGGAGAGTCAGGAGGAGTTCGGCCGCACGGTCATTCTGGACTTGATCGAAGCGCACCTGGCCGAGCAGGCCGCCGCCGGCATCCCGGCCATGCCACAACCTGCGCAGCGGGAGCTCGCGGGCGCAGTGTTCGACAGCCTGTTCCGGCTCGGGCGCCTGCAGCCGCTGGTGGACCTCGAGCAGGTGGAGAACATCCGGATCACCGGAAGTGAACCGGTGATCCTTCAGCTGCCCGACGGGAGCGAAGTGGCCGGGCCGCCGGTGGCGGACTCCGACCAGGAGCTGATCGACTTCCTGGTGTTCGTGGCCTCGCGTTCCCAGGTCAACGCCCGCCCGTTCAGCCAGGCCCATCCCTACCTTGACCTGCGTCTGGACGGTGGGGCGCGCCTGACGGCCTGCGCGTGGGTGACCCACCGCCCACAAGTGGTCATCCGTCGTCACCGGCTCGTGAAGGTGACGCTGGAGGATCTGGTCGGCCTGGACATGCTCTCCCCGGTCGCATCGTCGTTCCTGGCCGCTGCCGTGCGGGCGCGCAAGTCGATCGTGGTCTCCGGAGCGGCTGGGGCGGGCAAGACCACACTGGTGCGCGCCCTGTGCCACGAGATCGGCGCGGCCGAGCATGTGGGCACGTTCGAGACGGAGTACGAACTGCACCTGAACGAGCTGCGCGACAACGTGATCGCCTGGGAAGGTCGCCCCGGGTCTGGGGAACGCACCAGCGACGGTGGTACGGCCGGGGAGTCAACCATCGACGAGGCCCTGTACCGGTCCTTCCGGTACGGCCTGTCCCGGCAGATCGTCGGCGAGGTCCGCGGCGCGGAGATCTGGGCCATGATCAAAACAATGGAATCCGGCACCGGCTCCCTGTCCACGACCCACTCCACCGACGCGGTCGCGGCCATCCGCAAACTCACCACGTGCGCCATGGAGGCCGGCTCCCACGTCACCCACGAACTGGCCACCTCCAAGCTCGCGGCCACGATCGACCTGGTCGTGCACATCGACCTGTCCTACGACCCCGGCGCCACCGGGCCGCGGCGTCAGGTCACCGAGATCGTCGCGGTCGACCCGGGCGAGCACGCCACCGGATTCGCCACCACCCACGTCTTCGCACCTGACCAGCACGGGGCCGCCCTCCCGGCCGTGCTGCCGGACACGTACCGGGAACTTGTCGGGCACGGGTTCGACCTGGCCGGATTTGTGGCCCGCTCGCAGGGAGCGCGCTGATGCTCGCCGCGACTCTCGCCGGCGGGTTCCTCGCCGTCGGACTCCTGCTCGCCGTCGCCGCCGTGCGAGGTATCCCGGCCGACCAGGACGGTCCGAGCCTTCGGCGGCGCCGGTCATCTCGCCCGCGCATCTCGCGTCGTACCGCCCTGCTGCTGGCCGCGGGACTGGTTGCCGGAATCCTGGGGTGGCTGATCACGGGTTGGGTACTGCTCATTCTGGCCGGGCCAGCCGCCAGCGTGGTCGTGCCAGCGTTGCTGTCCGGGCGGGACGCGGCCGAGCGGATCGCCCGGGTGGAAGCGATGTCGGAGTGGACCCGGTCCCTCGCCGGGGTACTGACCGTGGGGGTCGGGCTCGAGCAAGCACTGGTCGCCTCACAGCGGTCCGCTCCCCCAGCCATCGCCCCGGAAGTCGGGCGCCTGGTGGCCCGACTGCATGCGCGCTGGCCTGCCGAGGCCGCGATCCGTACGTTCGCCGACGACCTGGACGACGCCACCGGAGACCTCATCGCCGCCAACCTGCTCCTGGCCGCCCGACGGCGCGGCGCCGGACTGTCCGCGGTCCTGGAGTCCCTGGCGGACTCGGTCGCCGCCGAGGTCCGTGGTCGTCGCCAGGTCGAGGCCGACCGCGCCAAACCCCGCGCGGCCGCACGCTGGACCACCATCATCTCCGCCGCCGTCCTGACCATCCTGGCCCTCACCGGCACCTACACCGACCCATATCGCACCCCGCTCGGGCAGGTGATCCTGGTGGTGCTGCTGGCCGGGTACGTGGCGGTCCTGGTGTGGATGAACCGCATGGCCCGCGGCACACCTCCGCCTCGCCTGCTGAGCGAAGACCGCCCGCACGGAAGCGTGTCGGCGTCCCGGCCCGGCGCCGTGACGCGATCCCTGGCACGAGTACAGGGGGCATCATGACGGGATTGCAGGTGGCGCTGCTGAGCGGCGGGCTGATCGGTCTCGGCGTGGTGCTGGTGGTGGCGCGGCTGATTCCAGCGCGCCCCGACGCCGCCGATGTGGTGGCCAGGGTGGGGCCCACCCGGGCTTCGGGACCATCGAGCAGGACCGGGCCGGTGACGCCGTCGGGCAGCCTGGAACGAGCCGGGGCATGGGCGCTGCGCACGCTCCCCGACGGCGTGTGGACGCGCACCCCGCGGCGGGAGCTGGCGCTGCTGGGCACGCCGCTGACCCGGTACTGCGGGGAGAAGGTCGCCTACGTCCTCATGGGCCTGGTCGCCGGACCGAGCCTGGTCGCCATCGTGACCGTGCTAGGCCTGGACCTCCCGTTCGTCGTGCCCGCCGTCGCGTCGCTTGCGTTGGCCGGGGTGCTGTTCTTCATCCCTGACTACAACGCCATCGAGGACGCCAAGACCGCCCGGACACAGTACCGGCGGGCACTGACCGCCTACGCCGACCTCGTGGCGCTCGAACGCGCCGGCGGGTCCGGGGTACGCCAGGCCATGGAGAACGCCGCGGCCGTCGCGGACGCGCCGCTGTTCGACCGGCTCGCCGAGGAACTGGCGCGCTCACGCTGGTCGGGCATGCCGCCGTGGGACGCCCTGGAGGCCCTGGCCGACGAACTGGGCCTGCCAGAGCTGAACGATTTGGCCGGGATCTTGCGCCTGTCCGGCACCGAGTCCACCGCGATCTACGAGTCCCTGCGCGCGCGCTCGTCCGCGATGCGCACCGCGATCATCAACGACGACCTGGCCGCGGCCAACGCCGTCGGGGAGCGCCTGTCGCTGCCAGCCTCCGCGCTCGTGATCGTGTTCATGGCCCTGCTCGTCGCACCGTCCGTCCTGCGGCTCCTGGGACACACCTGAACCCCGGGAAGACTCGCACACCACGCCGCATCACCGACCGGAGAGGAGGACGTTCTGTCAGGCCACCGCCGTGAGAATTCCCATCGCTGGAAAGGACCCCATTCCATGTTTCCTCTTCTGTACGCCACCCTGACCCTCGCTTCCACCCACGCCGCCGAACGAGTCCACCAGGCCGTGCGCCGCGCGGCGGGTGAGCGCGGCGGCGTGTCGATCGAGGCCGTCGCGATCACCGTCGGGCTGCTCGTCATCGCCGGCGTAGTGCTGGCCGCGATGAACACGTTCGTCGAGGCCGAGACCGGCCGCATCCTCAGCCCCAACGACTGACATGCACCCCACGTACACCAGCGACCGACCGCACACCCTCACCTCCCGCGCCCCCCGACGGTCCAGGTTGCGGCAGGGCGAGGCGGGGTCGACGTCGATCGAGATCGTCGTCATCTTGCCGGTCCTGTTCGGCCTGATCTTCGCCGGTGTCCAAGTCGCCCTCATCCACCACGCCCGCTCGATCGCGCTGAGCGCTGCTGCTCAAGGTGCCCGGGCCGCGGGCGCAGAGTCCGGCACGGCACCGGCGGGGGAAGCAGCCGCACGGGCCTACCTCGAAGCGGTCGGCGGCGACGCACTCACCGCCACCACGGCGCACGGTGACCGGGACGCGGCCGAGGCGAGCGTCACGGTCTCGGGAACCGCGCTCTCCGTGATTCCCGGGTGGGAGCCACGCGTGGAACAGAGCTCCACGGTTCCCGTCGAGCGGCTCACCGTGATCCCTCCTGAACTCGCGGGAATCGAGGGAGGCAGCCCATGATGCGACGCCCTCCCCCACGGTGCCGAGCCTGCGAGGCCGGATCGGCATCGATCGAGGCCGCCGTGCTCCTGCCGGCAATCGGGCTGCTGGTCCTGCTGGTCACGCTCGGCGCCCGCGTGGCAATCGCGGAACAGTCGATCCAGACCGTCGCCGCGGAAGCCGCACGGGCAGCCTCCATCGCCCGCACACCTGCAGCCGCCGAGCACGACGCGGCTACGGCCGCCGCCGCTTCGCTCGCTGGCCAAGACCTCGAGTGCGCCGAGACCTCCACGCTCGTCGACACCAGCCAGGTCGCCCAAGCCCCCGGAGTGCCCTCACTCGTGTCAGTCACGGTCACCTGCGTCGTGCGGCTGGCCGACCTCGGCATGCCAGCCGTCACCGACCACACGATTTCCGCCACCATGACCAGCCCCGTGGACCAGTGGGTGAGCAAACCATGAACCACACCTCCCGCCGACGTCTCGCTCGTCCCTCGCGCAGTGCGGCGCGAGGAAATGTCGCCTCGCTCCCTTCGCAAGCACACGCCGGGCACAGCGAGTCCGGCTCGGTCTCAGCCTGGACCGTGGTGATTTCAGGCGTGCTGATCGTCTCGGCAGGACTCGCCGTCGACCTCGGCGGGCAAGCCACCGCACACCAACGCGCCTACGACCTCGCCGCCCAAGCAGCCCGCACCGGCGGACAAGCCATCGCCGCAACCGCCGCCGGAGGCGATGAGCTCGCCCTCGACCCGTCCGCAGCCCTCACGGCCGCTGACGGTTACCTGAGGGCGGCAGGCGCCGACGGGCACGCCACCGTCACCGGCCCGGCGACAGTCAGCGTCACTGTCACAGAGACATACGAGCCGGTCCTGCTCAGCATCCTTGGCATCGACACACTCACCGCGACAGCGACCGCCGACGTACGCCTGGTGCGATCCGTGGGAGGAAGCGAGAGATGACCACCACTGAATACGCCGCCCCGAGCACCCATCACCGGCTCGGTGGGCTGCTGGCTGCCGCAGGGCTCCTCGCGCTGGTGGCCGGCGTGCCCGTCCTCCTGGTCGCCGTCGGCCGCCTGTTCTGGCTCGGCGATCTGACGTGGACCTCCTTCGAGCTCCTGGTGACCAGCCCGGACGACGGGACGCTGCTACTGATGGCCATGATCGTGACCGGCTGGGCGGTCTGGGCCTGGCTCACCGCCGCCGTCGGCATCGAAGCCGTCGCCCGACTACGGAACGTCCGCGCACCCAGGATCCCCGCACTGCCGCAGGGCTTCGCCGCTCGCGCGCTCGGAGCGGCCTGGGCGGTCGGCGCCGGTGCCCTCACCGCATCACAGGCCGCAGCCGCCCCCACCATGGCAACCTTCGCCGCCTCTACATCCCCGATCGATGCGACGGCGACCGGTGACGCGGCAGCTCTCGACGGAACCGACGCCGGTGGCAACGCCGAGACGGCCACCGACACCAGCACGCCGTCGTCGACGAACGAGTACGTCGTAGCTCGCGGCGACAGCCTCTGGAAGATCGCCGACCGGCTCTGGAGCGACGGAACCCGCTGGCGCGAGATCTTCGACCTCAACCAGAACCGGCTCGGCCAGCCCGACTTCATCCTGCCCGGCACCCGGCTCCAGATCCCCACCCCGACCGAGCCCAGTCCCCCGGCCCAGCCGGACATCAAGACCTACACCGTCCAGCACGGCGACACCCTCACCGGGATCGCCCGCGATATGCTCGGCGACCCGAACCGCTACCCAGACATCGTCGCCGCCTCCAAGAACACCACGCAGCCAGACGGCCGCCGGCTCACCGACCCCGACCACATCGAACCCGGTTGGACGCTGACCATCCCCGCGCCCGACGGCGGCGTCGAACCCACCTCCTACGAGCCTCCGAGCGACTCGCCCAAGACCGATCGCACCTCGAGCCCCGTCGAGATCAGGCAACCCGCCGAGGATGCCCCCGCTGACCAAGCGGGTCCGTCGAACACCGCGCCGGACACGCCCTGGAGCAAGCCGCACACAACAGCCCCGGACCGCACTCCGGCCGACACCAGCGGGCCTGAGACCGAGCCGGCGCAGCGTGGTGCTCGCGACGCAGCAGAAGAGGAGTCCGAGCTCGACGTTCCGGGTGCGCTCGTGCCCGGGCTGACCGGTGCTGGCGCGATCCTGGCCGCCGGGCTATGGCTCTCTCTGCGACGCAAACGCGCCCTCCAGCTCCGTTACCGGCGTCCCGGCCGAGCTATCCAGCCCGGCCTGTCCACACCGCTCCCGGTCGAGCACACCCTGCGCGCCTCGGGCGCGCCAGTCCTGCCCGACGTCGAACGCCTCGACCGGCTACTGCTCGCCCTGGCCGGAGTCACCGAAGACACCACCACGCCCCGCCCGCCACTGACCGCTGTCGAACTCACGGAGGCCGACGCGATCCTGCATTTCGCCGAGCCCGTCGACCTCCCCGAGCCCTGGACCGGCCAGAACACCCGCTGGACCACGTCCCTGGCCACGGCCGACGATCTACCGCACCACCTGCCCGGCTACCGCCCCTACCCAATGCTGGCCACACTCGGGCAGGACGAAGCCGGACACCTCTGGCTCCTGGACCTTGAGCGCACCCGCCACCTGCTCGTGACCGGTGATCCCGACCAGGCCACCGACCTCGCACGCGCGATCGCGGCCGAACTCGCCGTCAACCCCTGGACTCAGAACCTCGCGTGTCACCTGGTCGGCTTCGACCACGCACCGACGAACCTCGGCTTCGACGCCACCCTCCACTCCCACGATCCTGCCGATCGGACATGGATCGACCAGATCACCGAGAACGTCCAGTGGCACTACGACGCCACCGGTGACGACCGCGAGGAATTCCACGCCGTGATCGCCACCGGTAGAGCCGCATCAACACCCGCGATCGCCAGCCTCGCCACGGCCCTTGGGGAGCATCCCGGACGGCCCGGCGGGGTGGTCATCACGATCGGTGCCACCCCCGATCCGGGCGACACCGTCGCCCACGTCACCGCTGGGCGCGTACGGTACGCCCCGCTCGGCCTCGACCTGACCTCGACCGGCCTGACCGAAGCCGAACTTGCCGCCGCCACCGCCATCGCCTCGCTCACACAGAAGACGTTCGAGGACGTACCCATGCCTGTCGGGGAGGCCGCCGACGGCCCTCCGGTCACCGACGTCGCCGGTGCCCCTGCGCCCGCCGTCGTCGAACCTCGGCCCGAGACCCCTGACGAGCCCGCTGGTCCTCGGTCGATCCTGCCCGCGCCCGGCGCTGAGTACGAGGCCACCGGGGTGACCGATGCCGAGGAGCTCGACCGCATCGCTCCCATCGTGGCGTCCAATACCGCCGAGACCATGGCCGGGAGCGATCCGCAGCTGAACGACGACGTCGACGAGTGGCTCGGTGGCCGGATCATCCGCCCACGCCTCATGCTCCTGGGACCGGTCGCTCTGCACGTCGCCGGCGGCGTGACGGAGGACGCCGCCCGCCACAAGGCGCGCCTGATCGAATACGCCACCTACCTGTGGCACCACCCCCACGGCACCGCCACCGAACGACTCTCCGATGCCCTCGGCATTACTCCATCACGCATCCGCAAGGACATCGGCGACCTGCGCAAATGGCTCGGTAACAACCCCCGTACCGGGCAGCCCCGTGTCCCCTCAGCCCGCCAGGGGGACACCTACCGCGACACCGGGAACACCGGCTACCAGATCCACGACCTCCTGGTCGACGCCGACCTCCTGCTCCGCCTGCGCAAGCGCGCACACGCCCGCGGAGCCGACGGAATCACCGACCTCCACACTGCACTCCGCCTCGTCCGCGGCCGTCCCTACGACATGCTCCGCACCCACGGCTGGTCATGGCTCCTCGACGGCGAACGCCACGACCTCACCCTCACCCACGCCATCACCGACATCGCCCACACCGTCTATCTGCAGGCCATACACGACGGCGACCACGACCTCGCACGCCACGCCTGCAACGTCGGCCTCACGGCTGTTCCCGAAGACGAGATACTCCGGCTCGACCTCGCCAACCTCGAGAACACACTCGGACATACCGACGCCGCCGAACGGATCGTCCGCGACGACATCGAAGGCTGGGAACACCACGGACTTGCTGGCACCGACCTACCCGCGCGCACCAGCCAGGCGCTGAGTCGCAGACGGGGCACGTGGGACGCCATGGAGTAAAGCTCGGGGCGTTAGGGGGTACTCGCTCGTGCAGGCGACCATGCGCGGCAGCAGCGCCAAGGAGCGTATGGCCCGCCACGCTGCAGCCTTTAAGTGCAGCGGTCGGCCGCTAGGTTCCTACTGCACTCGGGCCACCCGGCCCGGCAGTCCGAGGGAATTACAGGTGATCAGGGCCGAGCCACTACGGTATCGACATGGCCGACGTCCCAGCCTCGAGCTCGGGGCCCCCTGCATCGGCGGACCCAGGGACTAGGGCGACATCGGGGTCGTCGGTTGCCGGGCTCTTCCTGTACTTGGCAGGGCTCGCGACCGCGACCGTGGCGGCCGAGTTCGGCTCGTCCACTCTTCTACGCCTACTTGCCCCAGTCATGGCACTGCTCGGTGTCACGATCGTCGCCCGAGCTGACGCGGCGTTCCATCGCGACCGGCTCCGCGACGCCCGGTGGAAGCTATGGGTGGCCTGGGGCGCAACCGCCGCACTCCTCGTGATCTACTTCGCGCTCACCGTATGGGCCAGTCAGCAGGATAGATTCTGGCTCACCTTCTTCACGGCAGCTTGTCTCACCGTCGCGGCGACCATCAGCCTACGGACCGTACTACCCCTCGCCCAGCCCTCGATGGCACCATCGTGTCCCTCACATTCCTGCTGTTCGGCGTCGCGATACTGCTGCTCGGCATCGACGGGGAACCTACGCCCGACGTCAACCCGAACGTACGAACCGACGTGTTCCCGTTATCCAGGGCAACAAACCTGCTCCTGGGGGTCGCGGTTCTACTGGTCGGAGCCGCGATCCTTGGTAGGGCTGGCCGGAAGCTGCTGCTCCGAGGTGCAATCCTGATCAGCAGCCTCGCAGCGCTGCCGGGCGGCGCTGTGTTCCTGGTCGTCTGGAACCTGTCGGGGGACGTGGGTCAACTGCTACGTGGCGTCGCGCTAGTGCTAGTCGGTGGTTCAATCTTGCTCGCTGGGATCGGACTTCAGACCGATCGAAGGCTGCTGGCCAGCATCGGGTATCTGCTGGCCGGAGTCGCGATTCTGACGATCAGTGGCACGTTCCTGTCATACGGGCGCCTGCTGTTGGCTAGCTCAGTCCTCCTGGGCGGCGTCGCGATCCTGCTTGCGGGCGTCTCTACGCTGCCCGGTGTCCACCGGAAGCGACTGCCCGGCATGGTGATGCTGCTGGCGAGTGGCGCAATGCTAGTTGGAACCGCGGGCCTGGTTGAGGAGAGCCTGTTGGGGGCAGTTGCGACCCTGCTGACAGGTGTCGCCCTCCTACACGTCGGACTCGTGCTTCTGACCGATCGCGGACCCGCTCTCAACTGGACTCGGCGTGTCGCCCGGTATCTACAGGCACCTGTTCGCGTCGACAACGAGCCCTCGGAATGAGCACCATATGGCACCGGACGAGACAGTCACGTCCAGGCCGAGACAACTGTGGCGCGGGGCACGGTGAAATTGCCACGTAGGGACGGATGGCGGCGACGCACAACGCGAACGCTCGAATTGCTTGAGTTCACCGAAGATCAAATCAGTGGACTGCAGACTCGCGAGTTGACGCGTTTGGCCCGCTGGGTCGCGCCCATGCCCTATCGAAACTTCATGATCGCTGGCGCCGTCTTTGGCACTCTGCTTGCAACGGCCGTCTTCGTCCGCCGTACGAGCGGAACGCGGGACCTCCCCGAAACCGTCACGGCTTCAACCGTCGCCGCCGGCTTGGGCCTCTACCTGTTCGCTTTCGTGGGCCCGCTGCTCGCCTACTGGCTGAAGTGCCTCCTGGACCGGTCCCACGCGTTCGGCGACGCGGGGGCGAAGATCCTGCGCTGGTTGAAGCATCCCGTCACGAGCCGGCTCTTCCGCAAGGAGCAAGCCATCCAGCTTACGCGCCGGTGGAGTCGCGAAGGCCGCAGGAACGGTGTCGATGTCGCGTGGAGGGAACAGCGTGTCATGGACCTTCTTGGCGGTCACCTGACGGAGACCGCGATCGACGAGATCCATGACCTGATCCGCGGTTCTCTCCTTCGTGCCGCGAGCGGCGACATCGACCCACGGGCCTACGAAGTGGGTGGTCGGTGGACCGCACGTGGCTCGTTGCGGCTCGCAGCCGAGGTGACTGCATCCATTGTGCTTGTCGCGCCTGCCCTCTACTGGCTCGGCAGCATTCTGACCGCGTGGCTCCGGGGAGAGGCGTGAGGGGCCAGGCCCACGAGAAGTTGGGGGACACACTTTGACCTGCGCTGAAGCCATGTCCCCCACCGTGGGGGACATGGCGATGGGGGACCTCGCGAGGTAACTGTCAGCTTCATGGTCGGGGCATGGACATCACGTCTCGCCTCGACCTGCGGCCGCTGGCCGTTGTGCATCGTGCCGCCTCCTCCAGGACGACGGGTGAGGCCGCTCGCGGACTGGCTGACGCGGGTGTGCCGGTGTTCCCGTGCGTGCCCACGACCAAGCGGCCGGTAACGACCCATGGCTTCCGTGACGCGTCGACGGACCCGGATCGGGTGGCGTGGTGGTGGCGTCGTTGGCCGACGGCGAACGTCGCGATCCCCACTGGCGCCACCTCTGGGATCGACGTGGTGGACATCGACGTCCACGCCGACGGGAGCGGCTTCCCTGCCGCCCGTCGAGCACGCGACGAAGGTCTGATCCCCGGGTGGAGTCTCGCGGTTGCTACCCCCAGCGGCGGGATGCACTTGTACTTTCCGCATGCCCCGGACTCGGAGCAGCGGTCGTGGCAGTGCCCTGGGGTTCATGTCGACTTCCGCGGTGACGGCGGGTACGTGGTGGTGCCGCCGTCACTCGTCGTCGATGACGACGGTCGCTTGGGCACGTATCGCGTGGCCGTGACCTCTCGTGAGGCGCCCGCGCCTGTGGATGCTGCCCAGTTGCGCCAGTTCCTGGATCCGCGCCCCACAGCTCCGCCCGCCCGCAGGAGCTCCCCTGTGCCGTCGGAGGCCAGTGCGGATCCTGACCGTCTGGCTGACTGGGTCGCGACCCGGCGTGAGGGTGGTCGGAACGCGGGGTTGTTCTGGGCGTCGTGCCGGATGGTCGAGGCCGATTTCGACTACCACTCCACCCTCGGCTCGGTCGGATCGGCCGCCGTCCAAGCCGGGCTGGGCGAGCGAGAAGTGGTCCGGACCGTGCAGTCCGCATACCGGCGAACGCAGCCCCGCGACCCGAGCCTGCACTCCCCGTACCCCGACGGCGCCTCCGGTGACGCGTCGGATCTGTCTCTGTCCGATCCCGGTGACGACGAGAGTCATCCGAGCGATGAGGTGGTGAGCATCTGATGCAACGTCTCCCGCGCGAGCACGGCCCGCGCTACGAACCCCCGCAACAGCCCATAAGTCCTCCCGAGGGCCCTGACCCGATGGCATTCGACGATCCGTCTCGCCGTGAGGACAACTCCACAAAGCCTGACGATGGCCGCGACCCGGGCCGCCTGACGTGGGTGCGCGCTCGCGATCTGCCGGCCCAGGTCACGAGCAGGAAATTCGTGACCCGTGCGGTCCGGGCCCACGACCAGGCGATGCGTGCGCTGCCGCGACTGCCGTTCAAGGCCGCGGAGTGGGCACGTACGAAGCACGACCAGAGAGCCGCCGCCCGCGAGGAACGCACAGCCGTCGAGCTCGACCCGTTCAGCACCTCGGATGCGGTCACCGACCCGTCTGCCGACCCGGAAGGAATCGACCTGCCATGAACACCCTCACCACGGCCGCCACGACCAGCCCGGCCGACTCCCCCGAGTCCGAAAGCGGCGTGCTGGACTTCCGGACACCGCACGGCTTGCGCCGGCTGCTCCTGCGCCTGCACATGGACCAGCAAGAGGCCCTGGACCGCAAGAACGACACGGACGGCAAGAAAGACGCGGACGACAAGGACGACGGTGCCGAGGAGAAGGTCTGGGTGCACGACGACGAGGTCGCCGACCTGATGCGGTACTGCATGGACAAGTACGGGCACCTGGCGCGCAAGTACCGGCAGACCCCGGAGGATGCTGCGGTCGCGGCGTTCGAGGTGCTTCGTGCCCGGGCGACGGTCGAGGCCGACGACCCATGGGGGTCGGTCACCCGTGGCGTGAAGCTCAGGCTGATGGCCGAGGACCGCGCCGACGGGCTGCTGTGCGACCAGTCCCGGGCTCGTCGTCTGCTGACCTCGGACCTGCACGAGGCGACGCGGTTCAGCGAGTACGAGATGGACGGGGCCCGCTCGGTGGACACCATCGCCGTCGACCCGGCCTGGCTGGACACGGTCGACGCCGAACCTGCCACCAGCGCAGCCCGTCCGGGCGACGTCGCCCCGCGCGAGACCCGGATCGCGCTGGAGAACGCGACCGCGATCCTGGTCCAGCTCGGCTGGGACGAGCCCGCGGCGCGGGCGTGCCTGGAGTACATCTGGGAGCGCCTGGCCGACGCCGGCGACACGGCGCGTGCGTTCGAGAGCCTGCGGCGCGACAAGACGCCGCAGGGTAGGTTCGACATCACCCAGCGGCGATGGACGGCGCTGTGCTCGGTCGTCCTCGGCCACGCGCACCATCCGACCTACGCGGTGCGCGATGGTCTCCTGCAGCGCCTGATTCGCGGGGACCGCGTCAGTCAGCTCATGGCCGATGACCGCCTCGTGCGCGCGCTGCTGGCCACCTGCCCCCAGGTCGCCACGGTCACGAGGCTGGGGGTGCGCTGTGCCTGAGCAAGCGGCCCGGAGCCTGGATGAGAAGGCCGGCTACCTGCGCCTGGACATGGCGGTCGATGCGATCGTGGTCGGTGCCCGGCACCGCCGCGACCTGGGCGACATCGACGAACTGGCGGGGTCGATTGACCAGTTGGGGATGCTGCAGCCGATCACCGTCACGCCCGACGGCGTCCTGGTGTGCGGATGGCGCCGGCTGGAGGCGATCCGCCGGCTGGGCTGGGCGACGGTGCGCGTGTGGGTCCGGCAAGGCATCTCCGACCGCCTGCACGGAGTCCTGGCCGAACGCGACGAAGAGGCCCTGCGCAAGCCCCTGGACGACGTCGAAGCAGCATCGCTGTACCGGGAGGT
Organism: Myceligenerans cantabricum; assembly: GCF_054777735.1. Lineage (NCBI taxonomy): Bacteria > Bacillati > Actinomycetota > Actinomycetes > Micrococcales > Promicromonosporaceae > Myceligenerans > Myceligenerans cantabricum. The sequence continues at coordinate 108,157 of NZ_BAAHAJ010000011.1, forward strand.
CAAGCAGCTCCTGGCCGAGGACGCCGCCCGCCGCCAACAAGCCACCCAGTTCCAGGCCCAGAACAACCCATCGGGCACAGCCACGCCGCCCGTCACCGAACCGGGAAGCGACGGGGACGATCCGGACACCCGCGGTGGTGCCAATTTGGCACCACCGTCCGACCAGCGACGACGTTCCCGGGACCAGGCGGCCCGGCTCGTGACGGGCAGGAAGTCGTACACGCGCCTGGAACGGGTCAACGCTCTGCAGGACATTGCCAAGGACGCCGCCCGCCCGGACCGGATCCGCGCGATGGCCACCGATGCGTTGGCGCGGATCAAACGTGGCGAGTCGGTGTTCAGCCTGTACGACCAGGTCAAGGCCGAGCTCGCGGCCACCGACCCCGCCGCCCAGGCCGTCGAGCCAGTCACCACCGAGGACGTGGCAGACGTCGTGGCCGCCGCCGTCGACCGCGTCACCAACGGGCAAGCGACCCCTCCCACCGAAGCCGAAGACGAAGCCGAAGCCGATAGGCCGGAGGCGGCGCGGCCGGGCCGTCGGCATTCGCTGCGGGCCTGGGTCCTGCTGTGGGAGGGGATGGACGGCTGGTGGGAGCACTACGACCCGGCCGACGTCGCCCACGGCATCGACGAGGACGCCTGGGAGACCTTCGAACGCGTTCTTGCTCACACCGACGCGTTCGCCACCACTGCCCGCGCGGTGCGCGACCGGGCCGCCGCCGCAGCCCGGGATGCCGGGAAGGAGTGAGGACCATGCGAACCACGATCGCCACGCTGTTGAGACGACGCCGACTGCTCGTCGCCGTGCTCGCCCTCATCGGCCTCGTCGCCGCCGGGCTCATCATCGCGCGCTTGACGTCGCCGTCGGCAACGGAGCACTCCCCGGCGCCTCGCTCGTCCTCGAGTCCGGCGCCGTCGGCCGACATCCCTACCCCTGCCCCTCACCGGCCAGAGCCCACGGACACGGCGGAGCTGAACACGAGCGATCCGGACGAGTTCGCCGCCGCCGTCGCTCAGGTACTACTCAGCTGGGACACCACCGCCGTGGACGAACGACCGGACCTGACCCTGCGGCTCCTCGACGTCGCTGACCCGACCGGAGCCGAGACACCCGGGCTCCTGACAGACCTGCGTACATGGCTGCCCGACGACGCCACGTGGGCGCAGTTGCGCGAGTTCGAGACCCGGCAGTGGGCCGAGATCCGTGAGGTGATTGTGCCCGCGCAGTGGTCCGAGGCGGTGGCAGCCGCGCCCGAAGGATCGATGGCCCCAGGGATCACGGCGCGCACCGTGACGGGCGCGCTCCACCGCGCCGGCTTCTGGGAAGGCGAGCCGGTGGCCCGGCAGCACGACGTCGCGCTGACCATGTTTCTCGCGTGCGAGCCCGCTTTCGATTCCTGTCGTCTGCTGCGCCTGTCTGCACCCGGACAGCTACTGCACTGAGGAACAGGAGAACGGGATGCGGTACGTGATCCTCGCCGGCGTCTTGGCCGTCCTGTTCGGACCCGCCACGCTGCTGACCGGCTACGCGGTCTGGAGCCAGTACGCCTGTGCCCCGCAGGGGGACATCGCCCTCGGGGAGGTTCCGGACGGGCTGAGTGCCCGGACTTCGGATGGAACCGTGGTCGAGCTCGAGGCGACCCAGATGGGGCACGCGGCCACGATCGTGGCCGTCGGTGCCCGGACCGACGGGGTGGGTCGGGACGGCGTGATCGTGGCGGTCATGGCGGCGCTAACCGAATCTCGGCTGCGGATGCTGGCCAACGCGACCGCCTACCCGGACTCAGCGTCCTACCCGCACGACGGCGACGGGTCCGACCACGATTCCCTCGGGCTGTTCCAGATGCGACCCGCCGCTGGCTGGGGAACGGTCGCCCAGCTCATGAATCCCGAGTACCAGGCCCGCGCCTTCTTCGGCGGTACGACCGGTCCGAACCACGGCTCACCACGCGGCCTCCTGGACATCCCCGACTGGCAGGCGCTGCCCAAGGGTGTCGCCGCTCAGGCCGTGGAAGTCTCCGCCTTCCCCGACCGGTACGCCACGTTCGAACCCGTGGCCGAAACCGTCGTCGACGCTCTCACAGCCAAACCGGAGCCCGTCGGCGGTCCTGACACGTCCGTGAGCGATGGGCCGAGCGGGTGGCTCACCGTCGCTGCGGAGGGCGATGAGGCTCGCGACCCCTCTGCTCGGCGCGCGAAGCCAGCTCGTGGAGGCAACGGCCAGGCCGCAAGACATGGTGCAGCAGCCGCTGAGCAGGTGGTGTTCCCACTCCCCGAAGGCACGGGGACGAGGACGTCAGGGTTCGGATACCGGGTCCATCCGGTCACCGGCGAGCATGCCCTGCACGCCGGAGTCGACTACGCAGCCCCCGAAGGCACGCCAGTACTGGCACTGGCAGCCGGCGTGGTCACCTACGCCGGACCCGACCCGCTCGCGGGGAACCTGCTCGTCATCGAGCACACCATCGACGGCGAACTGATCGCCTCGGCCTACGCACACCTGGTCGACGGCACGATACGGGTGTCCGCCGGGGACCGGGTGGTCGCCGGGCAGCATGTGGCCGCCGTCGGCAGCACCGGCAGATCCACCGGCCCCCACCTCCACCTCGAACTCCGCCCCGGAGGATTCGACCGGCCCGCCATCGACCCGGAACCGTGGCTTCAGACCCACCGGGCGGCCCATCTCGACCAGGCCGCTGTAGGTTCTCATCCAACCTGTCGGTTTCTCAGTGATTTGTCGGAGTAGTTGTCATTTCCGACATTTCGTTGAGAATCTGCGGCGTGGCTGCAGGTGGCGGGAGGACCTGCTGAGGATGATCGTAGGCGTGTCGATGGCCTCCGATCGATTTGACTCGCTGCAGCTGACGTACTGCGCGGCAAACGGGGAGCGGGTCGAGACCAGCCTGGGTCGGGTCGCTGTGGCGGAGCTGGTGGCGGCGGGGCCGGTTCGGCAGTTCCGCTGGTACAAGGGCCGCACGTTCTACTCGGGCTGGTACTGGTCGTCCACGACGGGCGCGATGGTCGTCTACGAGAGCCGCCTGGAGCTGGCGCGAATCTTGCTGGCCGACTTCGATCCGGGCGTGCATGGCATCGTCGCGCAGCCGTTCCTGATGCGAGGACAGGTCGGTGGCCGGGAACGCAGCCACGTCCCTGACCTGCTGCTGTCGCACGCCGACGACGGCGTGACGGTGGTCGATGTGAAGCCGGCCCACCGACTGTCGGACCCGAAGGTGGTTGAGGTCTTCGACTGGACGGCGGCAGCGGTCGGTGGGCGCGGCTGGGCGTTCGAGTCCTGGTCAGGGACCGACCCGGTGCTGCTGGAGAACGTCCGGTTCCTGGCGGGGTACCGGCGCCGGAGCGTCATCGATCATCGGCTCAGCGATGAGGTAGTGGACCTGGTCGGCGAGCAGTCCACCCTGGGCGGGGTTGAACGCGCCGCCGAGCCCGCCGGACCACCGCAGCGAGTTCGGCCGCTGCTGTTGCATCTGCTGTGGGCGGGCGTGCTGGCGACCGACCTGTCGCTGCCATTGGGAACCGGCTCGCCGGTCTGGCGGACGCAGACGGGGATCGGCTGATGGGCGGACAGAGTGGGAACGTGATCGACCTGCGGGTCGGCGCACAGGTGGTGTTCGACGGTGACCTGGTGCAGATGATGGAGCTGGACGGTGCGGCGGCGGTGATCCGTAACGAGCGCACGGGCCAGTTCACGTCGGTGACTCTGGGGCGCTTGGTAGCCGGCTGCGTCGCCGCGGCGGACCCCTCAAGCGGGACGGTCGGGCCCGTCAGCGTGGGAACGACCCTGGCCGGGCTGTCCAGGCTGCAGCGCGAGCAGGTCTCCCAGCGCGCCGGACACGTTCGGCAAGTGCTGGCCGGTGACGGGTCCTCGCTGCAGGAGCGGATCGGAGCCAAGGCCGCCGAGCTGTCGGTCACAACCAGGACGGTGGAGAGGTGGGTCGCCGCGTATCGTCGCGACAGCGAGGCCGGTCTCGTCGATGCCCGGGTGATCCGCGGCCGAGGCAGCAGGGTCGATCCACGCTGGGATGACGCGGCCCGCACGGTGATGGCCGAGATGGTGAGCGACTCGACACCGAGCCGGGCGGCGTTGCTGGCCCGCGTGTCGGCCCGGCTGCTGGATGAGCACGGACAGGGCGTGGTCCCGGAGCCGTCACGCGCGACCGCGTACCGCCGCCTGGGCGAGCTGGCCAAGGGCACGAACGCGGTCGCGGGCAGTGCGAAGGCCCGCCGTTCGATCGCCGACCGGCCCACCGGCGTCTACGGCAGACTGCGGGCGACCCGGCCGGGTGAGTACGTGGTGCTCGATACCCAGGATCTGGATGTGTTCGCGATGGAGCCAGTGACGGGCCGGTGGGTGCGTGCCCAGCTCACCGTGGCGCAGGACCTGTTCACGAGATGCATCGTGGGTCTGCGGGTCACCGCGGTGTCCACGAAAGCGGTCGACGTCGCCGGCGTCCTCTACGAGGCGGTGGCAGGCCGGGCGGCACCACCGTCGTGGCCCAAGGAGGCGACCTGGCCCTACCACGGGGTCCCGGCCTACGTCGTCTTCGACGAGGACGGGCCGGCGTTGACGGGGCCGGTCTGCGCTCCGGAGACCCTGGTCGTGGATCACGGCAAGGTGTTCTTGTCGACGCACGTGATCTCCGTGTGCACCCGGTTGGGGATCTCGATCCAGCCCGCGCAGCCGCACAAGCCGACCGACAAGCCGACGGTCGAGCGGTTCTTCCGCACCCTGCGTGGGGGCCTGATCCAGCATCTGCCCGCCTACAAGGGACCTGATGTGCACTCACGGGGACAGCGGGTGCAGGACGAGACGTTCTTGTTCCTGAACGAGCTGGAGGACGTGATCCGGGAGTGGGTGGCAGGGGTCTACCACCTGGCCAAGCATGACGGGCTGACGGTGGCGCAGGTGCCGTACGTGAGGCTGTCCCCGGCCGAGATGTTCGCCGCCGGGGTCGCTACCGCCGGAGTGCTCCGGATCCCGTCGAGTCCCGATCTGGCGTTGGACTTCCTGCCGGTGATGGCCCGGACCATCCAGCACTACGGGGTGGAGGTGGGCGGGCTGCGTTACAACGGGCTCGCTCTGGACGGATACCGCAATGCGGCCAGCCCCTACGGCGGCGCGTTGGCGGGCAAGTGGCCGATCCGGGTCAACCCCGACGACGTGCGCCACGCCTGGTTCCAGGACCCGCACGACGACACCTGGCACCGGCTGGACTGGGAGCACAGCCCGCTGCTGGAGGCCCCGTTCTCCGCCGACGCGGCCGCATACGCCCGCCGCCTGGCCACCGCGGACCGACTCGACACCGCCCAGGCGTTGGCAAGTCTGCTTGGGCGGTGGAAGCGCGGGCTGGTCACCGACCGGCGAGAACGACACCTGGCCGTGCGTCTGTCGGCCGAGTACGCCGCGCTCCCGCTTCCCGGTGACGTCACCAGCAGCGACGCGCCCGCAGCAGACCACGACGCAGGTGCGCCGATCGACGCCCCTGTTGTGGTCGGCGAGGACGACGACGGCGACGATCTGGACGAGGCGACGGACGAGGACTACTACGAGGACGCGTTCGAGGTGCTCCCGTGAGCGGCCTCTACACGCTCTCGCGCAAGGAAGGCTGGCGGCGGTGGACCGACGCTCCCGCGCGAGTACGGCCCGAGCCGTTGAGCAAACTGCAGATCAGGCGGCTGAGTCAGGATGCCCGGGAGGATTACGACGATGCCCGGGCCGACTGGCATGCGAACTTCGGCACGATCAAGACCCCGCAGTTGGCCGCGATCCACGACGAGCTGGACCAGATCGTGGAAACCAACCGGCAAGACCCCGACCGGGTCCGCGGCGCAGCGGTCATCGACGCGTTGCCGGGCCTGGGCAAGACCACGATCGCGAACACGTTCGCCCGGGACGTCGACCGCGCCCAGCGGCGTCGGCACGGACCGGTCACCGACGAGGGCCACGAACGCCTTCCCGTGTTCCGGGTCGGGCTGACGTCGCGGACCACGCTGCGCACGCTGAACCGGATGATCTGCGAGTTCTACGGGCACCCCGGTACCGAACGTGCCAGCGCCGCCCAGCTGGCCAGCTGGGCGGTGGACTGCGTGCTGTCCTGCGACACCCGGGTCGGGGTGATCGATGACCTGCACTTCGTCGACCCGCACCGCCGCGACGGGATCGAGGTCGCCAACCACCTCAAGTGGCTAGCCAACGAGCTGCCCGTGACGTTCCTGTTCGCCGGCGTCGGGCTGTCCGAACGCCGGTTGTTCGCCGAGGGTCTGACCGGCGACAGCGCGGTCATGGCGCAGACCGCCCGGCGGTGGACGCGGCTGGAGCTGCCGCCGTTCACCGTGACCGACGAGTCCGGCAGGCGCCAGTGGCACAGCCTGCTCAAGTCCACCGAGCGGCAACTCGTGCTCGGTGCCGCACGCCCGGGGATGCTCACCGGCCTGGGCGACTACCTGTTCGCGCGCACCGGCGGCCACATCGGCTCGTTCATCACGCTGATCACCCGCGGATGCTACAAGGCCATCCGCACAGGCGCCGAAGAGCTCACCCGTGACCTGCTGGACACGATCCGGATCGACGAAGCATCCGAAACGGTCAGGGCGCAGCTGGAGGCCGCGTTCACCGCCGGTCGCCTCAGGTCCACACCACGCAAGCCGGCCGCGTGACTGATGCCGAGTGAGGTGATGCCGCTGGCACCGGTGCCGGGATGGCCGCGAACCCTGCCGTTGCGGGTCCGGCTCGCCCCAGGTGAAGCGCTGGACTCTTGGCTGCTGCGCCTGGCGCACCGCAACCGTGTCCCGCTGCGGCGGCTGGCGCCCCCGCTCGGGCTGGACGACTGGCTACGGATCTGGCGCAACTACGCCCTCACCAGGGGCATCCCGTCTGCGACGCTGCGCCGCATCGAGACACAGACCGGCCTGGTCGCCGGGACGCTCGATAGGGCGGTGCTGGACCAGTTCGACCCCCTGGGCTGGTCGCCGATCCCCGGGTCCCGGTACTGCCCCAGATGCCTGGCGCAGAACGGCGGGTGGTGGCCGCTGCGCTGGCAGCTGCCGCACACTTTCGCCTGCCTGACCCATCGTTGTCTGCTGGTCGCGGTCTGCCCTGTCTGCCACCGCACCCCGCACTCCCGGGTCTCGGACCGGTCCGGGCTGGCAGGCTCGACCCGGTGCGCCCTGGGCGCCACCCGCCACGGCCGGCCCTGCGACGCCGACCTGTTGTCTACCGACTGGCCAGCGCCCCTGCCCGACGACGACCCACGGCTGGAGGCACAGGCCTGGATCAACCAGCGCCTGGACCGCATGGACCCGGCCGCGGTCACCGACCTGCGGGACCTGGACGCCATCACCGGCTGGCTTCCGCAACGCGTCACGCTGAACGAGCTGGAGCACCTGGGGCCGGCGACCCTCGCCGCCGTCAGTTCGCACCGCGAACACAACAACGCCCTGAAGCGACACAACCCCGCCGCCTGTTTGGTGGCCGCGGCGATGGCGTGGCGCGCCATCGACATCATCGCCTTCGACCCCTCGAACGGGCGCCCGGCGACGTTGGCACCGCTGATCCGGGACGTCCACTACAAGCATCGGGTCGGGCAGGTGCCCACGAAGGGCGGCGTGAGCATCCTGTCGGTGAAGCGGCTGACCACCCTGTCGCCGCCGCTGCAGCGCAAGGTGCTCCACGGAATCGACCAGGACCTGGGTGTCTCGGAACGGCTTCGCTACCGCACACGCACCGTCTCCCCGCGCCCACCGGACCAGAATCCGGACGCCGCCGCCGATCGGGCTCGACATCTCCCGCAGCGTCTCTGGCCGGACTGGCTCGTCCGATTCCACCCGACCCACGGGGCGAACGCTGACGAGGTAGCGGTCACGATCGCGGGCGCCCTACTCATCCCGGGGAACCCGGAACGCAACACCCACGCCGCCACCGAGCTCACCACGTGGCGCCCCCACATGAGCAACTTCCTGAGCACGCTGGCCCGAGAGCACGCCGATGTCCTGACCGCGATCTGCAACATCGCCGAGCATCTGGACGACCACCTCGCGCCGATCGACTACCGCCGGCGGCGCGAGGTATTCGCCACCGTCGACCTCGCCGACAGCGAGTGGGAAGCCCTCTGTGTCGCCGGCCGGTACCCGCCCGGACGAGGTCCGCGACTGCTGCAAGCCCGACGCCACCTGTTCGCGCTACTGACCGGTGCCGACCTGGGCGACCCTCGACACCACCTCGCCCTGACCAAGGCGGACGATCGCGTCGGCTACCAGGCGTTCGGACTGCAGATCCCCACCGCGCTACGCGCCGCGCTGCACGACCACGCAGCCAAGCTGCTCACCGCCGCCGGTATCGACGAACCAGTGACCTGGAGCCCGCCCGCCAGCTGCGCTGCCGGACTGGCACTGCCCGGCCGAGAGCCCGACGACATCGACACCGCGTCACTGCGGAATCTGATCATCGGCGGCGGCGTCAGCCCCAGCGCTGCCGCCGACCTGCTCGGGGTCAGCACAGAACACGTCCGCTACGCGATCGGCCGACTGCACCTGCCCGCGCTGGAGCACCGGCGTGAGGGCCCGCATCGTCCGACCAAGAAACGTGCCCGGGCCGAACAGCTCCTGACCGCCGAGTTCTTCCATCGCGAGCACGGCCAGGCAGCCAAGGGCATCGCGACCCTCGCGGCCGAGACCGGGTTCTCCCGCACCATGATCAACCAGTACGCCAAGCGCGCAGGCGTGCAGCTCGCCTTCCGACGAATCAGTGACCGGATCACGAACCACGACGCGGCCCGCGATGACGGCATCGACCCCGACTGGCTCCACGAACAAGCCGGAACACTGCGCCGCACCAACACCGACATCGCTACCGAGCTCAGGGTCAACCAGGCGACCATCGCCAAGCTCCGAAGAGACCTCGGTATCCCACCCCTGCGCCCTGGCACCTACAGCGACCGGCTCTACCCCACCCTGCCCACCGAGATCCGCCGCGCGGTGGAGGGCAACCGCGCCGGCTGGCAACGACTGCGCCGCTTCGAAGAAGTCGTCGATCACCACAGCATCAAACGCGCCGCCGCCACCCTCGGACACCACCACCAGAACCTCAACCGGCAGATCCGCAGGCTCGAAGCCGACCTTGGCGCCCCGCTGCTCGTCCCCGGGCACCGCTACAAGCCGCAGACCACCACCCCGCTCGGACAACGCGTCCTGGAACAGCTCCTGCGACTCGAAGTCCGCGCGCTCCTCGACACACACGCGCCGCCTGGCGCGCACCAGCACCGTGAACCCCTGAATCGGCGCAGCCAGCAGCACGATCGCTGACGCGTTGGTCGTCCACAGCCACCCTCAAGACGATCCACGCCACGGAAGCAGTCACACGGGCGGCGGCCACAGTCCCCGGCGCAAGGGCGGGTGGGGAGGCGGCGGCCGGGCAGTGCCCTGGGCCGGGTTCAGCGCTGGCGGGTGAGGATGTGGCAGATGTCGGTGTCGGTGCAGTCTGCGGGGTCGAGGTCGTGGCTGCGTTCGATGAGCTGTTCCAGTTCCTGTTCTAGGAGGGCGAGCTCGGCCTGTCGGGCGTGGACGGCATCAAGCTTGGTGTGCAGCACGCTGGTGACGTGGGTGCAGGGCCGGTCGCCGTTGTCTCGGAGGTCGACGATGCTGCTGATCTCGACCAGGGTCAGGCCGGCGGCCTGGGCGGTGCGGATGAACCGGACACGGGCGAGGGCCGTGTCGTCGTAGGCGCGGTAGCCGTTGGCCTGGCGGCGCGGCTGGGGTAGCAGGCCCTGGCGTTCGTAGAACCGGATGGTCTGGGCGGGCAGGCCCACGGTGTCGGCGAGTTCTCCGATCAGCATCTGTTCAATCTACGCCCTTGACCTTGTAGTGCGGTGCAAGGTTTACGGTCCTTGGTATGGAGATCGTGCTGCAGTACTTCGACGGGTGCCCGAACTGGAAGGTCGCCCAGGAACATCTCGAGGTCATCGCTGCGGAACGGCCGGATGTCACGGTGACTCGTCAGCTGGTCGAGACGTTCGACCAAGCCGAGCGGGTCGGTTTCCGCGGGTCGCCGAGCATCCTGGTCGACGGCGCCGATCCTTTCGCGGACCCGGATGCCGGTGTCGGGCTGGCGTGCCGCATCTACCAGACGCCGGACGGCCCGGCCGGTGCCCCCACCATCAACCAGCTCCGGGCGGCACTCGAGCGTCCCTGAGATCCCGCCACCGCCGACCTCGACGGTGTCGCCGGTGCGCCGCCCGGACCCGGGGTTGTCGGAGCAAGGAGAAGCCGTGACCACGAGGTATGACCTGATCGTGATCGGTGCCGGGATGGCCGGGATCGCCGCGGCGCACAAGTGCGCGTCGCAGGGTTGGCGGGTGGCGATCGTCGACGTGCTGCCCTACGGCGGCACGTGCGCGTTGCGGGGCTGCGACCCGAAGAAGATCCTGCGGCGTGGCGCCGAGATCATCGACGCCGCCGCTCTGATGCGCGGCAAGGGCATCGACACCGCCGGCCTGTCGATCAACTGGGGTGACCTCGTGGGGCACAAGCACGGGTTCACCGACCCGGCCCCCCGAAAGGCCGAGGACGGTCTGGCGCGCAACGGCGTGACCACGCTGCACGGCCCGACCACGTTCACCGGCCGGAACCGGGTCGAGGTCGACGGCATGCCATACGACGCGACCCACTTCCTGGTCGCCACCGGAGCGCGCCCCCGGCCGCTCGACTTCCCGGGCCACGAGCATCTGGTCGACAGCACCGGCTTCATGGAGCTGGCGGTGCTCCCGCGGCGGATCCTGTTCGTCGGCGGCGGGTTCGTCTCCTTCGAGTTCGCGCACATCGCCGCGCGCGCCGGGGCCAGCCCGGTGATCATCGATCGTGGTCCGCGGCCGTTGAAGGGGTTCGATCCCGACCTGGTCGAGCTCCTCGTCGCCCGCGGCGCCACTGCGGGTGTCCAGGTGCGGCGCTCGACGACCATCACGCGGATCGACAAGACCCCGGTCGGTTACCAGGTCACCCTCGACCGGGCAGGCAACGCCGAGACGGTCGAGTACGACCTGGTGGTGCACGGCGCGGGACGGATCCCCGAGCTGTCCCGGCTTGCCCTGGACGCTGCCGGCGTCGCTTGGGGCGAGCGTGGCATCACGGTGGCCGGTCACCTGCAGAGCACCACCAACCCCGCCGTCTACGCCGCGGGAGACTCGGCGGACACCCCGGGGATGCGGCTGACCCCGGTCGCGGTCATCGAGGGCAAGGTCGCCGCGTCCAACCTGCTGAAGGACGCCATGACGGTGCCCGATTACACCGGGATCCCGACCGCGGTGTTCACGATTCCCGAGCTGGTCCGGGTCGGCCTGCTCGAACACGAGGCCCGGCAGGCCGGTCTGGACCTCGAGGTCCGCTACACCGACACCAGCGGCTGGTACTCCAACTACCGGACCGGGGAGACCACCGCGGCCAGCAAGATCCTCGTCGACCGGACCACCGACCAGATCGTGGGCGCGCACCTGCTCGGGCCCGGGTACGGAGAGCTGATCAACACCCTCGGGCTGGCGATGAAGCTCGGCCTGACCACCCGTCAGCTCAAGTCGACCACGGCCGCCTACCCCACGGTCGGGTCCGACCTCGGCTCCATGCTCTGACAACGCCTCGACGCCGGCCACGCAGATGCGGCCGAGTACACGTAGGACAAGGCAGGTACGACTGCACGGGTAGGACAGAACGGGAAGGACACAGGGAGGACGGCGATGACGAGCAGCGTGCTCCAGGACCACATGACCGTCGGTGAGCTCTCGAGCCGCACCGGCGTGTCGGTCAAGAACCTGCGCCAGTACACCGACTGGGGACTGATCTACTCCGTCGGGCGCTCCGCGACCGGGTACCGGCTCTTCGACGACCAGGCCCTGTGGTGCGTCGAGCTGATCGGCCTGCTGCGCGGGCTCGGCCTGACCATCGCCGAGATTCGCGACCTCACCCACACCCTGACCCACCCGCCGCATCGGGGCCAGGGTGCCGGGACGCTGCTGGCGCGGCGTCTGCACGAGTCCCGGTCACGCATCGATGGCCGGATCAGTGACCTGCAGCAGACGCTGGCGCGGATCGACGCCTACGAGAGCGACCACCAGGCCGAGCTGACCGGGCAGGCCGAGGCCTCCTGGGCGCGTGGTCCCCGGTCGTGCCCGGACTGTGCGTGACGTGCTTGACCCTCACCCCGGGGGCAGACCGTAGCGTCGCGGTCACAGGAACAGCACGACGGGAACAGCACGACAGCTGACACAGTCCAGGAGGGTGATCGAAGTGAGCGACGAGCAGATCCAGGCAGGCGTGCAGAAGCTGACCGGGGTCGTGAACGCGAATCTGGGGATGACGGACATGTTCGTCCGCCTGTGGCGGCTGCTGGCCGAGACCGGTGAGCCGGTGTCCGTGGCGCGGCTGGCCGGCGACGGCGGGTGGCCTGTCGAGAAGGTTCAGGCCGAGCTCGAGAGTCAGCCGGGGACCGACTGGGCCGAGGACGGCCGGGTCGCGGGCTTCGGGCTGACACTGCAGCGCACACCGCACGCGTTCACGTTCGAGGACCGGACGGTGTACGGGTTCTGCGCCACCGACGTGGTCAACTTCCCCGTCATCCTCGGCCGCGCCGGCACCATCGAATCCAGGTGCCCGGCCACCGGGCAGCCCATCCGCATCGAGCTCAGCCCCGACGGGGTGCTCGACGTGGATCCGCCCGAGGCGGTCGTGTCGAAGGTGCACCTGACCCAGGCCGTGGCAAACATCCGGGACCTGTGCGACCTGGGCCACTTCTTCAGCTCACCACAGTCAGCCGCAGACTGGCTGACCGCGCACCCCGACGGCCAGATCGTCCCTGTCGCCGAGGAGTTCGAGGTCGGCCGGCGCGCGATGGACGAGCTGGGCTGGATCGCACCTGCGACAAACCGACCCTGATCAGCGCCGGCTCCGCCGCGCTTCGACAGCAGGCCGACCCATCGGCCTGCTGTTGTGCGTGCCGCACATGCGCGAAGCCGGTAGCGACCTCCAGCAGCACCCCGCCACCGTTCAGGAAGCTTCTCCACGGAACCTGTCGGCAGATGGGTGGCCGCGAGGTGCCGATACCTGCGGGCTCATTCTTTCGGTCGTTCCTTCTGGCCGTCCTGGAGCAGGCGAACGACCTCGGCGATCCGCACCGGGCGTTGGTCGGGGCGGCGCTTGGTGGCCTCGATCCAGCGCAGGTAGGCCTTGCGGTAGAACTGGGCGAGCGAGTCGAAGAAGGCACCGGCGTCGGGGGCAGCGTCCAGGGCCGCGGCGAAGTCCGCGGGTAGGTCGGTGCGTTGCGGCCCCTCGGGGACAAGGACCACCTGCACCTCGTCGCCAGTAGTCAGCCGCGCGTCCCGGCACCACGCGGGCCCCAGGACGAGCACCGACCTGTCCGTGGTCTGGTCGAGCACGCCCCGCAGCCCGAGCCCGTTCAAGGTCCCGGTGACGTGATGACGTGGCTTGGCACCCCAGGCCGTGTCTGGCTCGAACGGAAGAGGCACATGGGTGCGCCCGCGCGCATCGATCCGAACGACGGCCGTGAACTGCATCGCTCGCACTGTTCCCACCGGACCCACGGTATCCGGGCCACCATGTAGTAGCCGCGCCAGCCCACCCGCGCCGGGTCCCGACGGCGTGGATGGTCGCCGTCGAAGAGCAGCGGCACGCGCAGTGCCTCTGGTCTCGTATCGATCGCGCAGACCTGGTCCGCACGCTGTTCGTCGCCGCGCGCGCGGTGGCCGTCGCGTTCGGTCTTGACCTGGCCGTGGCCGACGGTCCCGGTCCTCGCGCTGGTCGGGCTGGTCGGGCTGGTCGTGGGCTGATGGCCGATCCTGGTCGAAGCGTGGGGGAACCTACGGGCCCGGCGGATGAGCATGGAGCTGCCCGTGTTCATCGCGATCGTCGCCGCAGCGATCCGGGAATGGTCACGGCTCTGGCGATCACTGCCTTCGTCCTGGCCGTGGAGATGCCACCGACGTACCGCGCGGCGCCGTTGATGGCGCTCCGCGGGGATCGGGCAGTAGTGCGTGTGCGCGTCCAGCCTGTCCGGTGCCGATCACGACGCGATCGTGGTCGGTACCGACGCTGCGGGTTACAACAGCGAGGAGATGTGGGACAAGGTTCCGGACTCGAGCAGGATGTACACGCCGAGGCCGATGAACACTACGGGCACGAGCCAGTGCTCGACCTTTTCTAGTGCCTCGGTGACCTTCTCGTGGGTGCCGATCGTCTTGGCGAGCAGGCACCACCCGGCGAGCAGGACGAGGAAGACCACGATCGTGACCAGTGCGTCGGTGGTGGACATGGTGCGGAACACCGGGGTGTAGATCGCGATGTTGTCCCCGCCGTTGGCGATCGTGATCCCGGCGACCCCGAGCAGCCCGACCGCCTTGAGCGCGGACTCGGCCTCATCGTCGTCGTCCTGCCCACGCAGCGTGCGCACCAGGGCCAGGACACCGATCGCCAGCGGGATCAAGCCGAGCAGCCCGACCCACTCGTCCGGCACGATCGTCAACCCCAGGGCGGCCAGGAAGCTGACCGCGATCAGGGCGATCAGGCCGAGATACTGCCCGGCCACGATCTGCCAGCCACGCAGCCGTGACGATCGGGCCGAGGCGGCGAACAGGACCGTGAGGACCACGATGTCGTCGATGTTGGTCGCGACGAACAACCCGGCCGCGGCCGCGATCGTGCTCAGCATGCCGAGCCCTGCGCGTCCACGCCGTACGTCGGGCACAGCGCCACCACGCTGCCGGTGGCCGCGAGCAGCGTCTCGGCCGCTGCGAGCAGGTCCAGCAACTCCGGGCGCGCCAGGGAGTAGAACACCCGCCTCCCGTCCATCCGCCCGGTCACCAGCCCACAGTCCTTCAAGCACGCCACGTGGGCGGACACCGTCGACTGCGCCAGACCCAGGTCTGCCGTCAGCTCCGCGACCCGCGCCTCACCCGAGGCGAGCCGGCGCATGATCGCCAGCCGCGCGGGATCGCCCAATGATCGGAACAACGCGACCGCCGGCTCGATGTCCACCGTGCTCGCCGCACGCACTTCCGTCTCGATGATCGTCATGGAACGATAATACCCGGTAACTGGCGATCATAAGCACCAGCGGCATCGCGCTTGAGTCGAGAACGCTTCGGTATCACGGCCGACGGCGGCCGGGCTCGACACGGAAAGTCGGCGTCACGGACGCCGCCGCACACCTAAGGCACGACGCAGCAGGCCCACTACAACCAGGCCAGCCAAAGCGCGAAGTCCGAGGGAAGCGACAGATCGGTGAGACGAGATGGCCGACAAGACGTTGAGAAAACCCTTCGAGACTCACGTCCCCCGGCCTGTCGACCGACAAGTGCGACGAGAACCTACAGCCGCCGTCGTTGACGCCCTGCCCGGCCGGGCGTGCTGGGCAGGAGCGCGGCCATGATCGCCGTCGTCGACGATCGTGCAGCCGGGCTCTTGGCGAGCGATGTTGCGCCAGACTTTCGCGCGGTGGGCGGCACCGAGTTCAGCGAGGTGGTTGGCGCGCTGCTGACGTACGGGCTGCTGACCTCGGTGGTGATGCTGGTGGCGTGCGCCGCCGGATGGGCGCTGGGTGCCGCGGCCGGAGACTGGCAGAGCACGACCCGGGCCCGGGCCGGCGTGCTCGTGGCCCTGGGCGGTGCGGTCCTGACCGGTGGGGCGCTGGCCTGGACCGGCTGGCTGATCGACCTCGGCTCCCGGCTCTGACACCGCCTGTCGCGGCGCTAACCGTGATCCGCCGTCGGTCTCCCTCGGTGCACCTACGTCGCGACAGCAGCCGCACGCGTTGGAGGCTCCCATGCACAGTCAGCCCCAGGCCCCGCAGCCCGACCCCCGCGTCGGCCCGGACTACGAGACGATCCTGAACGCAGCGCCCGAAGACGCCCTCACGCTCGGCGTGGACGGCCACGACATGCGGGCGAACGCCCAGCGGGCGCAGATCGCCGCCAGGCTCGACGTCGAGTTCCAGCGCCGCGAACAGCGCGCGTGGGCGGATGCAAGGCGCCCCCAGGCACCAGATCTCCTCATGCCGTTCGGTGCTGGGCTGGTCGCCGATGCCGCAGGAGACCTGCGCCACGTCCTGGACACGCACGAACCCGAACTGATCCGCCAGGTACTGCACCGGCAGGGCAAGTACCGACAGTACGTCGACGTCGAAGGGGACGGTTCGATCCGGGATAGGGTGCCGTCCGCTGAGGAACGACGAGTCGCGGAGCGGGAAGTGGCTCGGGTCCGCGCAGTCCTGGCCGAGCGCGGTGCGCTGGGCCCTGAACGCCAATCCGCCGAGCGCGCAGCAGTGACCACTCAGCCGGCCTGCCGGGCCTATCACCCGCCCGGCGCCGACCCGTACCAGTCGCCCGGCAGCGTCAGCGACGAACCCTGGGCCTACCCGCAGTATGGGCACGCCGACGAGGCTCACGACGACGCCGAGATCGATCCACCGTTCTGATTCCCGTGGCGCTCATCTGCTGCTCTTCACGGCGGCAGGTGTAGCGCACCTGCCGGGTATGAACACGAACCTCGCGACACGGTCTGCGGCCGGTCAGATCGACATCGATCCCAACACGGATGGGCTGCCTGGTATCACCCAGCTCGAAGAGATCGTCGGTGCCATTATGACCATCGGGCTGATCCTGGCCGTCCTGGCGCTGATCGTCTCGGCGATCGTGTGGGCCTTCGGGTCCAACTCCTCCAACCCGCACCTGGCCTCGCGCGGAAAGTCCGGCATCCTGATCGCCGCGGCGGCAGCCCTTCTGTGTGGGGCGGCAGTGGCGCTGGTCAATTTCGGGTGGGATCTCGGTCAGACGATCGCGGCAGGTGCCTGATTGTAGGGATCCATCGAAGATGTCACCTGGAGCGGGACACTTGTCATCGAGTTGTCCCTCGAGCGCTCCTACTCGTCACTTTCGGCGCGTCGCACTGGGTGATTTTCCCCGTTTGGACATGTTGATGGTTTCCGCCGTGCTGGTGGGGTCCTAGACGGGGAGGGCTGGCCATGAGTGCTGGCAGCACGGTCAGCTTCAGAGACGGCTCGGGCCGGCACGCGGGACTCCGGTCTCGTCGATCTGTGGAGCGACCGATTCCATCGGAGCTCCGTACTGCCTTGCCACAGGCCTGGCGGTTCGGCGTGTCGCCGACGACACACCCGTCCCCGGAAAGGCTCACCGTGATTCATGGACGAGCCGGGCATCTACGCAGGAGAATCCGCCTGTGCAGTCAACGGTGCAGTCGGGAGTCGAGCAAGCACTCGAGCGATCACTTGAGCGTCAGCGCTGGCGTGTTGACGGTGCAAAGGTAGTGGTGGTCTTCGCGGGTGGCGCGGGATCCACGTTCGTCACCGCTGCGTTGCAGAAGCTCGGCGCTACTGAGATGACCGTCGCGTCCCTGGCGGTGCTTGCGGTGTCGGTGGCGCTCCTCATCGCGTCATTCTTCGCGGATCGGCTCCACGAACCAGATGTGCCAGGCGTCCTGGCTGAGGCGACGTTGCTCGACTGGGATGGTGAGCTGACGTCGACCGAGCTGCTGGTTCGTCTCTACAGATCCGTACAATTCAATGAGTGGATCGTTCGCCTGGTGCTGGGGCTCAGCCTCGCCCAGGTGATGATGGCCGTTGTTGCCTCTGGCCTTGCGGGTCTGGCAATGCTCAGCGCTTGATTCCCGGGAGGTTTACCGATGCGTGACGGATTGAGGGCAACGGGGTGGGGGCCAATCGCGATACCTGGCGAGAAGGCCCGGTTAGCGAAGGTCAACGAGGAGGTCGCCGAGTTTCTTCGCGGGCTCGATCGGGATGTCGGTGACCATCCCGACTCGGCGGGAGCGGCGGAGGACGTCGGCGAGGCAAGACCTCAAGCAGTATCCGATGAATATGCGATTGGATCCAATCGCCGCCCGACTGATGCGAAGAGCGTCTGGGACATTGATGCCAATGCAGTAGTCCCCGACCCGACGGCCAGCGTTTCAGCATACCTACGTCTCGTTCCAACTCGAGAGCACGACCTTGTTCGCGATGGCGAGGTGCTCTATTTAACCCAGGGCGCGCCCCTGAGTGACGAAGCGATCCCTTGCGCGGCAGATCCTGATCTCTGGTTTTCCGAACACCCCTCGGCCATTGAGGAGGCGAAGCGCCGGTGCCAAGACTGCCCCCTGCTGCACCCCTGCCTGCAGGGGGCCCTGGAACGCCGCGAGCCTTGGGGCGTGTGGGGTGGCGAACTCGTTGTAGACGGCGTGGTACGAGCGAAGAAGGCTCGCAGGGGGCGGCGGAGACCTGCGTCCTGAGTGGAAGGAGAGGCGCAGTCGTCCTGGTCCGAAAACGGCATGAGCAGCGGATCCCGCCGGCGGCAGCAACATCAACCGGCACGCCACAGGCGGCCGACACCCCTCACAGTTGCCCCAGCCGCTGCGCGACGCGCTCCGCGGGACAGGCGCCCTGCTCCGCCTCGAGCGCTTCGTGACGCTGGCCCACCAGCCCAGCATCAACCAAGCCGCCCAGGTCCTCAGCTGCACCGGGCCGAACCTGCTCCATCAGCTGACCCTCCTCGAACGCGCCAGCGGAGGACGACTCCTGCAACGAAACGAGAACCGTCGAGGCGCGACCCTCACACCTCTCGGTCAGGACCTGTGCCACCAAGCACAAGAGCACCTCGGGATCACGCCGATCCGCCCGACGACATGAAGAGAACCGCTCATGGCCGAGGAAAGTGACAACTTCGATGCACGCTCCACGCCAGCAGACCTTCCAGAACTGGGCCATCAGCGGCCTACCGGCCAGCTACTGGGTGACAACAACGCAACAGAAGGGACAACTCGGTGGACTTCCTACACTGATGAGTCCGTGCGACCTGCCGATCGTGTCCGGCGTCTGCCTCGGCTCCGAGGCAGACGCGGACACCTGGGGGCCTATGCAGTGGCTGGCCGACCTAGTAGGTGGCGGTGCCGAGCTCGTGGTGCAGGTGATGTGGGTGCTGCTGGACTCCACCACGTTCGTGGACGTCACCTCGGGCCACTACACGCGCGTGTACAACCTCGTGTTCGGCATCGCGGTCCTGGTGATGCTGGTCTTCTTCCTGCTCCAGGTCATCACCGGGATGCTGCGCCGCGAGCCGGGCGCGCTGGCGAGGGCTGCGCTGGGGCTGGCCAAGTCCGTACTCGGGAGCTTCCTGGTGATCACGCTGACCGCGCTGCTGCTGGAGATCACCGACCAGCTGTGCATCGGGATCGTGCGCGCGGCCGGCACCACGATGGAGCAGATGGGCGCCCGCCTCACCGTCATGGTCGGCTCGGTCACCGGCGCATCCCTCGCCCCAGGCGCGGGGGCGCTGATCCAGCTGTTCTTGGCCGGTCTGGCGATCGGGTCGGCGTTCATCGTGTGGATGAGCCTGTTGGTGCGCAAGGCGCTGCTGCTGGTCACGATCGTGCTCGCCCCGCTCGCCCTGGCCGGCGCGTCGTGGGACGTCACCCGCGGGTGGGTGGGCAAGTGGCTCTCGTTCGTCGTCGCGCTGATCCTGTCCAAGCTCGTGCTCGTCGTGGTGTTCCTGGTCGCCACCGCCCAGGTCGCCGCCCCCATCGACACCGACCTACGCCCGATCGCCGATCCCGCCGCCGGGATCGTACTCATGCTGATCGCGGGCTTCGCCCCCTACATGACGTACAAGCTGGTCAGCTTCGTGGGCTTCGACATGTACCACGCCATGTCGGTCGAGCACGAGGCCAAGGACGCCCTCAACCGGCCGGTGCCCATGCTGCCCGGCGGGTGGAAGCACGGAACGGCCTCCGGCGTCCTCGACGGCGACGGTAGTAAGGACGGCAGCCCGCGCGCAGGCATCGATCGGCCGGCGAGCCCGGCCCCAGCATCGGCAGCAGCCCGAACGCCAGGTGCGGCGCAACCTGGGCTGGCTTCGAGCCCGACGCCGTCCTCTACGGCTGGTGCTGCGGCGCCGGTCGGTGGGGCCAAGGCCGCCGGTGCATCGGGGGCGGCCGGCGCGGCAGGCGGTTCGGGCGCGGCGGCTGCGGTCGCACCGGCCGCGGTTCCTCTGATCGCCGTCGCCGCCGGGAAAGCTGCGGCCACAGCTGGGCCGAAGGCGGGCCGAGCGGCCGGCGCCCAGGCCGGCCAGACGAGCGATGCAGCAGGAGACACCGATCCCGGGAGGGGGGCGTCGTCGGGCGCGGGGCGGCGTGGCCGGTCGGCCCCGGCTTCGGCGGGCGGCAGTCAGCCTGCCGCAGCTGTGCCGGGCATCCTCGATGAGCCGAAGCGGAGGTGAGCGGTCATGACGGACTCGGCCCATGGCGCCGTGGGACAGCTGGCGCCGGTGAAGTTCTCCCGGCTGTCGCGGCGCGGCGTGATCCTCGGGTTCACGGCAGCCCAGCTCATCACGATCGGGGTCGGCGCGATTCCGGTCCTGGCTGCCCTGTACCGGGGTGGCGGCCTGGAACTTGCTCTGCCGGTCGCCGCCGTCGCAGTCACCGTCGCCGTGGTGCCCGTCGGCGGACGGCCTCTCATCGACTGGCTGCCGGTCCTTGCTTCCTGGACGTGGCGGATCCTGACCGGGCAGCTGGAGTTCCGCGCGCGCACGACCCGGCCGCGCCCCGCCGGGACGCTCGCGCTGCCAGGAGACGCCGCCGCGCTGCGCCAGTACGTCGACCCGGTCACCGGTGCGGTGCTGGTCCACGATCCGCATGCCGCCACCGTGACGACCTTGCTCGAGGTGACCCATCCCGCGTTCGCCCTCCAAGACCCGGCCGACCAGCAACGCCGCGTCGCTGGATGGGGACGGGTGCTGGCCACGGTGTGCCGGTCGGGACACCTGGCCCGGATCCAGGTCGTCGAACGCACCCTGCCCGGATCGGGCTCCTCTCTGGCCGACTGGTGGCACACCCACGGCAACGATGACGGCTCCTGGGCCGCCAACGCCTACAAGGACCTGATCGCCCGTGCCGGCCCTGCCGGGGAGCAGCACGCCACCACCCTCGCCCTCACACTCGACATACGCGCCGCAGCACGCACCGTGCGCGCCGCCGGCGGGGGCGTGACGGGAGCCGCGGTCGTGCTGCGAGCCGAGACCGACACCCTGACCACCGCCCTGCGAGCCGCGGACCTCACACCGTCGCCGCCGCTCGGGCCCGACGAGCTGGCGATCACGCTGCGCACCGCCTACGACCCATCCATGGCCCCCGCGCTGGACCGCCACCCCGACGTCGGCCGCGACCTCGCCACGGCCGGACCCATCGCCGTGGCAGAGTCCTGGGGAATGCTCCGCTCGGACGGCGCCTGGCACTGCGTCCTGTGGATCGCCCAATGGCCCCAAGCCGGGGTCCATCCAGGATTCCTCGCACCACTCCTGCTGACCTCCGGCATCCGACGCACCGTCTCCCTGACCTACGAACCCGTCCGGGCCGACGCCGCCGCCCGCGACCTGCGCCGACGACGCACCGGACACCTGGCCGACCGCGCCCAACGCGCCCGACTCGGCCAACTCACCGACGCCGCCGACGCCGCCGAACTCGACGACGTCCTCACACAAGAAGCCGACCTCGCCGCAGGCCACGGACTCCTACGCGTCACCAGCCTGATCAGCATCACCGCCCACGACCCCGACGAACTCGAACGCTCCGTCGCCGCCGTCGAACAAGCCGCGATCCAAGCATCCTGCGACGTCAGACGCCTATGGGGACAACAGGCCCAGGCATTCACCGCCGCGCTCCCCCTGGGCCGGTCTCGCTGAGCAGCAGCGTGCATACCTGAAACCGCGTCTACCTGATCCGTCGTGCTCGCTACTCGCCGACACCTGCACCGGCCGAGGTGCTCGCGCCGCCAGCCACCACACCCTCCCGAAGTGTGAACGACTGTGAACAGCGAACTCCTTCCCAGCTGGGAGACCAGTCGACAGAGTTGAAATGTGACGACACGGGACACTACCGACGATCCGGCTGGACAGAGCGGCGAGCCAGACATGGAGCACGATGCCTTGCTCAACGTGTCCAAGCGCCTTGCCGCGTCAAACGAGCATCTTCGGGCAATCGCCCGCCTGCTCGGCGAGCACCTCCAACACACCAAGGGTGAGGTAGCTACGGCCCGATGGCTCCAGCGCGCAGAAATTGAAGATGCCAATGCGGAACGCCGACGCGCCACACGGAACGAGGTCGGCATGTGGGTCGGAGTCGGGCTTGCCGCGGTCAGTGTTGCAGCAGCGTTGCTCGGACGTTGATGAACGAGCCGGTGGCCATGGCACACCTGAAGCCCGAACATCTCGCGTTCTGAGGAGGACCCCATGCCGACCGACGACAGCATCGCGACGCATGCCGTCGCCGCGAATGAGGCGATGCAGGCTCTGGCTCGTCTCACGCGGGAGATGACCGACCCGAACGACATGGAGCTCCTGGTCGGCACGCTCGCCGGCACGGTGCGCAGCCTGCGCGACGTGCTGCGGCAGACCGCCGACGCCTACCAGTGGGAGGGCAGCCAGGAGGTCCGTCTCGGCCGGCCGACGAGCGTGCGCTATCCCGAGGACACCGAGGTTTGGCTGCGGCAGACCGCGGACCATCTGAACAACTCCCAAGTGTTCCTGGAAGCGCGCGTGATGGCGGTCGAGCACTCCGCGCAACAGACCGCCGCGTCGCCGCCGGATGTCCTGGACACCCCGGCCGAGGTCACGCCGGACGACTTCATCGAGCTCTGAGGGGAGGCCGTCATGCCACGGTTCAACAGCATCGCCGACGACGCCGAGGAGTCCTACCAGGCGATGCGCGCCACCGCGCACCAGACGGTCACGGTCGACGATCCGGCCGAGCTGTACTGGCTGCTGGGCACCCTCAACGGGACTGCCCGCCTGCTACAGCAGGTGCTGTACCAAGCCGCCACCGCACACCGCCACCATGCCGGAGCCGCGTTCACCCATTCCGGCGACCACGAGGTGGGACGCCGGCACGCGACCAACGCCGCCCGTGAGATCCGCCAGGCTGCCGGACTGCTGACCCGCGTGCAGTCGCACCTGGACAAGTCGCAGACCCACTCGGGCACGATCGCCTGGCACCCGCCGCAGACCGTCGACACCGACCGCCCCAACACCCTGCCCGGTCCGCCCAACCCGGACGATGATGCGGCCGGACGCGAGGCACCACCTGAGGACCGGGTCGAACCGTGAGGGCCGTGGGAGAGGTGTGCCCGCGATGAGACCGCGCATCCACACCGCACCGTTCGTGACCAGGCCCGACGACGGCTGGCGGGCACGACGCCAGCGCCGCCGGGCAGCCCATGATGCGGCCCTCCATGCCCGCGAGGGCACGGACTCGCTCGCGCACGGCCGACCAGACTCCGGTGAAACCACCAGTTCGCCAGCCCGCTACCTGCCGCGCTCAGGTGAGCGGGGTCCTGCCACGTTGCGGACCTCGATCCGGTTCCGTCTGCCCAAGCATCAGGACACCTCGGCCGTCTGGCAGGGCGCCTACCCCTTCCTCGCCGAAGGCGGCCTCGGCACGGATGGGCTGTTCATCGGGCGTGACCTGTACTCCGGGTCCTCGTTCGTGTACGACCCGTGGGTGCTCTACCAACGGGGTCTGATCACCGCGCCCAACGTCGTGGTCGCTGGGATCGTGGGGGCCGGGAAGTCCGCGCTGGCCAAGTCGCTGTATGTCCGGTCGCTGCCGTTCGGGCGGCGCGTGTACATCCCGTGTGACCCCAAGGGCGAGCACACCGCCGTGGCGCGCGCCGTCGGCGGCACGGTGATCGCGCTCGGCCCGGGGATGCCCGCCCGCCTCAACCCGCTGGACGAAGGCCACCGGCCCGCCACCGTCACCGACGCCGAATGGGCCGCGCAGGTCACTGCCCGGCGACGCAGCCTGCTCGGTGCGCTGGCCGAGACGATGCTGGAGCGACACCTGTCCGCTGTCGAGCACACGTGCATCGACACCGCCCTCACCACCGCCACCAACACGGCCGGCGGGACGCCGGTACTGCCCGCAGTCGTCGACCGGCTCCTCGAACCCGACCCTGCCGCCGACAGCGGCGTTGGCGCGCGCCTCACCGAGGACGGCCGACACGTCGGCCACGCGCTGCGGCGCCTCGTGCACGGGGACCTGGCGGGGATGTTCGACGCGCACTCGACCGTCGCGTTCGACGCGTCCGCGCCAATGCTGAGCCTTGACCTGTCGCGCGTGGCCGAGAATGCCACCGCCATGAGTGTGCTGATGACCTGCTGCTCGGCCTGGATGGAAGCTGCCCTGGCCGACCCCGACGGCGGGCAACGCTGGGTCGTGCACGACGAAGCCTGGCGCCTCATGGCACAGCCCGCGCTCCTGCGCCGCATGGACGCCCACTGGCGGCTCGCGCGTCACTACGGCATCGCGAACATGCTGATCTTCCACAAGGTCACCGACCTGGACAACGTCGGCGACGCCGGATCCGCCAACCGCGCCCTCGCCACCTCACTCCTCGCGAACGCCGAAACCCGCATCATCTACCGGCAAGAGACCGACCAGCTCAGCCCGACGGCCACTGCCCTGGGGTTGACGGGCACCGAACGCGCGCTGCTGCCCGGACTCGGCGTCGGCCAGGGCCTGTGGCACATCCGCAACCGAGCCTTCGTTGTCCAGCACCAGATGGCACCCATCGAAGCCGAACTCTTCGATAGCCGCCAGCGTATGCTTTGAGTTTCCCGTGAGCTCAGCAATTCATGATCGGGGATCTGGGGCATGCGAGTGTTCGTCTGCCTCGGACCGACCCTGCGGGCCTCCGAACTTCTATTCTGTGGATAACGGTGGGCTAGTTGTGGATAACCCGGCTGCTTGTCGTGGACCGCCCGTACCCTGGACCCATGCTGATCGCGCACGTGGACGAGTCCTACGAGGGGGACCTCTACTGCATCGGGGCTGCGGTCGCTGAACAACGCGTCTGGGAGACGGTCGAAGACGGGTTCGAGAAGCTGCGCCAGCTCAACAACGACCTGCACGGGACGCCGCTCGATGCCGAGTTCCACGCGCATTGCATCATGAACGGCAGGGCCGACTGGAAGCCGTTGCGCGGTCGCCACCGCGAGGCCACGCAGCTTTACAAGTCCGCGCTGGAGGTGGCCCGGGACGCCAACGTCACCTACATCCTCCGCGGCATGAACGTAGCCCGCCAGAAGGCTCGGTACCGCTACCCGAACCCTCCACATAGCGTAGTCCTGGGACACCTACTCGAACGGATCAACGACTACGCCAAGGCGACTACCCCTGGCGAGCAATGCATCGTCGTCGCCGACGACATCGCTTCCAAGCAAGCGCACCTGCGCGAGTTCGAGGAGTACCAACGGATCGGCACCGGCGGGTACCGGACCAGCAGACTCGAACAGATCTCAGCGCCGTTCACCTTCTCGGACTCCCGCCGAGTCGATGGAATCCAGGTGGCAGACCTCGGCGCCTACATCTTCCGACGCCACAGCGACCCGACGCCCGTGCACCCGAAAGCCAAGAAGGCTCAGCGGATGCTCTGGACAGTCATCGCGGAGACCTGCACTCATAGCAACATCTGGCTTCCATAAGAACTGAGGCCCCGCAACGCGGGGCCTCAGGCTGACAACGTTCCGCAAGCGGCCCGTCGTACTTTCACAGTACCCAGTTCATTGTCCTACGACAACCAGCCACGCTGCTGCGAGTTGTCAACGGACAAGTCACCAAAGGTCGCCCGTCTCCGCAGCACCCTTCCCCGACCCGAGCGGGTCCCGCGCACCTTGCACGCATGGACACCAACGAAGCGCTCAGTTTCCGCCAGCGCGCGGGCACCCTAGCCCTGACAATCTGGTACGACGGTGAGGACATCAACGAGGCCGGTGGCTTCCGCCGACGGTACGGGCTGAGGATCTTCGACGCGGACCAGCCCGATCGCGTATACGAAGCCAACGATCTGCGCTCGGGCGTCGGGGCGGAGATCGACCTCATCGACACGATGCGATCCCTGTGCTCGTTCCTCGCAGCCGCCGCCGACGCCTACTGGGCGACGACAAGCCGTCCCGGCGTGTACTCGGACAACGTGCGCATGTTCCCGGACTGGCTCAACGAGGCGGCCTATCTCAACTCGGACGAGATCTCGATGCTGGGCGCAGAGCTCGACCTTCCCGACGAGGTCGACCCGGAGGCCGGCTTCAGGGCGGCGATCGAGAGCAACGACGACGTGACCGGTCCGAAGCCGGATGACGCGGCAGCCCCGGTTCGATGGTTCTCGGTGGTCTTCCAGCAGGACGGAGATGCCGACGAGACTCTCGCGATCATCGACCGGGATGGTGTGGATGCAGGCATCGATCATCTGGCCCAGTGGGACTTCGGCGACGAGACCGAGGACGCGGCGCGCATGCTCGGGCACGTCTACGACTCCCCACCCTCGGGCAGCATGGACCGTGAGCATCAGCGCGGTGACTATCTCCTGTCCTACAACCACGCGCTCGGGCACGCCGGCCTGATCCGTCGTTGCACGTCGCCCGACTCGGAGCCGTCGACCGCCGCGATCGATGCGGGAGCGTCGACGACGCAGTCGGTGAGTACCGACGAGGATCCAGATCTCGAACAGGACAGCGTCGAAAGTCCATAACCCAAGCCCGGCAAGTCCGCTCCCCCGCACTGACGAGAC
The DNA here is from genome assembly GCF_054777735.1 of Myceligenerans cantabricum. Classification (NCBI taxonomy): domain Bacteria; kingdom Bacillati; phylum Actinomycetota; class Actinomycetes; order Micrococcales; family Promicromonosporaceae; genus Myceligenerans; species Myceligenerans cantabricum. The sequence goes on from NZ_BAAHAJ010000011.1 coordinate 134,789, forward strand.
CGAGCGCGTTCAGGTTCTGTCGTCGCGCCGATGTCCGGATCCTCGCGCCTTCACGGCAGCTGGACCGCACCTCCCGGGCAGACCACGACGCCGGGAGGTACCCATGTCCGAGCATCCAGTCCGCAGCGATCTGCACGCACTGCGCGAGCATGATGGGACGCCAGCCCGCGCCGGGCACCGGCTCCTGGCCGGGAAGGTGTGGCCGATGCTGCGGGATCTCGGTGTGGCCGGCGGGCGGCTGTTGGCCTCGGGGAACGAGGCGGGGGTCTTCACTGGCCCGCAAGTGTCTGGTCGGCACAGCATCCAGGCGGGTGAGTACACCGCCGCGATCCCGGCGCAGCCGGCCGAGCAGGTGCCCGTTCACCGCTGGCCGCAGCGACAGGCCCCGGGACGGTTCGACGTGGTCGTGCTGAACCTGCCGTACGCCGATCTGCGGCTGCACGACCCGCACAGCGCCCAGACGCTCCTCACGCTGCAGAACAAAGCTCTGCTACGCGGCCTGGACCAGACCAAGCGCGGCGGAATCCTGACGGCGGTGGCCTCGCACGAAGTGCTCGACGATCCCGACGACCGTGCCCGGCTGGAGACGCGGGCACGGGCCGACCTGGTCGGGGCCGTCCGCCTGCCTGAAACGCTGCTGCGCAACGATCTGGACCGTGCCGCACCGATAGACCTGCTGGTCCTGCGCCGCCGCGAGGCCCGCTCCCACTATCGGGGGCAGCCGTTCACGGATATCGAGCCGGTGCTTGCCGGGGACGACGCCGGGTTCGTGAACGAGTACTTCGCAGCCCACCCTCAGCATGTCGTCGGCACCCAGTACTTCGAAGCCAGGCCGGACGGCATCCAGGACTTGAAGGTCATCGCGTACCCCGACGAGCGGGTGGTACCGAAGCTCGACCGGGTGCTGTCCCAGATCGTCAAACACGCACGCATGTTGGACCTGACCGTCCGGCCATCAAGGTGGGAACCGCTCGGCCCGGAGCACCCGGTCGACGAGCCCAGCGCCCCGACCGCTCCCGTCGACGACGCAGGCCCGCGGCCGAACACGCCCGACGTCGACTTCTCTCCTGATCTTCCCGAGGACGACGACGCCGTGGACCTGTAACAGCGTCCCGCCGTCGGCGTCTGGCACTGCACGCGCACCTTCCGGGCAGAGACCTGCTGGGAGGCCGTGATGCGTAAGGACACCCGCTCTTTGGAGCAGAAGAAGGCTGACCGGGACGCGAAGCTGGAGGCTCTGCAGCGCAAGCTCACCGGAGCCGTGGAGAGTCTCGTCACCGGCCAGGACTGGCAACGCGCCTTAAGGTTCGCCGCCCGGTTCCGGGCCCGCTCGTTCGGCAACACGCTGCTGATCTGGGTCCAGCATGCCGCCGCCCACGAGCAGGGTCTGGTCCCCGACCCCGACCCGACCTACGTCGCCGGGTTTCAGCGGTGGAAGGCCCTGGGCCGGCGTGTCATGAAGGGACAGCCGGGCTACCAGATCATCGCGCCCGTGACCGCCCGCATGGCGGGACGTGAGGACGACCCGGGCTCCTGGCGCCGCCTGGCCCGCGGGGAGAAGCCGGATCCGGGAGAGGTGGTGCGCTCCCGGATGGTGGGCGTGCGGCCGGCCTATGTGTGGGACATCAGCCAGACCGACGGCGCCCCGATTCCCGAACGACCACAAATCGAGCTGCCTGCCGGCCAGGCACCGCCGGGACTCTGGGACGGCCTCGCCGCCCAGGTCGCCGACCTCGGCTACGACCTACGCCTGGTGCCGAACGCCGCCGCACTCGAGGGAGCCTACGGGCGCACGACCTACTCCGAACACCTCGTCGAGGTCCGCGCCGACCTCGACGACGGCGCACGCACAGCCGTCCTGGCGCATGAGCTCGCGCACGCCATGCTGCATGCCCCGGGCCGCGACACCGCGCCCGACGACGGCACCACGGTCGAGCCCGGGCAGGAGGGCCGTTCCCCGCACCGCGGCATCCGGGAGGTCGAGGCCGACTCGGTGGCGTACATGGTCTCGGCCGCTCACGGCCTGGACCTGGCGGACTCGACCGTGCCCTACGTCGCAGGCTGGGCGTCCTCGGTTCGCGGCAGCAGCCCAGTCGAGACGATCCAGAACACCGCCACCCGCGTGCGCTCGGCCGCCGTGACGATCCTAGACCGGCTCGACACCCGCCAGGTACCCGACGGCAACCCCCCTGACCTGGCCCGCCACGACGCACACCCAGAGCCCCAGACCACGCCGACAGTAGACCCCACCGCCGAGCCACCCGACGGGCCGCTCGCCGATGGGCCCGACGTCACCGACGATGAGGGCGTGGAGCTGTGAACGGCCACGCAGCAGGCGTTCCGGCCGTGTTGCCGCGGGTGCGGGTCGACGTCGATGACAACGGGCAACTCGCGGTCCAGGCCGACGGCCGGCCATGGACGCCTCCCGCATCCACATCGGCCCCGGGCAACAACGACGCCTCGCCACTGAGTCGGGGCGACCTCCCGAGGATCGTGACCCAGGTAGCTGAAGCGCTGGGCTCACCGATCCGCGTCGAAGTTCACGACTCCGGCCACACCTACGCCGACGTCGTCGTACCCGCAGCCCCCGCGACGCCCACCGCCCTGCACGAGACCGCCGACGACGGCCGACCTCTGACCACGCCGTTGCCCATGCAAGCAATGACCGGCGCTCCTTCCACTTCTGCGCTGCGGGGGCGCGGGTTCGCGTCCGAGGAACCGGTCGCGATCGCCGTCGTGGTGGCAACCACCCAGGCAGACGCAGAAGGCAGTGTCCAACTGCGGATGCCACCCGCGCTGCGCGGCCGTGCGACGAGCTTGCTCCTGTACGGCACGCGCAGCGCGCAGGCGCGATACCTCCCACCGGCGCACAACCCGCATGTCGACCCGGGACACGCTCCCGAGCCTCAAAACTCGCAGCCGGCAAGGACCGCGGACCGCGATTCCAGTCCGACGACGGACCCTCTGCAGCCGGTCGACGACGCCGGGCTCGCCGACGAGACCGCCCTGAGCGACGAGGAGGTCGGTGCCCCGTGAACGCCCGACAGGCGCGACCGGTCGGTGACGAGCTGACCAACGCCGGCCTCTGGCTACTGCTCGCCCTCACCGGGCTGGCCGTGGTGCTGCGGCTGGCCGGAACCGTCGCCGCGGTCCTCACCGGGGTCGATCCACCCGACGGCGGACCTGCCACGGGCCTGCGGGTACTGGCCCGGCCGGGCGAGCCGGGTGAGGCGCTCGGTGCCAGTGACCTGGGTCCGGTGGCGTACTGGCTCACCGTGATCGTGCTCCTCACGCTCACAGGCGCGCTGGGCCGGAGCATCTGGTGGGTATGGCGCTCAGATCGCCGTCGGACCGACAACAGCGCGGACCCGATGGCTGGGACCGCCACCAGAGCCGACGTCGCCAAGACCGCTTCCCGGCTCGCCCTGACCCGCCGGTCGCGCAACCTACGCCCGTCCCTACGCCGGGCCCGGCCGGAACAGGTCGGCTACCTGCTCGGGCACGCGCACAGCAGGCAGATCTGGTCCTCGGTGGAGGACTCCACGATGGTGCTCGGCCCACCCCGCTCCGGAAAAGGCCTGCACCTGGTCATCAACGCCGTGCTCGACGCGCCCGGCGCCGTCGTCGCGACCGGAACCCGCCCCGACACGCTCGCGATCACGATGAAGGCACGCGAGAAAATCGGCCCGGTCGCCGTGTTCGACCCGCAGCACCTGGTCCAGGGCGTCCCAGCCGGCGTGCGCTGGTCCCCGGTGCGGGGATGTGTGGATCCGCTGACCGCGATGATCCGCGCCAAGGGATTCGCCGCCGGCACCGGCCTGTCCAAGGGCGGAGCCGAGAACGGCACCTACTGGGAGAACCAGACCGCCATCGTCCTGCAAGGCATGCTGCACGCCGCCGCCCTCGAAGGACGCAGCGCCCGAGACCTGTTCACCTGGTCCAACTCCCCCGCCGCCGCACGCGACGCCGCCGCCATCCTCGCCTCCCACCCCGACGCCACACCCGGCTGGGCCCAAGCCCTCGAGGCGCGGATCAACGCCGAACCCCGCAACCGGGACTCCACCTGGTCCGGCGTCCAGCAAGCGCTGTCCTGCCTGGCCGACCCCCGCGTGCTGGACGCCGTCACCCCGGCGCCGGGCGAGCAGTTCGACCCGGCCACGTTCCTGCGCGAGAACGGCACCCTGTACATGCTCGCCACCGCTACGGGGTCGACCACCTGCGGATCCCTGATCGCCGCGTTCATCGAAGACCTGGCCGAAACCGCCAAGACCCTGGCCGCAGCCTCACCCGGAGCCCGGCTCGACCCGCCACTCCTGCTCGCCTTGGACGAGATCGGGAACCTCGCGCCCCTGCCCTCCCTGCGCACGCTCATGTCCGACGGCGGCGGCACCGGCATCACCACCATGCCCGTCCTGCAGTCACTCGCCCAAGCCCGAGCCGTCTGGGGAGCAGAAGAAGCCCAGGCGATCTGGGATGCCGCGATCGTCAAGATCGTGCTCGGCGGAACGTCATCGGCGGGCGACCTGCGCGACATCTCCGCGCTCATCGGCGAACGCGACGAACACGCCGACACCTACACCACCGGCGACCACGGCACCCGCTCCATGCAACGCACTCTCCGCCGCGTCCCGGTCATGCCACCCGAACGCATCCGCACCATGCCCTTCGGCACCGGACTGATCCTCCTGCGCTCCGCCCCACCCATCGTCACCCGGCTGCGCGCCTGGCCCGACCGCCTCGACGCCGACGACCTCACAACGGGCAAGACGGCGATCGAGCACATGATCCGACGACCTGGGACCTAGCGCTAGAGGCCGGTCCTCGACACTCGGCGCCGCGTAGCAGAACTCAACCACGTCCAGGCACGTGATGCGCACCTGACATTCGAGCAGCGCCCGTCGTCCAGACGGACGCATCGAGGCAGGGAGCACGCGATGACCAGCAGAGCCAAGATCCCCGTCGAGCAGGGCCTTGAAGGGATGCTCGAGACCGACCTGACGTGGTCCGAGACCCGCGACGGCACCGCGATGCTGCGTGGACGGGTGCGTGTGGAGCGGTGGCGCGCCAGCTCGGGAGGGCCACCGCACCGGTTGCCGCCGGTGTTCTGCACCCTGGTGGTCTTCAACGAGCACACGCAGAAGGCGCGCGCCCACTTCCAGGCCGGGGACGCGATCCTCGCGTCCGGACGCCTGCGCGCCTTGCCCTCCGACGAGCAGGGCAAGGAACGCCACGTGTTCGTTGCCCGCCGCCTCGGACACGACGCCGCCCGCACCCGCTACCAGGTCGTGCGCACCCTCGCACAGGCCCGGGCGAGGCGGGCGGCAGCGCGACGCCGTCGGGGAAGCCTGCAGGCTGCGACCGGCCTGTCTGAAACCGCCGGGAGCACGTCATGAGCGCCGCGCCCGATCGCGGTCTCGACGACGTCCCGCCGCACGTCGTGAACTGGGCGACCCTGCCGCCCCACCAGGCGGCAGAGGAGTGGATGCTGCTGGACCAGTGGGTGTACTGGCTGCGCGACACGTTCGGCCTGACCCCGCAGGAACTGCCCCCGCTGTGGCACCGTCACTCCGAGCTCGTCTGGGAACTGTCCGCACTGCACACCGCGTTCCAGGCCGCACACGCTCCGAAGGCAAACCCGGGTGCCTCACTGGTGTGGATGCGCGATTTCGCCGCGACGCGCACCCGGCTCAAGCGCTGGGTCCAGGACTGCGGCACCGAGCTCACCCAGGACCGCGAGACCCGCCTCACCACCTGGCCCGGCGAACCACCTGCGCCCAGCCCCGCCGTGGTCCCGGTCACCGACCGTGCCGCCGACTTCCACGCCCACGTCGCCCACGACGTCGCCGCGCGCCGCGCCGCGCAGGACAGCGAATCGAACGGGAGCTCGACATGAACACCTGGCCCGGACCGGAAGCGGCCGAGGTCGCCGATCGGGTCGCCATCCACGACCACACGCACACCCCGGCCAGCGACGCCCACGAGATCCTCGCCAAACGCATCTGGACCGCGATGTACGACCTGGGCGCAGGTCTGCGCCCCGGCAGCCAGTGGATGACGCTGGGGGTCGACGCCGAGATCTTCGCCGGCGCACCCGCCGGCCAGCGAAGCTACCCCACCGGCGCCGTGGAGGCTTTCATCGGGCAGATCCCTGTCACCACGAGCTGGCCACCGCACGACACCCGAGCCCGATCACTCGACGCCCTCACCGCCAGCGACGACGTCAACTGCGACGTCGTCATCGTCAATGCCCCGCACAGCGACGTCGACCTGCACACCCCCGAACGCCGCGCCGACCGCCTGCGCACGGACACCGAAGGAATCTCCACAGGACTCATCACCACCCGGCCAGGCGGAATGCTCGCCGCCGTCGTCTCCACCGACTGGCTCGACTCGCCCAACCCTCGCCTTCGCGCAGCCGTGGCCGACCACACCGACTTCCTCGGCGCGGTCCGGCTACCGGGCGCAACACTCCGGCAGGCCCCCGGAACCGATCGACCCGTCGACCTGATCCTGCTGCGCCACCGGCCTCACGACCGCAAACCCCAGCACGGCCCCACGATCCAGCCGTTCCAGAACACCTACCAGATCCCGCTCGACGGGCACCAGGTCCTACTCAACGAGTACTTCGACGCCCACCCCGAGCACATCCTCGGACGCCTGACCAGCGAACACACAACCTGGTCCGACGAGGCCCGCACCACCGTACTCGCCGAAGGCTCTCATCCCCTTGGCGCCCGGTTGGAGATCGCGCTCGCGCACATCGTGCACGTCGCCCACCGCGACGACCTCGCCATCCCCTTCGACGCCACGCCCACGATGCAACCCCGCCCGGACCGCCCGCCCGACGACGGACCCGAGCAACTGACTGAAGCCGATCGAGACGTCATCCGCGCCCTGCACGCCAAGCGACACGACCTCGGCCCGGACCCACTGCTGCCCGACGATCCGATCCACGGCGGCCCCGGCCACGACGACGGCCCCGAGGCAGTCGAGGACGACTCGCCCAGCCTCTGACCGGCTCCGCCAGGATGTGCTCCCGCACAGCCAGGACGGAAACCGTGCCGAGGCTGTGGACAGCCCCACTGATGAACAGCCCGCGACCGCCCCCATGCGCGTACCTCAACGACAGGACCAGGCTGCCAGCGCCCGGTGTCGCACCCACGAGCAGGTTGCCTCGCCGCGGGCAACCACGTCGACGCTCCTCATGACCGAGTCGACGCCGCGATTCATGACCGACCGCAGGAGGCACCCATCATGACCAGCCACCCCACACCGCACCGGGACCCCGACCCCGGCACGACGCCCGCCGCCCCGACGCCGCCCGAGGGAACGCCTCTCCCCGTCCGGCACTACGACACCTACCAGGCAGCACGATCCCACCTGTGGGCGCTGGCCGTCTCGCTTCCGCCCACGATCCCGCATGGCTATTGGGACGTACTGGACCGGCTCGACGACCTGCACGCCCCTCTGTGCCGGCCACCGATCGACGCCGACCCACCCCCGCCCCGAGCCGAGCACTACGCCGCTGCACGCAAGTCCCTGGCGGCCCTCGCCCGCCTGTCCAGCGCCCCGCCGGGAATCGGCCACTGCATCGAGATGCTCCAGGACTGCTGGAGGCACGACCCGGGCCGCGTCACCGCCCCCAGTCCGCAGGACGAGCCGTGACCTACGGACAGGCCGCCGCCACACTGCGGTCGGCGATGACGCACCTGCTCAGCGGACTCGGGCTCGACGACATCACGATCGCTGCGGCCGACGGAACCGGGCAGGTCGAGGCGATGAAACGCTACCGGGCCGAGGTGCACAAGTACGCTCTCGGCCTGATGACCTTCGTCCACGGCGGAGTGACCCATGAAGGCCGGGTGCTGGTGGAGCGGACGCTTACCGAGTTCGGCCAGGTGCAGAAGGCCGGGACCTCCTGCACCGCAGAACAGCTCGCGGAGCAGCAGACCAACCCGCTGACCGAGGCATGGCGGCAGGCCGCTATCGCCGCCGTCGTCGTCCGCGAGCGCGAGCTACCCCACCTGGCCGACATCTCCGTCGAGGAACGCCTCCTGCTGACGATGGACGCCACCAACCTCGTCAACGCACTCCTGCTGGCCGACGCACGATTCATCCGCATTCCGGGCTGGCAACCGATCGGCGGCGACGTTCTCCTGCGCCGGGTCCAGCGGGGCAAGGATCCCCTGCGCAGCAGGGTCTACCACTCGGTCGCCCAGGCGCTCGACGAGTGTTCCCAGTGGGCTCGATCGAGGATCACGGCCGCGTCGTACCTCGTCGACGATCGCGGCTACCGCCCCGGTCCACCACTGCACCCTATGCCCGGCGCCAGCGCAGGCCCGTGCGATCAAGCGGCGTCGCTGGTTCAGGAGGCCGCAAGCAGGCTGCGTAATGAGTACCCGGACGCCCACCACCTCGCCCTGCTGCTCAGCACCAACCAGTTCCTGACCGCGCACGGCGCGCGGCTCACGAAGGACTCCGGCCCCAAGCCGCGCGCCGACGCCTTCGCCACGCGTGCCGTGACCTACCAGGTACTCGCCGCGACGTTCCGCGCGAACATCACCGGCCGACGCTCCCAGGACGTCTCCCCCGTCTCACTCGCCCAACGCGCGCTCGCCTTCCTCCAGAACGTCCCGCGTGCCTCGCGAGAACAGCTCCGCAAGCTCGACGACGCCTTCGACCAGATGGACCGCCACGTCGCTACCACGATCCAGCGCGGCATCCAGGAGGCCCGCTACGTCACCTCACGACGCAAGCGGCTCGCTCACGTCCCCGGAGGCGGCGCACGCACCCACTTCGTGCCGGTCTACGAGGCGATCACCGACGAGACCCACCCAGACCTGCTGCGTCGCGCCCGCCAGATGGGACAGGAGAAGAGCAACGACTGGTTCCGGGCCAAGCCCGGACGAGTCCGTTCGGACTCCGTCGTGGAACGCCTCCAGTTCGACGCCCTCGTCGCCGGCCGCCTCCGCCGCTCCGAACACCCCGCAGGCGCCCTCCAACCACACGTCGAGATCCTCAGGGACGACGCCTCAGTCCTCGACACGCCAGACGAGTGGCCGGGCCTCGAGATCTAGCGAGCCGACTGGCTGGCCACGAGCGGAACGGCGCTCGGTCCCGTCAAGACACTATTAGGGCTGAGCCCGACCGCGGCCACAGGAGTTTCGCAGGTCAGAACCTGCGCCTACCAACCGGTGCTGTCCTCGACGGCACCAATCGCGGCGTGCGCCATCTTGTCGGTGTCGCTTCCGGCAACGCGGGTCTCCTCGTTCGACTTCTGGTACTCAGCATCCCCGATCTCGACCATCTCCTGCAGCACGGCAGACGTGTCCGGCGCCAGGCGCAACCGATCGATGTAGTGCCGTGCCGTGACCCCGGCATCGATCTTGTGCCCCAGCAGGGCGGCGGCATCAGCCAGTCTCATCTTCCGGGCGACGCGCGTCGCGACGGTCTTGCGCAGCAGGTGCGGGTACACCTCGCCGGTCATTTCGGCCTTGTCCAATGCCATGCGCAGCGTCCGGCGGATGTTGTGCGGCGTCTGCGCTCGGGTCGCGTTACGCCCGTCCCGGAATCTCCGGGAAGGGAACACCGGCATGTCCGCGGTGGTCACCGCTGGACGGATCGAGACCAGAGCCTCCGCGACGAACGGCGGCAGAATGATCACCCGGTCGCCGGCGTCGGTCTTCGGCTTGGGCTGCCTGACGGTGCCCTGCCCCTTGACGTCCGTCAGCGTCGCCTCGACTGCGATCGTGGGCAGCCCGTCCGGGGACAGGTTGACCTCGCCCCAACGCAGCGCCATCACCTCGCCGATCCGCATCCCCGTGCCGAGCATCACGTCGACCACAGCGGGCAGGTGCCCCGTCGGCCTCGGTCCTGGTTGCCCTTCCCGAGACCTCTCCCAGGAACGCACGGCCGCCCGCAACCGGCCGATGCCGAACACCGTCATCGCCTTCGGTTCGGGCCGCTTCTTGGAGGGCGCCTGCGTCTTGCGTGCGGGATTGTCCCGCAGCGCGTCATGCACGACGGCGCGGTCGAGCACGCTGATCAGGTTCCCGCGCGTGGCTGCCGTCGTCGTCACCATGTCGTGCGGGCCGTCCTTGCCCCGCTCGATCATCCCGTCGATCCACGCCTGGATGATCGCCGGCGTGAGCTCCCGTAGTCGCCGCTTCCCCAGGTGCGGAACCACGTGACGTCCGAGGTTCCGCTCGTACTCGTCCACCGTCTGTGGACGAACCGGCGGGTTCGGCCACGCCTGACGCACCCGCAGCTCGTTGATCCACTGCCGACATGCCAGCCCGACCCGCGAATCCGGCTTGAGCGCCTCCGAGCCACGCGGTGCGCTGAGCAGGTCGGTGGCGGCCTTCAGCACGCGGTTGCGAGCCTCTGTCTTCGTGTCGGCGTTACGGCCCGGCTGTTCCTCCGAACCGTCGTAGAGGCAGACACGCACCCGTGCCTGCCACACGCTCTTCCCCCGCGCACCGGTCCCCTTCAGCGGGATCTCCCGGTAGGAGACCTCGCCTACGTCGCCAGGGCGCAGCTTCCGCCTAGTCATCACTCACCACCCCCACGACGAGGCGTCGGAGTCATCGCCGGTGTCGATGGACCCGTCGCCGTCCGAGGCGCGCTGCTCGAGCCAGGCCCGCACGTCCGACTCCTCGAACAGCAGGTGCTTGCCGATCTTGTAGGCCCGCGGCGCGACGCCGTGCTTGCGCCATGTGTAGACCGTCTCGCGTGTGCAGTGCAGCTTGCGGCAGAGGTCGTCCAGCGTCCACATCGGACCGCGGTCCAGCGGGGTATCACGCGAGTCACTCATGCTCGACAGGTGCTCGAAACACGCCTGCGGACGAGTCCTCAGACAGGCGTTGCGAGGCGTTCTCGGTCGAACGCCGTGAGGATTAATGCGTGCACTCAAGGGTGTCACCTCTCAGGTTCGGGTGACCCCTCCGGGAAGCAAGAAGGCCGCTGACCTGGCGTGATGCCAGATGCAGCGACCCTCAATCGGTGGAGCTAGGGGGATTCGAACCCCCGACCTTCTCATTGCGAACGAGACGCGCTACCAACTGCGCCATAGCCCCGAGTGCTGGAACAGATTAGCACTCCACCGGCCGGGGTCCGCAAATCAGAACGGGTGGTACGCACCACACAACGCCAGGCCACAGGCCGATCGGCGGCTGACCGGCCGCCAGGCGACGGCCCGTCGGCCGCCACCCGGCACAGCCACCCGGCCCAGCCGACCCGCCCAGCCGACCGGCCCACCGCAAGCCCGATCCGGTCATCCCGCCGCGCGGCGGCGCGCCAGGATCCGCTCCAGCGGCTGGGCGAGCGTCTCGTCCGGGACGCGCGGCGCCGGCCGCATCAGCTCTTCCTCGTCGGGGTGCGCCGCCGAGTCCGATGACGCCGCCCGCGCACGCTCGGCCGGCTCGTCGCCCGCAGGCTCCTCGCTGACGTGCTTCTCTCCCGTCGACATCCCGGCCGATGCGCGCATGGCGGCCGCCAGCCGGGCCGAGGCGTCGTCGGTCCGGTTCGCACCGGCCCCCTCGGTGGCAGGCTTGCCCGCACCGGCTCCCCCGGCCCGGACCCCGTCGCCCCCCGCGCCGCTCTTCCGGGCGCCGTCCGACGCCCGCGCGCTGACGCTCCCCGACGTCACCCGTGGCGCCGCCGGCTTGGTCACGTACGTGGGTAGCGGCACCGGGACCGGGTCCCAGGCGCCGCCTCCGACACCGGGGCTCTCCTCGCCCGCGCCGTCGTCGTCGGCCCGCTCGGCGGCCGGGGCGCCGCTCTCGTCCACGACCTTCGCGCGTACCGGCTCGGGCACCGTCAGCAGCTCGTCGAGCACACCGCCCTTCTTCGTCGCGAGGACCACCTCGTCCGTGGCCTCCGTGACCCGCATCCGGTTGCGCGGCGCGTACGGCCCGCCGTTCGCCAGGGCGCGCGCCTGCGTGGCCCGCTGCCGCGCCGCGCGGCGGCCCGCCTCGACCGCGTCCTCGGCCCGCCGGGCCCGGATCGCGGCGCGCCGCCCCAGCACCAGCGCGGTGACCAGGACCGCGGTCGGAACCACTCCGACCACCCAGTGCAGCGGAACGGCGACCACGGCGGCCCACGCTGCGAGAGAGGCCAGGAGAAGAAAGAGGGTCAGCACGAACCGCCGTCGGGCACGGACCGCCCGGCGGGCACGCTGCACCGCCAGGACCCGGCGCTGCGCCGGGGTCTCCATGTCCTCCGGGTCGAGCGCGAGCGGAGCCGGGCGCGCGCCGGTCAGGCGCGAACCACCTGTGCCGGTCGTCATGGCTCCTCCTCGTTCCTGTCCGGTGGGTCTCGTGCTGAAGACCGTGCCGCCGCTGACCGCGACGACACGCAACCCACCGGAGAACCGGTCGCCGGCCCGTGCGGCCGCAAGCTCCGTGCGGTCACGGATCAGGTGCGGTGCCCAGTACCCCAGCCACAGGACGAACAGCGCGACGACTGTCACCCCTGCGGCCGATTCCACAACACGACGTTAGGCGCTCGTCAAGGAACGTCCCCGGCGACACGCCCGGGCATCAGGTAGTGCCCGATATGCCATACGGATCGGTCAAGATGCGGTGGGCTCCTCACGATGTCCGACGACGGCGCCGACGGCCAGCCAATATCGCCCCGGTTCCGCGCCCTCACGCGGCCAGGAGCTCCGCCGGCGGGATCGGGAAGTTCGACCGGAACACGTTCGACGGGTCGTACAACGCCTTGATCTCGCGCAGCCGCGAGAGCGCCGGCTCGGGGAACGCCTCCAGCAGCCGCTCGGGCCGGGTGTCGGTGTCGAAGGACAGGTACGTGCCGTCCTGCACCGGGCCGATCACCGCGTCCCACACCTCGTCGATCGTCGCCTGCCTGGCGGACAGGCCCGCGAGCGCGAAGTTCTGGTGCCGGTGGGCGTAGGCGGTGGCGCCGGGGTCGACGTCGTGGGCCGCACCGCCCGTGGCTCGGATCGCCGTGAAGTGCGAGGCACCGGAGGCGACCAGCTTCTCGATCCCGCGGCTCGTGTCCCGGTCGAGGTGCGTGAGCAGGCCTGACCGCGACGCCGGGCTCCCTCCGCCGGAGTGGTGCCGGGACTGCCGGGAGACGACGGCCGAGTACGGCAGGAGCTGGGCCTGGTGGCCGAGCAGCGGACCGGCGTCGGCGAGTGTCTCGAGCGCGGCGACCGCGGCCTCCGGATCGACGTCCGCGCCCTCGGCTGCGTACATGCTCATGAGCTGCGCCACCGGGCCCTGGTCTGCGCCGGCGGAGCCGAGGATCAGGAACGACGTGAGCTCTCGCGGCGCCGCCTCGACGGCCGCGCCCCACTTCTCCAGCAACCCTGCGGTGTCCGTCGCGTCGAGCACCATCTGCGAGAACACGACGTCGCCCACGGCGCCGGCCTCGATCTCCAGCCACGTCACCACGCCCATGTTCCCGCCGGCGCCGCGCAACGCCCAGAACAGGTCCGGGTTCTCGTCGGCGGACGCGCGCAGGACGTCGCCCGCCGCGGTGACCACCTCGGCGGCGACCACGCGGTCGATGGTCAGGCCCTGCAGCCGTCCGAGGAACCCGATACCGCCGGTGGTGGCGAGACCGCCGACGCCGACCCCGCCGTAGTCCCCCGACGTGATCGCCCAGCCGCGCGGCGCCAGGGTCTCCGCGACCTCGCCCCAGGTGGCTCCCGCGCCGATCCGCACGCGGCGGGTCGCCTCGTCGACCACCTCGACGGAGCGCAGCGCTCCCAGGTCCAGGACGATGCCGCCGTCGTTGGTGGACCGGCCGGAGATGCCGTGCCCGGCCGACCGCACGGCGAACGGCACCGCCTGCTCGCGCGACCAGTCCAGGGCGGCGACGATCTCCCCCGCACGACGTGGCCGGAGCACGACGCCGGGCGCTCCGGCGCGCAGGTAGTTGTGCCGCACCGACTCGTACTCGCGATCTCCGGGCTCCACGGCGCGCTCGGCGAGGTCGGCGGGCAAGGACTCGTAGTCGATACCGGGACGGCGGGCGGCGAGCGCCTTCGTGCCACGCCGGGCCGACGCCGGGGTGGTGCCGCCCGCGCGCCGCTCCGCGGCGACCGCCTCGCGCACGGCGGGTGCGATCTCGTTCCCGAGGGTCTCGATCAGCTTCGGGTCGTCGCCCATGACGATGAACGTGCCGATGCCGTCCTCCAGCGCCAGCCGCGTGAGCTGCTCGACCCACTGGTCCACCGGACCCTGGAGGAACCCGGCGCTCGTGGCCTGGATCCGGCCGCCGAGGTTGAGCAGGCGGCGGACCTCTGCCGGGGCGCGCCCCGCCTCGGTGGCCGACTCGTCGATGACGGCGTTGCCGCGCGCCAGGTCACCGTCCTTCAGGTAGGGCAGCGAGGGCAGCCAGCCGTCGGCCTCACGGCCGATCAGCCGCAGCATGCGCGGCTTGTAGGCGCCGAGCCACACGGGGATGTCGTGGGCGGGCGCCGGGCCGCGCTTCGCACCCGCGACGCGGTAGTGGTCGCCCGCCACCCGCAGCGGCGTGCGTTCGTGCGGGTCCCAGATGCCACGCATGATCTGCAGCGCCTCCTCGAGCGCGGTGACCGACTCCCCCGCCGTGCGGCGCGGGCCGCCCATGGCGGCGATCGGGTCCCAGAAGCCGCCCGCGCCGAGACCCATCGCGAACCGGCCGCCGGAGAGCAGGTCCAGGCTGGCCGCGGCACGAGCGAGCACGGCGGGCTGGCGCAGCGGCAGGTTGAGCACGTTGCCCGACACGGTGATGCGCTCGGTCGCTGCGGCGACCCAGCTCAGGAGGGTCCAGGTGTCCAGGAAGGCCGCCTGGTACGGGTGGTCCTGGAACGTGGCCAGGTCGAGCCCGGCGCGCTCGGTGAGCCGCGCCAGCTCGACCGGTACCTGCGGGTCCGCGGCGGTCGGGGTGAGGAAGGTGCCGAACTGCAGCTCGTGCCCGTAGTCCGTCATGGTGAGGTGCCCTGCGATTCTCTCGGTGGTGTCCGGTGGCGTGGCCGTCCCACGGCCACCGGAAATCGTCTGTTCTACAGACGATATCAATGACAACTCATCTGGTCGACCGCTGATTCCGGTAGGCTGGTCACATGTCCACGTCCACCCCCGCCGGCGACGTGCGCGAGCCCGCCGCGCGAGCCTCGCAGCGCTCCCCGCGACGCGAGCGCACGGCAGGTCCGACGATCCCGGACCCGGGCCTCGGCCTGAGCTGGTCGCTCGTCGCGCTGCTGCGCGAGTGGAGCGTGCGCGTCGATGCCGCGACCGAGGATCTGCCCCACGGCATGCGCGGCTACCAGGTGCTCCGCGTCGTCGTGCACGACGCACCGCCCACGCAGGCCTCGCTCGCCGCGCGGCTCGGCATCGACCGGACCGTCATGACCTACCTCATCGACAGGTACGTCGAGTGCGGGTTCGTCGAGCGGCAGCAGGACCCGTCGGACCGCCGTGCACGGCGCATCGTCGCCACCGCGCACGGTCGGGAGATGCTCGCCGACGTCGACGTCCGGGTCGCCGCCGCCGAGGAGGACCTGCTGGCCGGCCTGCCGCCGACGGACCGGGTTCGGTTCCGTGACCTGCTAGAACGCGCCGCCCGTGGTGTCACCGAGGACGATGACCCGTGTGGCGTGGTCGCCCGCGCGGTGACGCCCGTCGAGCAGGGCTGACACCGGCGCACCGTCTACCCCTCACGCACCTGCTGCCACCTGCCCAGCAGGCCGCCCGGGACGTCCTCCGTGGTGAGCGCGAACGTGCGGTGGTCGCGCCAGCCGCCCTGGATGTGCAGGAACCGCTCGCGCACCCCCTCGTCACGGAACCCGAGCTTCTCCACCACCCGCAGGCTCGGCCTGTTCTCGGGCCGGATGTTGACCTCGATGCGGTGCAGCCCCAGCACGAACCAGCAGTAGTCCGTCGCCATGGCGACGCCGGTCGGGGCCACGCCCCGCCCTGCCACGTGCTCGGAGACCCAGTACCCGATGCTCGCCGAGCACAGCGACCCGTAGGTGATCGACGCCACGGTGAGCTGGCCGACCAGCTCGCCGTCGAGCTCCACGCCGAACGGCAGCAGCGTCCCGGCCCGCGCCTGCGACGACAGCGAGCGCACGTACTCGCTGAACGACGCCACCGTCATCCGGTTCTCACCGGTGACGGGCGACGTCGCCTCCCACCGCTCGAGCCAGCCGGCGTTGTCCGCGCGCAACTGCGCCCAGACCTTGCCGTCCCGGCGCCGCAACGGTCGCAGCACCACCACACCGCCCGGCGTGTCCTCCCGCAGCGTCACCGGCCATGGCTTGGACACGGTCCATCCCTTCACGACGAGTCCCGTCGTCTCCGACATTCGTTCCCTCACCCAGTTGTGCCCGCCGACCTGGCGCCGCGGTCCGTCTGCAGTGGGTCTACCACGAGCGGCCGCCTCTGACCTGCCGAAGCACGCGGCGCCGGGTCATCCGGGGAATCCTGGAACAATAGCGCTCATGAAGGGCGCTCGGATTCCGACATCGCAGCCGTACCCGGTCCAGACGGGAATGGACCCAGAGGACGCCAAGGAGGAGCTCCGCCGCGCCATCCGTCAGCAGCGCAACGGCCGGACCGTGAAACAGCGGACGCAGGCCGAGTCGGCGTTCGCCGACGTCGTGTGGTCGATCCCGGAGGTGCGGGAGGCCGCCGTCGTCGGCATGTACGCCGCGCGCGCCGCCGAGCCCGCGACGGGGCAGCTCATGGATCGCCTCGCGGAGCGCGGGACCCGCGTGCTGCTCCCGGTGCTGGGGGCCGGCCTGGCCCGCGACTGGGCGGACTACACGGGCCCCGAGGACCTTCTCGAGCGTGCGCCCGGCCGGCCGCCGGAGCCGGGCGGGCCCACGCTCGGCCAGGACGCGCTCAAGCTGGCCGACGTCGTCGTCGCGCCCGCGCTCGCCGTCGACTCCCGTGGCGTCCGGCTCGGCCAGGGCGGCGGCTGGTACGACCGCGTGCTCACCTACGTCCGTCCGGGCGCGATGGTCGTCGCGGTCGTGTTCCCGGAAGAGGTGTACGACGCCGCGGAACGCCCCCTCCCGTCCGAGCAGCACGACATCGCGGTGCACGCCGTGGCGACCACCGACACCTGGCACCACCTCGCCCCCTGACCCCCGACGGGGCAGCCACGTCAGGTCACGTCAGGTCAGGTCAGGTCAGGTCAGGTCAGGTCAGGGGATGAGCGTCAGCTCTTCGTCGGTGGCCTCTTCGACGGCGTCGCGGGTGAAGGGCCAGGAGAAGGTCTCGCCGTCGACCCACTCGTCGAGCTGGTCGTCGTAGTGCTTCGAGGCCGGGTGGCCGGACACGCCGGTCACGGTCACCCAGGTCGAGGCGTCCAGGTCGGCCATGTCCACGACCATCCGCATGGACGGCCCGGACGTCACCGTGAAGCTGCCCGACGCCGCGTCCCACGACGTCGCGTTCACGATCGAGCTGCCACCCGCCACGCCGTACGGCGCCGGGTTCATGTAGGTGCTGACGGCCAGCGGGGCCTCGGAGCCGCCCAGCGTCGCGTGCTCCAGCTCGAGCTGGTGCAGCATGCCCCAGGACCAGTCGCCCGGGTCCTTGCTGATCTCGACGGTCATGTCCTGGCGGGCGCTCGTGAGCGCCCGGGTCAGGATCTCGTCCCGGCTCTCCCGCACGGCGACCGTGGACGCGTCGTCCCAGAAGGCGTTGTTCGGGTCGTCGAGCATGCCCTGCATGACGGCGAGCCAGCGGTCCCCGCCGTCGGGCCACATGCTCGCCGGGAGCTCGTCCTGGAACGTCGCCTCGAGCAGGTTCCGCCACACGGCGGCGAAGTAGGCGGCCGCGGCCGAGTCCTTCTCCATCCGGAAGTCCCAGTCGCGCAGCAGTTGCTGCCCGTCCGAGTCGTAGCCGTCCTCGAGCTCGACCTCGAGCAGCACTCCCACGAGGGTGTCGGCGAACGCGCTCCAGTCGTCGTTCTGGATCTGTGACATGTCGTCGGCACTGAACTGACGGCCCGAGTCGATCTGCTCGGTGAGCAGGGTGCGGATGCGCTGCGACCGGAAGCCGTAGTCCCAGTCGCGGGAGAGGCTCGGGCCGGAGTCGCTGGGCAGCACCGCCTGGTTGGCCGCCACGACGAAGCCCTCGCCCGGGTCCTGCACGCGCGGCATGTTCTCGGGCTTCACGTAGCCGGTCCAGTCGTACCGCTCGTCCCAGCCGGGCCGGGGCCAGGAGCCGTCCGAGGCGACGGGGCCCGGGACCTCCGCGCGCACCGGGATCTTGCCCGGCGCCTGGTAGCCGATGTGCCCGTCCGTGGTCGCGTACACGACGTTCTGCGCCGGGACGTCGAACAGTGCCGCCGCCTTGCGGATGTCCTCGGCGTCGCGCGCGGTGTCGAACGCGAAGACCGCGTCGGCGGTACGGCCCGGTTCGAGCGCGGTCCACTGGAGCGAGATCGCGTAGTCGCCGAGCTCGGTGCCCTCCTCGGTGGGCGAGTGCACCATCGCGTCGACGTCGGACTCGCCGGCCTTGTCGTCGCCGAGCACGTCGGAGATCAGCGGGCCGTGGACCGTGCTGCGGACCGTGAGGTCCTCGGGCGAGCCGCCGCTGACGCGGACGGTCTCCTCCCGGGTCTCCAGGTCCACCCACTGATCGCCGCGCTTGTAGGTGTCCCCCCGCACACGTTCGATGAAGAAGTCGGTGACGTCGGCGCCCATGTTGGTCAGGCCCCAGGCCAGATCGGCGTTGTGGCCGATGATGACGCCCGGGAACCCGGAGAACCCGAAGCCGGCCGTGTCGAACGGGCAGGCCTCGGTCACCTCGTTGCAGTGCAGGCCGACCTGGTGCCAGACGCCCGGCGCGGCCAGGCTGAGGTGCGGGTCGTTCGCCAGCAGCGGCAGGCCGGACTCGGTGTGGTCGCCGGAGACCGCCCACGAGTTCGAGCCGGTCCCCTCCCCCTCCGCGATCTGCGTCGGGACGGCGTCGAGCGCCTCCTGCGTCGCCACGACGGCGTCGCGCAGGTCCTGGTCGAGGTATGCGCCGCCCTCCACGGTGGCCGACGTCGTCGTGGCCGTGGTCGTGCTGGTCTGCTCCGTCTCCGAACCGCCGGTGGTGGTGGCGCCCGTCGTCCCCGTCCCGGTCCCGGTCCCGGACGCGGCCGACTCCGTGAGGATGGTCTGGTTGCCGGCCGTGCGGTACTCGGGGAACAGCTGCGCGACCCGGGCCGGGTCCTCCAGCGTGCTGTAGGCCAGGGCGCGGTCGAGCTCGTCGTCGTAGTTCGAACGCAGGTCCCAGGCCATCGCCTTGAGCCAGGCGAGCGAGTCCACGGGGTCCCACGGCTCCGGGCGCTCCAGGTCGACGGTCGTGCCCAGCACCGTGTACTCGACGCCGAGCTCCGACGGTGACCGCTCCGCGAGATAGGCGTTCACACCGTCCGCGTACGCGCGCAGGTACTCCTGCGTCGCGGGGTTGAGGAGGGCGAGCTCCTGCTCCGCGACCTGCCGCCAGCCGAACGTCCGGATCAGCTTGTCCGCGGAGAGTGCCGACTCGTTCGCGCCGACCAGCTCGGAGAGGCGGCCCGCGGTGACGTGGCGCCGGAAGTCCATCTCGAAGAAGCGGTCCTGCGCGTGCACGTAGCCCTGCGCGCGAAACAGGTCTCCGGCGTCGTCGGCGTAGACGTGCGGGACGCCCTGCTCGTCACGGAGCACCCGGACGTCCGCCGACAGGCCCTCGACCTGCGCCGTTCCCGTCGTGTCGGGCAGCGCTCGGTGCCCGATCGCCCAGGTGAACGTGGCGCCCGCAGCCAGCACGAGCACGAGCACGATCGCGATCCCGATCGCCACCTTGCGCAGGCGGGACATCACGCGACGGGTGGGCTCCGCGGCATCGGCCGCGTCGGGTGTGACGGTCTCGTGGGACGTAGGCGCTGACACGCAGGTGAGACTACCGGTTGTCCCTGACGCTCCCGAACCCGAACGGGCGGTGTCGGCCCGCCGTTCCGCGGTTCGCACGCACGGAAGGAATGTCGGGCCGACGGCGTTATGATTGGCACTCGCCAATCCTGAGTGCCAGAGGAGACCCCGTGCCCACGTACGCGTACCGGTGCACCGAGTGCGACCACGCCTTCGACATCCACCAGGCGTTCACCGACGACGCGCTGTCGGCCTGCCCGGAGTGCTCCGGTCGCCTACGGAAGGTGTTCGGCTCGATCGGCGTCTCGTTCAAGGGATCAGGTTTCTACCGGAACGACTCGCGCAGCTCGTCGTCGACCGTGCCGAAGTCGGGCGGTTCGTCGTCGAACGGTTCCGGCTCGGGCGGCTCCGGCTCGGGCGGCTCGAACGGTTCGGGTTCGAGCGAGTCGAAGTCCGGCAGCACGGCGGGGTCGGGCTCGTCGTCGGGCAGCACGCCTGCCGCGAAGACCGCCTCTTCCTGACGCGCGCCCGCCGCGGGCACGTCCGCGCGGAGCCGCAACGGTCCGACGCCGACCACAGGGGGCCGTGCGGGCCTCTTGTGCACAGCCCGCGCCGGAGCGCCCGGCACGGCGCGGAGCGCAGACCTAGCGTCGAGGCATGACCTTTCTCGGCAACCTCCTCCGGCGCGGCGCCCCCGGCCCGCGCGGCGCGATGCGGTTCGCGCGTCACGCCCGGCGTCTCGTGTGGCGTCACCGCGTCCTGCTCGCCGCGATCTGCTGCGGGCTCGCGGCCATGAGCACGGTGCAGGCGCTGCGTCCTGCGCCGCCGCCGGCGTCCCCGGTGCTCGTCACGAGCCGTGCGATAGCTGCCGGAGCCCAGCTCACCAGGGACGACGTCGTCCTGAGGGACATCGCGGCGAGCCTCGCGCCACCGGCCGCTCTGGGCGGCGCCCCCGAGGCGGTGGGATTGACCGCCGTCGTCGGGCTGCCCGCCGGCGTGGCTCTGCACCCGGGTGTCCTGTCCGAGGGCGGTCTCCTCGCCTCCGCGCCGCGCGGCACGGTCGTGGTCCCGGTGACGCTCGCCGACGACGGCGTGGCCGCCCTCCTGCGTCCCGGCGACCGGGTGGATCTCCTCGCACCGAGCTCGGCCGTCGGGGCGGGCTCGGCCGGCTCCTCCGTGGGCGACCCGGTGCCCGAGACGTCCTACCTCGCGCGGCGCGCCCTGGTCCTCCCGACCCCCGCAGAGCGTCCGCCCGACGCCGCAGGGGCCGCCGGGTTGCTCGGGGGAGGGGCCGATCCACCGTCTGTCACACTCGTGGCGGTCGCTCCGAGCGACGCACCGGACCTATCGTCGATAGCCGGAATGAGCGCTGTGTCGGCTGTTCTCGTCCGTTGACAGACTAGGGCGAACAATCGGCTTTGCCTGGTTCAAGATGCGCGAGCCGAGATTCACCCCCAGAATCTCCTCCGGGCACCGGTGCGGCGCCGGTTCCGCGGCTCGCCCGGCACGGTACAGCACCGGGCCGGAGCACCCGGCATACCCCTGGCAACAACGACACGGAGGACTTCACATGCGCGAACAGCTCAACGGTTTCAAGGAATTCATCACCCGGGGCAACGTGCTCGACCTCGCGGTCGCCGTCGTCATCGGCGGCGCGTTCACGGCCGTGATCAGCGGCCTGGTCGACGGGATCATCATGCCGCTGATCGGCTGGCTCGTCGGCGCGCCCGACTTCACGAGCATCGCCTTCGACGTCCCCAACTGGCAGGGCGGCGAGACGACGTTCCAGGTAGGCCTGCTCATCCAGGGCGTGCTCATGTTCCTGCTGATCGCGTTCGCGGTGTACTTCTTCGTCGTCGTCCCGGTCCAGAAGATGTCGGCGCTGCGCAAGAAGCCCGAGGAAGAGATCGAGGAGACCCTCGAGAAGGACGTCGAGCTGCTCACCGAGATCCGCGACCTCCTCCGCGCCCAGAACGCCAGCCGCTGACGGCGGCCCGCCTCACCAGTGCGGCGGCACGTCCCGCAGCAGGCGCTCGTCGTTGCCGCCGTCACCGGGGGCCTCGCCCCACCCGTCGGCCCGCTCGTCGCCGCTGACGCCGGGCACGGTCTCCCGCTCGTTCCCGCGTCGCACCACCCGCCGGCTCCTCCGGCGCGGCCGCACGTCCTCGTCACCGGCCGCACGGCGAGCAGCGTCAGCGCCACGGTGCCCCTCACCGTCGCGCTCCCCGGAAGCCGAGATCTCACCCACAGCACCATTCTCCACCACGCGGGCCCGTCCCCCGTGCCCTCACCGCCGGACCGCCGCGACGGGCGAGGGCCGGGGAGCGTCACTCGTCCACGACGAGCGGAACCCCCACGGCCTCCTGCACGTCTCCCACCCGGCTGTCCCGTACGCCGAGCACCACCTGCCGCACCCGCTCCGCCTCCGCGTCCGGGTCCAGGAAGGCCGCGGCCGACCACACCTGCGCCACGACCCACCCCAGCCGCTCCAGCCGGTTCGCGAGCTGCCGGTCCCGCACGCGGATCGAGGGCTCGGCCACGTAGGCGGCGTCGTCGGTCAGCACGGCGACCAACAGCTCCCCGGGCACGTCAGGATGTCCCACGGCGAGCGGGATCCGCTCCCCGTCCCCGATCCCGT
This sequence comes from Myceligenerans cantabricum, assembly GCF_054777735.1. NCBI lineage: Bacteria > Bacillati > Actinomycetota > Actinomycetes > Micrococcales > Promicromonosporaceae > Myceligenerans > Myceligenerans cantabricum. Next base: position 157,291 of record NZ_BAAHAJ010000011.1, read on the forward strand.
AGTCGGTCTCGACGACGAGCCCGGCCTTCCAGAGCCGTTCGCCGAGGTCCCCCACGAGGCGGTCCGGCTCACGCGCGACGTCCACCCCGTTGCCGAGCTCGACGTCGTCCGCCGTCCCGTTCCGCGCGGCCGCGAACGCGAGGACCTCGCGCAGGAGCTTCGGACCGGGGCCGCGCAGGCGCTCCGGGTCGACGTCGTCGGCCCCGAAGCAGGAGACCACGTGCAGCCGCCGGCGCGTGGCGCCCAGTGCGCCGACGAGCATCCCGTCCCCGCCCGCCTCGCCGAGCACCCCGAACCGGTGCAGCACGCGCCCGTGCGGCGTCCGCCCGAACCCGAGCGTGAAGACGATCGTGTCGCGCTGCAGCCCGGCGACGCCGGTCACGTCGGCGACGACCACGGGCTCGGGCCGCTTCCCGGAGAAGAACGACGTGAGCGCCGGGTTGGTCCGAACCTCGGCCAGCAGGGCCTCGCGGATCCGGTCCGCGTGCGCGGCGGTCACGGTGACGACCCCGAACGTCTCCTCGGGCCGGGTCATCGCGTGCTCGATGGCAAGCTCGACGACGAGCTCCACCTCGGCGCGCGTCGACTCCACCGTGCCCGACGCCGGGTCCGGCATCCCGGTCCCGTCGACGAGCCAGTGATGCACCAGCGCCTCCGTGCGCGGCACGGGGGCGGGCCGCAGCACGCCGTCGTACCCGTGCTCGGCGAGCAGGCCCGTCAGCGCGGGGTCGCGGCGGCTGGGCTCGGGGACGAGCGAGACCCTGGGCAGCAGGTCGGACAGCACCCGGACGGCCGTGCCCGACGCCGATCGCGGGTCCCCCACCACCATCACCTGCCGTCCGCGCGCGATCGCCGGGACGACCACCTCGAGGGGCACGTGCTGGACTGCGTCGAGCACCACGAGGTCGACACCGCGCTCCGGCGCCAGCAGGTGCGGCACGAGCGTGGGCGTGGAGATCATCGTGGGGCGCAGGCGGCGGGCGACGGCGCCGTGGCGCGTCACCATGTCGCGCACGGAGGTCAGCTTGCCGTCGATCAGCTCGGTGTACAGCGCCTCGGCGTCCTCGCGCTCGTCGCGCATCGCCGCGCCGAGGTGCGCGCGCGCCGCGGCCCGCACGGGCCCGGGGAGCGCGTCCACGTGCCGCACGTCCAGCTCGCGGAACCGGCCCGCGAGCGCGTCCAGCCCGGCGCCGTCCTGCGCGGCGAGCGCCGGCTCGGATGCCAGGATCTCCTCGAAGACGGAGCTCCACCAGGCCAGCTCCAGCTCGGCGCCCACCTGGGCGCTCTCGACCCGCCGGGTGGCGAGGTCGTCGACGAGCCCGGCGAGCCCGGCGCCGCGCGCCCGCAGCAGGATCGCAGTGCGCTCGGGAAGGTTCTTCAGGGCTTCGGCGTCGGCCGCCAAGGACTCGAGGCGCTGGAGCAGGGCGTCCAGGTCGAGCACGGCGAGGCCGCCACCGGCGTGCGATCCCGCGACAGCCGGCTCGAGCGCCTCGACGTCGATCCGGACCGCCTCGTACGTCTCCTCGATGGCCGAGAATCCCTCGGGAAGGGTCGGCCAGCCGCCGCGCGGGCACTGCGCCTGCCACACCTCGCGCTGCTCCTGCACCTGGAGGAGGGCCTCGTGCATGGCGGGCACACGGATGCCGGGCCGCACCATCTCGCGGGCGCGCTTCCGGTTCCGGCGACGTTCCAGCCAGCCCGACTCGACGCCGTGCTCGGCCCGCCAGCGGCTCGACGCCGTCGCGTGGACGAGGTCCTCGACGGTCCGCTCGAAGACCATCGGCTGGAAGACGTCGAGGGTGCCGCGCATCCCGCTGAGCATCGCGAGCTGTTCGGCCCACTGCTCGAGGCTGGCGGCCGGCACGAGGCCGGTCACCTGGACGACGTACTCGATCTGCTCGCGCAGGCGGGGCAGGGTCTTCTCGCGCAGCCGCTTGACGCGGGTGAGCGCGTCACGTGCGGCGCGGCCGGTGGTGATCTGTGCGCCGAACCACGGCGAGGAGGACGACTTGAGCGAGAAGGCGCCCAGCTCGGCGGCCCGCGCGAGGTCGCGGGCGTGGCCGGCGCGCTTCTCCTCGGTGAGGCCGAGGATCGTGTCGGACGGCAGCCGCACGGTGGTCGACGGCGCCGGCTTCTGGGAGGTGAGACGCGCGAGCGCCTGGAGGGCGTCGTAGGCGCTGGTCCGCCACGGCTCGCGGATCTCGTGCAGGGCGTCGATGTACCCGGCGAGCTGGGAACGGGCACCGATCAGCGCATCCCGCACGCGGGCGTCGGTGTCGGTGTCGACAGGGTCGGCCTCGTCGGTGATGGCGGTCAGGAGGCGGTGCGAGACGATCTTGCGCCAGGAGGGTGTCGGGGCGACGTCGAGCAGCAGCCCGCCCAGCCCGAGCATCTCGAGCCGCGCGGTGAGCGCGTCGGCGGCGCGGCGGTGCCCGGGGACGTACAGCACGGACCGGCCCGACGCGTTGGCCTCGGCGACGACGGCGGCGAGCGTCCCCGCGACGTCCGATCCCACGGGCGCGTCCACGAACAGGTGGTTACCGGTGGCCAGCGCGTCCACGACGTGCCGCTGCAGCGGGTCGAGGTCGCCGACGCCGCGTTCGCGCGCCGGGTTGGCGTCGCCCACCCGGGGCTCGGGCAGCTCGAGCGCGCCGAGCCGGGTCACGGCCTCGTCGATGCCGCCGGCCGCGGCCACGACCTCGTGCCGGTCCAGCGTGGGCGCGAGCTCGTCGAGATCGTCGACCAGCACCTGGCCCGGGTGCACGAACGTACCGACCAGGACGCGGCGGTCCAGCCGGAACTGCTCGAGCACCGCACCGCCGAGCGAGGAGATCCGGTCCAGGACGTCCGTCGGGTCGAAGCCCGCGGCGGTGAACGACGCCTGCGCCAGGGCGGCGGGGTCGATCAGCGCGCCGTGCGCCCGCAGCGTGCGGGCCACCACGGGATTGATCTCGGCGGCTGCCTCGAGGGTGATGTCGTAGTCGGCCTCGGCGTCGCCGCGGGGCGTCAGGGTCACGGGCCGCAGCAGCACGGGCGCCCGCACGACGCGGGCCTCCCCCTGCTCGCGGCTCGTACCCGACGGCGTCCGCGGCGCCGGTCCCGACGACGGCCGGTACGCCCCGGCGGCGACGGTCGCCACGGAGACAGGTCCGGTGAACGCGCGCGCCGGCCGGACCGCGCCGCCGGGCGAGGCCGCGCCGGGCACCGCCGTCGTCCCCGGGCCGGCCGGGACGCGGCCGGTGACGCGCGCGAGGGCTTCCATGTCGTCGCCCACGCGGCCGGGCGCGGGCCTCTCCTCGAGGTGCTCGGTCCAGGTCGCTACGCCGATCGCCAGGTAGGTGGGCGCGACGCCGTAGCGCTGCGCGTGCTCGGCGGACCGGGCAGCCACCGCCTGTGCCCGACGGCGGGCGGCGGGCAGCGCCCCGGCCTCGCGCACCAGGTTGGACAGGCGGGTCGGCCGGCCCGCGAAGAGCTGTGCGACACCGGACGGGTGGGCCGCCGACAGGTCGATGACCGCCTCGCCGAGGAGGCCGACGTCGGCCAGGGACGAGCCCCCGGCCAGCTCGACGAGCCCGGCGCGCCAGCCGGCGATCGCCTCGGAGAGGTCCGGGGTCGCGCCCTCCGGGCCGTCGGTGCCGGGCTCCGGCTCGCCGCCGCCCGGGCGCATCTCCGCTGCCGCGAGCTCGTCGGCCGATCCCGCGAGGTCCTCGGCGAGGGCAGCCGTGATCTGTCCGGACAGATCGGCGTCTGCCGCGAGATCCCGGGCGGCTGCGGTCTGGCGTCGTGCAGCGTTCACTCCAGCAAACTAACCGCCACGACCGCTCGCGACGGTGCGACACACCGGCCAACACACCGGAGACCCCGTCGCGACGGCGCGCCACGGCGGCCACGCCGCGGCCGGGCGTCGCGGCGTCGCACCCCCTGCGGCCACGGCATCGCCCGACATGGCGGGCGTCCGGCCCCCCCGCCGACCGTTGTCCGATTTATGGCTGGAAGGGGGTTCTGGTACATCGAATGCGCCCGAGGCGGACCCGACCGACACTGGCGATGGTGCGGATTTCATCCGCTCCGCAGAGAAGGGGACCGTGATCATGGATCGAAAGATCCTTCGCATTCGCATCTCTGTCGCCGCGACGGTGAGCGTTCTGGTGCTCTCGGCCGCCGCGTGCGGCCCAGGGCTGGACAGCGCGATCGGGGGCGATGACGCGGACCTCCGCGTGCTCGTCGGCCCGAGCGACGCCGCCGAGACGAGGTCGGTCCGCGCGGCCGTGCTGGACTGGAGCCGGGGCTCGGGGCGGGGAGCCGGCGTCGGCGTGTCCGCCGACCTGCCCCGGCAGCTCTCCCAGGGGTTCGCGCGCGGCAGCCCGCCCGACGTCTTCGCCGTGAGCACCGACTCCTTCGCGAGCTATGCCGCGGACGAGCTGCTGCAGCCCTACGGCGACGAGCTCGGGAACACCGACGACTTCTATCCGACCCTCGTGGACACGTTCACCGTCGACGGCGAGCTGGTCTGCGCACCGAAGTCGTTCTCGACGCTGGCCCTGATCATCGATGAGCAGGCCTGGCACGACGCCGGGCTCGCTCCCGGCGACTACCCGACCACGTGGGGCGAACTCCGCGACGCGGCCGCCAGCCTCACCACGAGGTCCCAGGTCGGGCTCACCTTCCCGCCGGAGTGGCAGCGCATCGGCGCGTTCGCCGCGCAGTCCGGCGGCCGGCTCGTCGACGAGGCGCTGCGGCCGGGCGCGGACAGCCCCGAGAACTTCCGCGCGCTCGCGTTCGCCAAGGACCTCCTCACGTCCGGCTCCGCGAAGTTCCCGTCCGACATCGGCGCCGACTGGGGTGGCGAGGCGCTCGGAACGGGTGCGGCGGCGATGACCGTCGAGGACAACCGGGTGGTCCCCGCGCTGCGTGACGGCTACCCGGACGTGGACTACGCCGTCGTCCCCCTGCCCTCCGGGCCGGCCGGACCGGGGACCCTCCAGTTCACGGAGTGCTGGGGGATCGCGGCCGACGCCGCCGACCACGACGCCGCCGTCGACCTGGTCCGGCACCTGACCAGCACCGCACAGCAGACGGCGTTCGCCGAGGACTTCGGGGCGATGCCGACCGTGCGGTCGGCCGCGGCGGCATGGGCCGAGGCGAACCCCAGCCAGGAGGCGTTCCTCGACGGCGCGCGGTATGCCGAGGGCGTGCCACCCGTGGTGGGACTGCCCGACGCGCTCGCCGGCGTCGACGCCCTCCTGGAGGACCTCCCGCACGACGACCCCGGGAAGATCCTCACGGCGGTGCAGTCCGCGCTCGCCACGGTCGGCGAGTAGGAGATGGTGCGCCTCTGTGAGTCGCTTTCAAACACAGACGGGTGCAAAAGTGAAGGTTTGAAAATGCCTGATTTGGTACGCTTTTGCAACTCTCTTTCAAACAGAAGCGGACCCCTGTTTCGCCTGCTCAAGGCCGTGGATGATGTGGGCGGCCTGGAGAGACTACAGGCGAGCGAAGCTACTGTGGACGCACTCATAGGGCAGACGGGAGCGGATCGCAGTGCGGTCCGGCTGAAGATCAAGGAGAACCGGAAGTTGTCCGCGGCAGAGATCACTGAGCTGGTGGAGCGCTACGAAGCCGGGACCACGATCCGCTCACTCGGCGATACGTTCGGCATGCACGAGCAGACGGTACGGGCGCACCTGCGGCGCCAGGGTGTGACCCTGCGCCCAGTCTGCTCCCTCACTCCCGAACAAGACGTCGAGGTTGAGCGACTGTATGTCGCGGAGAACTGGACCATGGCCGAGCTCGGACGGAGGTTCGAGGTGGATGCGTCTTCGATCCGGCGGGCGCTGGTGCGACGGGGCGTGGAGCGTCGGCCACAGAAGAAGAGGTGACCTCGGCACAGGACATCGGGCATGAGCCTGTCGTTGGGCGAGGCGCGCACAGAGGTATCAGACGCGGCCCGGTAGCGACGACGAAGAGCCCCAGTCCAAGGTGGACTGGGGCTCTTTCGTGCCTTGGCGGGTGCGGGAACGGCTCGACGGAGAGACGCTGAAGCATGGTCAAGAACCCAGAGACGCCCGAGTGGTGGACGTGTAACAGCGAGCAGTGCGCTGGCCAGTGCCAAGAGTTCAGGGTCTTCAACACCGGGGCGGTGAAGACCTACATCTGCCAGGAGTGCGGGTCATACGCGACGGCCTTCAGGAAGTGCTGACTGCGCGCCGGCCGGACAACATGCATGCTGGGGCGATGGCCAGGAAAACCCGTCTCGTCCAGAAGAGCGAGAAGACCGAGCCGGAGCCGGTTCGTGAGCTGCGCCCGCACCCGAGGGTCTGGAAGGCCGCCCTCGAGCGCGTGGGCGGTGATGCGTCGCGGCTGCATGCCGTCGAGGACTTGGACGCGGCCGACGGGGTGACAGTCGTCGTACTCCCCGACGACTCAGGCAGTTAGAGTCGGCCGTCCTCTTCTACGAGCCTCCTCGTCGAGGAACAGAAGGAAACTGCTCACGAAGAGCACGGCCTGCACGGCGTTGCGGCGCGAATATTGCTTGGCGCTCACCGCGTGCACCGAAGCGTGCCGGTTGAACGTGGTCGGTATCGGATCACCCTCCTCTGGCCTGGATCGTGCAGGTTTAGTCACCCCGTAGCCGGTCGAGGATCTCGCGCGCTGCGGGGGTCAGGTCGGGCTGGGCGGTGAGTTCGTGGCCGGCGATCTCGATGACGGCGGTGTGCAGGGGTCGCAGGGTCTGGACGATCTTGCGGATCGTGACGCCGGTGACGGTCTGGAGGTGGCGGGCCACGGCCAGTGCGGTGAACACGATGGTGAGGTGGGCCTCGATCGCGTCGCGCTGGTGGTGGAACACGGGCCGGGCCGCGAGGTCGTTCTTGGCCATCCGGGAGGAGCGTTCGACCTGGTAGAGGTCGTGGTAGGCGTTGATCATGGCCTGCCCGTCCATGACGTCGGGGGCGATGTTGCTGACGTACCCCTTCAGGCCGGCCAGGTCCCGGGCGCGCTGGACGAGGTCCCAGTCCACGCCCCGGCTGGTGTCGTCCATCTTGACGAACCGGTCCTTCTTGAGCGGCTTGTCACCGGCGGCGACCTTCTCCGCGCGGGTGACCTGGGCGTTGATGGTGCGCTGGTCGCGCTGCTGACGGGCGAACAGGTACTGGTAGACCACCCGCCGGGTCCGGGCGTTCTTCCCGGCGCCCATCACCCGGGTGGACTCCAGGATCTCCTTGTCCTTGAAGTAGTTCCCGTGCCGTTCGAAGTGGTCGGCCAGGTCGTAGGGCGCCTTGGTGATCCGGGAACCGACGATGAACTTCAGGCCAGCGTCCTCCAGCTCGTTGAGGTTCGCCGCCGAGAGCATGCCCGCATCGGCGACCACGACCATGTCGCTCGCCCCGAGCGAGGCCAGTAGGTCGGTGACCACCGGGATCAGGGTCTTGGTCTCCGCCTTGTTCCCCTCGAAGCAGTGGATCGCCAGCGGGAACCCGCCCGCGTCCACGAGCAGCCCGACAAGGATCTGAGGATCGACGCGCCGCTCCTTGCTCATCCCTACCCGGCGCAGCGCGTCCTCGTGCTCGGCCTCGAACCACAGCGTGGTGCAGTCGTACATGACCAGACCGAGCCGCCCGCCGGCCCGCGCGGTCGCATGCTGCACGCAGGCCGCGCCGACCTCGGCCCGGTAGTCACGCTCACCGCAGCGTTTCAGCGCATCGAAGATCGTCCGCAGTGCCGGGGCCGGCACACCGACGTCGTCCAGGACCCGGATCGTGTCGGCCTTCGAGGTCGGCTCGATGATCCACGCGAGCACGACCTTGGCGAACACCGCATCGCCGATCCGGTCGAACCCGAGGTCCCGATAGGCCTGCTCGAGCACGTCCCACAAGATCTGCGACCTCGCGCCGAGCATCCGCGGGGAGCCGCCCACCGGCGATCTCCCGGGATCCTCCACCTCCAGGACGCCCTGGCCGGGATGATGCAGCCACTCGGTCGCCACCTGCCGCAAGACCGCGAGCTCGGCGTCGTCGTGCGCGGACCCGATGCGATCGATCCCCACGACCCGCCGGCCCTGCTTGTGAACGATCTGCACCGCCCGAGCGCCCGAAGCGGTCGGCACATCCCGAATGAACGACACCACCGCTCGACGCTACGACCCAGCCCCCGATTAGTCACCCCGAACAGGCCCCACCGAGACCATCACCGCAGATCACCGATCAGCCGATAACGACACCCCGCTCAACCTGCACGATCCAGGCCGGATTCAGCGCGTGGCTGCACCTGGACCAGGGCAACCACGGTGCAGCGCGCATCCAGTACCTGACCGCAGTCGGTCATGCCGAGCGCGCAGAACATCAGTTACTGACCGCGTACATGCGGGCCTCGCTCGGCGCATTCGCGACCGAGGCCGGTGACGCCAGGGCCGGACTCGCACTGCTGGAACACGCCAGGACCGAGGTGGGACCGGACGTACCCGCACCCGCGCACGCGTGGCTGTCCGCACAACTCGCCGTCGCCCACGCCATGCTCGGTGAGCACCGGGCGGCCCGCGCCGAACTGCGCACGTGCGAACGCCTCGCCGCAAGTAGCGACGAACAGGCACAGTGGCCATGGATGTTCCGGTTCGACGCGGCCAAGGCAGCCCGCTACGGAGCGCAAACACTCGGGGCGCTCGGCGACGTCGCCGGTGCGCGAGAGACCTACGCCCTCGCCGCGCCATCACTGACGGCGCCCAAGGCGCGGGCCGTCGCGCAGGTGGGCCACGCCGCAGCGCTGGCGGACGCCGGTCACCTGGCCGAGGCATGCACACTGGCCACCGACGCCGTTCGCACCGGGCGGCGGTTCAGCTCGGAACGGATTATCGGCGGTGTACGCCGCTTCCGGTCAGGGCTCCCGACACGGTGCACGGCCGCCACCGACCTCGACGATGCCCTGGCGGGTCTATACGCAGGGTAGATACGCTCCAGCACCATGACTCACGTCGCGTTTACCGGCCACCGAGGACTACCCGACGACGTCGTTCCCCTCGTCGACAGTGCTCTCCGCCAGGTGCTTGCGCGGTACGACAGCGAACTGGTCGGGATCTCCTCGCTCGCCGACGGAGCGGACACGCTCTTCGCCCGCGCCGTGCTCGACGCCGGCGGCCGGCTTCCGGCCGTCATCCCGGCGATAAACTACCGCGAAGCGCTCCCCGCCGAGCACCGTCCGGTCCTGGACGACCTGCTCGCCCACGCTACCGACGTTGTCCACCTCGACTACCCCGACTCGACCAGCGAATCCCACATGCCCGCCGCCGAGCGGATGCTCGACGACGCCGACGAACTCATCGCCGTCTGGGACGGGAAGCCCGCACGCGGCTACGGCGGAACCGCCGACATCGTCACCGAAGCACGGCGACGGAACGTCCCGGTGGAAGTGCTGTGGCCAGAAGGGGCACGACGCGATTGACAAAGGGCGCGAACGGAGCAGGAGCGCTGCGGTGTGGTTCGAGGTGACCGAGGGACAGTTCCGCCCTGACGACGCGGACACCTCGACAGCGACCTCAGAAACTAATTTGCTCCCGCACGGGGTGCGCGACAAGGTGCAACCCTCCGACGTAAGGAGATGAAAAGCGCTGTGAACCGTATGCATATCGAGGCTCTCGACGATTCGTCCGACGCTAGGGGGCAAAGCTTCTCTATCCTTAATTCCCTGCTCCGGGCCATCGGCCCCGCTCGGGATATTCACATAGGCGAAGTTCGCCCCGGCAGCATTCGAGGAAACCACTTCCACTCCAGCCGCAGGGAACTGATCGCCGTAGTCTTCACTGATCAATGGTCCCTCCATTGGGACACCGGCCCCGAGACTGCTGTTCATGTCAGGAAGTTTTATGAGCCCGGAGCAGTGGCAGTACGTCCGCCGCTCGATTGGTCACACGCCGTCAGGAACGACGGCAGCGAATCGCTGTGGATCGTTGCTATCAGTGATCAGCCCTATGATAGACACGAATCAGATCCTGTCCTTCGAGACGCGGTCAGGCGACCGGTAGTGGGTCATGAGCGACAGCCCTGAGGGCGACATCTTCCGAACCTTTTGCCACATCAGTGATTACGGCGAGGCCGGATACGAGAATCTACATCGGATGCTCGCTGCTAGCGCGCCGCTGGTTCTTTGGTCTCCTTCAAGCGTTCAGATCGAGTCATCAGCCTGCCGACTGGCACCTAGAGAGTTCATCAATCTGGTTGAAGCAGGGGCAATCAGGGTCATCGGGCGGGAAGACTGGATTCTCAGCCGACCGTTTCGGAACAACCACCGATGGGCTGGCGCTCGATGGGTGCCAGAGATCGACGAAGCCCTCAAATCTATTGCCACGAATGATCAGTTGCTACCCGTCCACGGACGTAGGGTCGCACTCGCCGAGAACGAGCAAGGCTCGGCCTGGGCAGACCGACACCTTGAGAAGAACCCGATCCTGACGGATCAAATCTACTCCGCAATCACTGCACCTGGCGCCACGTCTCACTTCCCTCCGGGCGTTACAGAAAAGGCTCTAGCTGCGGCCGAGGACGCCACATCCGTCGTGAGGCGCGTTGTACGAGATGCGTATAATCACGACGCTGCAATTGCTCTATCAGGGACGCGAACCCCGTTCCTGCTCACACCAAGAGAAGCGCGCTTTCATCAACTCCTAGAATCTGTTCGGATATCGTCCGATACGCAGTTTCCCCCGACCCAACCAGTGGATGACCTAAATCCAGAAGCGTTTAGCGACCTTACAGCTGAAGTGCTCAAGGTGCTTGAACATCTTGAAACATCCGGAGCGACAAAGCTTAGCACGTTCATGCGGAGCGGAGGCCAAGAACAACTCGCCAGATGGATGGAGGTCGTTTGCGAATCCCTAAATCGTACTGACGCGAAGAGTGTTCGGGGCGAAGTTATAGCCAGACTTCGGAGCGAGTTCGACAGTGGAAGGCTCCACGATAATTGGAGTGACATTTTCGCAACACATCACTCATTGGTTGGTTCATTTGGGACGGGCATCGGGACAGCTGAAGCCGTAGCCAGTGAATTGTCAATCTACGGAGCGCTCGGGCTCGCAACAGGAGCATACGCAATCGGACATGGGCTCGCGCAGAAGCTGGGCTACGCCGAGGTCGACTACAGCGGCCCACAGTGGGCGTTCATCTACGCATTCGGCCGAAGGGCGTCAGGACGGCGGAAGGCCCGGATGCAACAAACACTTGACTTGTTGACCCCCGATTGATGGACATCCATGCGCTGGTACCGGTGTGTCACACCGGCGTGACCGCATCGAAGGATACGGCGGTGCGTGCGCTGTTGGTCGGGCGAGGTCGCTGCGAGATGGCCACTCGCGGCTTCGCCTGGACCGTGGGGGTTGTCACCGACCCCTACGGGAGGGAGCCCGCCCATGTCCCCCACGACCTTGAAGAACCACATCCAGATGGTGTCGTTGAGCGAAGCCGCAGACACCTTCGGCGTCTCGGTCAAGACCATCCGCCGTCGGATCGCCGACGGGACGATCGCCGGCTACCGGATTGGACGGCTCATCCGTGTAGACATTGGCGAGGTACGCGACCGCCTCGCCATCCCGATCCACACGGTCCGCTGACAGTCGACGACGGTGCACATATGGTGCACGCGGCAGCGGGCCAGGTCAGAAATACATTCTGACCTGGCCCTTTGCTGTGGGCGCGACTGGTTCGCACCGGTCGCCATCGGAGGAGGTGAGGAACGCGCCTACGCATCCTCATCGAGCCGGAGCGAGCCGTAGCGGGCGTTCTCTCCCGTACGGCCCCGGAAGCGGCGGTGTACTGGACACGGGCGGTGTAGCGGGGCGTGGCGGCCCCTCCGTCGTACGTATACCCGTCGTGCTCGTGCCCGAGGAGGATCGCAAGGACACCTGTGGTGACGGAACGCACGCGAGCCCCAGGCTTCGTGGAGCGGGTCACATTGCGAGCCGGGCTCGCAACGCTGGCGTCCATCGGGTCGGCCCTCGACGCGTCGTACGCTGCCGTGTGGGCGGCACACAGCGTCGAACCTGGCGCCGCTTCGGTGGTGCAGGCATCCTCGCCGCACTCGTAGGTGGTGTTTATGGTCGAGCCCCGAGTCCGTGGAAGGCACGGAGGGGGCATGCCCTAGAAGCAAGCAAGGCCCCTTACCGGCGTTGTCGCAGGTAAGGGGCCTATTCTGCTGGTGCGCCTGATTGGATTCGAACCAACGACACCCGCTTTAGGAGAGCGGTGCTCTATCCACTGAGCTACAGGCGCTCGGGCACACAGCCTAACGTGCCGTGGCCTCTGGGTGGGGCCATGTTTCTCAGGCCTGGACGAGGACCGGCACACCCGCCGGGAGGTCCTTGACCGCCTCGAAGCCCTCCGGCGTGAGCCGCACGCAGCCGTTGCTGACCTCCTGGCCCTGCCCGACACCCACGTGCAGCGCGGTGGCGGCGTAGTTCACGCCCGCGAACGTGTCGAGCGACTCCGACTGCACCGACAGGAACAGGCTCAGCCCCGTGTTCGAGGCCATGGTCACCGTCATGACCTGCCCGACGCCCTGGGGTGTCGGCGTGCTCGGGGCCCCGACGCCGGCGGGGACCGTGGTCTGCCCGCCGTCGGTGGTGACGACCACCGTACGGTCCGAGAGATCGACGACGATCGACCGGCCCTCCTTCTCGAGCCGCACGGCTTCCTTCCGTACCCACCCGGCCGTGCCGTTCACGGATCCCGGGTCGGTGGACGGGAGCCCTCCGCGGCCGTACGGCAGGAGCACCTTGGCCCACTCGTCGTCGGTCTCGAGCACGAGCCAGCGGGCGGCGGTGTCGTACTGGTTCGCGCCGAGCGCGAGCCGTGGCTCCTTCGACACGTCCGGCTTCGCCCAGACCGGCGTGCGCTCGTTCCGGGGCACGGCCACCACGCCGGGGAGGTCGTCGAGGGTGGCCACCTTCGAGCGCGGCATCCCGGGCAGGACCGACTCGATGGTCGGCACCTCGAGGGCGGCCAGGTCGAACGTCGCCGGAGTGGGGCTCGGCGTCGGGGACGACGTCGGGCTCGGTGACCGGGGCGTCGGGCTCGGTGACCGGCTCGCCGGGGCCGCCTCGGCCGCCATGCGCGCGCCCGGGTCGTCGCGGAGCACCGTGATCGCACCCAGCACGGCCAGCGCGAGCACCACCAGCACGCCCACGACGAGCGCCGCGATCCCGCCCGGCCGCAACGTGCCGGGCGGTGCCGTGCCGAGCGCGCCGAACGCGTCGGTGCCCTGGTCGGGCTGCGGTTCTCCGGATGAGCTCATCCCCCGTCACCTCCGTCCGAGGTTCATTGTGCCGGAGGACGCGTCACCGGGCCCGCGCGAAAACGGAATGTCACACACGTCCGATATCTTTCTGCCTGCCCCTACGTGTACCCGCCTGCCCCCAGCGCCTCAAGGAGAGCCCCGTGCCCCCGACACCGCAGCAGCTCCGCTCCCGCGGACTGGTGCTGACCGCCGCCGTATCCGTCGCACTCATCTCCACCGGCTCCGCCTATCTGGCGATGGTCGCCTTCGGCATGGACGTCCTGGCGATGAACGCCGGCACCGCCTATGCGACCGCCGGCGTCTTCGAGCTGTCCCTCGTCACGGTCGCGCTCCTGGCCCGCGAGGCCGCCAAGGACAACCGTCCCGGCGGCACGCTGCTCAGCCTGACCTGGGCGCTCTCCTCCGCATCGGGGGCGTTCGCCGCATGGCACGAGATCTTCATCGAGCACCCGCTGGGTGCCGCCATCTTCCGCTTCCTGGTGCCGCTGCTGGCCGCCCTGATGTGGCACCTCGCGCTGATCGGGGACCGGCACCTCGCCACCGGCATGTCCTGGTCCGGCCTGCGCCAGGCCCGGCGGATGCATGCCCTGTTCCTCACCACGGAGGACCTGTTCCGCGCCCAGAGCCTCCTCGACGGGTCGCGGTCCTCCCGCCGTCGGCTGGTCCGCGCCGAGGGAGCACGACGCCAGGCCCGGTCCGTCGCGCTGCGGACCGTCCCGCCCACGGAGATGCGTGCCCAGGTCGCGGCCTGGTGCGAGGCGCTGGCCGCGGTCGGTGACGGCACGGCCGACGTCGCCCGCCTGCACGCCGACGACCGCCGGCGGCTCGCCGGGGCCCAGCTGGCCGAGACCGCTCCCACCGTGCCCGAGTACGAGCGGCGCGCGGCGGACGCCGTCGCCGCCGAGCTCGCACCGGGCGCGACCCGGCTCGCGCCCGCCGACGCCCGCGGTGGTCGCGCGATCGAGAGCGCCTGGACACCATCGCACGGCCCCTCGGCGGTCGACGGACAGGTCCAGGAGCCTGCGTCGGTCCACGAGCGGCGCCGGCCGCCGGGCGCGGGTGCGGCAGCCGCCGTGGCAGCGCTGACCGGTGCCGCTCCGCACGCCGCCGGGGTGCGACCCATCGGCGCGCCGTCGCCGAGCGACCCGCCTCCGGTGCGCCCGCCGACCGGGTCGATCCCGATCGCGACCGTCGCGGCTGCCGCGGCCGAGGCCGTCGACCGCCGTCGTCCCGCGGCACGCGAGGAACGGCGCACCGAGGTGCGGTCCTCCGCCCCGACGGCGGCGCCGGCGCAGCCCTCGCAGTCTCAGCAGGAGTCGGGACGTGCCCAGCAGGAGACCCGGCGACGCGGCCGGAACGCCGCACCACCGGAGCGCCAGCCGGGCATGCGGCTCGACGGGACCGCGGTCAACCGGATCATCGACCTGTTCGCGCAGGGCTCGACGGTGAAGTCCATCGCCGAGGAGATGAAGGTGAGCGAGTCGACGGTCCGCAAGCGGCTCAGGGACTTCGAGGCGACGGGCTCGATCCCGGTCGTGCGCACCTGACCTGACCCGGGGGCGGCTCAGTCCGCCTCCGCGTGGGCGATGTGCCCGAGGGCGCGCCAGATCAGGGCGAGCGTGATCCCGGCTCCCACGAACCCGAACCAGAAGGGCGCCGTCAGGCCCCACTGCTCGGCGATGACCCCGCCCAGGGCGTTGCCGAGCAGGATCCCGCCGAAGACGGCCACCATGTTGAGCGAGCCCACCCGGCCCTGCAGCTCGATCGGCGTGGCCCGCTGCCGGACGGCGTTCGAGATGGCGCCCCACATGAACGAGTAGACGCCGAACGCGAACATGGCGGCGAACGCGCCCCACTCCGTGGTGTTGATCGCCAGCACCAGGTGCCAGAGGACCTCGCAGCTCAGCACCACCCGCATGATCGTGGCGAACGCGAACCGGCGCTGCACCGTGTCGAACACGGCGGTGCTGAGCAGGCCGCCGAGCGCCATCGCGGTCGTCAGCAGGCCGAACTCCAGGTGGCTCATCCCGAGGTGCTCCGTCGCGTAGAGCACCAGGACGCCGATGGGCATGGCGTACGTGACGTTGAACGTGAGGATCGTGAGCATCAGCGTGCGCACGGCGGGGGCGTGCCAGGCCCAGCGCAGCCCTTCGGCGATGTCGTGCCGGAGGTATGTCCCGACGTCGCCGCGGGGCGAGCCGGAGGGCGTCACGACCTTGGCGATCAGCACGATCGCGAGGGAGACCATGATCGCCTGGGCGAGGAACGGCCACACCATGCCGGCGGCGAACAGGAAGGCGCCGATCGGCGGTCCCGCGAGCTGGTTCGCCGTGAGGAATCCCGCCTGCAGCCGCGCGTGGCCGATCGCCAGGTCCTTCCTGGGCACGACCATGGGCAGGAGCGTCTGGCTGGTGGTGTCGGCGAACACCTCGGCGACGCCCAGGGCGAGCATGGCCGCCAGGACGACGGTGATGTTCACCGCCCCGGTCACGATGAAGGCGCCCAGGGCGGCGATGACGAGCACCCGCAGCGCGTCGGCGACGATCACCAGGCGACGGCGGTCCACCCGGTCCGCGACGGCTCCGGCCCACAGCCCGAACAGCAGCCACGGCAGCTTGTTGAGCAGTGCCGCGAGGGCGACGAGGAACGGTGAGCTCGTCTGGGAGGCGACGAGGAGCGGCCCGGCGGCCATGGCGATCCCGTCCCCGATGTTGCTCACCCAGGAAGAACCTGTCAGCCACCTGAACGAACGTCCCATACGTTCTGGGAACACCACTTCGACGAACTTGCTCACGAGTCGGTGATTCTAAGGAGGAGGCGTTGGGGACGCATAGTTGTTTTCCTCCTCAGTGGTCGGCCAGGCGCCGTCCAGCGTTGCGCTGTCGCAGGTCACAGCCCACGTTTCCCACCCCGCTGCCCTATCGGAACCAGAGAACATGGACGATCGTCCAATGTTGTGTTGACGCACGCCGGGATCCGGTGCAGACTTCTGGGCAGACGGTGCGCATCGCCCGCCCCCTGCGCGGTGCGCACCGTCATACCCCATCGGGCTACGGCCCGATCGTGACGCCCCTTCGGACCCCCTGCCGGAGGGGCGTCCGCATGTCCGGAGCCGGCCGGCACGGCGGGTCACAGCCACGCCGCCGGTGCTGCCAGGACTCCCCGCAGCACCTCCCGCGCGCCTCCCGTGAGGGCCGCCTGCGTACCGGCCCGGGCCGCACGGACCTCCAGGTCGACGAACGGCGCAGCCAGCACCCGCTCCGCGAGCACCGCCTCGACCTCGGGCCGGAGCCACGGCAGGAGGTCCGTGTAGATCCCGCCGAGCACCACGGTGTGCACGTCGACCAGGTTCACGAAGTCCGCGAGAGCCGCGCCCAGAGCCCGCCCCGCGCGTCGCAGAGCGGCGTGGGCGGGGAGGTCCGCGGCCGGGGCCCGGCCCGGTGGGAGCGACGCCGCCCCGGCGTGCGCGGGCCCTGGCGTCGCCGTCTGCGGGCACTCCTGCCCGAGGAGGGCGAGGAGCGCGGCGAGCGGCGCGTCCGCCGCGAGGCCGGCGGCGGCGGACAGCGCCTCCTTGCCGGCGAACTGTTCGAGACAGCCGTGCGCCCCGCAGGAGCAGCGCGGCCCCGCGGGGTCGACGACGACGTGCCCCACCTCGCCGTTCCACCCGCGCTCGCCGAGGAACAGCTCGCGGCCGACGACGATCGCCGCGCCGATCCCGACGTCGCCGGAGACGTAGAGGAACGACTCGGGGACGTCGGACACGACACCCGCGCCCCTGGCGGTGGCCTCGGGCGCGGCCCACGCCGCGCCCGCACCGGCCGCGCCCGCACCGGCCGCGCCCGCACCGGCCGCGCCCGCACCGGCCGCGTCTGCGCCGGCCCTGTCGGCGTCGGCGTCTGCGTCGCCCGTGCCGGCGTCGGCGGCAGCTCGGTCGGCGTCCGTGGCACCCGTGTCGACGCCCCCCGCGCCCGGTCCGCCGAGCTCGGCCAGCGCGGCCAGCTTCGCCTCGTTGGCGACCTCGACCGCCACTCCGGGGAGCCGGAGCAGCGGCACCGGCTCGACGGAGGACCAGCCGAGGTTGGGGGCGACGTCGAGCATCCCGGCACGGCTGTCGACCAGGCCGGGCAGGGCGAGTCGGGCGCCTGCGAGCCGCATGCCGTCGTCGTGCGCGGCGTCGGCGAGGTCGCGCGCGATCCGGCCGAGAGCGCCGAGCACCTCGGCGGGGTCGCTGTCGTGGAAGGCACCCGGGACCACCCGCTCCGCGATGATCGCGCCGGTGAGGTCGACGAGGCGCGCGCCGAGGTAGTCGACGTTCACCTCGAGCCCGAGACCGACGATCGAGCGCCCGGCGGGCACGAGCGGGACGGCGGGCCGCCCGGCCCGGCCGTCGGCGACGGCGGGCAGCTCGTGCACGAGCCGCGCGCCGATCAGCTGGTCGATCAGGGTGGACACGGTCGCGCGCGTGAGGCCGGTGGCGGAGGCGACGTCCGCGCGAGAGGGCGGCTCCAGCGCCGCGAAGACCGCGCGCGCGACGAGGCCGAGGTTGCGTTCACGCAGGGTGTACTGGCGGGACGCCACCGTCGTCGTCACGCCTTGACTGTAGCGGAACCTCGGGGGATAGTTCATCCGTACAACAAATAAGGCTCGCGACGCCGCGAGGGCTCAGCATCACGGCGTTCCGCGGGCCGACTCGACGAGGAGACCCACGTGAGCGACATCAAGTACTCCTTCGGCCTGTGGACCATCGGCTGGAATGCTCAGGACCCGTTCGGCGCGGCGACCCGCCCCGAGCTCGACCCCGGCGAGTCCATCCGCAAGCTCGCCGACCTCGGCGCGTGGGGCTTCACGTTCCACGACAACGACGTCTTCCCGTTCGACGCCGACGCCGCGGCCCGGCAGTCCCACATCGACTCGGTGCGGAAGGCGGCCGCCGAGACCGGCATGGTCTGCGAGATGGTCACCACGAACACCTTCACGCACCCCGTCTTCAAGGACGGCGCCTTCACCTCGAACAACCGCCAGGTGCGCCGCTTCGGCCTGCGCAAGGTGCTCCGGAACGTCGACCTCGCCGCCGAGCTGGGCGCCTCCACCTTCGTCATGTGGGGCGGCCGCGAGGGCACCGAGTACGACAACTCCAAGGACCTGGTCTCGGCACACGCACGCTACGCGGAGGGCATCGACACCGTCGGCGCCTACATCAAGTCCCAGGGCTACGACCTGAAGATCGCCCTGGAGCCGAAGCCGAACGAGCCGCGCGGCGACATCTTCGTGCCGACCATCGGGCACGCCATCGCGCTCATCGACACGCTCGACAACGGCGACATCGTGGGCATCAACCCGGAGACCGGCCACGAGCAGATGGCGGGCCTCAACTACACGCACGGCCTCGCGCTCGCGCTGTACTGCGGCAAGCTGTTCCACATCGACCTGAACGGCCAGCACGGCCCCCGGTACGACCAGGACCTGGTGTTCGGCCACGGCGACCTGCTCTCGGCGTTCTTCACCGTGGACCTGCTGGAGAACGGCTTCCCGAACGGCGGGCCGCGGTACGAGGGCCCGCGCCACTTCGACTACAAGCCGTCGCGCACCGAGTACCTGGACGGCGTGTGGGAGTCGGCCAAGGCGAACATGGCCACCTACGACATGCTCGCGGCGAAGGCCTCGGCGTACCGGGCCGACCCGGAGGTCCAGGCCGCGTTCGAGCACGCCGGCATCTTCGAGCTCGGCGAGCCGACGCTGGCCGCGGGCGAGACCGTCGAGCAGTTCGTCGCGAACGACGAGAAGTACGATGTCGACGCCCTGGCGGAGCGCGACTACGGCCTGGTCAAGCTGCACCAGCTTGCGCTCCGGCACCTGATCGGCTGAAGCACCTGACAGGCTGACCGGCCGCCTGCCGCAGCCCGCACCAGCCCCACCACCGGCCTGGTCGGTCGACCCCTGACCGACCAGGCCGGTGGCCCCGTTCCGCCCCTCCCGCCTCCCACCATCCTCAGGAGCACCGATGCCCCTCGTCGCCGGCGTGGACACGTCCACGCAGTCCTGCAAGATCGTCGTTCGCGACGCCGAGACCGGCGAGCTGGTCCGGTCCGGGTCCGCCAAGCACCCCGACGGGACCGAGATCCACCCCGATCACTGGTGGACCGCGTTCACCGAGGCGGCCCTGGCCGCCGGCGGCCTCGACGACGTCGCCGCGATCGCCGTCGGCGGGCAGCAGCACGGCATGGTCGTGCTCGACGGCGAGGGCCGCGTGATCCGCGACGCCCTCCTGTGGAACGACACCCGCTCCGCGGCCGCCGCGGAGACCCTCGTCACCGAGCTCGGCGACGGCGACCGGGAGACCGGCGCCCAGGCGTGGGCGGACGCGATCGGCTCCGTGCTCGTCGCGTCCCTCACCGTGACCAAGCTCCGCTGGCTGCACGACGCCGAGCCGGACAACGCCGCCCGGGTCGCCGCCGTCGCGCTCCCCCACGACTGGCTGTCCTGGCGCATCGCCGGCTACGGCCCGGCGGACGACCCGAGCGCGCCGCTCGGCCCGGACCTCGGGGCCCTGTGCACGGACCGCTCGGACGCCTCCGGCACCGGCTACTACGACGCGCAGGGCGACGGCGGCGCCGGCGAGTACCGTCCCGACCTGCTGCGCATGGCGCTCGGTCGCGACGACGTGATCCTGCCCCGGGTGCTCGGCCCTGCCGAGGCGGGCGGCGTCGCGCACCCGTCGGTCGCCGGATCCGGCGTCGACGGCGGGGCCCTCGTCGGCCCGGGTGCCGGCGACAACGCGGGTGCCTCCCTGGGGGTCGGCATGACGCCGGGCGACGTCGCGATCTCGATCGGCACGTCCGGGGTCGTCTCCGCGGTGGCGCCGCGGCGCACCGCCGACGGGTCCGGCGCCATCAACGGCTTCGCCGACGCCACCGGGAACGCCCTGATGCTCGCGGTCACGCTGAACGCGGCGCGCGTGCTCGACGCCGCCCGCGACGTGCTCGACGTCGACTTCGACGAGCTTGCCTCCCTCGCGCTGGAGGCACCCGCAGGCTCCGACGGCCTGGTCCTGGTCCCCTACCTCGAGGGCGAGCGGACCCCCAACCGCCCCGACGCCACCGGGACGCTGCACGGCATCCGCCTCGCGACGTCGACCCGCCCGCACCTCGCACGCGCGTACATCGAGGGCATGCTGTGCGGTCTCGCGGACGGACTCGACGCCCTGAAGGCGCAGGGCGTGCCGGTGGAGCGGGTCATGCTGATCGGCGGCGCGGCCCAGTCGCCCGCCGTGCAGCAGATCGCGCCGCAGGTCTTCGGCCTGCCGATCGCCGTCCCGGAGCCTGGCGAGTACGTCGCCGACGGCGCCGCCCGACAGGCGGCGTGGGTCCTGGCCACGGGCACGACGGCGGGCAGCGCGGGCACGCTCCCCCGCCCGGCTCCCCCCGCCTGGTCGACGACAGTCTCCGTGACCCTGGACGCCGACCCGCAGCCCCTGGTCCGCGCACAGTACGCGGCGGTGCGGGACCTGGTCTGACCGCCACACCCGTCGGACCCGTCACACCCGCCGGTAGGCGGCGTGAAAGGTCCGTCCCGGGACGGCGGGCTCGCAGAACGCCTGGGCCTGGACAGCGAGCGTGCCGTCCGGTGCCCAGGCGAGACGCAGCCGCCACGTGGTCAGGCCCTCGCCGTGCAGCGCGCAGCGAACGTCCAGCAGGCCGGGACCCGGCCGGCCCGCGGTGACGACCGCGGGATCGCCGGAGATCCGGGTGCTGACCGGTCCGTCGAACCGCAGCTCGATGGCCCAGCCGGACGCGCCGTCGCCGGACGTGGCGGTCAGCCGCCCGCCGTCGTCGTCGAGCGACAGGACAAGCTCCGCCGGCCCCGGCCCGTCCGTGACGTTCCGGTAGGTTCCGGCGGCTCCCGGTACGGGCGCCGCCACGTGCCGCGGCGTCGGCCAGTCGAGGACGGCGGCGGCGGGACCGTCCGCGCCGTCGGAGGTCGCCTCGCCGGAGGCTGCTGCCCCGTCCACCGTGCCCGACGGCGCGCCGGGCGGGTACGCCGTCCCGCCGTCGGCCCGCGGAGCGCCCGGCCGGGAGCTCTCGCGGTCGATCCACGCACCGAGCGGCTCCACCACGTGCTCGACGACGTCGTCGAGCAGGCGCTGGTCCCCGCCCGTGCACGCCTGCGCGTCGGCGGTGACGACGACGGCGAGGTCGCGGCCGGGGTCGCCGTACACGATCTGGCCGCCGAGCCCGAACATCAGCCAGCCGCCCCGGGCCGGGAGCCACGTCTGGTAGCCGTAGCCGCCACGCAAGGTCTCACCCCAGGTCAGCCGGGTTGTGTCGGCCTGCGGGCGGAGGGTGTCGCGCAGGTGGTCGGGCGGGACGAGGCGGACGCCGTCGTGCACGCCGTCGGCGAGGAGCAGGTGCGCGAGGCGCAGCAGGTCCCGCGGCGTGCAGATCAGGCCGGACCCACCGTGCGAGATCCCCTCCGGCCCGGTGAGGAACCGCAGCTCCTGCCCGATGCCGAGCGGGTCGAGCAGCCGCGGGCGCAGGTAGTCCGCGAGCGAGGCGCCCGCGAGGCGTTCCACGAGCGCCGAGAGCGTGTAGGTGGCGGAGGTGTCGTAGGTGAACAGCGTGCCCGGGGGATGCGTCGGCGGTACCCGGAAGTACGACTCCAGCCAGCCGCCCTCGGACGGCGTGTACGTCGTGGAACGGTGCGGGCCGCGCATCGTGAGCAGGTGCCGGATCGTGGTGGACCCCAGCCACGGGTGCACCGGCGCCATCTCGGGGAAGTACCGGACGACCGGGTCGTCGAGGTGCAGCGCGCCCTCGGCCGCCAGCAGACCGACGGCCAGGCTCGTCACCGACTTCGACACCGAGTACATGCGCTGCGGCACGTGCGGGCCGAGCGGCGCGCAGGCGGCACCCGCCACGATCTCGCCGCCGACGCCGACCTCGATCGTGTGCAGGGCGATGTCGAGCGCGTGCGCGCGCCGCGCGAGCCCGTCGATGGCCTCGGCGGCGACCGGCCCTGCCGACGAGGCCAGGCCCGTGGCGGCTCCCGTCGCTGCGGTCAGCGTCGTCGTCCTCACCTCCGTCAGTCGTAGGGTCGGGCTCTCCTCGACGGCGAACCCCGGACCGTCGCACCCGTCGACGCGGACGCGACGCACGTCCGAGTCCGCCACGTACCCCAGGTGGAAGCCCTGTCGCACCATGAGCTCCACGCCGTCGGCCATCGCCGGGCGGGCGGCGACCGCGTCGTCGGCGAACGAGACCGCGATGTCGTCCAGCGTGAGCTCGCTGACCGGCTGCTCCGGCAGCCCGTACACGTGCGCGGCCGCGGCGTGCACGCCACGCGCGGTGAGGTGCGTGACGTGGATGCGGCGGAAGAGGGGCGTCGTGCCACCGACCGGGTGCGGGAACCGATCTGCGACGTGCGGCTCGTCGCCGCCCGGCCCGCAGAAGTAGAAGGGGTTGATCACGAGCGGGCACATCACGTCGCTCATCACGACGTTGCTCACGCGCACGTCCTCGACGACGCCGCCGCGACCGCGCCGCGCCTTGATGCGGATCCCGCGGTCGGTCCCCTGGAAGACGCAGCCCGTGATGACGACGTTCCGCACGCCGCCGCTCATCTCGCTGCCGATCACCACGCCGCCGTGGCCGTGCACCATGGTGCAGCCGGTGACGGTGATGTTCTCGCAGGGCACACGACGCGGCGAGGCCTCCGTCCCCGACTTGATCGTGACGCAGTCGTCGCCGACGTCGATGTGGCAGTCGCTGATCCGCACGGTGCGGCACGACTCCGGGTTCACGCCGTCCGTGTTCGGCGAGTCCGCGGGGTTGTGGACGCGGATGCCGGACACGGTGACGTCCTCGCACAGCAGCGGGTGCACCGTCCACGACGGGGAGTCGGTCAGCGTGACGTCGCGGACCGTGACCCGGTGGCACTCGTGCAGCCCGATGAGCGTCGGGCGCGGGTGCTCCAGGTCCGCCGGGGCGTTGCGGAACGTGTCCCACCACCGCGGTCCCCCACCGTCGATGGTGCCGAGGCCGGTGACCGCCACGCCGGTCTCACCGTTCGCGTACAGGCACGGTGAGTGGACGACGGCGGGTGCGCCCTCCCAGCGGGCCTCGACCGGCGGGTAGAGCGCCGGGTCGGGGTCGAACTCGAGACGCGCGCCCGCCTCGAGGTGCAGCTCGACGTGGCTGCGCAGGCGCAGAGCGCCGGTGCGGTGCACACCCGCGGGGACTGTCACGGTGCCGCCGCCCGCCCGCGCGGCGTCGTCGATCGCCGCCTGGAGAGCGGCGGTCTCCAGGCCGCCGTCGCCCGCCGGGTTCGTCGCTACCACCACCGGTGCTGCCCTTCCGATCGCCGTCGAACCGCGTTCCCGCCCACCTCGGACACATGCTAGCAACCGGTTTCCCACGAACGTGCCCGACGGGACGGCCGCACCACGAGAACGTCCGGCGGGCGATGGACGGTGCGCTCCGCGAGCCCGACCCCGACACGGGCCGGCGACGGCCGCGCACGGATGTGAGACCGGCGCTGCGGCGCGCTCCCCGCGGACGGGGTCCGCGGCGGCCGCGCCGCAGCTCGCTCATCGGCCCGGCAGCATCCGCTCGTAGCGGACGTGGCGGTAGCGCAGCGTGCCCGGACCCGACGACGTCCGCCACTCACCGACGCCGACGGCCCGCCATGCCGCCGGGTCGATCTCCGGGGCGAAGGTGTCCCCGGCGACCTCCAGGTCGACCTCGGTGACCTCCAGCCGGTCGGCGGTCCCGACCGCCTCGGCATAGACGCGCGAGCCGCCCATCACCCAGGCCTCCTCGCCCCCGGGAGCGTCGGCCGCGAGCGCCAGCGCCTCCTCGAGCGATCCTGCGACCTCGACGGTGGTGGCCGGAGCGACGGGGTCCGCACCGAACGTGGACGGAGCCACCATGCCGATCACGGCCCCGAAGCGGGTGATCACCACGTTGGTGCGGCGCGGCAGGGGACGTTTCGGGAGGGACTCCCAGGTGAGGCGGCCCATCACGACGGGGTGCCCGGACGTGGTCGCCTTGAAGTGCGCGAAGTCCTCGGGGATGCGCCACGGGATCGTGCTGTCCGCGCCGATCACGGGCCGCCCGGTGGCATCGCGGGCCTGTGCCCAGATGAGGCCGACCATCGACGGTGCCGTCCGTCCCCGGCGACCGGTGTCGTCCCCGGACCGCCCGGGCCCGGTCCCGTCGGCGGCCGTCGTCGTCCGCGGTGCTCCGGTCATCTCAGACCGCGATCGGGGCCTTGATGCCCGGGTGGGAGACGTAGCCGAGGACCTCGACGTCGTCGTACTCGTAGTCGGAGATCGAGTCGCGCGGTGCGAGCCGGAGCGTCGGGTACGGGTACGGGTCGCGCGTGAGCTGCTTCTCGACCTGCTCGACGTGGTTGTCGTAGATGTGCACGTCGCCGCCGGTCCACACGAAGTCGCCGACACCGAGACCGGACTGGGCCGCGACCATGTGCGTGAGCAGCGCGTACGAGGCGATGTTGAACGGCACCCCGAGGAAGAGGTCTGCCGAGCGCTGGTACAGCTGACAGCTGAGCTTCCCGTCGGCGACGTAGAACTGGAACATCGCGTGGCAGGGCGGCAGGGCCATGCTGTCGACCTCGGCCGGGTTCCAGGCGGTGACGACGTGCCGCCGCGAGTCGGGATCGGTGCGGATCTGCTCGATCACCCGGGCGATCTGGTCGATCTGCTCACCCGACGGTGTGGGCCACGACCGCCACTGCACGCCGTAGACCGGGCCGAGGTCGCCGTTCTCGTCGGCCCACTCGTCCCAGATCGTGACGCCCCGCTCTTGCAGCCAGCGCACGTTGGAGTCGCCCCGGAGGAACCACAGCAGCTCGTGCACGATGGACCTGAGGTGCACCTTCTTGGTGGTGATCAGCGGGAACCCTCGGTTCAGGTCGTACCGGAGCTGCCGCCCGAACACGCTCCGCGTCCCGGTACCCGTGCGATCGCCCTTGCGCGCGCCGCCGACGAGCACGTCGCGCAGCAGGTCCTCGTACGGGGTGGGGATCGCGTCCATACGGCCAACCCTACGGCCCCGCCACCGGGCCCTGCCCGACCCGCTCCCCCGTGTCGCCGCCACCACCGACGGCGGCCCCCGACGCTACGCCGCGGGTCCGGTGCCCTTCAGGTCCCTGAGCCGCCTTCCCCGGTGCCTGAACCAGACGACCAGGCCGGTGAGCACGAGCGCCAGCACGCCGCCCACCAGCGTCCCGGTCAGCGAGCCGCCACGGAACGCCGGGGCGTCCACGTCCATGATGCGTTCCCCCGCGTGCGCGGCGTTCGACGACCCCAGCACCACCGCCACCGTCAGCAGGTTCGGGGCCGCGCACAGCACCCCGAGCACCAGGAGCGCGACCCGGGCCGGCACCGCGCGCCGTCCCGGCCAGGCCGCCAGCCCCAGCAGCACCACGGGCACCGCCGTGAACACCGCCCCGATCAGGAAGCCCCACCACGCCCCGGCCGCGAACGAGCCGTCCACCGCGTTGCCGATCGTCTGCGCCCACCAGCGCGGCAGGAACGCGGCGAGGAACTGGTACACGAGCCACACCGCGACGAGCACCCCCGCCGCGACGAGGAGCCGCGTGACCCAGCCGCGCCAGTCCAGCCAGACGCTGCCCGACGACGGCGCGACGGTTCCCTCTGCCGGCTCCGTGCTCTTCTTCGCGTCCTCCGCATCGCTCATGGGTGTGATCATCGACCGGGAACGCCTTGACCGCACGCCGCGTTGTGCGGGATGCGGCCCGGGCCGCGGCGGTTCTCTGCCACGGTCTGCGCCGTGTTCTTCGGCGATGTCAGACAGTGATGGAAGGATCAGGCCCATGAGCGAGACGACCGAGCAGACCGACGCAGCCGTGACCCCCTCCCCCACGGACGCCCTGTGGGTGGAGCGGAACGGGGTGCGCACGTACACGGGGTTCTCGGAGCGCGGCGCCCGCGTCGAGATCGGCCCGGCCGAGGCCGGTGCCGTCTTCACGCCCGGCGAGCTCCTGAAGATCGCCGTCGCGGCGTGCGCCGGGATGAGCAGCGACCGCGCGTTCGCGCGGCGCCTCGGCGACGACTACGCGGCCACGGTCCGCGTCGAGGACGCCAAGGACATGGCCGAGGACCGGTACCCGGTCCTCACCGAGAAGTTCGAGGTGGACCTGAGCGAGCTCGACGAGGCGGACCGCGACAAGCTGCTGACGATCGCCCAGCGCGCCATCGACAAGGCCTGCACCGTGGGCCGCACGCTCAAGGCGGGTGCCGAGGTGCCGCCCGCCCAGTTCGACCAGCCGGGGCAGCCCGGAAGCTGATCCCAGCCCTCACCCAGAACCGCACGTCCCCGACACGTGCCGAGAGGACCGCATGGCCAAGGACGAGCAACAGACGGACCGCACTCAGAGCCCTCCGGACACCAGCACGTCCGATCCCACCCTGGGGAAGGAGGTGCTCAAGCCGGACAACTCCATCGAGGTCACGCCCGCGGACTGGGTCAACTACAAGCCCGACAGCCCGCTCGACCACCTGATCGACAAGGCCGTGACGGTACCGTCCGTCGCGATCCGCCGGCACGTCGACAAGCTCCGTGCCCGGAACCCGTACGCGTCCCCGGCGGAGATCATCACGCTGCTGGAGAAGGAATACCTGCGGGTCATCGAGACCACGGGCGGCGCGGTCGGCGCCGCGGCTGCCATCCCGGCCGTGGGGACCGCGACGAGCGCGGCGCTGTCCACCAGCGACGTCGCCACGTTCTTCGCGTCGTCGGCGGTGTTCTCGCTGGCCGTCGCGGACGTGCACGGCATCTCCACCGAGGACGTCCCACGCCGTCGCGCCCTGCTGCTGGCGACGGTCCTGGGCGACAAGGGTGCACAGGACGTCGAGAACGCCGTCGGCGGCTCGGGCGTCGCATGGGGCAAGGTTCTGCTCACGAGCATGCCGCGCACCACGCTGACCCGCGTCAACAAGGCCCTCACGCACAAGTTCGTGCAGAAGCAGCTGGCCAAGCAGGGCAGTCTGCTCCTCGGGCGCATCCTGCCGTTCGGGGTCGGCGCGGTGGTGGGCTGGTTCGGGGCACGCGCCCTGGGACACACCGTGATCTCCCAGTCGCGGATCGCGTTCGGCCCGCCGCCGGACCACTTCCCGCGCGAGATCGAGGACCCGGGCACGAAGAAGCTCGGGGGCCGGAAGCGGCGCGGCCTGCTGGGGAAGAAGCGGAGAGAGCTGGAGCAATGACCGGTAGATAGCAGGCGTTCCGGCCAGAGCCGACCTACGCTCGTCGCCATGGAGGAACCACGACCCACCGTCGAGAAGTCCGCTCTGGCCCCGAACGAGGACCCGCTGCCGATCACCGTCTCACGCGCGCAAGGCGCCTACGTGTGGGACGTGGACGGCGACGCCTACCTCGACTTCCTCGCCGGCTACTCCGCGCTCAACTTCGGCCATCACCACCAGGCGCTGGTCTCGGCGGCGATCGGCCAGCTCAAGCACGTGACCCTGACCTCGCGCGCGGTCGGGCACGAGCTGCTGGAGCCGTTCGCCCGCCGAGCGGCCGACGTCGTCGGGCCGCTGACGACGGGCGGCCGGGACAGCCTCGTCGTCCCGATGAGCACGGGCGCCGAGGCGGTCGAGACCGCCGTCAAGGCCGTCCGCAGGTGGGGCTACGACGCCAAGGACGTGCCCGAGGACCAGGCGAACATCGTGGTGGCGTCCGGGAACTTCCACGGCCGCACGACGACGCTGTCCGGCCTCTCGGACGACCCGGCGGCGCATGACGGCTTCGGGCCGTTCGCCCCCGGCTTCCGCCCGGTACCGTTCGGCGACGCCGACGCCGTGGCGGGCGCGATCGACGACGCGACGGTCGCCATCCTCATGGAGCCCATCCAGGGCGAGGCGGGCGTCCGCGTCCCCCCGGACACCTTCTGGCCCCGCCTCCGCGAGCTCGCCGACCGGAACGACGTCGTCCTGGTCGCCGACGAGGTCCAGTCCGGCCTGGGCCGCACGGGCCACATCCTGGCGTGCGAGCTCTGGGGCACGCGGCCCGACCTGGCAGTGCTCGGCGAGGCCCTCGGCGGGGGCATCGTCCCCTCCTCGGCGGTGATCGGCCGGGCGGACGTCCTGGAGGTCCTCACCCCGGGAAGCCACGGCTCCACGTCCGGCGGCAGCCCGTTGGCCTGCGCCATCGCGATCGCCGTCCTGGACCTCCTGGAGCCGGGCCAGTACCAGGCCCGCGCCGCCCAGCTCGGCGACGAGCTCCGGCACAGCCTCCAGCGCCTCACCGACCAGGGCCTCGTCACGGGCTTCCGCACGGCGGGGCTGTGGGCGGGCGTCGACATCGACCCGTCCCTCACGCCGCACCGCGACGACCCGGCCCGTGCCCTGGCGGAGGAGCTCCTGGAGCGTGGCGTCCTGGCCCGGGAGACCCACGGCAGCACGCTCCGTCTCTCGCCCCCGCTGTCGATAGCCCGCCCGGAGCTCGACCACGCCATGGAGCTCCTGGAGCTCGCCCTCCGGGACCTCGCCCAGGCCACCTCCCCTGCCCCGGCCGGGCCCGGGGCCTCGGCGGCGCACGGACCCGACCCGGACGCCACCGCTCCCGAGACCGACGACACGGCGACGACCGCCTGAGACGCACGGCGCCGGCTCCTCCGGGCCGGCGCCGTGCGTCCCTTCCCTACTCCCCGGCGACCGCCTCGGCAGCCGCCAGCAGCACACAGGTGGCGACGCCGTCCATCGCCGAGACGATCTCCGCCAGCGGCGGCATGGACGGCGCGAGCCGGAGGTTCGCGTCCTCGGGGTCCCGCCCGTACGGGAACGTCGCCCCGGCCGGGGTCAGCGCGATCCCGGCCTCCTTGGCCAGCGCCACGACCCGCGCGGCAGTCCCCGGCACGACGTCGAGCGACACGAAGTAGCCGCCCTTCGGGTCGGTCCAGGACCCCACCCCGTACTCGCCGAGCCGCTCGTTCAGGATCGACGTGACGGCGGCGAACTTGGGCGCGAGGATCTCGCGGTGCCTGCGCATGTGCTCCCGCACGCCGTCGGCGGACCCGAAGAACAGGGCGTGCCGCAGATGGTTCACCTTGTCCGGCCCGATGGACGCCTTGGCGAGGTGCTTCTTGTACCAGGAGACGTTCGCCGCCGACGCGGCGAGGAACGAGACGCCGGCGCCCGCCCAGGTGATCTTGGACGTGGAGGCGTACATGACGACGCGGTCCGGGTTGCCGGCCTCCTCGGCGAGCCGGAGCGCCGGGGCGGTCCGCGTCTCGGTGTCGGTGAGGTGGTGCAGCGCGTAGGCGTTGTCCCAGAGGATGCGGAAGTCGGGCGCGGCGGTCGGCATGGAGACGAGGGCGCGGGCGACGTCGTCGGTCACGACCGAGCCGTCGGGGTTCGAGTACGTCGGGACCACCCACATGCCCTTGATGCTCGGGTCGCCGGCGACGAGCCGGGCCACGGCCTCGGCGTCCGGACCGTCGGCGGTCATGGGGACGGTGATCATCTCGATCCCGAGCTCCTCGCACACGGAGAAGTGCCGGTCGTAGCCGGGGACCGCGCAGATCCACTTCACCTTCTCCTCGCGCGACCACGGCGCGGGGGACTCGGGGAAGCCGAACAGCATCGCCCAGGCGACCGTGTCGTACATCAGGGTGAGCGACGCGTTGCCGCCGGCCAGCAGCTGCGCGGCCGGGACGTCGAGCAGCTCCGCGAAGATGGCGCGCAGCTCGGGCAGGCCGTCCAGACCCCCGTAGTTGCGCACGTCCGTCCCGGCCGCGTCGTGAGATCGCGTCCCCGGCAGCGCCAGCATGGCGTCCGAGAGGCCGAGCTGCTCGGCGGACGGCTTGCCACGCGTGAGGTCCAGTTTCAGGCCCTTGGCCTGGAGCGCCGCGTAGGCCTCACGCAGCTCGGGAAGGGCCGCGGAGAGCGCGGCGGCATCGGGGGACGACGTCATAGTGGTCACCCCGAGAACCCTACGCGCCAGTCCGGTACGCCCGCATCGTCAGTCCGCGAGCGAGGTCCGCGGACCGGGCGGCAGGGCCTCCGGCAGGCCGCCACGGCCCGGCTCAGCCGTCCTCGTGGCAGTGGCGGTTGACCACCAGGACCGGGCACGCGCTGTGGTGCAGCACGGCCTGGCTGGTCGAGCCGAGCAGCAGGCCGCGGAAGCCGCCGCGGCCCCGGGACCCCACCACGACGAGGTCCGCGGCCGTGGAGAACTCGGTGAGCAGCTCCGCGCCGGTGCCGTCCAGCACGATCCGGCGGATGCGCATCCCCGGGTGCAGGGCCTCGTGCTTGTCGACGATCGCGTCGAGCCCCGCGGAGATGTCGGCGAGCACCTGCTCGTGGTCGATGTTCGACGGCAGCCACGCCAGCAGCCCGGCCCCGGACCCCACCGGCACGCCGGCCACGGCCGACAGCTCGGCGCCCCACGCCTGCGCCTGCTCGATCGCCTGCGTGAGCGCGGCCTCGGCCTGCGGCGACCCGTCCACACCGACGACGACGCGCCGCACCCCGGGGCCGTCGCCCTCGGTCTCCCGCGCGTCCCCGCCGTCGTGCCCGGCGGAGGTACGGCGCCCGTCGGCGTTCTCGGCCCGGGCGGCGGCGTCGGCCCCGGACCACATGGCGTGCTCCCCCGAGCTCAGCGGGACCACGACGACCGGGCAGTGGGCGTGCGCGGGCAAGGCCGAGGACACCGTGCCGAGCAGCCGTTCGGTGAATCCGCCGCGCCCGCGCGTGCCGACCACGGCGAGCCCGTGGTCCGCGGAGAGCTCGACGAGCACTCCCGCCGCGTCGCCGGTGGCGACCGACGTGGTGACCCGGGCGCCGGCGGCGACGGCACGCTGCTCGGCCTCGTCCAGGACGGCCTTCGCGCCCTCCGCCATGGAGGCGTCGTCGAACGCGGCGTACCCGCCGTCCAGCGAGGCGGCCGTGAAGGAGGGCAGGGTGTAGCTGCTCACGAGGTGCAGGGACCAGCCCACCTTCTCGGCCCAGGCCACCGCCCAGTCGAGCGCATGCATGCTGGCGGCCGATCCGTCGACTCCCACCAGCACGACCTCTGACCGAGTCATCCGCGTCCTCCTCGTCGGCGCGTGCATCGTCGCGGACCCACGCTATCGCAGACGCACGAGAGCCGGGCAGGGACCATGGCCCCTGCCCGGCTCCGCGGGAGGTGTCGGTACCGCGTGGGCGGAAGGATCAGTACCGGATGAAGATCGGGTTGCTCATCCAGATGGTGCGGAACTGGACGGTGTCGCCCGGCTTCGGGGCGTCGATCATGGTGCTGCCGCCGGCGTAGATGCCGACGTGGCCCGGGGCGTAGACGAGGTCGCCGGCCACGGCCTCGGAGGCCGACACCTGCGTGCCGCCGGCCGCCTGGGACGAGGACGAGTGCGGGAGCGAGATGCCCACCTGCGCGTACACGTACGCGGTGAAGCCGGAGCAGTCGAAGCCGCTGGGGGTCGTGCCGCCGGACACGTAGGGCGTTCCCACGTAGCGCGACGCGATCGAGATGATCTCGCTGCCGTTGGCGGATGCCGGGGCGGACGAGGTCTCCGTCGTGGTGGTCGCCGTGGCGGCAGCCTCGCCGGCGGCCTCCTCGGCGGCTGCCGCCGCCGCGGCCTCTTCCGCGGCCTCCTCCTCGGCGGCGAGCTGTGCCTGGTACTCCTCGTTCTCGGAGGCAGGTGTCACGGAGACGACGCCGGACTCGGCGGCCATCTTGGCGTCGCGGGCGACGGTGACGACCGGGGCGGCATCGACGACCGCGCTGGCCTCGCTGCTGAGGGCACCGAGGTCGAGGGCGCTGAGCTTGGTGAGGTCGTCCTTCACGGTCTCGCCGGGCGCGGCCTGCGCGGCCGCGGCGCCGAAGGTCGAGACGAGGATCCCGCCGGCTGCGGCCGCGACGGCGGTGCGTCGGCCGAGCTGGGAGTTCTGCACGAGATCGGTGAGCGGAGTCACGGGACGACGCGCGGAGCGGTGGCGTCCGGCGGCAGTGCGTGCTGTCACGAGTATCTCCAGATCGCCTACGAGGTCAGCTGTCGGGTTCGAGTGGGAGAACACCCGGCCGCGTGTCCCGAAGGCCACGCCGCTTCACCCCAAGGACGCACCCTGGCGCCCAGAATCGGGTCCCCCGCCCCTGTCATACGGATCGTGGGGTCCCCGACCGGTGACAGGGTTCGGCGTCCGCCCGGGGGCTCGTCGACCTTGAGCCGTCGAGCGTGCCGAACCTACCCCAGCGCCGACGGGAATGTCACGCTCCGGCAACGGAAATAGGCCCCACCGACCATTATCGCGACAGATTCCACACATCCGTGACGACGTCGCCCGGTGCCGCGAGCCGCGGCGCACGCCCCGGCGTCAGCCTCGCAGCCGCTCCACCACGTGGTCCACGCACGCCGTGAGGGCCGCGACGTCGTCCGGCTCGACGGCCGGGTACATGCCCACGCGCAGCTGGTTGCGACCCAGCTTGCGGTAGGCGAACACGTCCTGGATCCCGTTCTCTCGCAGGACCGCGATCACCTCGCCGGCATCGACGGTGTCGTCGAGGTCGACGGTGCCCACCACGGTGGAGCGCTCCTGGGGCCGCTCGACGAACGGAGTCGCCCACTCGCGCGACTCGGCCCATCCGTAAAGATTCTGGGCAGACGTCGCGGAGCGCTTCACGGCCCAGTCGAGCCCGCCGTTGCCGAGGATCCAGTCGAGCTGGTCCGCCAGCAGGACCAGCGTCGCGACGGCGGGCGTGTTGAGCGTCTGGTCCTTGCGGGAGTTCTCGACCGCCGCCGTGAGGGAGAGGAACTCCGGGACCCAGCGCCCGCTCGCCTCGATCCGGCCCGCCCGCTCGACGGCCACAGGCGACAGGACGGCGAGCCACAGACCGCCGTCGGCCCCGAAGACCTTCTGCGGCGCGAAGTAGTACGCGTCCGTCTCGGTCAGGTCCACCGGCAGCGCACCCGCGCCCGACGTCGCGTCCGTCAGCAGGAGAGCGCCGTCGCCGGCCCCCGCGACGCGACGGACCGGGGCCATGGCGCCGGTCGACGTCTCGTTGTGCGGTGTGGCGTACGCGTCGACACCCTCGGCGGCGGCGAGGTGGGCGACCGTGCCTGGCTCCGTCTCGATCACCTGCGAGTCCTCGAGGAAGGGGGCGCGCGACGTCGCCTGCGCGAACTTGCCGCCGAACTCGCCGAACACGGCGTGCTGCACGCGGCGCTCCACGAGGCAGAGCGTCGCCACGTCCCAGAACGCCGTGGCCCCGCCGTTGCCGAGCACCACCTCGTACCCGTCGGGCGCGCCGAGCAGGTCGGCCACGCCGCTCCGGATCCGGCCGACCAGGCTCTTGACCGGATCCTTCCGGTGGGAGGTGCCGAGCAGGCTCGGCGTGTCGAGGAGGCGACGCACCTGCTCCTCGCGCACCTTGGAAGGACCGGAGCCGAACCTGCCGTCGGCGGGAAGCAGGTCGGTGGGGATCGTCGTGGCCATCTCTGAACTGTAGTTCGGGACGCCGACACGACCACGGGGTGTTCCACGTTCACGGATAGGCTTGGTCCGGGGCTGAGGCAGAGAACATGGAGTTGACGTGACCGATCTGATCGACACCACCGAGATGTACCTCAAGACGATCTACGAGCTGGACGAGGAAGGCATCACACCGCTGCGCGCGCGCATCGCGGAACGACTCGGGCACTCCGGGCCCACGGTGTCGCAGACGGTCGCACGCATGGAACGTGACGGCCTCGTCGTCGTCACCGGTGACCGGCACCTGGAGCTCACCGAGTCCGGGCACGACAAGGCGATGCGCGTGATGCGCAAGCACCGCCTGGCCGAGCGCCTCCTCACGGACGTCATCAAGCTCGACTGGGAGCACGTGCACGTCGAGGCGTGCCGGTGGGAGCACGTGATGAGCGAGCTCGTCGAGGAGCGCCTGATCGGCCTGCTCGACCATCCCCACGCCGACCCGTACGGCAACCCGATCCCCGGGCTCGCCGAGCTGGGCGAGAACTTCTCCGAGCCGCCGTACCTCGAGGGCGTGGCGGCCCTGCCCACCCTGTTCGAGTCGGCGGCGAAGAAGGGGGAGCCGG
The DNA here is from genome assembly GCF_054777735.1 of Myceligenerans cantabricum. Classification (NCBI taxonomy): domain Bacteria; kingdom Bacillati; phylum Actinomycetota; class Actinomycetes; order Micrococcales; family Promicromonosporaceae; genus Myceligenerans; species Myceligenerans cantabricum. The sequence goes on from NZ_BAAHAJ010000011.1 coordinate 191,638, forward strand.
GGCCGTCGTCGGCCACGCTGGCGCGGATCGCCGAGCCGCTGCAGGTCGACGTCGAGCTGCTCGCCCGCCTGTCCGACGCCCGTATCCTCCCGGGCGCACGGGTCACGCTGGCGTTCGCGGACGGTATCTACACCGTCGGCGCCGAGGGCGCGGAGACCGTGCTCGATCTCCCGGAAGACCTCGCAAAACACCTTTTCGCGGCCGTATAACAAGTTTCCTGGACGACGACGGCGCGAGCGCGATACGGTCCGCACTCGCGCCGTCGCCATGCTCCGAAGAGGATGTGAACGTGCACATCAACCGGACCTATCGAAATGAAACGACCACTCCATGTTTTGTGGTGAAAACTTTCGATAGTGAACCCTGGTCGCTATTGTCCGTTCGGAGCAGCATCGGTAACGTTGCGATAACGACCCGCCCCCCGGAAGACCGGGTCGAGCACAGGAGGGCCCTGCGTTCAGCAGGGCCCGCGTCTGTCCCCCAGACGGGCGGCCGCTACGAGGAAACTCTGAGAGGCCAACAACTGAACATGTCCATCACCGATCACCTCGCCTACGGGTTCATCACTCCCGTTCTCGCGTTCCTGCTGTCGTGCACGGGTTGCGCCGTAGGCCTGTCCTGCACCTCCCGTTCTCGGGCCGCCTCCGGCTTCGCCCGTGCCTCGTGGCTGATCCTCGGTGCCGTCGCCATCGGCGGGACCGGCATCTGGGTCATGCACTTCGTCGCCATGCTGGGCTTCGCCCCGCAGGGCGTGTCCGTCCGTTACGACGTCCCGCTCACGCTGCTCAGCGCCGGTGTGGCGATCGTCGTCGTCGGCGTCGGGCTCTTCATCAACCAGATCGGCGGGCAACGGCTGCCCGGCATGCTGATCGGCGGGTTCCTGGCCGGCGCCGGCGTGGCCACCATGCACTACATGGGCATGGCGGCCATGAAGATGAACGCCACGATGTCGTTCGACGGCACCTACGTCGTCGCGTCCGTGATCATCGCGATCGTCGCCGCCACGGCGGCGCTGTGGTGCACCACGCACATCCGCGGCGCCATCGCGACCATCATCGCGACCGTGGTCATGGGCGTGGCCGTGACCGGCATGCACTACACCGGGATGATGGGTGTGCGCGTGTCCGGCTCCACGGACGTGGTCCCCGAAGGCGTCTCCACCGGCGAGCTGCTGGTCCCGCTCGTCATGGCCGTGTCCGTGGTGACGCTCCTGCTGGTGCTCGTCGTCGGTCTCTGGCCCACGGAGTCGGAGCTCCGGGCACAGGTCGAGTTCGAGAAGCGCCTGAAGGAGAGCCAGGAGCGGGAGAGCACCCGCTCCAGCGGCGCACCGAGCCTGTCGGCCACGGCCGAGGCACTCCGCGCCGGCCACACCACCGCGGGCGCGCACGCGGCCTACCACCGGGAGGACTCCGGACAGGGAAACGACCCCGACGACACGTCCAAGCTCCGCCCACGCTCGATGCAGTTCCGCTAGCCGCACGGCGGTCCACGGCGGACGGCCCCGGCCCACCCGTCAGGACCCGGACGTGCGGACGCACGGCAAGCACCATCTCCCCCCAGAGAAGCGACGCCCCCGGGCGCCGCACGAAGAGGTCGACGACTCATGGCACGACGCCCCAAGCCCCCGGACGAGGCGTCCGCGGACGCACCGCACACCGCTGCCCGCCTGCTCACGCCGATCCTGACCCTCGCCACAGCGCTGGCACTGTCCGCCTGCTCCGTCACGCTCAACCCGGGACCGGGCGAGGCGGCGTTCGGAACGGGCGAGCCACAGCTCGGCGAGGCCTCCGCCCCGGTACGGAACGCGGTCGCGGCAAGCAGCGAGCCCGGCGTGAAGAACCGGACTCCGCCCGACAGCCGCGACGACGCGTCGGTGGTCGGCGTGGAGACCGAGAGCGGCACCATCGACGTCCGGCCCGCCCCGGAGCCGTCGCCGGACGAGGAGGACGGTGACGGCGGTTCGACGCCCGGCCAGGGCGACGACGCCGACGACACCGGGGACGGCGGGGCAGGCGGCGACGACGACGGCGGCGACGGCGGGTCGGGCGGCGACACCGGGGCGGAGCCCGACCTCAGCGAGGCCGTGCAGTACGCCCAGGTGCTCGAGGACGAGGTGAACCAGCGCCGCGAGGAGAACGGCCTCGCGGCGCTGGTCCACGACGACTGCGCCTACGACGTCGCGCTCGAACGGGCCGAGGCGATCCGGGGGCAGGAGCTCGCACACGCTCCCCTGGAGCCGATCTTCGATCGCTGCCCGACCTCGACGGTCGGGGAGAACCTGGCCCGGGGCGGCTGGAGCCCGGCCGAGGCCGCGGACGGCTGGATGAACTCCGAGGGGCACCGCGCGAACATCCTCAACGCGGGCTTCACCCGCGGCGCCATCGCGTGCATCAGCGAGGACTCGTCCTACGGGCCGCAGATGACCTGCGCGCACGTCTTCCTGGGCTGACTCTGTTCTCCGGTGCCGCCGGGGCAGCGGGTCGTGGGCCCGCTGCCCCGGCGGCACCGGAGGACAGGAGTCAGATGCCCAGGGCCGTGCCGATCGGGCCCTGGAGGAAGTAGACCAGGAACAGGGCCGCCGTCACCCACAGCAGCGGGTGGACCTGCTTCGCCCTGCCGACCGCGAGCTTGATGACCACGTAGGAGACGACGGCAGCGCCGATGCCCGCCGTGATCGAGTAGGCGAACGGCATGAGGATGATCCCGAGGAACGCCGGCACGGCGACCTCGAGGTTCTTCCAGTCGATCCCGGTGATCTGCGCGACCATGAGCAGGCCGACCACCACGAGCGCGGGCGTCGCGGCCTCGTAGGGGATCACCTTGACGACGTCCACGAAGAACATCGACACCAGGAAGCACAGGCCCGTCACGACGGACGCGAGACCGGTCCGCGCGCCGTCACCGACACCGGTCGCCGACTCGATGTAGCTGGTGTTGGACGAGACCGAGCCCGCACCGCCGGCGGCCGCCGCGATCGAGTCCACGATGAGGATCTGCTTGGTCTTCGGCGGGTTGCCCTGCTCGTCGAGCAGCTTCGCCTCCGCGCCGACGGCGACCATCGTGCCCATCGTGTCGAAGAAGTCGGCGATGAGGAGCGTGAACACGAGCAGGAGCGCGGCGACGACGCCGATCTTCTCGAACGAGCCGAACAGCGAGAACTGGCCGAGCAGCGAGAGGTCGGGAAGCCCGAACCAGCTGTCCGGCACGGCGGGCACGTTCAGCCGCCACGCGGTCGGCACGGGCTCGTCGGGCGTGGTGCCACCGGCGCCCACGACGGCCTCGACGACGACGGCGAGCACCGTCGCGGCCACGATGCCGATCAGGATGGCGCCCTTCACCTTGCGCACCATGAGCACGATCGTCAGCAGCAGCCCGACCACGAAGACCAGCAGCGGCCACGACCCCAGCGAACCGCTGATGCCCAGCTCGACCGGCGTCGCCTGGGAGGCGGGGATGCGCACGAAGCCGGCGTCGACCAGGCCGACGAACGCGATGAAGAGGCCGATGCCGACCGAGATCGCGACCTTGAGGTCGTGCGGTACCGCCTTGAACACGGCCTCCCGGAGGCCCGTGAGGACGAGGATCAGGATGACGAGGCCCTCCAGCACCACGAGCCCCATGGCGTCGGGCCAGGTCATGCCCGGCAGGGCCGCGATCGAGAAGGCGACGACGGCGTTCAGCCCGAGCCCGGCGGCGAGCGCCATCGGGTAGTTGGCGACGACGCCCATGAGGATGCTCATGACGCCGGCCACGAGCGCGGTCGCGGCGGCGACGGCGGCCAGGTTCGGCGCGGAGCCACCGCCGAGGAAGCTCCCCTCGAAGCCGTCGTCCTGGACCGTCCCGATGATCAGGGGGTTCAGGACGAGGATGTAGGACATCGTGAAGAAGGTGACGAGGCCGCCGCGGATCTCGGTGGCGACGGTGGAACCGCGGTCGCTGATGCGGAAATACCGGTCGAGCACTCCGGGTGCCTCCGGTGCTTGCTTGGACGCCATGACGTGGTGATCCTCCGTGTGCGTGGTCGTGCTGCAGCCGGAAATCTACGTCAGGAATGTTTCGCGGAGGGCTCTACCCGGGAACAGTTCAGACAAGCTCTGCCATGTCCTCGGTCACCTCGTCGGCCCCGGCCTCGAGCAGGATCTTGACCTTGCCGGGGGTCCGGGCGAAGCCGACGGCTGGCACGCCGGCGGCGCGCGCGGCCCGCATGTCGCCGGCGGAGTCGCCGATCATGACGGCATCCGCGGCCGGGATGCCGATCCGGGTGAGCGCGCCGCGCACCATGAACGGGTTCGGCTTCATGAGGTCCGGGCGGCGCGGCGGCCGGCCGATGATCAGCTCGACGTAGCCGGCGAGGTCGACCCGGTTCAGGAAGGCTTCGATGGCCTCGGGAGCGTTGTTGCTGATGATGACGACCTCCTGCCCGCGCTTGGCGGTGGCCTTCAGCATCTCGCGGGCGCCGGGGGTGGGTTCGGACCTGGCGGCGGCCGCAACCTCGGCCTTGATGCAGGCGTCGTCCGTCATGCGGATGGCGACGCGGTCGAGGGTGCCGGCGTGGCGCAGCACCTCGAGGTGGTCCTTGGTCTTGTCGAGCGAGCGGGGGACCGGTACGGCGGCATTGAAGAGACCGCGCCGGGCGTCCTCGGCGGCGTCGGCGGCGACGCTCGGGGGCATGAGCCTGGTGACCGGACCGTCGAAGTCGAGCAGGATCGCCGATGCGGCCTTCACGATCTTCGATGCTTCAGGCATGCCTCGCAGTGTTTCAGATCGGTCCCGTTCGTGCAGGTTGACCTGGAGCGCGGCGCGCTCCCGGCTGCCCGAAGGCGAGGGACAGGACGGTGGCGAGCGCCACGGTGTACAGCACCTCGTTGTGGGTCGAGTAGAACGACGTCGCACCGACGAACCCGACCAGGAAGAGCGCGAACCCCCACTCGCGACGCCGGAGGAGCGCGACGCAGGACGTGGCGAGCACGATGACGTAGAGCCCGGCGACCCAGAGCGGGAACTCCAGGGCGATCGATCCGATCGACGAGTGCATCGGCGCGGTCCCGGCGACGATGTCGTTGATCGGCAACCGGTACCTGGACAGGTCGACCTCGCTGGCTGCCAGCGTGCCGGCGTACCCGCCCGGTGTGACACCCAGGACGAGGTTCTCGATGCTCTCGACCTTCAGCTCCCCGCCGGCCAGCAGGAGGTCGAGATGGCTCTCTGTCGACGCCCGTGTCACGTCCTCGGGCTCGAAGACGCGGCCGAACCCCGCACGGAACATCTCCCCGTTGCGGAGGACCATCAGGGTCGGCGCTGCGGCGAGGGCGAGCAGCAGGAGGTGGGCCAGGTACACCTTCCACGGCTCCGTCGCCTGGCGGCGGATGCCCCGGTACTCCACGAAGAACGCCACGGCCAGGAACGGCACGAGCAGGTAGGGCAGCCGGGAGGGCGTGACCAGCGCGATCCCGAGGAACACGAGCGCGACGAGCAGGCGACCGCGCCCTCGCAGGAACCGCAACGAGGCGAAGGCGAGAAAGGCGGCGGCGAGGGACCCGTGGGACTTGTCGTCGAAGCCGAGGGTGGGGTACTGCGCGCCCTGCGCGATCTCGAGGGCGTAGGTGGCCAGCAGGAGGACGAGGCACACCGGGATCGCCCGGCGCAGCCCGTCATGGAAAGCACCCGTCGCCCCGAAGTGACGACATGCCCGGTATATCGCGATCAAATACACGGCAGTGACGAAGAAGTATCCGGAGTGGAACACCGACATCGTGTATCCGTACTGCAACGACACGGAGGCCGACGCGAGGGCGACGGACGCGACACCGAGCAGCAGCAGGAGAATGTCCTTGGTGCGCAGCAGTCGCGGAAACGCGGCCAGCAGGGCCAGCGTCCCGACGAGCTGCGCGAGGTTCGAGACGGCGAAGCGCCCGGTGAGCTTCATTCCGAAGAGCATGCCGACCACCATCACCACGGTCGACCCGACCACCAGGAGACGGGCCCGGCGAGAAAGGCCGTCCGGCGCGGGCACGGTGTCCGGAGCAGCACCGACCGCAGCCTCCGTCCGGAAGCCCTGGTCGGGAAAGAGCAGCGTCATGGTGATGCGGTTTCCTCGCGAGCTCGCGGAAGGGTCGGCTTCACGATAGTCACCGGTCGCACAACCCGCAGCGTCACCGAGCACCGTCGAAATCCGCGCGTTATGGTGTGCACGTCGGACCGGTATGGCCGTGATGTAGCACCATCAGACGCTCCGGCATCAAAGGGCCGCCGAAACGTTCGAATCCGACGTGTCGGAATGTCGAACCGTGGTTCACCGGACTCATCTTTCGAATTCCCCTGCCTGCTGGCACGTTTCGACCGGGAGGAATCGTGGCGCACGGCTCCACCTTCACGCCGACGCGAAGCCTCGGCCGGAGCGCCGCGCACGGAGGTGCCGTCACCATCGGTGGCCAGGCGGCACGGTTCGCGCTGCAGCTCGCGTCGCTGGCGGTGCTCGCCCGGATACTGAGCCCGGCCGCCTTCGGATACGTCGCGATGGTCATGGCGGTCGTCGGCATCGCCGAGCTGGTCCGCGAGTTCGGGCTGTCCAAGGCAGCGATCCAGGCGCCGGTCCTGACACGGGGACAACGGGACAACCTGTTCTGGCTGAACGCCGGGCTCGGCGTGGCGCTGTCGGCGGCGACGTTCGCCGTCGCGCCGCTCGTCGCGGCCCTGTACGGCGAGCCGGTCCTCGAACCCGTCACCCGCAGCCTGTCCGTCGTCTTCCTGCTCAACGGGTTCGGAGCGCAGTTCCGCGCCGCGCTCCAGCGCGACCTGCGGTTCACGGCCATGGCGGTGTTCGACACGGTCGGCCCCGCGCTCGGGCTCGCCGGCGCCGTGACCGTGGCGCTCCTCGGCGGCTCCTACTGGGCGCTCGTCGTGCAGCAGCTGCTCACGGCGGCGGTCGTCGCCATCGGCCCGGCGTGCGTGGCGGGATGGTGGCCCGGACGTCCCCGGCGGACGGAGTCGGTCCGGCCGATGATCGGGTACGGCGTCAACCTGTTCGGCACCCAGGCCCTGACCTATCTCGGCAACAACGTGGACACCGTCGTCATCGGCATGACCGTCGGGCCCACCGCGGCGGGCCTGTACAACCGGGTCTACCAGCTCGTGAAGCTGCCGGTGAGCCAGCTCAACGCGCCCGTCGCCCGCGTCGCGCTCCCGGTGCTCTCCCGCATCCAGGACGACCCGGACCGGTACGCCCGGTACCTGGGACACGGCCAGCTCGTGCTGCTGAACGTCCTCGTCCCCGCCCTCGCCCTGGCATGGGCCGTGGCGGAGCCACTCGTCCTGGTGGTGCTGGGCGACTCGTGGCACGACGCCGTCCCGATCTTCACCCTCCTCGTGCTCGGCGGAGTCTTCCAGGCGATCGGCTTCGTCCAGAACTGGGTGTTCACCTCGTCCGGCAGGACCGGGCAGCAGCTCCGCCTGAACCTGGTGACGCGGCCGGTGTTCGTGCTGGCGGTCCTGGTCGGGAGCATGTGGGGGGTGACCGGCGTCGCCGCGGGGTACGCGCTGGCGGCGGCGCTGCAATGGCCGTTCGCCCTCTGGTGGGCGGGGCGGGTCGTGCCCGCCGCACGGGTGGGCCGGCTGTTCGGCAACGCGCTGCGCGCCGTCGTGACGTACTTCGTGGCCGCGGTCGCCGCCCACCTCGCGGTCGGGGCAGCGGGGTTCGCCGGCCCGTGGCCGTCGCTGGGGCTCGGTGCGGCCGTGCTGCTCGCCGTGCTTGCCATCGAGGCGGCCGTGCTGCCCGCATACCGCCGTGACCTGGTGCAGTGCGTCGCTGCGGTCCAGCTCCTGCGTACGGGACGCGGCGAGAGACGCCGTGACCACACCGACCGGAAGAACGGAAAGGACTGATCGTGCAGGCCTACGAATCCTTCGCCTACCTGGACGTGCAGAAGACCGGGTCGTCGTTCCTCACGAGGCTGTTCGAGAGACAGGTCGCCGAGCGGCGGACCCGGTACCGCATGCACGGCCCGCTCGAATGGTTCCCGCCCCGGGGGCGCATCCACGTGATCTCCGTCCGCGACCCGGTGGAGGCCTATACCTCGCTCTACGCCTTCGGGTGCATGGGCCGCGGGGCCATGTACGGCTCGATCACCCGGTCCGGGAACGGCGCGCTGTACACGGGGCAGCCTGCGGGCTTCGGCCGCTGGCTCGAGTTCGTGCTGGCCGCGGCCGGTGCGCGCTACCTGGATCCGCGGTCCTACCGGTGGTCCGGCGCTCACCGGTGCGCCGGGATCATGTCCTACCGTGTCGCGCGGCTGGCCGTGCCGAACCCCGTGCTCAGGTTCCGGCGAGCCCGGACCCCCGACGAGTTCCTCGCCGTCTACGACCGGTACAGCGTCGTCGACGAGTCCCTCCGCCTGGAGCACCTCCGCGAGGACCTCGAGGCGTTCGTGCGCAAGTACGAGGACCGCATCCGGTGGCGCCGTCCGGTCGACAAGGTCATCGCCGCACTGTGGCGGGAGGGCCCGCGCAACATGAGCGCCGGGATGGACCGTGCCGAGCTGCGCCAGGCCGGTGAGGAGCACCGGGCAGAGATCCTGGCCCGAGAGCCCCTGCTCGCCCGGCGCTTCGGCTACGGGGACACGTAGCCCGACCGAGGCCCGAGGCCGTGACCGACCGCCGAGCACGACCGGCGCACGCAGCGTCCGGGCACAGTTGCGACAGGGCGTCCCGGTCGACGTGCGGACCCGGACGGTCGCCGTCAGGGTAGGAAGCATGTCGATCGTTCCCTCGCCCTGGGAGTCCCACCGCCTGGTGTTCATCGGCGGGATGCACCGGAGCGGCACCACGCTCGTCGCGGACGCGCTCGGGTCGGTACCCGGCAGCTCGGGGCTCCGGAACACCGGCGTCCCGATGGACGAGGGGCAGCACCTGCAGCGGACGTACGTCGGCGCGCTGGGGCGGATGGACCGGTGGGCGTTCGCGCCCGAGGCGCACCTGACCGAGGACGACGCGTTGCCCGACGCCGCCTGGCAGCTCTGGGACGCCTGGTCCCCGTACTGGAACCTCGGCGCGCGCTTCCTGGTGGAGAAGTCCCCGCCGAACCTCACCAAGATGCGGTACCTCCAGGAGCTCTTCCCGGACGCGCGGTTCATCGCCGTGACCCGGCACCCGGTGGTGCAGTCCCTGGCGATGCGGAAGTGGGCCGGCCTGCGCACCGGCCGCTACGGTGTCGGGCTGCCACGGCTGATCGAGCACTGGGTGCACGCGCACGAGGTCTTCGCGGACGATGCCGAGTGCATCGAGAACCTCCTGGTGGTGCGGTACGAGCACCTGATACGCGAGCCCGGGGAGGTGCTGTCGCGGGTGGCGGAGTTCCTCGGGGCCCCGCCGATCCCGGACGACGGCGTCGACGTGCGCCGCAGCGACACCTACGAGCGCGCGTGGTGGGCCTCGGCGTCGGGCGTGGTGCCGCGCGCGGTCGAGCACGTGCGCCGGGCCGGGCGCCGTCCCTGGCGGGCCAGGCACCCGGTGGCCCGGGAGATCGCCGACCCGATCCTCCTGCCCAGGTACCGGCGCGAGGTGGCAGAACGGTTCGGCGCCCGGATCGCCTCCCTGGGATACGACGTCGACGCCCTGCACGACGCGGCCCCGTGGGGCTCGCCCGCGCACACCGCGGAGCCGCGTCAGGAGCGGTTCTGGCGACCGCTGCTCCACGACTGACAGGCGGGCGTGCGCGCCGACACTCCCTCAGGCGTACGAGCTGAAGTCCGGGGTGAACAGCGTCTCGCGGTGCGGGAAGAACCGGCGGCGGACGACCTCGTTCGTCTCCGCGTAGCGGTCGTAGAAGGCCATCGCCTCGTCACGGCTCACCACCGGCCCGCCACCACGGAAGAGGCGCTCCACCGCGCGCGCCACCGGCGCCCGTACCGGGTTCTTGCGGCCCAGCACGAACCGCGGCAGCACGGCGTTGATCGTGCCGAGCACCCGCAGCCCGCGCGGGCTGAGCGAGGGGTTCGCCCGCCGGACCGGCCGGCGCAGCGCCACCGGGAGGTCCGCCACGTCCCGGAAGTCGTCGACGATGCTGCCGCCCACGAGCTCGTCCCGCTCGTAGGTACGTACCCGCACGCAGCGGTCCCCGAACACCTCGGCCCACCGCTCCACGAGCGCGCCGTAGTCGAAGAAACCCGGCTGCGCCGGCCTGCCGGACAGCGGGTCCCCCGCCGGCAGGCCCGCCTTGAGCCGGGTGCTGTACAGGCTGAGCGCGGCCTCGTGCTGCGGGCGGAGGTAGACGACGACGGTCACCTCGTCGCAGAACCGCCCGAGCAGGTCCCGCAGCGTGGCGACCTCCGCGACGCTGCGCAGCCGGCTCTGGCAGTGCTCGCTGCTCAGCAGCAGCACCTCGGGCTCGCCCGACGCCGCCAGCTCCTCGGCCAGCTCGCGCTCCACGGCCCGGCGGTGCGCGGCGGCCTGCTCCGGGCCCGTCACGTTCGCCCAGCGGCGCAGGTCGTCGACGCGGGCCGGGTCCGCCGCGTACGTGACGAGCCTCGTGTGGCTCACGACGCGGCCGGGACGCAACGACGACGGGTAGCAGACGCGGTGCCGCCGTAGCTCGGCGGCCTGGTCGACGAGGGCCGTCTGGATGGCCGTCGTACCGGTCTTCTCCGCGCCGATGTGCAGGATGCCCCGGGGAATTCGGCCCATGTCCGACGACGTTACCCACCGATCCGCGACGGCGCGCCCTGGGCACCGTCCGCACCCGGCGACGCATCGTCCGCGCACTGCGGATGCCCGAAGCACCTGGCCACGTGAGACTTGATCCGATGAACCTCCACGAGCAGCGCCGGGAAGCGGTCTTCGTCGTCGGCTCCGGCCGCAGCGGGACGAGCACGTTCGCGGGCGTCCTCCGCCGCCTCGGGCTGCACGTCCCCGCCCCGGAGGTGGTGGCCGACCGGAGCAACCCCCGGGGCTTCAACGAACCCCGTTGGATGGTGGACCTGCACGACGACGTCCTCCGGCGCGCGCAGGTGGCCGTCGCCGACCCCCGACCGGGTGCGGGCGCCGAGGCCGAGCTCGCCGCCGCCCGCGCCCGCACCGTCGACGCGGCCACCGTCTGGCTCGACGAGCACTTCGCGGCCGCCGACCACCTCGTGCTCAAGGACCCGCGGCTGATCTGGTTCATCGACCCCTGGCGCCACGCCACCGGGGCGGCCGGGGCGCGGGCGTCCTTCGCGACGTTGCTCCGCTCGCCGGCGGAGGTGGTGAGCAGCAAGTCCACCTACTACGGGCCGCAGCAGGCAGCGGACGGCATCGCGATGTGGGTCAACGGGATGCTCCGCACGGAGCTCGTGACCCGCGGCGCACCGCGCGCCTTCGTCCGCTACGAAGAGCTGCTGACCAACTGGCGGCCACCGGTCCGCCGGGCCGCCCGCACGCTCGGGATCGAGCACGCGCTGCGGGACGACGCCGCCGCGACAGCCGACGTCGACTCCTTCGTGGACCCGCACCTGCGGCGCGTCTCGGCCGGCTGGGAGGAGCTCGCCATCCCGCCGTACCTGCGCGACGTCGCCGAGCGCACCTGGGACCATCTGTCCACGCTGGCCTTCCCGGACGCGGACACTCCCGGCGCCTATCCGGCGGCCGACACCCTCCGCGCCGACTTCGCCCGTGCCTGGACCCGCCTCGACGACGCGTCCACCTACCGCCGTGCTCGCAGGCTGCTCCCCCGCCGGGCGCTCGGCATCCTCCCGCCGCGCCTGCGCAGCCGCCTGGGCCGCGCCGCTCGTCGTCTGATCACCGACCGGGTCTGACCCGGTCGGTCCCTCAGAGGCAGAGCGTCCGTTCGCGCCAGCTGCCCACCACCCGGCCGGCGCGGTTCGCCACGAGACCGATGCCGCGCCGCCGCTGCACCCCACCCTGCCCCCCGACCAGGATGAAGACGAGCGCGCCGCCCACCACGAGCGGGAACCGCCACGGCGCCGGGCGCGGCATACCGTGCCGCCGGAACTTGCTGAGGAGCTTCGCCCGGCCCTTGCCGTAGTTGAAGTACTGCCGCGCGATCGCCCGCACGCCGTCGCGCTCCACGTAGCGGACCGCCGCGCCCGGCACCGCCGTCGTCGCGAAACCCGCGAGGTGCGCCCGGAAGAAGAAGTCTGACTCGTCTCCCCCGCCCCGGAACGACTCGTCGAAGCCGCCGAGCCGCTCCCAGACCTCCCGCGCGAACCCGCAGTTCGCGCCGAACGGCCGGGGCACGTCCGGCCAGGTGACGCGTTCGACTCCGCTCTCCCGGACGGTCACAGTGCCGTCCGGCAGCTCACGGATCAGGTCTCCCCCGACGCACGGGCGGCCGTCCGCGCGGGCCCGGTCCATCGCCGCGAGCCAGCCCGGCTGCACCTCGTCGTCGCAGTCGCACAGCAGGACGAACGCGCCGCGGGCATGTTCCACCCCGATGTTGCGGGCGTGGTTGATCCCGCGCACCCGGCCGGCGTCGGCGCCCCGGACGCGCGGGTCCCGGGCGGTGTAGCCGGCGACGACGTCGCGGCTCGCGTCGGTGGACCCGTTGTCCGCGACGACGATCTCGAACGCGCTGTCGACCTCCTGCGCCAGGAGCGCGTCGAGCTGCCGCGGGAGGCTCTCGGCGCCGTTCAGGCAGGGGATGACGACGGAGATGACCGGCTCCTCGCTCATACGCCGATCGCCTCCCGGGTGCCGGCGACGACGTCGGCCAGCGCGCCGAAGTCCGCCCGCTCCTCGCGCAGCCTGCTCGACGTCGTCCGCCGGGCGAGCTCGAGCGCACGCGGGCTGCGGGCCAGCTCGCAGGTCTCCAGCAGCCCTTCGAGTGTCTTCGCCGGGTGCAGCGCCAGGTCCTCGTAGCGGACGATCTCGTCGACCGCGTCGCCCGCGGCGAGGATCGAACGCATGCCCAGCGCCCACTCGGCGGCGGCCTTCTCCGCCGGGCCCGCCGCGCGGCCGGTCGACGCCAGCGCCGCGTCGACCGCCGCGTCGGCCGGGACCAGCTCGGCGCGCATGTGGTCCCACTTGCTGTCGGCGACGCCCCACCAGTCCTGGCCGTCGTGGGCGTTGCGCTCGTTCCAGGCCAGGACCGAGCTGACGAAGTCGTCCGGGCGGCGCACGATCGCGACGATCTTGCAGTCCGGGAACACGGCCCGCAGGAACGGGATGCGGTAGGTCATCTCCGGGTACTTGTCGACCAGCCGGCCGGCCCGGACCGTGGCCAGGAAGTAGCCGAACAGGTTCTCGGCCCGCTCCCGGACCTCCGGCGTCGCATCGTCCCCGTCGAGCCGGAACCGTCCGCGCGGCGCGTAGAAGCCGCTCACATCCTCGCCGCCGTGGACCAGGTTCCAGATCATCTTCGGCTCGTTCAGCCACGCCACGTCGCGGTGCGCGCTGAGCAGCCGGCTCAGGTGAGTCGTCCCGGACCGCCCGATCCCGACGACGAACACCGGCCGGTCTACCGTCCCGCGGAGCCCGAGATGCAGCCCCACGTCGAGGTTCGTCCGGACCGCCGGGTTGAACCACTGCCCGCGCACCACGGCGGGACGGCCCTCGAAGAACACGTAGGCGGCGAGCCGGCGCAGGGCCGGGGAGAACCCGGCGGTCCGCACGTACTCTCGATCGATCTGCGCAATCACTCTGCTGCTCCTTGCTCGCCTCAGTGGGGAGAGTTCACGGGCGGCCACGGAAGCCGGCCCGGCAGACTCTTCGCCCACGGGCGCCGTGCCGGCCACGCGCGGGCGGCGGCGGCGTCGTCGGCCGCCCGCTCCGCCGTGGTGGCGCGGCCCACCGCCCTCGCGTCCACCGCCCGCCGCGCGGCCTCCGCCGCCCTGCTCGCGGCGCCCGACGCCCGGCTGCCGACGGGGTCCTTCACGGCCGGAGCCGCCCGGCCCGTGCCATGACCCGCCGGGCGCCGGACGGCGCGGCGCCCGAGCCGCCCCAGGCCGGCGAGGCTCGGCAGGCCGAGCACGCTCTCGCGCTCGTCGCCGAGTTTCCCGCCCGACGGCGAGTCGTCGTCGCTCGAGTAGTACTGGTACCGATAGCTGGACCGCTCGGCGACCTCGCTCCGGTTCAGGACCGTGCCGACCAGGTCGGCGTCGACGGTACGGAGCGCTCCGGCCGCCTCGTGGACGTGCGCCTTGTGGGCGACGCCCGCGCCGACGACCAGGATCGCACCACCCGTCATCTTCGCCAGGATCGCGCCGTCGGTCACCGGCAGCAGCGGTGCGGAGTCGATGAGGACGACGTCGTACTGCTGCGTGAGCCGCTCGATGGTCCGTACCATCTGCACCGACCCCAGCAGCTCGCTCGGGTTCGGCGGGATCTGGCCCGACGGCAGCACGTGCAGGTTCTCGTTGCCCCACGGCTGCATGGCGTCCTCCAGCTCCACCTTGCCGATCAGCACGGTGGTGAGACCCACGGAGCCCTCCAGCCCGAGGTACCGCGAGACGCTCGGGCGGCGCAGGTCGCCGTCCACCACCGCGACCCGCGAACCGGCGTCGGCCAGCGCGATCGCCAGGTTGATCGACGTCGTCGACTTCCCCTCCCCCGGCAGCGCCGAGACGACGACGAAGCACCGTGAGCTGCTGCCGACCTCGAGGAACTGGAGGTTCGTCCGCAGGCGCCGGAACGCCTCGGCGCGCTGGCCCTGCGGGCTGTCGGAGACGATCAACGGCCGCGTGGACGTCCCGGCCTCGAACGGGATGGTGCCGATCACGGACGCGCCGGTGATCGTCTCGACGTCGTGCGGGGTGCGGACCCGGGTGTCGAGCAGGTCGCGCAGCACCGCGATCCCGATGCCCACCACGAGGCCCGCCAGCAGTCCGAGCACGATGTTCAGCGCCGGGCGGGGCGAGGCCGGCACCACAGGCGACGTCGCCTCACGGATCGTGCTGACCTCCACCGGGGAGGTGCTGCTCCCCTCCTCGGTCTCGAGCTCAGCCACCACGGTGGCCAGGCTGTCCGCGATGCCGTTCGCCACGCTCGCCGCGATCGACGGTGACTCGTCGTCGACGGCGATGTTGATCAGCACCGTGTTCTTGGGCCGGTCGGACGAGACACGGGACGCGAGCGACGCGGGGGTGTCCGCGAGGCCGAGCTCCTCGATCACGGGTTCGAGCACCCGAGGGCTGGTCACCAGCTCGGTGTACGACGTCACCTGCTCGGCCGAGAAGTTCCGGCCGGCCACGAGCGCGTTCACCGAGTCTTCTCCGCCCCGCACGGAGACGAAGACCTGGGACGACGCCTGATAGCGCGGCGTCGCCAGCATCGTCACGACCACGGCGAGCACGAGAGCCGCCGCAATGGTCGCCACGATGGTCATCCAGTACTTGCGGAGAATGCCGAGATACTCAGCCAGTCCCATGAGGCCTCCGGGCCCGGAGTAGACAGAAGAATCCGACGGGAGCGCCTTTTTCCGCGCGGCGCAAAAATCGCCCGCCTCCCGCTGGGGAGCGTATCCCGACAGGTTCGGGACCGCGCGTCGACAAGGCGTTGCGCACCGGCCCCGACCACGCCGACGGTGACCCACGCCTTCGCGAGGAAAGCACCCGAGGAGGAATTCCTTCCGGCATCACACCCGTCCGATCCTCGATGCATTTCTGCCGGACGCGACGCGCCGTGCCCGACCGATCACGGGCACTCAACGGTTGGTGCGGCGCCAGGCCCGGCCCGCCGGGTAGCCGAGCATCTTTGCCACGTCGCCCGTGAGGACCACGGCCGGGACCGCCGCCAGGAGGCGGAGCGTCCCGAGCACGCCGTGCGGGCGCCGCCGCCAGGCGCGGCGGAAGTACCTGGCGCAGTATCCGAGGAAGCCGAGCACGAGCAGCGGGCGGGCCACCAGGGGGTGCGGGGCGAGCAGACCCACCATCCCGGTGGCGTACGCCCCGTAGCGCAGGGCGTGCCGCTTCGGCCAGAGGCCGGCCTTCCCGTCGCCGCGCGCGTACCTGTAGTACTGCTTCACGTACCCGCGCCAGGTGTCACGGGCGGCCCAGCGGGCGACCGCGGCGGGCGCGAAGACGAAGCGGAGCCCGGCGCGCTTCATCTCGAGGTCGAACACCAGGTCCTCGCAGTAGTCGAGCCACTCCGGGTAGCCCTGCGCCACGCGCCACGCGTGCCGGGTGACGAGCAGCGAGCGGCTGGACGGGAGGAACGTCTCCGGGTCGATCTCGTCGGGCAGCGGCATCAGCACCGTGGCGAACAGCCGCTCGTGCCACGAGCTCCACACGGGCTCGAAAAACCCTGAGACGACGTCGACGTCGTCCGTCCTCGCCGCGAGCAGCGCGCCGAGCCAGCCCGGGTCGAGCCGGGTCCCCGCGTCGGTGACGGCGATCAGGTCGTGCTGGGCACGCTCGATCGCGAGGTTCCGGCCCTCGGAGATGTTGGCTCCCGCGGACTCGACGAGGGTCAGCTTCACCGTCGCGGTCTCGCCCCAGGCCTGCAGGAGGGACATGGTCGCGTCCGTGGACCCGCCGTCGACGACGACCACCTCGTCGGGCAGCATCGTCTGCGCGGACAACGACTCGAGGAACGCCGGGAGGCTGCGCTCCTCGTTCAGCACGGTCATCGCGAGCGACACCAGCGGGACGGCGTTCCGCCGCCTCCGGGCCGCGCGGCTCTCCCCCGCACCGGCGGTCATGCGCGCGCCCCGACGAACGGGCCCGCGGAGTCGACCCGGTGCAGCTGCTCGGCACGCCGGCCGACCGGGACGAGGCAGTACGGGTGCTTCCGGTAGAACCGCCAGGCGGCCGCGACCTCGAGCCGCCAGGCCCGCGCCGAGAAGCCCCGCCCGGTCTCGCGCCCCCAGCCGTGCTGCCAGCGCACGTCGCCGTCGATGCGCACACCCAGCCCGTTCTGCCAGGCCCGCACGCCCAGGTCGGCATCCTCGTAGTAGACGAAGAACCTGTCGTCCCAGCCGCCGAGGGCCTCGAACGCGGACCGCGTGATCGCGATCGCGGCGCCCATCGCCCACACGACGCCGACCAGCTCGCCCCGTCGCGCGAAGCGCTGGTACCGCGCGTCGGGCAGGCGGAGGAGGTGCTTCGCCTTCCGCGTGAGGAAGGGCGTGCCCCGGCCGTTCTCCTGCAGCGTCCCGTCACCGTTGACCAGCTGCGGCGCGACGATGCCACCGTGCCGGCGGGCGCCGTCGGCGAGCGCGGCGATCCCGTCCTCGGTGACCGTGACGTCGGGGTTGCAGAAGATCAGCACGTCGGCGTCGGCCGCGGCGGCGCCGAGATTGTTGGCCGCGGAGAACCCGCGGTTGGCGGGCAGCTCCAGCACACGCGCTCCCATCGCCCGGGCGATCCGCGCGGAGCCGTCCGTCGACGCGTTGTCGACGACGATCCACGGGTAGCGGCCGAACGGCCGGTCCCGCCAGAACTCCGTCAGCGTGCGCGCGCTGTTGTAGGTCACGGTGATCAGGGTGACGTCGCCGTCAGGGCCCACGGACTCACTCCTCTGGTCTCTGCTGGATCACACCGGCGCCCGGACGGGCACCAGGGCGCGGGGCGCCAGCGGCCCCGGTGCGGGGCGCCGGCCCCCGGTCAGTAGGCCCCGCTCGGCAGGAAGACCTCCCGCGCCGTACGCAGGAGGATCCCCACGTCCCCGAGCAGGGACCAGTTCTCGACGTAGTACAGGTCCAGCCGCACGCTCTGGTCGACCGGCAGGTCGTTCCGCCCGCTGACCTGCCACAGCCCGGTCAGCCCGGGCTTGACGAACAGCCGGCGCTTCCACATGGCGTCGTACTGCCGCACCTCGTCGGCGACCTGGGGGCGCGGCCCCACGAGGCTCATGTCGCCCTTGAGGACGTTGACGAGCTGCGGGAACTCGTCGATCGAGTACTTGCGCAGGAAGCGCCCGATCGGCGTCACGCGCGGATCGTCCTTCGGCTTGTAGAAGACGCCCGCCTCCGCGCCGAGCGTCTCGGTCAGCTGCCCCTCGGCGCCCTGGCGCATGGACCGCAGCTTGTACATCGTGAAAGGCGCGCCGTTCAGTCCGATGCGCTGCTGCTGGAAGAAGGCCGGCCCGCGTGAGGTCAGCCTCACGAGCGCGGCGCAGACGGCGAGCGGCACGAGCGCGACCGCCAGGATCAGCACCGCCCCGGCCAGGTCGAAGGCACGCTTGGCGGCGTGCTGCAGCCCGGTGTAGCCGGGATGCGTCAGCTGGACCATCGGCGCACCGTCCACGGGCGTGACGACGAGCCGCGGGGCCGCGACGTCTGCCAGCCCCGTCACCACCACGAGGTCGGCGCTGGTGGACTCCAGGTCCCAGGCGAGCTGCTTCAACGCGGCGGGAGTCGCGTCCTCGTGGGCGGTCACCGCCACCGCGTCTGCCTCGACGCGCGCCGCGACCTCGGCGGCCTGCCCGACGCTGCCGAGCACCGGCACGCCGTCGAGCGGCGACGCCGACCCGACACCCCCGCGCACGCACACACCGACGACCTCGAAACCCGCGCTGCTCGCGCGCTCGATCCGCCGCCCCAGGTCCCGGACGGCCTCGCGCGACCCGACCAGCACGGTGCGGCGGCGGCACTCCCCGCGCCGGCGTCGCTCGTGCAGGCGCCGCTGCAGCAGCCAGCGTCCGAGCAGCACGAGCGCGAGCCCCACCGGAAGCGTCACCGCCACATAGGAGCGCGCCAGGTCGAACTTCGCGAGGAAGCAGATCACCGCCAGCAGCCCGAACAGGGCGAGCGACCCGCGGACCACGCGCACATACTCCTCGCGGCCCGACCCGAGGACCTCCGGCCGCCGCGACCCGGCGAGGCCGAGCGCGAGTGCCCACCCCTCCACGAGCACGACGCTCAGCAGCACGTACAGCCCGCCGCGCGGTTCGAGCAGGTCCACCTCGACGGCCCTGTCGAACCGCAGGAAGTATCCGAGGCCGACGCCGAGGCTCACGGCGATCAGGTCGTGGAGCAGCGCCCGGGCGTTGAGGCCGTCCTGCCAGCGGGCGGCCGCACCGCGCCGCGGGCGCGGGATGTCGATGTGGAACGCGTCCGGGCTCTTCGTGTGCACCGGTGGCGCCGGGAACTGTTCCTTCAGCACCTTCGTCGTGCGATCCACGGCGGAGACAGGCACGGCGTCTCTCTCGATCGTCACGTTCTTCCCCGAGATCACTCGCTACGGGTCACCGGGCCGTGCGCTACGCCCCTGGCAGGGGGAGACGGCGCACGGCCCGGTGAGGGATTCCATCGGTCGGCCGGGCGACGATCGCCGCGGCCCTGCGGTCGCGGTCAGACCTTCTTGCGTGCCCTGCGCGTCACGACGAGAGCGGCGATACCGGCCACCAGGAGGCCGCCGGCCACGGCCAGGTACGGCACGCCCGTCGCACCGGTGG
The DNA here is from genome assembly GCF_054777735.1 of Myceligenerans cantabricum. Taxonomy (NCBI): domain Bacteria; kingdom Bacillati; phylum Actinomycetota; class Actinomycetes; order Micrococcales; family Promicromonosporaceae; genus Myceligenerans; species Myceligenerans cantabricum. Next base: position 210,958 of record NZ_BAAHAJ010000011.1, read on the forward strand.
CGGCGAGCTCGCCGGCACCCGGCGTCCAGCCGTCGTGGTCCGACGGCATGGCAGTCACGGTCAGGCTCGCCGGGTCGGCCAGGTCTTCCCAGTCCTCGTCGACCACCCGGATCGTGTAGTCGCCCGGAGCCAGGTCCGAGATCGTGAACATGGCGGTCTCACCAGCGGCGACGTCGAGGTCCGCGCTGTCGATGGTGTCACTGTCGGCGACACTCCGGTGGACGACCGCGGACAGGGCGCTCCGGGTGGTGGCGGCCATGTCCGCACCCACGAACAGCGCGGTCCGTACAGCGGCGGCGGCCACGTTCGCACCTGCGAACCCGGCGGACTCGCCCGCCGCGAAAGTGGTGCCCGCGGTGTCCGCGCCGGCGGCGTCGTCAGAGGCGCCGTCGTCAGCGGTGAGGATGATCGTGCCGGTGGTGTCTTCGGTGCAGGTCACCGTCGCGGTGACGGTGGACCCCTCCTCGACGACCCCGTTGGGCAGCTCGATGGTGCATGGGTACTCGTCCGGGCCGTATTCGCCAGCGATGGCGCTGGTCGCACCGACGGGCATGATGAGGGCCGCGAGCGCGAAGGCAGCGGCGATAATGCGTCGAAGCATTGCTCTTTTCCCCTGTGATTGCGTTCTGCTGCGTGAAGGTGCGTGATACACCTGACCTCGGGCCCAGAAAGAATGGCCGGCACCCGATCGACGTCATTCAGCTTTGCCCGGAACGCGGTTCGAGATCGTGATATCTGCGGGCCTCGGGCCCGGAGTTACACGAAGAATGACATCTCCGGACTGATGCTTCCCGGTGATCATGACATAGGACACCGATGATGTCGCGCCGGGCGAAAGGTCAATGTTTCGGGAAGCCACCGAGAATTCGCCCTGCTTCTTAGGGGTAAGTCCGATTTCCTCATCACCAGAAAAGGCACCGGCAATCCATCCGCCCGCCGGGGCGTAGAGCAAGGAGCGCACCCGGATCTCCCCGGGCTTCTCCTCGTCGCGTCCGAGCACGTGCTCCGGCATCTCCGCGACGCCGCCCTCCGGCACGATCGACGTGTAGGTCACGGTGACCTCGAGCTCCCGGGAGCCGTCCTGGCGCTCGTCGGCCACGGTCACGTCCACCTCGGTGTCGAGGTAGTAGGCGATCTTGGCCATGTTGACCCCCTGCGTGAACACGCCCACCACCGGCGAGTCCCCGCGGACGCCGGTCAGGGACCCGTCGAGGACCGTTCCGGCCAGCCGGCGGTTCACCGCCTCGTCGCTCGACCACACGAGCAGCCGCCCCTGGCGCGCCGCCTCGGCGAGCGCGTCCACCATGCCCCCGTCGCCCACGTCCTGGCCTGCGGCGAGCCGGTCGAACGCCTGCTCCGCGACCGCCGCGAAGATCTCGTCCTGCGCCCGTGGGTCGTCGTACTCGAAGTACACGTCGTTCAGCAGGTAGTCCGCGAGCTTCGGCGGCGCGACCTGCACGCCCGGCGCGACGTCGACCGGCCCGGTGTCGCGCAGCAGGGCGGCGAGCGCCACCGGGTCGACCGTGAGCACCCCGTCCACCTGCTGATCCGTCTCGCGCAGCCACATCTCGCCGGCCAGCGCGGCCGCGCGCGGGAAGTCGGGGGTCATCGTCACGTTCTGCATCCAGCGCCCCACCTCGCCACGGCTGCCCAGCACACCCAGCTCGTCGGCGGTCAGCGGGAGCACGGGCTTCTCGTACGGTCCGAGCATGCCGCCCGGCATCTGGTCCTCGAGAGTCACCGTGCCGCCGTCGGCGTGCAGCACGAGCACGGTTCCCGGGATGCCTCCCAGTGCCCGGGGCTCGGCCGGGTTCTGCACCAGGACCAGGTAGTCCCGCGGCCCGTCGCCACCGAGGAGGGGCGGAAGGACGTCCGCCGCCCGCGCCGCCGTCGCCGTCGTCGACCGGAGGGCGTCCAGCTGACCGCCCAGCTCATCGACGGCATCGCCGACCTGCGGAAGCATCGCCCCGTCCAGCCGCTCGACGCGCTCGGCCGCGAGCCCCACGGACTCGTCCGCGCGCACCACGTCGGGCGCGACCGCCCGCAGCGGCCTCAGGTCGATCCGTCCTTCCTGCGGGGCGAAGGTCGCCGGGTCCGTGAGCTCCACGCTCCGCGCGAGATCGGGTAGCGCGCCGCGTGCCAGCTCGTCGACCACCTCGGACATCGTCGAGATCGCCTCGACCGTGGGGCCGGCCACCGGCAGCTCGCGCGCCACGGACCAGTGCGGACCCCGGGTGGCGCCGCGGGCCTGCTCCGCGTCCTTCTGCAGGGCCGCCACCTGCCGGTCGAGCCTGTCGGTCCGCCCTGCCAGGGCGTCCTCGCGCAGCGTCGCGACGCCGTCCGCGGCGTCGGTCAGCGCGGCGCGCGCCCGCAACGCGTCGACCGCGACCCACGCGACCACGAGCGTGAGGACGAGCACGACCCCCGCCGCCGCCCACAGCGCGGCGCGCAGTGCTCTCCTGCGGGCCGGGCTCCAGAACCGTACCGGTTCGACCGGCGGCCGCACCCAGCGCCCGCCCGACGGCGGCCGCCGGTGACCGGGCCTTTCTCCTGGGGCCCCGGACTCACGGCCCGGTTCTGCGATGAGCTGTGGCGCACCGGCCCATTTCTCGCCCCATCCCGGATGTGTCACAGGCCCCCCGCCCGGAATTCGGACATTCAACTGGATACCTCCGGCAGAATATGCCGGTACGCGATACGTTACCCGCGCGTCGGCAGCCGGTCCTGCGCAAGTGTGATAGCACCGACATGCACGGGTTTCACAATCCGAAGAACCACCCGTCGATGCCGAATCCGAAGAATAGGCCTGCGCACCATGCCCTACAACGTGCTCACCGTCTGCACCGGGAACATCTGCCGCTCCCCCGCCGCCGCGGCATTGCTGAACAGCCGCCTGGACGATTCCGTCCGGGTGACGAGCGCGGGCACGAGCGCGCTCGTCGGCCGGCCCGTCCCCGACCAGATGGCCCGGCTCGTCTCCGCGGCCGGTGCCGACGTCTCCCGGTTCGCCGCTCGCCAGGCGACCCCCGAGCTGATCCGCGAGGCGGACCTCATCCTCGCACTCACCACGCGGCACCGCGCCTGGATCGTGGACCAGCTCCCCGTGGCGGTCCGCCGCACCCTCACCCTGCGCGAGCTCGGCCGGCTCGCGAGCACGGTCCCGCCCGGCACGTTCGACCCGTCCGCCCTGCCCGACGACGCCGCCCGGCTCGCCACGCTCGTCCCGCTGGCCCTCCTGGAGCGCCCCCGGCACGCCGGCCGGCGGCACGACGACGACGTCGTCGACCCCTACGGCCAGTCCGGCTCCACCTATCGCGCCTCGTTCGACCAGATCGTCGGCGGCCTGGCCCCGACCCTGCGGGCGATCTCCCTAGACTGATCCTGTGCCCACCATCATCGAGCTCCTGGCGCACCCGGAGCGCCGCCACCCGAGTCCCCCCGCCCCGCGCACGCATCTCACGCGCGTGCTCCTGGGCGGCATGCTGATCTGGACGACCGGGCTGGTCGTGGCACTCGTCATGGTCTTGGCGGGCGCCGGGAGCTGGTCCGCGGTCGCCGTCTGCGCCACGGGGCTCGCCCTGGGGGTGCCGGGCCTTCTCTGGGCCCGCAGGCACGGGGGCTGAGTCAGTCCTCGGCGGCGACCGCCTCGACCGCGCCGTCGTCCAGCAGGGGCGCCTGGTCCGGCCAGTCGCTCGGGCGGGCCTCGACGTCGGTCTCCGAGTGGGCGCCGCAGCCATGGTCGAGCGAGACGACCTTGCCGTCGTCGGGCGACCACTCGTTCGCGCACACCCCGAACAGCTGGCCCATCGGGCCGGCGAGCGGGATGAGGAAGCCGCAGCTCAGGCAGTCGGACGCGGAGGCCACCGCGCCGGCCGACGTCGGGCCGCGCGAGCCGCGGTACCACCGCTCGGCCGCCGCGTCGCGTCCCTCGGGGGCCAGGACCCGCGCGCGGGCGAGCGCGAGCTCGTCGATCGCCACCTCGTCGATCTCCGGGTCCCCGCTCGGCCGGTAGCCGGGCTCCAGGCGCGGGTCGTCGGCGCGGAACGGCAGCACGTCGCCCGAACCGACGTCCCCGGGACGCAGCCGCTCGGACCACGGGACCCAGGCGGGGGCCAGGATCGCCTCGTCGCCGGGGAGGAGCTCCACCTCGGAGACCGTCGCGTTCCGGCTGCGCGGCACGCGGGCCACGGTCACCGTCCAGTGCCAGCCGCGGTAGCCGCGCATCGCCGCGGCGAAGCGGTGCGAGACGACACGGTCGGCGTCCAGGGACGTGCCCAGATGCTCCCCGACGTCCGACGGGTGCTCCGCGACCTCCTCGGCTGCGGCGCGTGCCAGCTCGACGGCGCCGTTGAGCACGGCGTCGCGGCTGGTCCGGATGGTGCGGCGGGTCGAACCACGCCGGGCGGGTGCTGTCGTCGTCACTGTGGGCCTCACGGGTGGTCGGTCAGGCTGCGAAGTCGTCCGCGACCTTGCGCAGCATCTTCGCGATCTTCTCCGAGTTGGCGGGGTAGCGGCCCTTGCGCAGGCTGGTTGCCGCGGCGTCCAGGACGGTGAGCAGGTCGCCGACGATCACGGACATGTCGTCGGGCGACGTCCGCTTGTTCTTGGCGACCGACTGCACCGGCGCGTCCAGCACGCGGACGGCCAGGGCCTGCGGCCCCTTGCGACCGTCGGCCACGCCGAACTCGACCTTGGCGCCGGGCTTGGGTGCCACGCCCTCGGGCAGCGCGGAGGCATGGAGGAACACCTCACCGCCGTCGTCGCTTCCGATGAAACCGAAGCCACGATCGGCGTCGAACCACTTGACCTTGCCGGTGGGCACCTGAACCTTCTCCTGCTGCGCGGCGAGCGGACCCGCCATACGGACCTGGGGCGGCCGCAGCTCCCCGACGCGGGCGTGGAGAACTACAGGCCAAGGCTCAAGGTTACCGGTCCGGCGCAGCGCCCGTCGCATTCATACCGGGTGGAACCTTCCCGGACGACGCGGCGGCACCCGCGCGGCGCCCACGGAGGCCGTGGACGAGAGAAGACGCACCCGGCCGCCCGCTGTCCGAGCACCCGCGCCACCTCCCAGGTGCGCCACGTAGCATGGCTGCCAATGGCCTCATCGCTCCACGAGGCGCCCGCGTCGGCAACCCGGCGCTTCGCCGAGGACCTCCGGCAACGCTCGGACGCCGCGCTCGTCGCGTTGCTGCACGCACGCGGCGACCTGGCTGTCCCCTCACCCGCCACACTCCGCTCCCTGGCGGCCCGTGCGTCGAGCCACACGTCGCTGGAGCGGTCCCTGGCCCAGGTGGACGCCCTGGTCGTGCAGGTCGTCGAAGCCGTCACCGCCCTGGGCACGGTCTCCCGCGACCAGGTCCCCGCCGCCGTCGGCGCCGTCCCCCGGAACCCGCGCACGGACGACGGCGCCGCACCGCCAGACCCGTCCGCCGCCGGGACCACGGCCGCGCCCGACGTCACGACCGTCCCTCCCGCGACGCGGCAGCAGATCGACGTCGCCGTCGAGACCGCGCTGACGGCCGCGCTGCTCTGGAACGACGACGGAGTCCTGCGCGCGTCCCCCGGCCTCGACGAGGTCTTCGGGCACCACCCCGCGGGCCTCGGGCCCGCGCTCCGCGACACCGACGACGCCGCGGACCTCGCCGAGCAGGTCCGGGAGACACCGGCGGAGCAGCGCGCCGTGCTGGACGCGCTCGCCTGGGGACCACCCGCGGGGCGTGTCCCGCCCGGCGGCACCCGGCAGCGCGCGGCGGTCGACGCCCTGATCGACCAGGGCCTGCTGGCGCGCGCCGACTCGCAGCACGTCCTCCTGCCGAAGGAGGTGGCTCTCACGCTGCGCGACGGCCGTACCCACCGCTCGCCCGCGCTGCGCCCCGCGCCCACGGGCCGCGAGATCCCCGGCGCGACCGTCGCGGCCGAGTCCGCGAGCGCCGCGCTCGAGCTGGTCCGGCGGGTGACTGTGCTGCGGTCGGCCTGGTCGGACGATCCGCCGCGCGTGCTGCGGTCGGGCGGTCTCGGGGTGCGGGACCTGCGCCGTCTCGCGCTGCGGCTGGAGTGCGCCGACGCGGACGCGGCGTTCGTCGCGGAGCTCGCCGCGGAGGCGGGGCTGATCCGGGACGACGGTGCGGCGGCGGATCGTTCCGCGGGCCTGCAACCGTCGTTCGTCCCGGTGGACGCGCGCTGGGAAGACCTGGACGATGCCGGCCGCTGGGCCGTGCTCGCCCGGGCCTGGCTCGCGTCGCGCCGTACGGCGTGGCGCGTGGGGACGCGGGACGAGGGCGGCACGCTGCGGTCCGCGCTCTCGCCGGACCTGGAGCGCGGCTGGGTCCCGCGGTTGCGCACCGCGATCGGCCGGATCGTCGCCGCGACGGAGGGCGCTCTGTCGTCGGACGAGGTCCTGGCGGTCCTCACCTGGGAGTCTCCCCGCAACGCCCCGCCCGCCGACGCGGTGCGGGGCCTCCTCGTCGAGGCGGCCTGGCTGGGCGTCACGGGCGCGGGTGCGCTGTCCTCCTCGGGCCGTGCTCTGCTGAGCGGGTCGGGAGACCTGGCGGAGACGCTGCGCGGCGTGCTGCCCGAGGAGGTCGACGAGATGTTGCTGCAGGGGGACCTCACGGGGGTGGTGCCGGGGCGGCCGTCGGGGGACCTGGCGCGTCTCGTCGAGGTCGCGGCGGACACGGAGTCCCGTGGTGCCGCCACGACGGTGCGGTTCTCGGCAGCGTCGGTGACGCGCGCGCTGGACCGGGGGCGCACGGCTGACGACCTGCTCACGGCGCTCGCCCGGCACTCGCCGGTCCCGGTGCCGCAGCCGCTGGAGTACCTGGTGCGCGACACGGCCCGGCGGCACGGCGCCGTGCGGGTGGGCGTGGCGTCGTCGTACCTGCGCGCCGCCGACGAGGTCACGCTCGCCGGCCTGGAGCACGATCCGGCGCTCGCCCACCTCGGTCTCGTCCGGCTCGCGCCGACGGTGCTCGTGGCCGCGGTCGCGCCCGCCCTGCTGCACGAGACGCTGCGCGAGCGCGGGCTGGTCTCGGCGCTGGAGCGGCCGGACGGCCGGGTGCTGGACGTCCGGCGCACCGGCGACTCCCTGGTGGGGTCCGGGCGGCCGTCTTCCCGGTCGGCCCGCGCGGTCTCCCTGTCCGCGCGGTCGGACGCCGGCGCCCTGTCGCACGACGCGTTGCACACCCGTCCGCCGACCCGTTCGGTGCCGGACCTGTCCGTGCTGGTCGCGGAGCTGCGTGCGGCCGACGACGACGTGGCCTCCCGGGATCGGCCCCCGTCGGACCCGGGGGACGGCACGGGACGGACCCGGCCACGGCCGCCGTCGGACGCCGTGACGGGGGGCGGGCCGGGAACACAACCGCACGCCGACGGGTTGGCCCTCCTGCGTGAAGCGGTCCGGGACGGGCTGCTGGTCCGGGTCGACGTGGTCGGCGCGGCCGGGAAGCTGGAGCGCCGTACGCTCCGGCCGTTGCGGCTCGACGGTGGCAGGCTGCGCGCGCTGGACCCGGCCCGTGACGCCGAGATCACCGTGGCGGTGCACCGTATCGCCCGCGTCGCGGCCGCCGACGAGGCGCTGTAACGGGCACCAGCGGGACGACGCCCCGACGGCACCGGCACCGCGGTAGCACGGCCGGGCACCGCGGCACGACAGGTCGCGGCAGGACAGCCGGGCATCGCAGCACGACAGAACGAGAGGAAGCCCATGGCCGACGGTCCGCTCATCGTCCAGAGCGACAAGTCGCTCCTGCTGGAGGTAGACCACCCGCGGGCGGCGGACGCACGCCGGGCGATCGCACCGTTCGCCGAGCTGGAGCGCGCCCCCGAGCACATCCACACCTACCGGCTGACGCCGCTGGGGCTCTGGAACGCGCGCGCGGCCGGGCACGACGCCGAGCAGGTGGTGGACACCCTCATCGAGTTCTCGCGCTACCCGGTGCCGCACGCGCTGCTGGTCGACGTCGCGGAGATCATGGCGCGGTACGGCCGCCTGCAGCTGCACAAGCACCCGACGCACGGGCTGGCCCTCACGGCGACCGACAAGGCGGTGCTGACGGAGGTCCTGCGGAGCAAGAAGACCGCGGGCCTGGTCGGCGAACGGCTCGACGAGTCCACGGTGGTGGTGCATCCCTCCCAGCGGGGCCACCTCAAGCAGGTGCTGGTCAAGCTCGGCTGGCCGGCGGAGGACCTCGCGGGGTACGTGGACGGCGAGGCGCACCCCATCGAGCTGCTGCCCGTCACCAGGCCGCGGACGCCGGACGAGGAGCCGCGCGAGTGGGCGCCGCGGCCGTACCAGTCGCAGGCGGTGGAAGGTTTCTGGCACGGCGGGTCGGGCGTGGTGGTGCTGCCCTGCGGCGCGGGCAAGACGATCGTGGGCGCCGGCGCGATGGCACGCTCGGGCACGACGACGCTCATCCTGGTGACCAACACGGTCAGCGCCCGGCAGTGGCGCGACGAGCTGGTGCGGCGCACGACCCTGACCGAGGACGAGATCGGCGAGTACTCCGGCGCGAAGAAGGAGATCAAGCCGGTCACGATCGCCACCTACCAGGTACTCACCACGAAGCGGAAGGGCGTGTACACGCACCTCGAGCTCCTCGACGCCCGGGACTGGGGCCTCGTCCTCTACGACGAGGTGCACCTGCTCCCGGCGCCGATCTTCCGGATGACCGCCGACCTCCAGGCGCGGCGCCGGCTGGGCCTCACCGCCACGCTCGTCCGGGAGGACGGCAAGGAGGACGAGGTGTTCAGCCTGATCGGGCCCAAGCGGTTCGACGCCCCGTGGAAGGACATCGAGGCGCAGGGCTACATCGCGCCCGCGGACTGCGTGGAGGTACGGCTGACGCTGCCCGAGTCGGAGCGCATGACGTACGCGACGGCCGAGCCCGAGGACAAGTACCGCCTGGCGGCGTCGGCGGCGGGCAAGAACCGTGTGGTGGAGCAGCTCGCGGCGCGGCACCCGGACGACCAGGTCCTGGTGATCGGGCAGTACGTGGACCAGCTCGAGGAGCTGGCGGCACACCTGGACGCGCCGCTCATCACGGGGACGACGACGGTGCGGGAGCGGCAGAAGCTGTTCGCCGCGTTCCGCACGGGCGAGGTCTCGCGGCTCGTGGTGTCGAAGGTCGCGAACTTCTCGGTGGACCTGCCGGAGGCGTCGGTGGCGATCCAGGTGTCGGGGGCGTTCGGGTCGCGGCAGGAGGAGGCGCAGCGACTCGGCCGGATCATGCGCCCCAAGGAGGACGGGCGCACCGCGCACTTCTACGCCGTGGTCGCACGCGACACCGTGGACCAGGACTTCGCCGCCCATCGCCAGCGGTTCCTGGCGGAGCAGGGTTACGCCTACCGCATCGTGGACGCGGAGGACCTCGACCTCGGCGAGGAGGTTCACTGAGCGCCCGGCCGGGCGCCTTTCGGTGAGGTCCGACAACACCGCACCGCCGCCGCTGTGCGCTCGTACAAGGGTGAGGAGAAGCACGTAGCGCGGACTTCGCATATCGCCCTTTCCGATTTGCGGGCCCTGCGAGGCCGGGTGACCATCGGTGTTGTGACCGAGTCCTCCGCTCCTGCAGGCCATCCGGGAATTCCGGATCCCCCCGCCCCGACGGCGTCCTCGCGGCGCACCGTCCTCGCGGGCGTCATCGCCGGCGGCGTCCTCATCGGCCTGTGCAGCGCGACGGTCGCGGTGAACGGCACGATGCCGTCGGACCAGGCGGAGGCCGACGTCCGGGCCGACCACGACGCCACCCCGCTCCCCGAGCCGACGCCCACCGGCACGGCGCTCCTGTCCGCCAAGGTCCAGGCCGCGACGATGCAGGACATCCTGCCGTCGGCCATGCCCATCACGATCGAGGGCCCCGTCACGGACGACGAGGGCACGCTCTCCGACGACGAGCTCGACCGCGTGACCGACGCGGTCGCCGCCGTCGAGGAGGACACGGCCCTGCGGCTGTTCGTCGTGTACCTCGGGACGTTCGACGGGATCGCTCCGGAGGACTGGGCCGACGCGACGGCCACGAAGTCGGGCCTCGCACCCGAGGACCTCCTGCTCGCGATCGCCACCGAGGACCACGTCCAGGGCCTGTCCGTCGACGTGAACGGACCCTTGTCCAGCCAGGAGCACGCGCGCATCGTCGCGGCGTCCGAGGAGGCGGTGTCGGACGGCGAGTGGGCCGACGCCGGGACGGACGCCGCGGAGGCGGCACTCGCCACGCAGGACTCCGACGGATCGTTCTGGAAGGCCGCGCTCGCCCTCCTGGGTCTCGTCGCGCTTGGCGCCGCGATCGCCGTCGCCTCGTGGTACCTGCGCAACCGCCGGTCGCGGCACGAAGGGCCGGAGCAGGAGGAGCCGGCCCCGGCGGACGAGGGCATCCCGGTCTCCGACGCCGACGAGGAGGTCCGGACCGACGACCGCGACCGGGCCGACGCGGAGGCACCGGCCGACGCGGACGCCCGTGCCGCGGAGGCACCGGCCGACGTGGGGGCGACGGCTCCCACCGACCCGCCGGCACCCGCACCCGCCCCTGCACCTGCTCCGGCGCCCGCTGCCGCCCCGGTTCCGGTTCCCGCCGCGGCGTACGACGACGGCCACGAAGACCTGTCCGACGTCGAGCTCGCCGCGCAGGTCGACGACGCCCTCGTCGTCCTCGACGACGCCCTGCGCACCTCCGCCCAGGAGCTCGACGTGGCGCGCGCGGAGGCGGAGGGCGGGAACACGCACGACCTGGAGGTGGTGCTCGCTGAGGCGACCGCGCGGACGCGGTCGGCGTTCGCCCTGCGTGCCGACCTCGTCTCCGCCGACGACGACGCCCGGCGCGACCTCGCCCGCGCGGCCCTCGCGAGCTGCGCCGAGGCCTCCGCGCTGCTGGACTCCGGTACGACGACGCTCGAGGAGCTGCGCGGCCTGAAGCCCCGGGCGAACCAGGTCTTCGACGAGTGCTGGCAGCGCGCCGGCGGGCTCGACCGGCAGATCGAGCGGGCCCGCAAGGAGCTCATCACCCTGGCCGACGAGTTCCCCGCCGACAGCGTCGCCCCGGTGGCCGACAACGCGGAGCTGGCCGACCGTCTCGTCGCGGACGCGCGGCGGGCGATCGACACGGGTCGCGTGGCGAGCGCGAAGCGAGACCGGCCCTTCGCCGCCGCGGCCGCCCGCAGCGTGCAGCACACGCTGGACCTGGCCGAGCGGCTGCTCCAGCAGACCGACGCTGCCCGGGCCGACCTGACGGACGCCGCCCCGCGGCTGGACAAGGCCGTGGCCTCGCTCACCCAGGACGTGGCCGACGCCGAGCGGACCGCCGGCGGCGACCCGCGGGTCATGATGGCCCGGTCCGCGGCGCAGTCCGCGCTCAAGCAGATCGAGATCACCCGCCGGTCGGCGGATCCGTTCGCCCTGCTGGCGCGGGTCGCCGCGGCCGAGGGCGCCCTGGACCGCTCGCTCGCGGACCGCCGGGACCCCTCGGAGGTCGACGCCCGCGCGACCGCCCTGCTGCGCGACACGCTCAGCCGGCTCGACGTGCTGCTCCGCCGGGGGGACGTGCTGATCATGACCCGGCGCGGCGTCGTCGGGCCCGAGGCCCGCACGCACCACTCCGAGGCGGTCCGGCTCACGAGCGAGGCACGCACCGCCGCCCCGTCGGATCCCCGGACCGCCCTGGACCTGGCCCGCCGGGCAGACGTCCACGCGCGCCAGGCGGTCACGGCCGCGACCCGCGACGCGACGGCCGACGACGCACCCGAGGGCATGCCGCTCGCGGGGATCAACCTGGTGCTCGACGGCAGGCGCGGGCGCGGTGCCGGCGCCGGGGGCCGCGGCGGCGTGCTGGGTGTGTTCACCCGGTCCTCGGGCCGGGTGCGCACCGGCGGGATCGGCGGCGGCTTCGGAGGCGCCGGCTTCGGCTCGGGCCGCGACTGACCCTGGCGCGGCCCGGGCTGCTGCCGCGCGGCCCAGGCCTACTGCCGTGCGGCAGGGGCTACGGGCCGGAGCCCTGCGACGAACGCGTCGGCGAGGGCGTCACCGACGCGGGCCGCCGCGTCGGCGTGCTCCTCGATCTCGGCGGTCACCGCCGCGACGTCCACGTCGCCCGCCTGGGTCGCCCAGCGCGCCGCGAGCACCGGGCCTGCCTCGGGGTGGAACTGCACGCCGAGTGCCGAGCCCCAGCGGAACACCTGGTACGGGTAGGTGTCGCTGGAGGCTAGCCAGGTGGCGCCGTCAGGCAGCTCCACGACGGCGTCGGCATGCATGCTCACCGAACGGGTCAGGGCCACGGCGTCGGCCCCCGGGGAGCCCGGACCGGCGCCGATCGCTGCGAGCGCCGGTCCGGTGACCGGGTCGGCGAGCGCGGCCTCGCGCCAGGCGACCTGCACCGCTCCGGCTTCGCGCCCGGGAGGGGCCGCGACCTGTACCGCTCCTCCGCCCGCGACGGCGAGCAGCTGCGCGCCGAGGCAGATGGCGAGCGTCGGGACGCCGGAGCGCGCGGCGTCGGCGAGGAGGTCGCGGACGGCGGGGAGCCAGGGGGCGTCGTCGTCGGAGTGGGCCGACATCGTCCCGCCGAGCACCACGAGCGCGTCGCCGACGTCGTCCGCGATGGGGATGCTCTCGCCGGCGAAGGCGAGGACGAGCCGGACGTCCGGTCCCAGGCGCGCGGCGAAGCGGTCCATGGGGACGTCGGGGTCGTTCTGGATGACCGTGGTCCGCGGTGCGATGGGGTCCGCGGGGTTGTTGGTGAGCTCAGGAACAGGCACGGTGGCCCAAAGTACATCCACGGCTACGCTTGGTCCATGTCGGTTCCGTCAGCGCAGGCCACGCCGCGTCGCACTTATCTCATCGTCGACGGGGAGAACATCGACGCCACGCTCGGGATGAACGTCCTGAACCGCCGGCCCGCGCCGGAGGAGCGACCGCGCTGGGACCGTATCTCAGGCTTCGCGCAGAAGGTCTGGTCGCAGGAGGTGGTGCCGCTGTTCTTCCTGAACGCGACGTCGGGCCAGATGCCGATGGCGTTCGTGCAGGCGCTGCTCGCCATGGGGTACCGGCCGGTCCCGCTCGCCGCGCAGGGTTCGGAGAAGGTGGTCGACGTCGGTATCCAGCGCACGCTGGAGGCGCTGCGCGACCGCCCGGGCGACGTCCTGCTGGCGAGCCACGACGGTGACTTCCTGCCGCAGATCGAGGACCTCCTCGACGACGAGGACCGCCGGGTCGGCCTGCTCGGCTTCCGCGAGTTCGTCAACGCGCGCTTCGCCGAGCTGGAGGACGACGGCCTCCAGATGTTCGACCTGGAGGGCGACGCCGACGCCTTCACGACCATGCTGCCGCGCGTGCGGATCATCCCGATCGAAGAGTTCGACCCGCTCAAGTACCTGTAGTCGGCGTCCTACCGGGCCACCGGCCGTCACTCGCTCACGTCCAGCATCGCCTGCTTCTTGCGGAGGCGATGGAGCTCCGCGTCGACGTTCTGCCGCGCCGGGTCCTCCCAGGCCGCTCCCATCGGGGAGCAGAACAGGGACTCGCGCGCCAGCAGCTTGGACAGCACCTTGATCCGCGCGGTCAGGTAGTCCGGCAGCGGGATGTGCTCGTACTCGGCGCGTACCCGGGCCGTGTATTCCTTGTAGCGCTGCGGCTCGGCCGCGAGCATCGCCAGGTCGGCGTCGTTCAGCACGCACGCGTCGAGGTCCGTCACGTCGGGCGCGTGCCGCAGCAGCCCGTTGACCAGGTGTGCCACGCGGTCGGCGGACTTGGCCGCCACACCGAGGCCGGTCAGCTCGGCGCGCGCGAGCTCCGCGCTGGCCGACGTCTGCTCCCCGCCCTTGGAGGCGTACGCGGTCTTGGACGCGGCGTCGAACACGGCCCCGTGGTACCAGGCGGCCAGCCGGACGACGTCGGGCGAGTGCGTCTCCTCGGCGAGCTCGTCGACGCGGTGCAGCACGGCCCCCAGGTGCCGCAGGTCGTGGAAGTGGCGGTCCCCGCCGGACCAGCGCTCGACGAGGTCCTCCCCCACTCGCGCGACGTCGTCCGCGTCCGCCGTCGCACCGATGCCGACGGCACTGCGCACGAACGACGAGATATACCACTCCGGCGCCATGACGCCCATGTCCTCAGGTCCTTCGTCTCGGCTGTACGGAATGGGCCAGGTGTGTCTGACCTCACTCTTCAGCCTATTACCGCGCACCGGTGGATGGAGCCACGACGCCAGATCTCGGAACCCGGATCTCTCGCACCGGCCGGAGGCGGGACGAAGCCGGGAAGGGGCGCGGACGGCCGGCTCAGGAGCCCGCGCCCGGCAGCGTGATGCGGACCGTGAGTCCGCCGCCGGGTGTCGGGACGACGGCGATGTCGCCGCGGTGCGCCTCCACGATCGCGGAGACGATCGCCAGCCCGAGCCCGGACCCGCCCGACGCGCGGTTGCGCGACGAGTCCGCGCGGTAGAACCGTTCGAACATCCGCGCCGCCTGCTCGTCGGTCACCCCCGGCCCGTGGTCCCGCACCTCGATCACGACATCTCTCTCGGTCGCGTCCCCCTCGGCCCCGTCCCCGTCGGCTCCGGACCCGACGGCGATCTCCGCCGGCGACCCGACGGGCGTGTGCCGGGCGACGTTCCCGATGAGATTGGTCAGCACCTGCCGCAGCCGGTCCATGTCACCGTCGGTCATGAGGTGACCGACGTCGTCGGACGGGGACAGCCCGACCACGCGGACCTCGCGCGACGGGTCGAGGGCGCGAAGGTCCTGCGCGCTGTCCTCGACGAGGCCGACGACGTCGACCGGCGCGTTCGCGACCGGGCGGCCCTCGTCGAGCCGGGCGAGCACGAGGAGGTCGTTCACGAGCGTCCCCATGCGCCGGGCCGCGTCCTCGACACGGCCCATCGTGTCGGCGACGCGCTCGCCGTCCGGACCGTCGGGGCCGTCGAGCGCGCCCATCCGGTACAGCTCGCCGTAGCCGCGGATGGTCGCGAGCGGCGTGCGCAGCTCGTGCGACGCGTCGGAGACGAACTGGCGCATCCGGGCCTCGGACGCCTCGCGCGTGTCGAAGGCGGTCTCGATCTGCGCCAGCATCGAGTTGAGCGACTCGGCCAGCGATCCCACCTCGGTGGACGGCGGCGGGGCGGGGACCCGCCGGGACAGGTCGCCGGCGGCGATGGACGCGGCGGCGGTCTCGATCTCCCGCAGCTGGCGCAGGGAGCGCCCGATCATCAGCCAGGCCAGGAGGAGGCCGAGCAGCACGATCCCGAGGCCGGCGAGGATGAGCGTGCGGGAGAGGATCGTGACAGCGGCGTCGACCCGGCCGAGCGGAAGCGCGACGAACGCCACCTGGGGGGGCTTGCCCTCTGTCACCGTGCTCGCGTTCACCAGAGGATAGACGCGCCACCGGGAGGCCACGGCCGAACCGCCGGCCGCCCCGACGGTGAACTGCTCGCCGACGCGGTCGGCAACCTCGTCGTAGGTGAGGCCGGGAATCTCGGGCACACCGTACGCCTGGACCACGCTGTCCGTGCGCACCGAGTTGAGGTTGCCGTCGGCCCACTGGTAGGCGATGTAGTAGTCGCTCGGGAGGACCTTGGCCTGGTAGGTCAGGGCCTGGTCGGCGAGCGCTGGGCCCTCCCGCTCAAGCTGCGCGTCCACCTGGCTGATGAGGTAACGGCCCACGACGCCACGCGCGACGATCCCCGTCACGATCAGGCCTGCGGCCAGCAGGAAGGCCGTGATCGCCACGAGACGCATGCGCAGCGGGATCGCGGCGATCCAACCCGAGAGGCCACCGCCGGGCACCGGCTCGACATCCTGCACGGTGCCGGGGCCCGGGGCTTCCCCTGCCGGCGTGCCCTCCTCCACCGGGAGCCCGGCCCCGCTCACGACGCCGCACGCAGCAGGTAGCCGACGCCTCGCTTGGTGTGGATGAGCGCGGGAAGCCGGACCGGCCCGCCGGGCCCGTCGACGGTGAGGTGGTCGATCTTGCGTCGCAGGTACGAGATGTACGACTCGACGATGTTCGCGTCGCCGCCCCAGTCGTACTGCCACACGTGGTCGAGGATCTGCGCCTTGGACAGCACGCGGCCCGCGTTGAGCATGAGGTAGCGCAGCAGCTTGAACTCGGTGGGCGACAGGTCGATCTCGGTGCCGGCGCGGCGCACCTCGTGCGAGTCCTCGTCCATCTCCAGGTCACCGACCTTCAGGACCGCCTCGTCCTCGGGGATCGGGGTGCCCGTGCGCCGCAGCACGGCCCGGATCCGCGCCACGACCTCCTCCAGGCTGAAGGGCTTGGTGACGTAGTCGTCACCGCCGACGGTCAGCCCCTGGATCTTGTCCTGGGTGTCGTCGCGCGCGGTGAGGAAGAGGACGGGAGCCCGCTTGCCGGTGGCGCGCATGCGCCGCGTCACGGTGAACCCGTCCATGTCGGGGAGCATCACGTCCAGCACGACGAGGTCGGGGTCGAGGTCCCGGACCAGCTGGAGCGCGCCGTTGCCGTCGGCCGCGGCATGTACCTCGAACCCCGCGAATCGCAGGGACGTGGCAAGGAGCTCACGGATGTTGGGCTCGTCGTCGACGACGACGAGCCGCGCCTCTGGTGTCGCCATGAATCCAGTGTGCGACCGGAGTCTGACACTTTCCTGAGAGCGGCGTGAAAGTTCCGGGACCGTCGCGAGTGCGTCACGCGGATCCGACGCCGACCACAGCCCGCGGCCGTCCACAAGCCCCCGGCGGCTCGCGGGACGGACGCCGCTCGCACCGCCTAGCGTCGTCACCGGTCCCGGAGCATCGGGCGACGGGACGACGACGGCGGCCCGTGGCCGCGGACAGGGGGAACCATGCGTTACCAGGTGGACAGCGAGCAGATGGGCGCCGCGAGCGGCGCCGTGGCCGGATCCGTCACGGCGGTCCGGGCCGAGGTCGCGGCGATGATGCGGAACCTCGATGCGCTCCAGGGCACGTGGTCCGGCGGCGCGGCGACGGCGTTCGCCGGCACGGTGTCCCAGTGGCGGGCCGCACAGGCCCAGGTCGAGGGGGCGCTGGACGCGATCCAGACGGCTCTGGCCCAGGCCGCCCAGACCTACGCGGACGCGGAGACGACGGCGACCCGGATGTTCAGCTGACGCGGACGCGGCTGAGGCCGCCTCCCCTGGCGGGAGACGGCCTCGGCCGGTCAGGCAGCGGGGCTCAGAAGCCCATGCCGCCCATGTCACCCATGCCGGGGTCGCCGGCCGGAGCGGCCGCCTTCTCCGGCTTGTCGGCCACGACGGCCTCGGTGGTGAGGAACAGCGCGGCGATCGACGCGGCGTTCTGCAGCGCGGAGCGCGTGACCTTGACCGGGTCGTTGACGCCGGCGGCGAGCAGGTCCTCGTAGATGCCGGTCGCGGCGTTCAGGCCGTGGCCGATCTCCAGGCCGCGCACCTTCTCCGCGACGACGCCGCCCTCGAGGCCGGCGTTGATGGCGATCTGCTTGAGCGGGGCGTCGACAGCGGCACGCACGATCTGCGCACCGATGGCCTCGTCGTCCTCGAGGTCGAGCTTCTCGAACGCGATGGCGCTGGCCTGGATCAGGGCCACGCCACCACCGGCGACGATACCCTCCTCGACGGCCGCCTTCGCGTTGCGCACGGCGTCCTCGATGCGGTGCTTGCGCTCCTTGAGCTCCACCTCGGTGGCCGCACCGGCCTTGATGACGGCCACACCGCCGGCCAGCTTGGCGAGGCGCTCCTGCAGCTTCTCGCGGTCGTAGTCGGAGTCCGACTTCTCGATCTCGCTGCGGATCTGGTTCACGCGGCCCGAGATGAGCTCGGCGTCGCCCGAACCCTCGACGATGGTGGTCTCGTCCTTGGTGACGACGACCTTGCGGGCGGTGCCCAGCATGTCGAGCGTGGTGTTCTCCAGCTTGAGACCGACGGTCTCGGAGATGACCTGACCACCCGTGAGGATGGCGATGTCCTGGAGCATGGCCTTGCGGCGGTCGCCGAAGCCCGGAGCCTTGACGGCGACGGACTTGAAGGTGCCGCGGATCTTGTTCAGCACCAGGGTCGCCAGGGCCTCGCCCTCGACGTCCTCGGCGATGATGAGCAGGGCACGGCCCTGCTTCATGACCTGGTCCAGGACCGGGAGCATGTCCTTGACGTTCGAGATCTTCGACTCGACGATCAGGACGTACGGGTCCTCGAGCACGGCCTCCTGGCGCTCGGGGTCCGTCTCGAAGTAGCGCGCGAGGAAGCCCTTGTCGAAGCGCATGCCCTCGGTGAGCTCGAGCTCCAGGCCGAAGGTGTTGGACTCCTCGACGGTGATGACGCCTTCCTTGCCCACCTTGTCGAGGGCCTCGGCGATGAGCTCGCCGATGGCGAGGTCGCCGGCGGAGATCGCCGCCGTGGAGGCGATCTGTTCCTTGGTCTCGACCTCGGTGGCCGAGTTGAGCAGCTGCTCGGTGACCGCCTCGGTGGCCTTCTCGATGCCGCGCTTGACGGCGATCGGGTTGGCGCCGGCCGCGACGACGCGCAGGCCCTCCTTCACGAGCGCCTGGGCGAGCACGGTGGCGGTGGTGGTGCCGTCGCCCGCGACGTCGTCGGTCTTCTTGGCGACCTCCTTGACGAGTTCCGCGCCGATCCGCTCGTAGGCGTCCTCGAGCTCGATCTCCTTCGCGATGGAGACGCCGTCGTTCGTAATGGTGGGGGCGCCCCACTTCTTGTCGAGCACGACGTTGCGGCCCTTGGGGCCGAGCGTCACCTTGACGGTGTCGGCGAGCTGGTTGAGCCCGCGCTCCATGCTCCGACGAGCTTCCTCGTCGAACGCAATCATCTTGGCCATGGGGATGGATCCTCCGCTGGTGGCTGACGTGAGCCGGCTCGGCGCCCGCGACGGACGGCCTGCCGCCTGGACGATCACGTCTCGTCCGGGAAGCAGACCTCACCTGCTCGGCCCTGCTGTCACTCTCAGTGCGAGAGTGCTAAGACATTATTGGCACTCTCCCCCCGAGAGTGCAAGCAGACTCGTCACCGAGGCCGTCGATCTCCCACCCGGCGCCTACCGCGGCGGGCTCGGAGACAGGTCCGGCGGGCGACGGATCTCGAACTCGCGCAGGAGCACCCGCCGGGCAGCGTGCCAGCCCGACATCCCGTGCACCCCCGGCCCGGGCGGTGTCGCCGCCGAGCAGAGGTACACGCCCTCCACACCCGTCGCGTACGGGTCCCAGCGCAGCCCCGCCGGCGCGGGCACACCGAGCATCCGCGGCATGGTGGGCGCCCCTGCGCCGATGTCCCCCCCGACGTAGTTGGCGTTGTGCCCGGTCATCCGTGCGGCCGGCACGCACCGCGCGGCGACGACCACGTCGCGGAACCCTGGCGCGAACCGTTCGACCTGCGCGACGACGTCCTCCGTGACATCCCGTTCCGACCCCGCGGGCACGTGGACGTAGGCCCACAGCGGCCGCAGCCCGTCCACCTCCCGCGCCGGGTCGGTCACCGTCGGGTCGCTGAGCAGGCAGACCGGGTGGGGCGCGTGCCGTCCCGCGGCCACGGCCGCCTCCGCCCCGGCCAGCTGTGCGCGGGTCCCCCCGAGGTGCACGGTCGCCGCACGTCCGACGTCGGGCACGGACCACGGCACCGGACCGCTCAGCGCGAGGTCGACCTTGGCCGCTCCGGCCCCGAACCGGTAGCGTCCCATCGCCGCGCGGGACGACGGCGGCACCCGGTCCCCGAAGACCTGCCCGACGACACCGGGCACCGTGTCGAACAGGTACGTCCGGGCGGGCGGGAGGTCGGCCCGGGTGCGGACCGGGTGCGAGGTCTCGATCTCGCCACCGTGCGCGACGAGGTCCGCGACCAGGGCGTCGACGATCGCCTGCGACCCGCCGACGGGCAGCGCCCACCCGCGTGGCCCGTGCGCGAGCGCGCCGAGCAGCAGCGCGGTCCCGGCGCCGGCGAGCGACGGCAGCGGCGTCATGACGTGTGCGGCGACCCCGGTCAGCAGCGCGGGCGCGACGTCGCCGCCGAAGCGCCTGTCCCACAGCCCGCTCCCCTGCTCGACCAGCCCGGCCCCGAACGAGAGCGCGGCACGAACCCACGCGGCCATCCCACGGCCACCACGCGCCCCTTCGCCCCAGAGGCCGCCACCCCCGGGCCCACCACCCGCTCCTTCGCTCAGCAGGCCATCCTGGCGGGCAGAGCCTCCCACCACGCCGTCCTGCGGGGTGGAAGGGCTCCCACCCCGCACCGTGGCGTGGTCGACGGAAAGGCCGGGGTCCAGCAGGGTGGCGTCGGCGCCGAGAGGGTGTGCGGGGGTTCTCCTGTCACCCATCGCGAGCGCCGTGACCTCCGGCCAGCGGTCGGTCAGCGGACCGATGAGCGCCCGCCAGGCGGCGCCGTCGGGCCCGAGAGCGGCCACCGTCCGGTCGAGGTCGTGGAACGCGAGCCCGGCGCGCGGCGTGCCCGGGCCGGGAAGCGGGTCGAGCGGTTGCGCGTAGGACACCTCGGGCGTGCGGAGCTCGAGACGTTCGGCCAGGCCGAACGCCCGGAAGAAAGGCGACGCCCAGGCCATGGGGTGCACGGCGGAGCAGAGGTCGATCCGCAGCTCCGCGCCCGTCGCGCCGTCGGCCCCCAGCAGGGGCAGGCCGGCACCCCCGCCCGAGCCGGAGGTGTCCGCGGCGAGCTCGGCACCACTGAGCGTCCGCGCTCCGCCCCCGACGGTCGCCTGCGCCTCGAGAACCCGCACGGCCAGGCCGACGCGTGCGAGCGTGACGGCGGCGGCGAGGCCGTTGGGCCCGGAGCCGACGACGACGGCGTCCAGCGGGTGCATGTCTTCATGGAACCACGGGACCACCCGCTCGCGGGAGAGCGGGGCCCGGCCGCGGCAGGCCGCACGACCCGGCCGGGCGGGGTCGTGCGACCTCACTCCGGCGGAACGGCGCGACGGACGATCGACCCGCGGCCGCTTCGATGCGGCCGGGGCCGGTGTGACGGGAGGAGTGGCGAGCGGGTCTGGGCCGCACGCCGTACCGTCGATCGGAGGAACCGGCCAGGGGGGACAACCGGTCGGGGGACTCAGATCAGAGTGGACGGACCATCTCTGCCTGCGGGCCCTTCTGGCCCTGCCCCACTTCGTACTCAACCGCTTGTCCCTCGTCGAGGGTGCGGTAACCGTCGACCTGAATCGCGCTGTAGTGGACGAACAGGTCCTGCCCGCCGGAGGTCGGGGTGATAAAGCCGTACCCCTTCTCCGCGTTGAACCACTTGACGGTGCCCTGGGCCATGCACTTCTCCTTGCATCTCGCGCGGGCCACTCGGTTCGACCCGTGGTGATTCGAGGCTAGTGCGCCAAGTCACACTATGGAACCCCTAAATCCGAATTTAACGGATTCCGCGCAGGGCGAACGTGCAGGTCAAAGCGGTTCAAGTGATACGACGTCGGCCCTGTGGGCACGGAAACAGCCGTGCAGACAGCCTCTCGGTGGCGGATTTCATCGGCCATCCCCGCAGGTTTCGACAGACCCATTGGATTCGACCAATAAACCCAAGGTCACCCGTCTTCTACGGTTCGGCGATGGCCGGGGGACCGGGGTGCACCCTTGAGCAGGCCGTCGAGAATGCGCGCGGAAGCAGACGTGCCCGCCTCGGGAACCGAGGCGGGCACGTCACGAACCGGAGCCGGTGCGCACTACTCCGTCACGCGGGCGCGGTGAACATGAAGACCCAAGCAGCCTGGTCGGAACTGGTGACGGCGTCGTTCATCACGACATTCGAATCCGGAATACCGAGAACCGCGGCGAGCGCCTTGCCTTCCGCCTCACGGCCCTCGCCGAACCAGACCGTGTTGGCCGAGATCCCGCTGACGTCGACACCCTCGGGCGCCGGAGCGGTGCTCACCTCGGCGTTGCTGACTCCCGCCGCTTCGAGGTTGGTGACCGTCGTCGCCGCCAGCTGGTCGACCGTGGCGCCGGTGTTGTGCACCATGTACCCCGCGGTCGGGTCCATCGCCGCGACGAGGTCGGCAGTGCTCGGGCCCTCCGGCTCGGCACTCTGTCCGTTACCGGATCCGTCGCCGCCTTCACCGCCTTCCCCCTGATTCTGGCCGCCGCCCTCACCCTCAGCGCCCTCGCTGGGCTTCCCGGAGGCCTCGGGCGAGACGTTGGCGGTGGGCTCCGCGGCCGAGTCGCCGTCGTCCCCGCCGCCGGACAGGAGGGTGATGCCACCCCACGCGACGCCGGCGCAGACGAGGGCGACCAGCAGGAACGGCCATGCCGAGCTCCAACCGCTGCGCGGCGCGCGATGCACGCCGACCGGTGCGCCGCCGGGCACAGCGACGTCGAACTCGTCGGGCTGGTAGCGGTAGGTGCTGTTCGTCACGGCGGACAGGGTAGCCCAGACGGCTGGGCTTTCAGCCCTTCTCGTCCGCGAGCCGCCGGGCCGACCGCGCCCGCTGGCGTGTCGCGCGCATCCGGCGCAGGCGCTTTACCAGCATCGGGTCGTGCGCGAGTGCTGCGGGTGTGTCGATCAACGCATTCAACACCTGGTAATAACGAGTGGCGTTCATGTCGAACAACTCACGCACGGCTTCTTCCTTCAGCCCGGCGAACTTCCACCACTTGCGCTCGAATGCGAGGATCTCGCGTTCGAGGTCGGAGAGCTCGCCCGCGACCTCGCCCGACGACGGCTCCGCGACGACGCCACCCGCGGGGACGGCGTCGGACTGCTCCGTGGACTCGACCAGCAGCTTGCTCATGGGGGTCACACTACGACCAGGTGAACAGTTGTGTCATTTGTCCCGCGTGTCGCCCCGCTCCAGACACTCCCGCGCGGTCGGCCGACCGCGTCCCGCCATCGTCATTGTCGGTGACCCCGAGTAGTGTCGCGACGCGTGGAGACCATGACACCCGAAACCGACGAAGCCCCAGCTCGCAAGCCGTTGTCCCAGGTCATCGCGCCCGATTGGGCGGAAGCACTGGCCGACGTCGAGCCTCGCGTCCACGAGCTGGGTGACTTCCTGCGCGCGGAGAACGCCGCCGGCCGCGGCTACTTCCCGCCCGGCCCGAACGTGCTCGCCGCGTTCCAGAGGCCGCTGGCCGACGTCCGGGTCCTCGTCGTCGGCCAGGACCCGTACCCGCGGCCCGGCCACGCGATGGGGCTGTCGTTCTCGGTGCAGCCGGAGGTGCGCCCGCTACCGCCGTCCCTGCTGAACATGTACAAGGAGCTGGAGACCGACCTGGGGCTCCCCATGCCGTCCAACGGGGACCTGCGCCCGTGGGCCGAGCAGGGGGTCATGCTGCTCAACAGGGTGCTCACCTGTCAGCCCGGCAAGTCCGACTCCCACGCCGGCAAGGGCTGGGAGGACGTCACCGAGGCCGCCATCAAGGTTCTGGCCGCGCGGGGCGGCCCGCTCGTCGCGGTGCTCTGGGGCGCGAAGGCACGCAACCTGAAGAAGTTCCTCGGGAACGTACCGATCGTGGAGAGCGCCCATCCGTCCCCGCTGTCGGCCCGCAACGGCTTCTTCGGCTCCAAGCCGTACTCCCGCGTCAATGCCCTCCTGGAGGAGCAGGGCGCCGCACCGATCGACTGGCGCCTGCCGTAGGCCGACCGCCGAGGGCGGCGCCGTGACCGACGTACCGGTCGGCGCCGTCCGCCCGCGTGGCACGTCTCACCTCCGAGTACCTGGTACCGGACTGCACAGGTCCCCGCGTCCCGGACACAATGAACGACGTGACCGCGACTTCTCCCCAGCATCCCGAAGCTTCGCACGACGCGGGCCCCACACCCCCGCGCTGGACCCGGTACGTCGCCATCGGCGACTCGTTCAGCGAGGGGCTGTGGGACCCGTACCCCGGCCTGGAGGACACCCAGCGCGGCTGGGCCGACCGCCTGGCGACCTCGCTGAGCGAGCGGCGGACCGCCGCGGGCGCGCCCGCCCTCGAGTACGCGAACCTCGCGATCCGCGGGCGTCTCCTGCGCCGGATCATCGCCGAGCAGCTCGACGTCGCGCTCGGCATGCGGCCGGACCTCGTGTCCCTCGTCGGCGGCGGCAACGACATCCTGCGCCCCGGCGTGGACCTGGAGGGCATCTGCTCCGCGCTCGAGGATGCCGTCGTGGCGATCCGCGCCACGGGTGCCGACGTCCTCCTGGGTACCGGCTTCAAGGCCGGCGGCACCCTGTCCTGGACCAACACCAGGGTCGGCGTCTTCAACGCGAACATCTGGTCGATCGCGCGCCGCCACGACGCCCACATGCTCGACCTCTGGGGCACCCGGTCGCTCTTCGACCTGCGCATGTGGTCCGGCGACCGCATCCACCTCCTCCCGGAGGGACACGACCGCGTCAAGAACGCCGCCCTCGTCGGTCTCGGCCTGTCGCCTGACGACCCCGCCTGGGACGAGCCGCTCCCGCCGGCGCCACGTCAGGCCTTCGCCATCACCACGAGGGAGAACGCGGCCTGGGCCAGGGAGCACGTCGGCCCGTGGGTGAAGCGCCGCGTGACCGGCCGCTCGTCGGGCGACGGCCGCACCCCGAAGTGGCCGGCGACAGAGCCCTGGCCACGCGCCTGAGGGCCCGCGACGGAACAGCGCGCGACCACGCCACCCACCCGACGACGACGGCGGCGAGACGACTCCTGCCCGACGACGCGAAGAGGCCCGGAATCCTGAGGATTCCGGGCCTTCGTGAGCCGCCTGTCGGATTCGAACCGACGACCTTCCGTTTACAAGACGGGAGCTCTACCAGCTGAGCTAAGGCGGCACCGCTCGGGCCGGTCTCGGGCCCGGGCGGGATACAGCCTAGTGCACGTGAGACACGAGATGAGCGGGCGGCCGCCGCCACGCACCAGGGCGTCACGACGGCCGCGCCGCTCACCGCGGCTCGAGCCGGATCACTCGTCGGACGGCCCTTCGTCCGAACTCTTGTCTCGGACTCCTCCGAGCTGAAGTCCTCAGGCAGGAGCGCCGCGAGACGTCACAGTTCAGGTCGCGATGGTGTTGGTCTGTCCAAGCGGGCCAGACCTTTGATCCAACGAGCCGGCTGTCAGGTTCGACGAGCCAACGATCCACAGGCAGCCGTCACCTCACGGGTTGAGGAGTCGGATGTTGGCGCCTTGCACGGTCGAGTGCGAGCACTCCATGAACCACCGCGTGCTCTGGCCCCCTGCTGGGAACTGGATCGTCCTCGTACGGCCGCCCTCGACACTCCCGCAGTCGATGTAGGAACGGACGAAAGCGCCACCCGAACAGCTCGCGAGGAACTCGTAGCCGCGGTTGTTCTCCAGCTTGTACTTGCCGAGGGAGCTGCATGATGCAGTCGGGGTGGCCGCCGCCGGGGCAACTGCGACCATGCCGGCACCGCCGAGCATCCCCGCCGCCAGCACGAGACCAGCGACACGGGTCTTCCAACTCATGAGACCTCCTGACTACGGGTGTTTCGCCATGTTTGCGCCACGAATTTCTTGGGTGATCCACAAGTTAGCCCCGAGGATGAATCACCGCAAGAGGTCCACATCAGGAAATTATGGGCACCACCGCACACTGTTCGCGGGAAGCGCGTGACCCTGTCGATGACACGTCTTCGTGATCTTCGTCACGACAGCTTGCCCGACCCGACGGGTACCGAGCCGCACCGTGCGCAGCGCGAGGGTACCGGAGCCACGAGACCGCCCTCCGTCCCTGAGGGCGCAAAGAAATCGGCCGCTCAACCAGACCGGAGTCTGAGTTGAGCGGCCGATCGAAGGGCCTCTCCGGTTCACTCGGTGGAGGAAGAGTCCTCACCGGTGAGGGTCTCCTTGAGCACCCCTGGTGTCTGCCACTCGTTGTTCACGCCCCAGAGCTCACCCTCGATCTGGATGCGCGGCGTTCCGAACCCACGCTCGCCTGCGAGGTCCGGGTCACTCGTCGCGACGTCTGTCGAAGCTGCCACCCAGTCGCGATAGGTGTCCGTAGCAGTACCGTCGGAGATACCCTCCGCGACATCAGCAGGAACGCCGGCCTGCTCTGCGAAGGCTGCGAGCTGCGGGTCGGCGTGGCCCGCTCCGCCCTCCGCAGGCTGGTTGGCAAACAGCAGGTCGTGGTACTCCATGAACGACTGCGGCGCCTGGTCTGCCACCCACGCGACAGCTGCCGCGGCACGGGTCGAGTACTCACTGCCCTGGGACTGTCGATCCAGGATCGACACCGGGTGCACGACAAGGGCTACGTCGCCCTTCTCTCGCAACTCGGTGATGTCCTCACCGTTCAACGCCTCGAACTGCCCGCAGATGGGGCACATGAAGTCGACGTACACGTCGAGCCGGGGAGCGTCCTCGACCAGTGTCCCCGCTGCGCCGTCCTCGCCCACCGCGATACCCGTGTCGTCGACGACGCCCGCCGGCGCCGAGTCCACCTTCTCGAGCGGCTCCTTCTGCGACTCCGCGAAGATCAACCAGATCGCGACGCCCAGCCCGACGATGAGCAGACCGAGGACGCTGAGCGTGACGATCCGGGCCATCCGCTCGCGCCCCTGCGCCTTCTTCTGCATCGCAAGAGCCTCGGCGCGCGCGGCCTCGCGCCGCTGTGCCTTGGTCATGTTCGACATCGAGTCCTTCTCCTCGGTGCGCGGCCCGCCGGCCAGCATTTCTCCGGCGCCACAGTAGTGACGGCGGCCGACGGTCCGCCGCCGGCGCACGACAGCCTATCCACACAGCCCTGGGAGCGACCTGGGCATCGCATCACTATTCCGTGACGGTCGGTGCGGCCCCTGCGCACGCCGGACCACGCTGCCCGACGACGGTCGCGGACGCCGTCCCGTCACGCCGGGCGAATCCGCAGCACCGAGCCGGTCCGCCTCGACATCACCGCACGTCAGGCCGTTCGGCCAGGGGCCACCAGTCGATCACCAGCGGATCGGCCACGATCGCCGCCGCCCCGAGCCCGACCACCGCGATCGCGAGCACGACGACGACCGCGGCCCCGAACCAGCGGGGCGCCACCGTGGCCAGCAGCACACGGCTCCCCGCGCGTGTGGGCCGAGCCACTGGTCCCCACCAGGCGAGCAGCGTCGTGACGAGCATGGCCGCGGCCAGCACCCAGGTGTCGACCATCGGGTCGTTGGTGCCGCCGACCGAGCGGGACTCGATGTCGTCGAGCGGCAGGACGATGAGCCGGCCCGGAGCGAACAGCCAGAACCCGCCGAGCGCCACGATCGCCCCGACCGCGCTCGCGATCAGCAGCGCCGGCAGCACTCCGAACACGGACCGCACGATGTACCAGGGCAGCAGCAGGGCGGCCCGCCCGATGCCGCCCGTCGGCGTGCCGTGCCGCGCCCTCCGGCTCCACACGTCGTCGGCCGCGGTGCCGGACGTGCGGCACAGCACGCACAGCAGCACGAGCGCCGCGAGCGCCCACCCGGGCCGGGTCGCCCCGACCGCGACGAGGGCGCCGCCCACGGCAGTGAGCGTGCCGGTCCGCGCCGGGTACCGCGGCCGCTGCACGACGGCGGGCGTCGGCGCCGACGCCGCTCCCTGCGGCACCACTCCCTGCGGCACGGTGTCCTGGCCCGCCGGGACGGGCCTCCCCGCGCCAGGGGGCGCGGCACCCTGCGAGGCACCGACCGCATGGCTCCGCACCGAGCGTCCGCGCCCGGGAGCCGCGCCGGCATCCTGGCCCCCGGCACCGGCCCGGGGGCCGTCGCCCGCGGTGCCAGTTCCGGGGCTCTCCAGGGAGACGGCGCTGACCCGCAGGGGCGCCTCCCGCGTGCCACCGCGCCGTTCCGCACCGGTCCTGGTCTCCTGCGTGACCGCCTCGACCACGGCGGTCGGACCGGCCATCACCTGGGTCCGCCGGTCCCCGACGTCGTCGGCCGACGTTCCGGGGCCTGCCTCCGCCCGGGCGGCTGCCACGAAGCCCTCCGACGCCGCCTGCAGGGACCGCGCCACCTCCGTCGGCCCCCAGCGTTCCGCGGGCACCGGGCGCAGCGCGGCCCGCAGCGCCCGCGCGGTGCGCGGTTCGAGCCCCGCGAGGTCGGCGCCACCCTCGCGAGACCTGCGCAGCACGAGCTCCAGCGGCCGGACGCCGAACGGTGAGCGCCCGGTCGCGGCGAAGGCGAGCACGGCGGCCCAGCTCCACCAGTCGGTGTAGGGCGCGGGTTCGCCGCCGTCGAGCAGCTCCGGTGCGAGGTATCCCGGTGTCCCCATGACGAAGCCGGTGCGCGTGGCGCGTGCGTCGCCGGGGCCGTGCGCGAGCCCGAAGTCGATGAGCACGGGACCCGTGGGCGAGATGAGCACGTTCGAGGGCGTCAGGTCGCGGTGCACGACGCCGGCCGCGTGCACCGCCTCGAGCGCGTCGGCGAGCTGGTCGGCGAGCTCGTAGAGGTCCCGCGGGTCGAGCGGCCCGCGGTCGTCGACCTCCTGCTCAAGTGTGGGGCCCTCGACGAGCCGGGTGACGATGAACGCCTCGGTCGCGTCGAGCTCGACGTCGAGCACGGTCGCCACGGCGGGGTGCTTGAGCCGTTGCAGCGCCTTGGCCTCACGGCGGAGCCGCTCGCGCGCCCCGGCCTCGTCCTCCCGCCCGGGAGCGAGCAGCTTGAGCGCGACGGCGTTGCCGCCGTCGTCCGTCGCGCGGTAGACGGTGCCCATCGCACCGCTGCCGACCCGCCCGGTCAGCGTGTACCCGCCGACGACGGCACCCGTGGTGCGGTCACGCACGGAGGCGGTGACAGCACCGGCCTGCGGTTCGGCACCTCCGGCGGCCTCTGCTCCCATGGAGCACACGCTAGCTGGCGAAGGTGGCCATCGCGCGGCAACTCACCCGTGTTCACGCTTCTGACCAGCAATGCGGCGTGATTTTCACATCGCATGAGGTGATGGACATTACTGCGGGAACTGATGCGCCCTCGATATCCTGAGTCAGGCAAGCAACTGTCAATGCTGTCAATCCAGAGTTGAGGTGCAGATCGTTGCCAGGCAAAGACGGATACGACCTCGTCGTGGTGGCCAATCGGCTACCCGTCGACTTCTCGGTCAGTCCCGCGGGAGATCTGACCTGGCAACGCTCACCGGGGGGTCTCGTCACGGCCCTCGAGCCGGTGATGCAGCAGGAGGAGGGGGCCTGGGTCGGCTGGTCGGGCTCGCCCGACCTCGCCCACGAGCCGTTCGACGCCGAGGGGATGCGCCTCGTGCCGGTCACCCTGAGCGCAGACGAGCTCGAGCGCTACTACGAGGGCTTCTCCAACGACACGCTGTGGCCGCTGTACCACGACGTCATCGCGCCGCCCACCTACCACCGGCAGTGGTGGGACGCGTACCGGCGGGTCAACCAGCGGTTCGCCGACGCCGCGGCGGAGCAGGCCGCCCCGGACGGGACCGTCTGGGTGCACGACTACCAGCTGCAGCTGGTCCCGCGGATGCTCCGGGACCTGCGCCCGGACCTGCGGATCGGCTTCTTCGACCACATCCCGTTCCCGCCGGTGGAGCTGTTCGGCCAGCTGCCGTGGCGCCGCCAGATCGTGGACGGGCTGCTCGGTGCCGACGTGATCGGGTTCCAGCGCAACGGTGACGCCGCCAACTTCGTGCGCGCGGTCAGACGGCTCACCGACTACACGACGCGCGGCCCGGTCATCACGATGCCCGACGCCGAGGGCCGCCCAGGCCGGCACGTCCGCGCCCAGGCGTTCCCCATCTCCATCGACTCCCGCCGCTTCGACATGCTGGCCCGCACGCCCGACGTCCAGAACCGCGCCAAGGAGATCCGCGCCGACCTCGGCAACCCGGAGATCGTGTACCTGGGCGTCGACCGCCTCGACTACACCAAGGGCATCCGGCACCGCATCAAGGCGTACGGCGAGCTCCTCGAGGACGGCCGGCTGGACGTCACCCGCGCGACGCTGGTGCAGGTCGCCAGCCCGAGCCGGGAGAACGTCGGCGCGTACCAGGACCTGCGTGAGCACGTGGAGATCCTGGTGGGCCGCGTCAACGGCGAGTTCGGCGAGCTCGGTCACTCCGCGATCCACTACCTGCACCACTCCTACCCGCCCGAGGAGATGGCCGCCCTCTACCTCGCGGCGGACGTCATGCTCGTCACCGCGCTGCGGGACGGCATGAACCTCGTGGCCAAGGAGTACGTCGCGGCACGGAGCGACGAGCAGGGCGTGCTCGTGCTCTCGGAGTTCACCGGCGCCGCCGACGAGCTCTCGCCCGGCCCGCTGCTGGTCAACCCGCACGACATCGACGGGATGAAGGACATCATCGTCGCCGCCTCGGCGATGGACCCCCGGGAGCAGCGCCGCCGGATGCGCCGCCTGCGCCGCAAGATCATGACCGACGACGTCGCCAAGTGGTCCGAGTCGTTCCTCTCCGTGCTCTACGCGGTGCAGCCGCCGGTCTCCGCCGAGCCCCGCAGCATGGAGCCCACCGGCACCCTCGCCGAGTCGGTGCGGGCGTTCGCCTCCGCGCCCGCCACCCGCCGTCGCCGGAAGAACGCCAAGCCCGCCGTCGCCTGGCTGATCGCCTCCGACTTCGACGGAACCCTCTCCCAGCTGGTCGACGACCCGAAGGCCAGCCGGATGACTCCGGCCGCCCGCGCGGCCGCCGACCGGATCGCCGGCCTGGCCGACGACGCCCCCGTGCGCTTCGCCCTGGTCTCCGGGCGCGACCTGAACGACCTCGCGCAGGTGACCGAGGCCCCGCCGGGCACGTTCCTCGTCGGGTCGCACGGCGCCGAGACGGGCCGTGCCACGGACGAGGGCATCCAGTCGGTCCCGCTGCAGCTCTCCCCCGCCCAGCACACCCAGCTCGACTCCCTGGTCGCCGGGTTCGAGTCGACGGCCGCGGACCGCGAGGGCGTGTGGGTGCAGATCAAGCCGGGTGCCGCCGTCATCCACACGCGCCTGGCCGGGGCCGACGACGCGGCGGCGGTGACCGTCGCGGCCGACGAGGTGGCGGCGAACCTCGGCCTCCAGCCGATGCACGGCAAGGACGTGGTCGAGGTGTCGGTGGTGTCGACGTCGAAGGGCGAGGCGCTGCGGCAGCTGCGCGACGTCGTCGCCGACGAGACCGGGGCGCACGCCGTGCGGATCTTCTACTCCGGCGACGACACCACGGACGAGCACGCGTTCGCCGCGCTGGAGAACGGCGACCTCGCCGTCAAGGTCGGCACCGGGGACTCGCTCGCCCAGCACCGGGTGCCGGACGCGGACACGCTCGCCGTCGTCCTGGAACGGCTCGCCGACGCCCTGGACAGCGAACAGACCCAGCCATGACCAGCGGCGTTCCCGAGAAGGTCACGACTTGACCTGCCGATAGTGGCTCTGCCCCCTTGGCGGGGTACTATCACGCTGCAATCTGTGTCACCGCCGACACGCAAGTGGAAGCAACGACACCCGACACAACGGATCGTCCGGCACGTACCTGCCGGTGGAGGGAAGTCTTACCATGGCTACGGTCACCTTCGACAAGGCGACGCGCGTCTACCCAGGCACGGAGAAGCCTGCGGTCGATCAGCTCGACCTGCACGTGGAGGACGGCGAGTTCCTCGTCCTCGTCGGCCCCTCGGGCTGCGGAAAGTCCACGTCGCTGCGCATGCTCGCGGGCCTCGAGGACGTCAACGGCGGTGCCATCCGGATCGGTGACCGCGACGTCACCGACGTGCAGCCCAAGGACCGCGACATCGCGATGGTCTTCCAGAACTACGCGCTGTACCCGCACATGTCCGTCGCGGACAACATGGGCTTCGCGCTCAAGATCGCCGGCACCCCGAAGGCGGAGATCCGCCAGCGGGTCGAGGAGGCGGCGAAGATCCTCGACCTCACGGAGTACCTCGACCGCAAGCCGAAGGCGCTCTCGGGCGGTCAGCGGCAGCGTGTCGCCATGGGCCGCGCCATCGTGCGCCAGCCGCAGGTGTTCCTCATGGACGAGCCGCTGTCGAACCTCGACGCGAAGCTCCGCGTGCAGACGCGTACGCAGATCGCGTCGCTGCAGCGCCGTCTCGGCGTGACCACGGTGTACGTCACGCACGACCAGACCGAGGCGCTCACCATGGGTGACCGCATCGCCGTGCTGTCGGCGGGCGTGCTCCAGCAGGTCGGCACCCCGCGCGAGATGTACGACAAGCCGAGCAACGTGTTCGTCGCGGGCTTCATCGGCTCGCCGGCCATGAACATCGGCACCTTCGACGTCAAGGACGGCGTCGCGCAGGTCGGCGGCGCGTCGATCACCCTCTCCCGTCCGGTCGCGGACGCGATGACGCCGGCCGACGGCGGCAAGATCACCCTGGGCTTCCGCCCCGAGGCGCTCGACGTCGTCACCTCGGGCAGCGAGGGCGCGTTCGACGTGGACGTGACGCTGGTCGAGGAGCTCGGTTCCGACGCGTTCGTCTACGGCTCGCTGAAGAACGGCGGCAACCTGCACGCCGGTGACACCAACCAGGTCATCGTGCGCATCGACCCGCGGAACGTGCCGGACAAGGGCGACACCATCTCGGTGTCGATCAAGCCGGAGTCGATCCACGCGTTCAGCACCGCCACGGGCGAGCGCCTGGGCTGATCCCCTGAGCTGACCGAGGAGGCCGTCGTCTCGTCGGGCACGTGCTACCGGTCGGGTCCGCCACCCGGATCCCACCGATAGAGCGCGCCCGGCGAGGGGATGGCCTTCTTTGCCGCACACGTCCTGACCCATGCGGGAGGCCCCGATGACCCAGAACCTGCAGATCACCGCCGCACGGCCCGACCCCGCGCTGCTCGACCTGCCCTGGGACGTCCCGCTGGTCTCGTGGCCCGACGACGTGCTGGCCGCCCTGCCCCGCGGCATCTCCCGCCACGTCGTGCGGTTCGTGCGCCTGTCCGGACGCGTGCTCGCCATCAAGGAGATCGGCGAGACCGTCGCCTACCGCGAGTACGACCTGCTGCGCCGCCTGAACCGCCTGGACGTGCCGTCCGTGGTCCCCGTGGGAGTCATCACGGGCCGGCGCGACGCCGGCGGCGAGCGGCTCGAGGCCGTCCTGGTCACCGAGCACCTGCAGTTCTCGCTGCCCTACCGTGCCCTGTTCAGCCAGGCGCTGCGGCCGGACACCGCGACCCGCCTCATCGACGCGCTCGCCGTGCTGCTCGTCCGGCTGCACCTGGTGGGCTTCTACTGGGGCGACGTCTCGCTGTCCAACACTCTCTTCCGGCGGGACGCCGAGACGTTCTCCGCCTACCTGGTCGACGCCGAGACCGGTGACCTGCACCGCGAGCTCACCCGAGGTCAGCGCGACTACGACATCGACCTGGCCCGCACCAACATCATCGGCGAGCTCATGGACCTGGCCGCGGGCGAGATGCTCGACGAGGAGGTCGACGAGGTCGGTATCGGTGACGCGCTCGTCGAGCGCTACAACGAGCTGTGGAACGCCCTGACGGGCGCCGAGTCCTTCGCCACCGACGACCGCTGGCGGGTCGACGCGCGCATCGAACGCCTGAACCGGCTCGGGTTCGACGTCGGCGAGCTGGAGCTCACCACCGACATCGGCGGCACGACCGTGCGCATCCAGCCCAAGGTGGTCGACGCCGGCCACCACTCCAACCGGCTCTTCCGGCTCACCGGGCTCGACGTCCAGGAGAACCAGGCACGCCGGCTCCTCAACGACCTCGACTCGTACGCCGCCGCCACGGGCCGGCAGAACGACGGCGAGCAGCTCGTGGCGCACGACTGGCTGCGCAAGGTCTTCGAGCCGACCGTGAGCGCCGTCCCCCGCGAACTGCGCCGCAAGCTGGAGCCCGCGCAGCTGTTCCACGAGATGCTGGACCACCGCTGGTACGCGTCGGAGCGCGCCGAGCGCGACATCCCGCTGCCGGAGGCGGTCGCCTCCTACGTCGAGAACGTGCTGCGGCACCGCCCCGACGAGAAGGCGCTGCTCGGCCTCCCGCCGGGCGAGACGCCGTCGGAGGACGACCCCGAGTCGGACTACTTCCACCTGTCGACCTGACAGGCGGTCACCCGCTCACCCCTGGCGGCGCTGCCTGGCCACTTCGTAGAGCGCGACGCCGCCTGCCACCGCCGCGTTGAGGGACTCGCTGGTGGCCGCGATCGGGATCGAGGCCACGGAGTCGCAGGCCTCGCGCACGAGCCGGGACAGGCCCTTGCCCTCCGAGCCGATCACCAGGACCAGCGGGTCACCCGCGAACGCGACGTCACCCACCTCGGTGTCGCCGCCGGCGTCGAGGCCGACCACGAAGCAGCCGGCCTTCTTCAGCGCCTCGAGCTCCCGGGTCAGGTTCGTCGCCCGGGCCACGGGCACACGCGCGGCCGCGCCGGCGGAGACCTTCCAGGCCGACGCCGTCATGCCCGCCGCCCGGCGCTCGGGAACCAGCACGCCGTGCGCTCCGAAGGCGCCCGCGGACCGCAGGACGGCCCCGAGGTTGCGCGGGTCGGTCACGCCGTCGAGCGCGACGACGAGCGGCGGCTCGCCCGCGGCCGCCGCCGCGTCGAGCAGGTCGTCGGCGTCGGCGTACACGTACGGCGGCACCTGGATCGCGATGCCCTGGTGCGTCGCGTGGTCGGTCAGCCGGTCGAGCTCCAGCTTGGACCCCTCGACGAACTTCAGGGACCGGTCCGCCGCCAGCCGGAGGATCTCCTCGGTGCGGTCGTCGGCGTCCAGCCGCGACGCGATGTAGACGCAGTTCACCGGCATCTGTGCGCGGAGGGCCTCCAGCACCGCGTTGCGCCCGGCCACGATCTCGGTCGCGTCGCCGCGCCGCCGGGTCTTCGCGGCCGCGCCGCGCGCCGGGCCGCGCTGTCCCTGCCCGGCGACCCGCGGCCCTGCCGTGTCGCTGCGCCTCTCGGCCGCGATCTTGCGCTGGTGCGCCGGGTGGTACTCGCGGTCCTCCGCCTTGGGCGTGGGGCCCTTGCCCCGCAGCGCCTTGCGGCTGTGGCCGCCCGTGCCGACCTGGGCACCCTTCTTGCTGCCGGGCTTGCGCGTCGCGCCGCGGCGCTCCGAGTTTCCTGCCATGGTCCTGTTCCTTCCGGCCGCTGCGCGGCGGTGTTGCGACGGCCAGTCCCGTCCGGCGGGCGGTCCTGTCAGGACTCGGCCAACGCCCAGCGGGCGCCGTCGGCGGAGTCCTGCACCTCGATCCCCGCGGCCGTGAGCCGGTCGCGGATGGCATCGGCCGCGGCCCAGTCCTTCGCGGCCCGCGCGGCCACCCGAGCCTCCAGCTCGGCCGTCACCAGCGCATCGAGCGCCGCCGCGTGCCGGTCGCCGGCCGGCGAGGCCCACTGGGGGTCGGCCGGGTCGAGCCCGAGAACGTCCAGCATCGCACGGACGGCCACCAGCTCGGCGCGCGCCGCGTCGTCGTCGCCGGACGCCAGGGCGCTGTTCCCGGCGCGCAGCCGCTCGTGGACGACGGCGAGCGCCGCCGGGGTGTTGAGATCGTCATCGAGCGCGGCGGCGAAGTCCCCCGGGAGGTCCGCCTTGGCGACCTCGTCGGCGGGGACCGCGCCCACCGCCTCGGTGGCCCGGGTGACGAACCCAGTCAGCCGGTCCCACGTGGTGCGTGCCTCGTCCAGGGTGTCCGGCGACCACTCGAGCATCGAGCGGTACTGCACGGACACGAGGGCGTAGCGCACGACGGGGGCCGGAGCGTTCTCCAGCAGGTCGCCCACCAGCAGGCCGTTGCCCAGGGACTTGGACATCTTGGTGCCCTGCTGGGTCACCCATGCGGTATGGATCCAGGTCCGGGCGAAGCCGTCCCCGGCCGCGCGCGACTGCGCCTGCTCGTTCTCGTGGTGCGGGAACCTCAGGTCCAGGCCGCCGCCATGGATGTCGAACTCGGCGCCGAGGTAGCGGCGTGCCATGGCCGAGCACTCCAGGTGCCAGCCCGGGCGGCCGCGTCCCCACGGGGTGTCCCAGGACGCCGTCGCCGGCTCGCCCGCGTGAGGCGCCTTCCAGAGGGCGAAGTCGTGCGGGTTGCGCTTCTGCGCGGCGACGGCGTCGGCGTCCGCCGGCGGCGCGTCGTCGTCCTCGACACCGAGATCGTCGACCTTCTGCCGCGTGAGCTCGCCGTAGGCGGGCCAGGAGTGCACGTCGAACCAGACGTTGCCCTCGGTGGTGGCGTACGCATGGCCCGCATCGACCAGCTCCCGCATCAGGGCGACCATCTCGGGGACGTGCCCGGTGGCCCGCGGCTCGTAGGTGGGTGGCAGGACGCCGAGCGCGTCGTAGGCGCGTGCGAACACGCGCTCGTACCGTGCGGCGTGCGCCCACCACTCGACGCCGGCCGCGGCGGCCTTGGCGAGGATCTTGTCGTCGATGTCGGTGACGTTCCGGATGAGCGTGACCCGCAGGCCCTGGCGCGTGAACCAGCGGCGCAGCACGTCGAACGCGACGGCAGGGCGCAGGTGGCCGACGTGCGGAGCGCTCTGCACCGTCGCCCCGCACAGGTAGATGCCGACCTCACCCGGAGTCCTGGGGTGGAAGTCACGCACTTCCCGCGTGGCGGTGTCGTACAGGCGAATGTTCACCTGACCAGCCTACCGGCGGAGGCCCGGCGACGAGGCGCGTTTTCCACAGGTGTTGATCACCCCGGATCAGCGCGCCGCGACCACCAGCCGCGCCACGTGCCGGTGCCCGAGGGCCTCGTACCCCACCACGCTCACCGCGGGCGCCAGCATCACCAGGAGCAGGCACCACGCCATCCCCACCCCCGCGGCCGCCGCGGCCACGGCGGCCGCCAGCAGCACCGCCGCGCCGGCCACGAGCAGCACGTGCAGACGGTCCACGCTGTGGGACACCGCCATGAAGATCAGGTAGTCGGCCAGGATGAAGACGCCCACCGGCACCGCGACGGCCAGCACCGTCCCGGTCGCGTCCAGGTGGGACTCCCCCTCGAGGTAGTAGGCGGCGACGTGCAGCCCGGCCCCCACCGCCGCGAGCGCGGCGTAGACGACGATGTGCCCGTACCCCCAGACGAACGAGCGCTCCCGGTGCGCGTGGAGCATCTCGGCGGCGGGCGTGATCCAGTAGGTCCACCACAGGCCGAAGGTCAGGGCCATCCCGGCGAACGCGACGAGCGCGGCGTCGAGGGTCCAGCCCTGGTGCTCGACGACGGCGCTCAGCGAGGCAACCGTCCCGATGACTCCTTCGCCGAGGGTGATGATGGCGAGCAGCCCGTAGCGTTCCGCGATGTGGTGCGCGTGCCACGGCGTGCCGCGCGATCCCGCACGGTCCGGCTCCCTGCCTGCCCGCTCCGTGGCTGCCTGCTCCGCGGCCACCGGGATCACTCGCTCGGCGATCCACGGCCCGGCCATCTCGACCACCACGAGCGCCGCGCCGACCGCGAAGAAGGTCGCCGCGCCGGTGGGCGTGACCGCGAGGGCCACCCAGCCGGCCTGGGTCACCACGAGCGTCCGGACGTACCCGTAGCAGGACGCCCGGTGCTCGGGTGCCTGCCGCGCCGCGCGGAGCCACTGCACGAGCATGGCCAGTCGCATGACGACGTAGCCGGCCACCATGACCTCGTTGTGCAGGAGCCCGCCGGCATCGAGGCTGTGGAACATCTCGGGCAGCCCGAGGGCCAGCACCACGACGCCGGTCATCTGCACCATCGTGGTCACGCGGTAGAACCAGTCGTCGGTGTCGAAGGCGGAGGCGAACCACGTGAAGTTGATCCACGCCCAGCAGACGGCGAACATCGAGAAGGCGAACCCGATCACCGCCGTCCCCGTGTGCCCTTCCGCCATCAGGTGCGCGGCCTGCTCGCCGGCGACACCGAAGCCGACGACGAACGCCAGGTCGAACAGCAGCTCCAGCGGCGTCGCCGGGCGGTGGGACTCGTGAGGGTCACGTCCCCGCATGGGCCGGACGTGGTGATGAAGGGCCATGGCCACATCCTGCCCGCCCTGCGTGACGGGAACCAGCAGACGGGCCGGTCCCGTTCACGCCGCGACCCGTCAGCCGAAGTTCTTGCCCTCGCCGCGATATGTGGGGATCGTCCCGACGACCTCGTCGCCGCGGACCAGGTGCACCTCGTCGAACCGCTCCATGAGCTCGCCTGCCTTCGCGTGGCGGAACCAGGCGCGGTCCCCTGTGCGCAGCGGCTCCCGCTCCCCGGAGGGACCCCCGAGGCGGCGCCGGCGGGCCCGCAACGGGGTCTGGACCTCGCCGGCGCCCTCGGACCCGGTGAGCTCCCAGCCGGGCGTCACGACGCGCGGCAGCCGCGAGGTCGCCGCCGGACCGGAGGCGACGTACCCGCCCGAGAACGCCGTCGCCCAGCCGGGCGCGGGCTCCCGCACGACGTCGAGCCCGAAGAAGGCGGCGGGCCGCGGCCGGAAGGCCCGGTACGCGTCGAACAGCCCGGGCGTGAAGAGGCCCGAGCCGGCGGTCACCTCGGTGACGCCGGGCCCGGCCGCGGAGGTCTCGAGCGACCCGGTCCCCCCGGAGTTCACGAGGTCGAGGTCGTGCCCGACGGCGTCCCGAGCGGCGGCCAGGAGCAGGGGCCGGCGACGGTCGAGGTCCCGCACCGAGAGCCGCTTCACGAGGCGGACGGCAGGGCTCGAGTCGGGCAGGCCCGCGACCTGCGCCTCGTAGAACATCAGGCCGCGCAGGCGCAGGCCCGGAGCCTGGGCGACGCGGGCGGCCAGCCGGGCGACGTCGTCGGGCGTCCGCAGCGGGGAGCGCCGCACACCGAGGTGCGCCGGCCCGGCCCGCAGGCTCGCGTCCACGTCGAGGCAGACGCGCAGCGGCGGCGCCTCCCCGCGCCCGCCGCCCGTGCTCCCGGCACCGTCCGTCTCCGGGTCCCCGCCACCGGTCGCGCCGGGCACGTCCCCGTCCTCGGCGCGGGTCCCTCCGTGCCCGGCCCGGTCCACGCCGGCGACGACGTCGGCGATCAGCTCCAGGTGCGCCGCCGAGTCGATCATCACGGTCACGGCGGCCCGCGCGACCGGGTCCACGGCGAGCTCGGCGATCGCGGCCCGGTCCACGCTCGGGTACCCGACCAGGACGTCGTCGACCCCCTGCGCGGCGAGCCAGCGGGCCTCGCGCGGCGAGTAGGCCATCGCGCCGGCGAACCCGGTGCCGAGCGCGCGCTCGACGAGCGACCGGACGCGCACCGACTTGCTCGCCACACGCACCGGGACACCGGCGGCGCGGCCCAGCAGGTCGCGCGCGTTGGCGTCGAACCGGTCGAGGTCGACGACGGCGAGCGGGGCGGGCAGACCCGCCGTCGCCGCGGTCAGCCGGGTCGTGAGCGGTCCCATCAGCCGAGCACCCTCCGTGTGTAGCGGTTGTGGAACACGCCCTCCGGGTCGTGCTCGAGACGCACTCGTGCCGCGTCCTCGAAGCGAGGGTAGAGCGGGGCGAGGTCGCCGGCGTCGCGGGTGTGCAGCTTGCCCCAGTGCGGCCGCCCGCCGGCCGCGACGAAGATGCGCTCGGCGGCCTGGAAGTACCGCGAGTACGGCAGGCGCCAGTACTGGTGGACCGCGACGTAGGCGGTCTCGCGGCCGTGCGCGGTGGACAGCCAGACGTCGTCGGGCGCGGCGAACCGCACCTCGATGGGGAACGGCACGTTCTCGCCGGACGAGCGCAGCCAGCCGTCCACCTCGGTGATGACGTCGCGCACGCGCTCGCGCGGGATCGCGTACTCCATCTCGCGGAACCGGACCCGTCGCCGCGTGCAGAACACCTGGTACGAGGGTGCCTGGTAGGTCCGCACCGACAGGGCGCGCGCCGAGACCGCGTTGAGCCGGGGCGTCAGCCCGCCGAACGCCGCGGCAACCCGGTTCACCATCTCGAACGCGCCGTTGGACAGCAGCTCCTCGTCGAGGAACGATCGCGCCGCCCTGCCCGTCCGCGCGACCGGGCCCGGTGCCGCGGGCGCGACGCGCGTGTTCCGCAGCGTGAGCGCGCGCCCCGTGGCGGGGAAGAAGTACAGCTCGAAGTGGTCGCTGGCCGCGACGACGCCGTCGGGCCCGTCGAGCGACTCCAGCGCCGCGGCGAGCGGCACGGGCCGCTCCTCGGCGCGCAGGTCGTAGGCGGGCACCACCTCCAGGGTGACGGCGCTGAGGACGCCCGTGGTGCCCAGGCCGAGGCGGGACGCCTCGAAGAGCGGGTCACCGGGGCCGACGTCGTGCACCGAGCCGTCCACACCGACCACCCGCACGCCGCGCACCTGCGTGGCGAGGCCGCCGAGCCGGGCACCGGTCCCGTGCGTGCCCGTGGAGATCGCACCCGCGATCGACTGGCGGTCGATGTCCCCGAGGTTGCGCAGGGCGAGCCCGCGCTCGGCGAGCAGGCGGTTGAGCTCGTGCAGCCGCACGCCGGCCCCCACGGTGACCAGTGCGTTCCCGGTCTCGGGGTCGCGCTCCACACGTTCGAGGCGACTGACGTGGTCGAGGCTGAGCAGCATGCCCGACGTCGTCGCCGCGGGGGTGAACGAGTGGCCGCCGCCGACGGCGCGCACGGACCGGCCGGCCGCCGCCTCGCGTGCGACCACGTCGGCCAGCTCCGCCTCGGACCGGGGCGCGGCCCTGCCCGCCGGGCTGCACGTGGCTGTGCGGGCCCAGTTGCTCCAGGTCGGCCGGGAGGTCGGGGGGCGGTGAACGACGTCGGACACGGGGGCACTATTCCACGCCCGCGTGCCGGCGAACAGGGGCGACCGACGGGAGACGGCTGCCACGTCGGCCTCCGCCCCCGTCGGCGCCCGGGTCTAGGTGCGGTCGAACGCCGGTTCCATGTAGCCGAGCACGAGGCGCGCCAGCTCGTCGAACGCCTTCTGGGCCGCGTCGTCGTCCCGGTCCACGAGCCAGCCGATCTCGA
This sequence comes from Myceligenerans cantabricum, assembly GCF_054777735.1. Taxonomy (NCBI): domain Bacteria; kingdom Bacillati; phylum Actinomycetota; class Actinomycetes; order Micrococcales; family Promicromonosporaceae; genus Myceligenerans; species Myceligenerans cantabricum. The sequence goes on from NZ_BAAHAJ010000011.1 coordinate 251,655, forward strand.
TCCCGTCGATCTGCTGCGCGACGAAGCGCGACAGGAAGTCGACGTCCACCGAGAAGCGGGAGGCGCTGCGGTCGGCGAGCCGGTCCAGGTACTCGCGGGTGAACCGGTAGCTCTGCTCCAGATGCGACTGGGCCACCTCCCGCAACACCCGGGAGCGGACTCCCGCCAGGGCGAACTCGAAGGTCAGCAGCCGCATGTGCTGGTTCTGCTTGAGGCCGTCGACCAGTGATCTCGCGGACGCCCGGACCAGCTCCTCCGGGTCGTGTCCCTGGTCGAGCGCGGCGAGCGCGGGCTCCGAGGCCGTCAGCGCGATCGCCCGCCCCATCGCGCGGAGCATCTCGGCCTTGTCCTCGAAGCAGTAGTGCACGGTGCCGAGGGAGATCTCGGCCTCCTGTGCGACCGCGCGGACTGATACCGCTTCCACTCCTTCACGAAGGGCCACGCGCAGCCCGGCCTCGACGATCTCCTGACGACGCTCCTCGAGCGTCTTGCGTCTCGCCCGCGGCTCGGTCATCTCCCCACCTCACGTGCGCGAGAGGCGTCGGCGGGAGACGCCACGACGGGGACCACGAGCGCGGTCGCGACCGCCGCGACGCCCTCGCCGCGGCCGGTGAGCCCGAGCCCGTCGGTTGTGGTCGCGGAGAGGCTCACCGGGGCGCCGGCGGCGGCACCGAGCACGGCGGCGGCCTCCGCACGTCGCGGGCCGATTCTCGGACGGTTCCCGATCACCTGAACAGACACATTCCCTATGGTGAACCCTGCGGAGCGAACTCGCCGAGCGGCTTCGGCAAGAAGCTTCGCCCCGGACGCTCCGGACCATTCGGGCTCGGCGGTTCCGAAGTTCGTCCCGAGATCCCCGATGCCCGCCGCCGCGAGGAGCGCATCGGCCGCGGCGTGCGCGGCGACGTCGGCGTCGGAGTGGCCGTCCAGGCCTCGTTCGCCGGGCCAGTGCAGCCCACCGAGCCACAGCTCCCGGTCGGAGCCGTCGGGGGCGAAGCGGTGCACGTCGGTACCGATGCCGGTGCGAGGGACGGGGTAGGGGGTCGGTATGTGCGGGGGCGCGGGTACGACGTCGTTCACGCCTGGTCCTCCAGCTCGAGAGCGGCAACGCGCAGGTCGCGCTCCGTGGTGATCTTGGCCGCCGCGGCGTCCCCCCTGACGATGTGCACCGGCTCGCCGAGCGCCTCCACGAGCCCGGCGTCGTCGGTGGCGGCGACCTTTTCGGAGCCGGACCGTTCCTGTCCGGCCTGGTGCGCGCGTTCCAGCAGCTCGCGCGCGAAGCCTTGGGGTGTCTGCACGGCGCGCAGCAGCACGCGGTCCGGAGTGCCGACGACGGGTTCGGCGCCGCTCCCCGGCACCACCTGCTTGACGGTGTCCGTCACGGGGAGCCCGGGCACCACGGCGTGGTGGCCGGCCCGGACCGCGGCGACGACGCGGCGGACGAGGTCGGCGGGAACGAGCGGGCGGGCGGCGTCGTGCACGAGGACGACGTCGTGGCCTGCCCCGGCCGCGGCGAGACCCGCGGCGACGGATGCCTGACGCGTCGGGCCGCCGTCGACCACCGTGACCGGGACACCGACGTGCGGGTCGGTCCCGAGCAGGTCGTCGACGACGTCCCGGAGTCCGTCGGGTGCGGTGACGACGAGCGCGTCGACGACGCCGGACCCGGCGAGCCTGCGCGCGGCGTGCAGCACGAGAGGAAAACCGCCGAGGTCGACGAGTGCCTTGGGCAAGTCACGCCCGAGACGTGCGCCGGATCCGGCGGCGGTGAGGATCGCGAGCGTGGTCATGACAGTAACCCCGCAGGCGGGGCGGCTATGTCGATAGTGATCAGCCGGCGAGGACCTCGTCGAGGATGGCCTCGGCCTTCTCCTCCTCGGTCTTCTCCGCGAGTGCGAGCTCAGAGATCAGGATCTGCCGAGCCTTGGCCAGCATGCGCTTCTCACCAGCGGAAAGGCCACGGTCCGCGTCACGACGGGACAGGTCCCGCACGACCTCGGCAACCTTGATCACGTCGCCCGACGCCAGCTTCTCGAGATTCGCCTTGTACCGGCGCGACCAGTTGGTGGGTTCTTCGGTGTACGGCGCACGCAGCACCTCGAAAACCCGCTCGAGGCCCTCCTGGCCGACCACGTCACGCACTCCGACGAGGTCGACGTTCTCCGCCGGGACCTCGATCGTCAGGTCACCCTGAGCGACCTTGAGCTTGAGGTACATCTTTTCCTCGCCCCGGATCTTGCGGGTCTTGACCTCCTCGATCAGCGCCGCGCCGTGGTGCGGGTAGACAACCGTCTCGCCTACTGTGAACGTCATCTGCAGATGTCCCCTTTCCAGGACACAAGGTTACCACGAAGCGGTTCCCGATTTTCTTGACCCTGCCCCGTTCCAGAGCCGGACGGTTCTTGAAGTTACTGCAGGTCACAGCGAGTTTTTCTCGGCCTTCGGCGAGCGCCGACGACGGGTTGGCGGCATCTTCGCATCGATCTGATCACGCACTCTTGACCCAAGTTTTGTTTCGCACAGAATGACGGTCGTCCTTTTCCCGGACAAGTCGCCGGGCGCGGACCCGTCGTCGCCCCCCGGGCCGGTGACACACACCACTGATCGACTGACCGGCGGGCCCTGCGGGGACGCACCGCGGCGCCCGCGGACCACTAGGATGTTGGCTGATCCACAGCCTTGACCTCCAGGGAGTAGACCGTGTCCCGTCGCACCACCGCCCTCCGACGCACCCGCACCGTCGCGGTCGCGGCCGTCACCGCGGCGGGTGCCGCCCTCCTGTCGGCATGCGCCCCCACCACCACAGCGCTCAACTACTCGCCGTCCGACGGCGTGATGGTGTCCGTGGGTGCGCAGGACGACGCCGAGTTCACCGAGCTGCGCGGTCTCAACCTCATGGTCGTCGCCGCCGAGGAGGGCGCGGCGGGCAACCTGCTCGGCGCGCTCGCGAACGGCACGCAGGCCGACACCACGTTCACCCTCACCCCCGAGGGCGCGGCGCCGGTCACCTTCGACGTCGAGGCGGGCGAGACCGTGTACATCGGCGGCGAGTCCGGCGACCCGGTCGTGCTCGACGCCGTCGCCGCCGGGCCCGGCGGCAGCATCCCGACGACGCTGGAGGCCGACGGCGAGACCCGGGAGTTCCAGCTTCCGGTGATCAACGGCGAGCTGCCCGAGTACGCGGACTACGTGCCGAGCGCGGCACCGTCGGCGACGCCGGACGACTCCGCCTCCTCCGAGGCGTCCGCCTCACCCGACGGCTCCGCCTCACCCGAAGAGTGAGCGGCGGTGCGGCTCGCTCCGGAGCGGGCGGCCCGGCCTCCGCGGACAATCGCATCGAATTGAAGGGCTCGACGTTGCTTCAGAGCACCCAGTCCCCCGCCGGCGCCCGTCGTGGACGCGCCGGACGGCGGTACGGCACGCGGCGGTTCTCCGCCGTCGTCGCCTGCGCCGCCCTGCTCACCGGCGCCCTCTCGGGGTGCTCGGCCATCGACGGCTTCCTGGACGACGACGCCACGGAAGCGCAGCGGGACGCGAACGGCGAGGTCACCGCAGCGGCCGATGCCGACGCGATGACCGTGGAGATCGGCGACTGCCTCGACATCGCCCAGCTCGAGAACCAGGCCACGTTCACGGACCTCCCGGTCGTGCCGTGCGGCGAGGAGCACACCGGCGAGATCTACGCCGAGAAGGACCTGGCCAACGGCGAGTTCCCGGGCAAGAAGGAGGTCGCCGACGAGGCCGACGCCTTCTGCGAGAGCGAGTTCGAGCCGTTCGTCGGCATGTCGTTCGCCGACTCGGAGCTGTACTTCTGGTCGTTCTACCCCACCGAGGAGAGCTGGGCCCAGGACGACCGCACGCTGCAGTGCGTCCTGGAGTCGGACAAGCCGGTGACGGCGTCGCTGGAGGGCGTCGAGCGGTAGCGGTTCACCGGCCGCGCGACAACGGCTCACCGGCACGACCACGAGGAGGGGCTGCCGGTCCTGGTACGGCCCGACCGGACGTCGGGCGCACCAGGGCCGGCAGCCCTGTGAATCAGGCCGTGCGGATCAGCCGAAGCGGCCCGAGACGTAGTCCTCGGTGGCCTTCTCCGACGGGGAGCTGAAGATCGTCGCCGTCTGGTCCATCTCGATGAGCTTGCCCGGCTTGCCGGTGCCGGCGATGTTGAAGAACGCCGTCCTGTCGCTCACGCGAGCAGCCTGCTGCATGTTGTGCGTGACGATGACGATCGTGTAGTCCTTCTTCATCTCCTGGATCAGGTCCTCGATCGCCAGCGTGGAGATCGGGTCCAGGGCCGAGCACGGCTCGTCCATGAGAACCACCTGGGGCTTCACCGCGATCGTGCGGGCGATGCACAGGCGCTGCTGCTGACCGCCGGAGAGGCCCGACCCGGGCTTCTCGAGCCGGTCCTTGACCTCGTTCCAGAGGTTCGCTCCCCGCAGCGACGACTCGACCAGGTCGTCGGCGTCGGACCTGGAGATCCGGCGGTTGTTCAGCTTGACGCCGGCCAGGACGTTGTCGCGGATCGACATCGTCGGGAAGGGGTTCGGCCGCTGGAACACCATGCCGATGTTGCGACGCACCGCCACCGGGTCGACGTCGGGACCGTAGAGGTCGACGCCCTCGAGCTCGACGCTGCCGTCCACGTACGCGCCGGGGATGACCTCGTGCATACGGTTGAGGGTGCGGATGAACGTCGACTTGCCGCAGCCGGACGGCCCGATGAAGGCCGTCACGGAGCGCGGCTCGACGGTCATCGAGACGCCCTCGACCGCGAGGAAGTCACCGTAGTAGATGTTGACGTCCTTGACGTCGATGCGCTGGGACATGGAGAAGATCCTTCGTGTGTGCGCTGGGCGAGGTGGGGTCCTGCGCGTCAGCGCAGCTTCGGGGCGAACCACCGGTTGACGAGGCGGCCCGTGACGTTGAGGAGCATGACGATGACGATGAGGACGAGGGCCGCACCCCACGCGTTCTGGTACGAGATGTCCGTGACGCAGTTGAGCTGGTCCTCCCGGCAGGTCGCCAGGCCCTGGCTGTACTGCCGGTAGATGAAGACCGGCAGCGTCGTCATCCGTCCTTCGAACGCGTTGACGTTGATCGAGTCGGTGATGCCCACCGCGACCAGCAGCGGCGCGGTCTCACCGATGACCCGGGCGACGGCGAGCAGGATGCCGGTCGTCAGACCTGCCACCGCGGTGCGCAGGACCACGCGGACGATCGTCAGCCACTTGGGCACGCCGAGCGCGTACGAGGCCTCGCGCAGCTCGTTCGGCACGAGCTTGAGCATCTCCTCGCAGGAGCGGACGACCACCGGGATCATCAGCACCGACAGCGCGATCGCGCCCATGATGCCGAACCGCGCCCCGGGGCCCAGGAAGATGGTCACCAGGGCGACCACGAAGAGGCCCGCGACGATCGACGGGATGCCGGTCATCACGTCCACGAAGAAGGTGACCGCGCGGGCCAGCGCACCCCGCCCGTACTCGACGAGGTAGATCGCCGTGAGCAGACCGACCGGGATCGAGATCAGCGCGGCCCAGCCCGTGATGATGAGGGTGCCCATGATGGCGTGGTAGATCCCGCCGGAGGGGTCGCCGCCGAAGATGCCACGCATCGAGTACAGGAGGAATTCGGCGCTGATCCGGCCGGAGCCGTTGACCAGGACCGTCCACAGCAGGGACACGAGCGGGATCATCGCGACGACGAACGCGGCCCAGATCAGCACGGTCATGAGCCGGTCCACGGACTTCCGGCGTGGTTCGGAGGACGTCAGCAGGGCGCGGGTGCGCTCCGTGGAGTCCATCGTGTCGGTGCTCATCAGTTGGCTCCCGAGAAGTCTTTGCGGCGCGCCACGATGGCACGGGCGATCATGTTCACGGCCATGGTGATCAGGAACAGCGCGAGGCCGGTCGCGATCAGCGCGTTGACCGCCAGACCGGTCGCCTCGGCGAAGTCCAGCGCGATGTACGCGGCGATGGTCTGGTGCTGGGCACCGGCCAGGATCTCCAGCGAGTAGACGAGAAATCCGGGGCTGATGATCATGAGCACGGCCATCGTCTCACCGAGGGCCCGGCCGAGCCCGAGCATGGCCGCGGAGATCACGCCGGACCGACCGAACGGGAGGACCGCGGTCCGCACCATCTCCCACCGGGTGGCGCCGAGCGCGAGCGCGGCCTCCTCGTGAAGCTTCGGCGTCTGCAGGAAGACCTCGCGCGACACGGCAGTGATGATCGGCAGGATCATCACGGCGAGCACGACCGAGACCGTGGCGAGCACCTTGCCGGTGGCCGACACGTCCCCCGCGAACAGCGGGAACCAGCCGAGGTTCTCCCCCAGCCAGGCCCAGATGGGCTTGACCACGGGCGCCAGGACCAGGAAGCCCCACAGGCCGTAGACGACCGATGGGATCGCCGCCAGCAGGTCGACCAGGTATCCGAGGACCTGGGCCAGCCGGCGGGGCGCGTAGTGGGAGATGAAGAGGCCGATCCCCATCGCCACCGGCGTGGCGAGCGCCAGGGCGAGGACTGCGGCGAGCAAGGTGCTCCAGATCAGAGGCCCGATGAACTCCAGGAGGGACGTGCCCTCCGGATACCGGCCGACGGCGCTGGAGAGCTCCTCGTCCGAGGCCGTGATCGCGGGCCAGGCGCGCAGGAGCAGGAAGAGTGCCACCGCGGCGAGGGTCGCCAGGATCAGGGCGCCCGCGCCGGTGGAGATCCACCGGAAGACTCTGCTGAAGCCGCGCTCGGTATCGCCGCTCCTGCGGCGTCGTGCAGATGCCCGCGAGGCAGGCTCCTTCTTCGGCGTCGCCGGGAGCTGCGGGCTGTCGGTCGTTGTCACGCGAGTTCCTCGCTACTCGTGGTCACTGCTCAATGATCGTCCATGAACAACCGTGCCGGTGATCGCCCGGCCCCGCTGTCACAGGGCCAGGCGATCACCGGCGGTGGCGTCCAGCTCGGACAGTCAGTCGACTCAGCCGGCGGCCGAGATCGCCTCGACCGCGGGAAGGAACTCGGCACGGAGCTCCTCGCTCACCGGCGCGGAGCCGGCGGCCTCGGTGCCCTGCGCCTGGCCCTCGTCGCTCAGGACGTAGGAGTACAGGCCCTTGACGAGGTCCGCGGTCTCCGCGTCCTCGTACGTGGAGCACGCGATGTGGTAGGAGACGAGCACGATCGGGTACGTCCCGGGGATGTCGCGGGCGAGCTCGTAGCTCCACACGGTCTCCGCCGTGCCCTCGGTCCGCGGCGACTCCGCGACGACGGCGGCAGCGGCCTCCGGGCTGTACGGGACGAACTCGTCGCCCACGCCGACGGCCACGGTGCCCAGCTCGCCGATCTGCGAGGCGTCGGCGTAGCCGATGGCCCCCTCACCCGAGGTGACGGTGGTGACCACGCCGGAGGTGCCCTGGGCGGACTCCTGGCCCTTGACCGGCCAGACGTCCTCGACCTCGAAGTCCCAGACGTCCGGGACCACGGTGCTCAGGTACTCGACGAAGTTCTCGGTGGTGCCCGAGGGGTCCGAGCGGTGCACGACGGTGATATCCGTGTCGGGCAGCTCGACACCCTCGTTGTCGGCGGCGATCGCCTCGTCGTCCCACGTCGTGATGTCGCCCTTGAAGACCTTGGCGATGGTCTCCGGGGACATGTTCACCGAGTCGACGCCCTCGAGGTTGAACGCGACCGCGACCGGGCTGATGTAGCCCGGGTACTCGATCACGTCGCTGGCGCAGGTCTCCTCGGCGGCGGCCATCTCCTCGTCGTCCAGCGCGGCGTCCGAGCCGATGAACGGGAAGGCGCCGGAGATGAAGTTCTCACGGCCCGTACCGGAGCCGGTCGGGTCGTAGTTGACGGTGACGTCCGGGTACTGGCTCTGGAAGCCGGCGCGCCAGGCCTCCATGGCGGACTCCTGCGACGAGGCACCGCCGCCGCTGAGGGTGCCGGCGAGCTCCATGCCGCCGTCGGTCGCGTCGCCGGTGCTCTCGCCGCCGGAGTTCGGGTCGGAACCGCAGGCTGCGAGGGTCAGCGCGAGCGCGCCGACCATGGCGACGGAACCAGCGCTGGTGAATCGGCTGAGCTTCACGTGTCTTTCCATCCTGTTCAAAGATCTGGGTCGGGCGCCGGCTCACGCCGACGTCACTCGGGACGGTAGGGAGACGGGATGACCTACCGCCCAGAATCAGGTGAACGGAGGATGAACAGTGCCGGGAATCCGGCGTGAGGTCGGACACGGACACTGCAACGCCCAGGTCATTGCCCGACAATGCCGCCACAGGTTTCACCCGCCGGAGACCGGCGCCCCTGCGTCGTCTCAGCCGAGGTAGATCGACTTCGACGCTTCCTCGACCCGGCGCTGCACGTAGTCCGAGATCGGTGCGCTGCCGGCGGCCTCCGCCGCCCGCTGCTGCCCCTCGACCGACGCGAGATAGGCGAGGAACTCCTTCACGAAGCGGCCCGTGGGCTTGTCCGTGTACCGGGAGCACACGACGGCGTACGAGACGAGCACCAGCGGGTAGACGTAGTCCTCCGTGGTCCTGCGGTCGATCTCGTAGGCGAGGTCGTACTTGGTGCGCCCCTCGACGATCTGGGACACGTCGACGGCCGCGGCGGCCGCCTCCGGCGTGAACGGGACGAACTCGGTACCCACCTGGATCGCCGCGTTGCCGAGCTTCGCCGTCCGCGACGCGTCCGCATAGGTGACCGCGCCCGGGTTCTGTGCCACGAAGCCCGTGACGCCGTCGGTCCCCTCCAGGGCCCGGCCGCCGTCGAGCGGCCACACGCCGTCCGCCTCGTGGGGCCACTGCTCGGGCGCGACCTGGGACAGGTAGTCGGTGAAGTTCTCGGTGGTGCCCGAGTCGTCGGAGCGGTGCACCGGGACGACTTCGGTCGCCGGAAGGACGACGTCGGGGTTGTCCGCGGCGATCTCCACGTCGTCCCACCGCGTGATCTCCCCCGTGAAGATCTTCGCGATCACGCCGGGACGGAGGTTGAGCCCGTCGATCCCCTCGAGGTTGAAGGCCACCGAGATCGGGCTGACGTACACGGGCAGGTCGATCCCGTTGCCACCCGAGCACACCTCCGTCGACGCCTCCAGCTCGGCCTCCGACAGCATGGCGTCGGACCCCGCGAAGGCCACCTTCCCGGCGAGGAACTCCTCCCGGCCGCCGCCCGACCCGATCGGGTCGTAGGAGATCTCGACGCCCGGGTGCTCCTCGACGAAGCCCTCGATCCACGCCGCCATGGCCTTCTCCTGGGCCGAGGATCCGGAGCCCGCGAACGAGCCCGTCACCTCGACCGGCGCGGGTGGCACGTACGTGCCGCCCACCAGCTGGCTGCATCCGGCGAGCGGAAGGACGAGGACGGTCGCGACGGTCGCGACGGCACGGGGGCGCAGGAGGGTCATGCTCCAGGACGCTAGGGACGCCAGGTAATCGACAGAACAGGCATAAGCGAACAGAAGGTGAACTCGGGCGACGATCTTCCCTACGCGGCGAGCCCGCGTCCGGGCGTGTCCCGGGCCCCGTCGCGGGCAGGCAGAAGGCCGCGCGGACGCCGTGGTACGGCGTCCGCGCGGCCTGGTACAGCGCCTAGTCCTCGGAGTCCGCCAGCTTGTAGCCCAGGCCTCGCACGGTCAGCAGGTAGCGCGGCCTGCCCGGGTCCGGCTCGATCTTCGAGCGGATGCGCTTCACATGGACGTCGAGCGTCTTGGTGTCGCCCACGTAGTCGGCACCCCAGACCCGGTCGATGAGCTGCCCGCGCGTCAGCACGCGACCCGCGTTGCGCAGGAGCAGCTCGAGCAGGTCGAACTCCTTCAGCGGCAGCGAGATCGTCTCGCCGTTCACGGATACGGTGTGCCGCTCGACGTCCATCGTGACCGGGCCCGCCTCCAGCACGCCCGCGCCGTCGTCGACCGACTGCTCCACCGGCTGACGGCGGCGCAGCACCGCGCGCATCCGGGCGAGCAGCTCGCGGAACGAGTAAGGCTTGGTCACGTAGTCGTCGGCACCGAGCTCCAGCCCGACCACCTTGTCGATCTCGGAGTCCTTCGCCGTGAGCATGATGACCGGCACGTCGCCGCGAGCGCGCAGTTCCCGGCAGACCTCCGTGCCCGACAGCCCCGGGAGCATGAGGTCGAGCAGCACCAGATCGGCCCCCTCCGCGTCGTAGGCAGCCAGCGCGGCGTTGCCGTCTGCCGCCTCGACCACCTCGAACCCCTCACGGGCGAGCTGGTAGGTCAACGGGTCGCGGTACGAGTCCTCGTCCTCGACCACCAGGATGCGCGTCACGCGCCTACCTCCTCGTTCGTGGCCGCCGGGTCTGTCCCGGCGTCTTCGTCACCTGCCAGGGGCCTGCCCCCCGGCTCGGCAGTCTTCGCGGCACGTCCCGCCGGAGCCACGTCGGTGCCCGAGGCCGGGCCCTCCCCCGGCTCGGCGTCGGACCACACCCCCTCGTCGAGCGGGACCGCACGGTGGCCGGCGGACGGGATGCGCAGCGTGAACGTCGACCCGCGGCCAGGCTCGGACCACATCGTGACGTCACCGCCGTGGTCGGCGGCGACGTGCTTGACGATGCTCAGCCCGAGGCCGGTGCCACCGGTGTCGCGGGAGCGCGCCGGGTCGACGCGGTAGAAGCGCTCGAACACCCGGTCCTGCTTGCTCTCGTCGATCCCGACACCCTGGTCCACGACCGCGATCTCGACGAGCCCGCGGCGCTCGGTCACGCCCACGCCCACGCGGGCGGCGGGCGCCGAGTACGCGACGGCGTTGTCGAGCAGGTTCCGCACGGCGGTGACCAGGAGGTTGTGGTCGCCGTACACGACGCTGTCCAGCGTGCCGCCCGTGGTGATCGCGATGTTCTTGGCCTGTGCCGCGGTCCGGGCACGGTCCACCGCCTCGTCGACCACCGCGCGCGCCGACACCGGCGTGTCCTTCTGCATCGCGCCCCGGGACTGGAGCCGGGAGAGCTCGATGATCTCCCGCACGAGCTCGGACAGGCGCTGCGCCTCGCGGTGCATGCGCTCCGTGAAGCGGCGGACGGCGACCGGGTCGTCCGCGGCGTCGCCCACGGTCTCGGCGAGCAGGGCGAGCGCCCCCACCGGTGTCTTGAGCTCGTGCGACACGTTGACCACGAAGTCGCGCCGGATGGCCTCGACGCGTGCGGCCTCGGTGCGGTCCTCGGCGAGCACCAGCACGCGGTCGCCCAGCGGCGCCACGCGGACCTGGAGCAGGACGGTGCCGCTGCCCACGGGGCCGCGCGGCAGCTCGAGCTCCTGCTCGCGGATCATGCCGTCCCGGCGGACCAGGGCCACCATCTCCCGGATCGCGGCATGGGAGATGGCGTCGTTGCGGACCACGTTGAGCGCGTAGGCCGGCGGTGAGGCGCGGATCACCTCGTCGTCGTCGTCGACCACCACGGCGGCGGAACGGAGGACGGACAGGACGCGGACGAGTCCGTGGTCGAGCTCTGCTGCCGGGGCCTCCGGGCCCGCGTGCTGCCGCCGGTCGGAGACCCGGAACGCGAGCGCGGCGACGACGCCGACGACGACGCCGACGACGCCCACGCCCAGCACCGAGACCCCCTGGATGAATCCGTCCACGCGCTCAGCCTATGCAGAGCCACCCCGCGACCCCGACCACGGAGGGGAGTTGCCGGATTGACGTCACCAGGAGTTCATCCCCGAACGGGGAGTCGTTAACCTGAGGGTTTACGTTCGGGTGCAACGCTTGTCGTCGCGCCGGAGGAACCGGCCGGCGTCGCGCCACGCGGGTCAGCCCGCGGTATGCCCGGCGCACACTGTGGAAGGAAAGCGATGCGACAGATCTTCGAGGCCGAGCTGCAGCAGGTCGGTGACGACCTCGCCGAGATGAGCCGACTCGTCGAGTCGGCCGTCAGCAAGGCCGGCAAGGCGCTGAGGGAGGCCGACCTGCAGCTCGCGCAGGAGGTGATCGCCTCGGACAAGACCATCGACCAGCTCGAGGCGTCGCTCGACGAGCGCTGCGTCCACCTGCTGGCCCAGCAGGCACCGGTGGCGACCGACCTGCGCATCATCGTCAGCGCGCTGCGCATGAGCGCCTCGCTGGAGCGCATGGGTGACCTGGCCCGGCATGTCGCCCAGGTGGCGCGGGGCCGGTACCCGGCCCAGGCGATCGTGCCGGCCGCCGCGGACATCTTTGCCAAGATGGACCGGGCCGCGGTGAGCGTGGCCGAGCGGACCACCCACCTCCTGGAGACACGCGACCTCGAGGTGGCGCAGTCCGTCGAGCGCGACGACGACCTGCTCGACGAGCTGCACCAGGAGACGTTCAACGCGCTGCTCGGCGCGGACTGGGACGGCTCGGTCCAGGAGGCCGTGGACATCACCCTCGTGGCCCGCTACTACGAGCGCTTCGGCGATCACGCCGTCTCGATCGCGAAGCGCGTCTCGTTCCTGGTCACGGGAGACTTCCCGGAGGACCACCAGTAAGGACCCGCAGCACGGCAGGGCCGGACGGCCCGCACGACGGCGCCGGCCCGGCAGGAACGTTCCTGCCGGGCCGGCGCCGTCCGTCGCGCGGGTCAGCGGCCCTGGTTGGCCACCGCGGCGATCGCGTCCTCGGCCGCGTCCGGGTCCAGGTAGGTGCCGCCCGGGTTGGTCGGCCGGAGCGAGTCGTCCAGCTCGTAGACCAGGGGGATGCCCGTGGGGATGTTCAGGCCGGCGATGGCCTCGTCCGAGACCCCGTCGAGATGCTTGACCAGCGCGCGCAGCGAGTTGCCGTGCGCGGCGACGAGCACCGTCTTCCCGGCCTCGAGGTCGGGCACGATCTCGGACTCCCAGTACGGCAGCGCTCGCTCGAGCACGTTCTTGAGCGCCTCGGTGCGCACCACGGGGGCACCCTCGTAGCGCGGGTCGGCGTCCTGGCTGTACTCGGAGCCGAGCTCGATCTCCGGCGGCGGCGTGTCGTACGACCGGCGCCACGTCATGAACTGCTCCTCACCGAACTCGGCGAGGGTCTCCTTCTTGTTCTTGCCCTGCAGGGCGCCGTAGTGCCGCTCGTTGAGGCGCCAGCTGCGCTTCACCGGGATCCAGTGGCGGTCCGCGGCGTCGAGCGCGAGGTTCGCCGTCGCGATCGCGCGGCGCAGCAGGGAGGTGTGCAGGACATCGGGCGTCACGCCCGCCTCGGTCAGCAGGGTGCCGCCGCGCGAGGCCTCCGCGATGCCCTTCTCGGACAGGGGGACGTCCACCCAGCCGGTGAACAGGTTCTTGGCGTTCCACTCGCTCTCGCCGTGGCGGAGCAGGACGAGCTTGTAGGTCATGGGCCCATCCTGCCCTGTCCACGAGGGCGTGCCAGCCAGTCCGCCCAGTGGTCACCCGAGGCTCAGCGGCCGACGTCGTCGCCCCGTCGCACCATGATCCGCTTCTCGGCGTGGTGCTTCCGGGCCGTCTCGTAGACCGCGAGCATCTCGTCCGCCGCGTGGTCCCAGCCGAAGCGGGCCGCCGACGCGCGGGCCGCGCGGGCCATCCGGGCCCGGCGCCGGTCGTCGGCGAGCAGGTCGTGCAGCGTCCGGGCCCAGCGGGCGGGGTCGTGGTCGGGCACGAGGACCCCCGACTCGCCGTCGCACACCACCGTGCGCAGGCCGCCCACGGAGGCGGCGACCACCGGCGTGCCCGCGGCCAGCGCCTCGGCCGCCACCAGCCCGAACGACTCGCTGTGCGACGGGACGGCCACCAGGTCCGCGGCCCGGAACCAGTCCACGAGCCGGTTCTGCGGCACGGGCGGGCGCACCAGCACGTCGTCGGTCACGCCCTCCTGCCAGGCGAGCGCCTCGAGCTCGCGGACGGCGGTGGCCGTGCCGCTCGCACCGCCGAGCACGGCGAGGAGCGGACGCCCGGCACGGTCGCCCGCGTCCGGCGACGGCGACCCGGGCCACGCACCCAGGGCGCGGACCAGCACGTCGGGACCCTTGAGCAGCTGGATCCGCCCGGCGAACAGCACCACCTGCCGGTCACCGGGCAGACCGAGCCGCTCACGCAGCGCGCGGAGCTCGACCTCGGGCGACGGGTCCGCCTGCCGTTCCGCGCGGGACGAGCCGTCGCCGCCGCGGCCGCCGGAGTCATGACCGTCAGTGCCGTGCCCTTCGGCGCCGTGCCCGTCAGTGCCGTGCCCGTCGGCGCCGGGCCCTTCGGCGCCGTGCCCGTCAGTGCCGTGCCCGTCGGCGCCGGGCCGTGGGAGCGGGGCGAAGAGGCGGGTGTCGACGCCCGGGGGCACGACGTGGACCCGGGACCGGTCGGCACCGTACTCCGCGACGAGGTCGTCGGCCTCCTGCTCCGTGTTGGCCACGAGCGCGTCGGCCTCGGTGACCACCTGCTCCTCGCCCACGATGCGCACCATGGGCTCGGGCGAGTCCCCGGGCGCGAGCGCCGCGTTCTTCACGCGTGCCATGGTGTGCATGGAGTGCACCAGGGGGACGTCCCAGCGCTCGGTCGACAGCCAGCCCACCTGGCCGGAGAGCCAGTAGTGGGTGTGGACGACGTCGTACCAGTCGACGGGACGGTGCGCCTCGGCGCGCAGCACGCCCGCGCTGAACGCGCAGAGCTGGGCAGGCAGGTCGTTCTTGTCGAGGCCCTCGAAGGGGCCCGCGGGGATGTGCACGACCTTGATCCCGGACTCGGCGTCGACCACCTTGGGCTGCGCGGACGACGTCGCCCGCGTGTAGATCTCGACCTCCGCGCCACGTCGCGCGAGCGCACGCGACAGCTCCAGCACGTACACGTTCATGCCGCCGGCGTCCCCGGTGCCCGGCTGCTCGAGCGGCGAGGTGTGCACGGAGATCATCGCGACGCGCATCAGGCTTCCAGCACGCACGCGGGCGGGACCGGGAACGGGAGCCGCGCCACGACCTCTCCCTGCCCGGACGCCCGGTCCACCCGGACCGTGACGAGCTCGCTCGTGTGCTGCGCGGCGACCACGACCAGGTCCGCGCTGGACCCGGCACCGGAGCCGGGTGCGGGGCGGACGACCGCGTGGTGGCGGGGCCAGGCGCCGGCGCCGAGCGCGACGTCCGCGGTGTGGCGGACCGTCCACCCGGACAGGCCGGTTCGTTCGAGGCGCAGGACGGCGAGCACGTCCGGGCCGCGGACCCCGACGTGGACGTACCGGCCGTCGGGCGAGAGCGTCAGGTGCGACGGGAAGCCGGGGCCGCCGTCGGGGCCCCAGGTCGCGGAGGTGATCGGGAAGGTGTCCGCGTGGCGGTACCGGGGCAGGTCCCGCGGGCCGGGCTCGGGGACGAGCAGGTGCAGGCGACAGTCCAGCTCGCCGGCGACCAGGAGCGCGCCGTCGGACAGCCGCACGATGTGCCGGGGGCCGGAGCCGGGCGGGAACGTCGCGGCGAGCCCGGAGGACCCGCTACCACCGCCGCGTCCGGCGCGGTGGGCCCGCAGCTCGTCGGCGCCGAGGTCGGCGACGAGCGCGGTGTCACCGTCGTCCGGGGCGGGGTGCGCGAAGTGCGCGTGCGGGCCTTCCTGGCGGTCCAGGACCGGGCCGGAGCCGTGGTGGCCGAACGGCTCGGGGGCGCCGAGAGCTCCGTCGGGGGTGGCCGGCCAGGTCGTGGCGACGCCGTCGCCGTAGTTGGAGACCCATACGCGGTCCGCGGTGGCCACGACGTGACACGGGTCGGAACCGCCCGAGGGGACGGTCCGCTGCGCGGTGAGGAATCCGTCGTCGCCCACGGCGAGGGCGGTCAGCGAACCGGGGCCGGTCTCGCCGACGGCGTAGAGCCTCCGCCCGGAGGGGTGCGCGGCGAGGAAGGAGGGAGACGGGAGCGCGACCGCGCGGACGACGTCGCTCAGCACGCCGGTGCCGACGTCGACGCCGGCACGGAACACTCCCTCTCCACTACCGGGATCGGCACCGGAGCGAGGGTAGGTGCCGATCCACAGCGCGCGGGTGCGTGAGCCTGGCTCCGAAGTCATGGGACCAGCCTAGGGCTCGCCCCACGACGGGAAGCGACCGCGTCAGCCGTTGGCCTTCTCGTAGGCGGTGACGATCTCGGCGGCGATACGGCCGCGGTCGCTCACCTTGTGACCCTGCTCACGGGCCCACTCGCGGATCGCGGCAGTGTTGTTCGCGCTGCGCGTACGGCGGTTGGCGCGCGCTGCCGGGGCCGACTTCGCCTTGCGGGCGGCACCGACCCACGGGCCGAACGCGTCGCGGAGCTCCGCGGCGTGCTCCTTGCTCAGATCGATCTCGTAGTTGGTTCCGTCGAGGCCGAAACTCACCGTCTCGTCCGCGACGCCACCGTCGATGTCATCCTCAAGCACCAGCTGAACCCTCTGGACCATTGTTCGCACGCCCTTTCCTTCAACAAAATCTCTGGGTGTTGTTGAAAGCATGCCGTACGGGCGTATCACTCGTCAAACAAAGCGGGCCGCGACGGGATTGTCCACACACAGGAACTTCACCGGCGACGTGCTCTCACCTGCGCTGCCGGAAAGTTCAGCGAAGAATCTCGCGGGCGGTTCCCGCTCAGGGCTTTTCGCCGGATACCGCGCCGCCGGAAGCAGAATCTGCCGGGGTCGCCGTAGAATCTGGCGCCGCAGCCACGTCCGGCCGCTCCATACGGTCCAGAGCCCGACGTTCGTCGCGGTCCGCACGCATGATCTTTCGCATGGCGAACCAGAACAGAACGCCGACGCCGATCGAGGGCAGGAGCCCTGCCATCACCGCACCGAAAGTGTCCACCACAGGATCCTCACAATCGCACCGGGTCAGGCCTGCGGCTTGACGAGCGGAAACATGATGGTCTCGCGAATACCGAGACCGGTGAGCGCCATGAGCAGGCGGTCGACCCCCATGCCCATTCCCCCCGCGGGCGGCATGGCGATCTCCATGGCGGTGAGGAAGTCCTCGTCGACCGGCATCGCATCCTCGTCGCCGACGGCGGCCATCTGCGCCTGCTGCTCGAAACGCTGCCGCTGGATCACCGGGTCGACGAGCTCGGAGTATCCCGTACCCAGCTCGAATCCGCGCACATACAGGTCCCACTTCTCGACGGCGCCGGAAATACTCCGGTGCTCTCGCGTCAGCGGAGAGGTCTCGACGGGGAAGTCGCGCACGAACGTCGGCGCATACAGCTTGTCGCCCACGTGATGCTCCCACAGCTCCTCGACGAGCTTGCCGTGATTCGCCTTCTTGGGGTCGAGAGAGATCTCCGCCTTGTCGGCGAGCTTGGTCAGGTGTTCAACACCGATCTCGGGCGTGATCTCCTCACCGATCGCCTCCGACAGCGACCCGTACATCGTGATCTGCGCCCACTCACCGCCGAGGTCGTATTCCTCGCCGTCCGGAAGGGTCACCACGGTGCTTCCCAGGACGTCGTTCGCAGCCGTCTGAACGAGATCCCGCGTGAGCGCGCCGATCGTGTCGTAATCGCCATACGCCTCGTAGGCCTCGATCATCGCGAACTCCGGGGAGTGCGACGAGTCCGCGCCCTCGTTGCGAAAGTTCCGGTTGATCTCGAAGACCTTCTCGACACCTCCGACGACGGCCTTCTTGAGGAACAGCTCGGGAGCGATCCGCAGGAACAGCTCCAGGTCGTACGCATTCATGTGCGTCGAGAACGGGCGGGCCGAGGCGCCGGACGCGACCGTCTGGAGCATCGGCGTCTCGACCTCCAGAAAGTCCCGGCGGTGGAAGTTCTCCCGCAGGGAGCGCATCACGCCGGCGCGCAGCCGGACCATGTCACGCGCCGCGGGCCGGGCGATGAGGTCCACGTACCGCTGCCGGACGCGCGCCTCCTCCGAGAGGTCCTTGTGCAGCACCGGGAGCGGCCGCAGCGCCTTGGCCGCCATGCGCCACTCGTCGGCGAAGATGCTGAGCTCGCCGCGGCGCGACACCCCGACCCGGCCGTGCACGAACAGGTGGTCGCCCAGGTCGACGTCGGCCTTGAAGTTCCCGAGCTCCTCCTCGCCGACGGCCTTCTGGCTGAGCATGGCCTGGAGGCGGTTGCCCTCGCCGTCCTGGAGCGCGACGAAGCAGAGCTTGCCGGTGTTGCGGAGGAAGACGACCCGCCCGGCGAGGCCTACGACGTCGTCCGTCTCCTCGCCCTCCCCGAGGTGGCCGTAGCCCTCGCGGATCTGCGCGATGGTGTGCGTGACCGGGACGTTCACCGGATAGGCGGCGTCCCCGCGAGCGAGGATGCGCTCCCGCTTCTCGCGCCGGATCCGGGTCTGCTCGGGCAGGTCGTCAGTCTCGGGCGCGGTCGGCTCGGCGGCACTGTTCGCGGCGGTCTCGGAAGTCACCGCACGATTCTATCGACGCCCCGCCGCGCTCCCGACCTCAGGGGCGCGACGCCGGCCGGGGCCGGGAGTCAGCGGGCGGCGCGGTCCGGGCCGCGGAGGTCGAGGGCCAGGTCCAGGATCGGGGCGCTGTGGGTGAGGGCGCCGACGCTGAGGTGGTCGACGCCCGTCTCCGCGACCTCGCGCGCCCGGTCCACCGTGAGATTGCCCGTGGCCTCGAGCTCGACGTGCGCCGGGACGCCGTCGCGGCCCTCGCGGGCACGCACGGCCGCCACGGTCTCGGCGAGGACCTGCGTGGTCATGTTGTCCAGCAGCAGGAAGTCCGCGCCGGCTGCGAGCGCCTCCAGGGCCTGCGCCGTGGTGTCGGCCTCGACCTGGATCTCCACCTCCGGGAACGTGGCGCGCACGGCCTGGACCGCGCCGGCCACGGATCCCGCCGCAACGATGTGGTTGTCCTTGACCATCGCGACGTCGTACAGGCCCATGCGCTTGTTGGTGCCGCCGCCCGCGCGGACCGCGTACTTCTGCAGGGCGCGCAGGCCCGGCGTGGTCTTGCGGGTGTCGAGCACCCGCGCTCCGGTCCCTTCCAGGGCCCGGGCGAAGACGCGGGTGGCCGTCGCGACGCCGGACGCGCGGGACGCCAGGTTCAGCAGGGTGCGCTCGGCGACCAGGAGGACCCGCGCCGGGCCGGACACGGTCGCGAGAACCTGGCCGCCGTCGACGTCGTCCCCGTCCTGGGCGGCGAACGTGACGTCCGGCACGGGGAGGCCGAGCCGGTCGGCCACCTGTCGCAGCGCCTCGGGGACGACGACGAGCCCGGCCACCGTCCCGGCCTCGCGCGCCACGAGGTCCGCCGTGCCGAGGGCCGCACGCGGGATCGTGGCCTGCGTGGTCACGTCCCGCCCGGGCGCGGGCCCGAGATCCTCGTCGAGCGCGACGCTGACGGTGCGCGAGATCCAGGCGGGATCGAGGCCGGGCTCGATGCCGGCCGGAACGACATCGGAAGTCCTCACCCCCAAAACCTACCCCTCCGCCACCCCCCGCTCCCCCACCCGATCCCCATCCACCCCCATCCCTCACCCATTACCCCTACTGAGTCTGGTTCAACAGGGATTCGAATCCATTCATGACGCTCCGAAAGGTCTCCGAGGCCCTGTTGAACCACTCTCAGTCGTCGGGAATGGAGCCGTTGGCGGGAATGGAGCCGTTGGCAGGGGTGGAGCCGTTGGCAGGGGTGGAGCCGTTGGCAGGGGTGGAGTTGTCGGTGGGGCCGAAGCCGCCGCCGCCCGGGGTCTCGATGACCAGGGTGTCGCCCGGGGCGAGCGCGACCGTGTCGCGGCCCGCCAGCGGTTCGGCGGCGTCGGCCCCCTCGCGGAGGACGGAGTTGCGGCCCAGCGCGCCCGGCGCGCCGTCGGACATGCCGTACGGCGGAACCGAGCGGTGGCCGGTGAGCAGGCTCGCTGTCATCGGCTCGCGGAACTCCAGGGCCCGCACCACGCCGTCGCCGCCGCGCCACCGGCCCGCGCCTCCCGACCCCGCGCGCACCGCGAACTCCCGCACCAGGACCGGGAAGCGCGTCTCCAGCACCTCGGGGTCCGTGAGCCGGGAGTTGGTCATGTGGGTCTGCACGGCGGGCGCGCCGTCGAACCCGTCGCCCGCGCCCGAACCGGAGGCGATCGTCTCGTAGTACTGGTGGTCCGCGTTGCCGAACGTGAGGTTGTTCATCGTGCCCGAACCCTCGGCCTGCACCCCCAGCGCCCCGTACAGCGCGCCGGTGATCGCCTGGCTCGTCTCCACGTTCCCCGCCACGACCGCGGCCGGGTACCGGGGCGACAGGAACGTCCCGGGCGGGATGACGATGTCCAGCGGGCGACGGCAGCCGTCGTTGAGCGGGATGTCGTCGTCGACCAGGGTGCGGAACACGTACAGCACGGCGGCGACGGCCACCGACGACGGCGCGTTGAAGTTGGACGCCACCTGCGCCGACGTCCCGGTGAAGTCGATCGTCGCCCGACGCTGCTCGTGGTCGGGCACCACGCGGACGGCGATCGTGGCGCCGTGGTCGGTCTCGTAGGTGAACTCCCCGTCCGACAGCCCGTCGACGACGCGGCGCACCGCCTCGGCCGCGTTGTCCTGCACGTGCCGCATGTACGCCTGCACGACGTCGAGACCGAAGTGCCGGATCATCCCGCCGATCTCCTCCACGCCCCGTGCGCCGGCGGCGACCTGGGCGCGCAGGTCGGCGAGGTTGGTCTCCGGGTCGCGGGACGGGTGGCGCGCCGTGGTGAGGAGCTCGCGGGTCTCCCGCTCCCGCATCCGCCCGTCGCCGACCAGCAGCCAGTTGTCGAGCAGCACTCCCTCCTCGTGGATCTCGCGGCTGGTCGCGGGCATCGAGCCCGGCGTGATGCCGCCGATCTCGGCATGGTGGCCGCGCGAGGCGACGTAGAACAGGATCTCGCCGCCAGGCTCGGCGCCGTCGGCCGCCGCGCCCTCCGCCTTGGCTGCGCCACCCCCGCCGGCCACACCCTCGCGGAACACGGGGGTGATGACCGTGACGTCCGGCAGGTGGGTGCCACCGTGGAACGGGTCGTTGACCGCGTACGTGTCACCGGGACGCATCGTCCCCCGACGGCGGGCGATGACCTCTTGCACGGTGGTGCCCATCGACCCCAGGTGCACCGGCATGTGCGGCGCGTTCGCCACGAGGTTGCCGTCCGGGTCGAAGATCGCGCAGGAGAAGTCCAGCCGCTCCTTGATGTTCACGGACTGCGCCGTCGCCTCCAGACGGGCGCCCATCTGCTCGGCGATCGACATGAACAGGTTGTTGAAGATCTCCAGCATCACCGGGTCGGCCGCGGCGGAGACGTGCGCGCCGGCGCGCGGCGCCGTGCGGTGGACCAGCAGGTGGCCCTCCGCGGTGGGCTCCGCACGCCAGCCGGGTTCGACGACGGTCGTCGCGTTCTCCTCCGTGATGATCGCGGGTCCGACGACGGCGGCGCCGGGGACGAGCCGCTCACGCTGCCACAGCGGCGCGTCCCGCCACTCGCTTCCGACGAACACCTGAGCCGCCGCACCGCCCGGCGTCCGGTCCTCGCCGGACAGACCTGCCACCGGGTCGGCACCCGTGTGCGCAGGCGGGCTCGGGTGCCGGTCGCTCACGGGGCCCCCGGCCGCGCCGGGCGGCAGACCGGTGTCCGCCGACGACGGCGCCACCGCCTCCACGGCCACCGCGTCCGCGATCAGCGGCCGGTCCAGCAGGAACGAGTACACGCTCCGGTGAGCGGCCTCGAACTCGGCGACCATCTCCCCGACGCCGCCGAGCCGCACGGGAACGGTGGTGTCGGTGCCGTCGTACCGCAGGTGCACGCTGCGCGTGACGACGGTCCCGCCGACCCGAGGCGGGACGTCGGCCACGGAAGGTGGAGCCGCGGCATCCGGAGCCACGGGATCCGGGGCCCGGCGAGCCAGGACGTCGGCCGCGGCACCCGCTGCCCCGGCCGGCGGCGCCGACACCGGCGAGCGCGGGGGCGGCGTCGCGCCCTGGTCCGTCAGGTCCGCTCGGGCCGCCCTCTCCAGGGTGTCCGCGATCTGCTCCAGGCCGGGCAGGGAGCCGGGAGAGAGCGTCGTCCCGACCGACTGCTCCCGCATCACCGTCGTGTCGGCCAGCCCGATGCCGAGCGCCGAGAGGACGCCTGCCATCGGCGGCACGAGCACCGTCTCGATCCCGAGGGCGTCCGCCACCGCGCACGCGTGCTGCCCGCCCGCGCCACCGAACGTGGTCAGGGCGTAGCGGGTGACGTCGTGCCCCTTGCGGACCGTGATCTTCTTGACCGCTCCCGCCATGTTGGCGACGGCCACGGCGAGGAACCCTTCGGCGACCTGCTCCGGCGACCGCCCGTCCCCGATCTCGCCCGCCAGCGCGGCGAACTTCTCCCGGACCACGTCCGCGTCGAGCGGCTGGTCGCCGTCGGGCCCGAACACGGAGGGGAAGTGCTCCGCCCGGATCCGCCCGAGCAGGAGGTTGGCGTCCGTGACGGTGAGCGGCCCGCCCCGCCGGTAGCACGCGGGCCCCGGCACGGCGCCCGCCGAGTCCGGGCCCACGCGGTACCGGCTGCCGTCGAAGTGCAGGATCGACCCGCCTCCGGCCGCGACCGTGTGGATGTCGAGCATCGGCGCGCGCAGCCGGACGCCGGCCACCTGGGCGTCGAACACCCGCTCCAGCTCGCCCGCGTAGTGGGAGACGTCGGTCGAGGTGCCGCCCATGTCGAAGCCGATGACGTGGTCCAGCCCCGCGCGCTCCGACATCCGCACCATGCCGACGATCCCGCCCGCCGGCCCGGACAGGATCGCGTCCTTGCCGCGGAACCGGTGCGCCTCGACGAGCCCGCCGTTGGACTGCATGAACTGCAGCGGCACGCCGGTCAGGCGCCCGGCCACCTGGTCCACGTACCGCCGCAGCACAGGCGAGAGGTAGGCGTCCACGACGGTCGTGTCGCCGCGCGGCACCAGCTTCAGCAGCCGGCTGACCTCCGCGGACCGGGACACCTGCGGGAACCCGACCCGCACGGCGAGGTCGGCCACCTGGTCCTCGTGGTCCGGGTACAGGTGGGAGTGCAGGCAGACGACGGCTGCCGCCCGGAACCCGTCGTCGTACGCGCGGCGCAGCTCCGGCTCGACGGCGGCCAGGTCCGGCTCGCGCAGCACCTCCCCCGTCGCGGTGACGCGCTCGTCGACCTCGACCACCCGGGTGTACAACGGGTCCGGCAGCACGATGTGCCGATCGAAGATGCGGGGCCGGTTCTGGTATGCGATACGCAGCGCGTCGCCGAACCCCCGGGTGATCACCAGGACGGTGGGCTCGCCGGTGCGCTCCAGGAGGGCGTTGGTCGCGACCGTGGTCCCCATCCGCACGGCCCGGACCGTGTCCGACGACGGCTGCGGGGTCCTGTCGCCTGGCCGGGACGTGCCGCCGCCTGGCCGGGAGGTGCCGTCACCGGACCGGGACGACGAACCGGTGGTCTCCGGGGATCCGGACTCCGGGTCCTCCTGCCGCAGGATCCGCTCGATCCCGGCCACTGCGGCGTCGTCGTACCGCTCCGGGTCCTCCGAGAGCAGCTTGTGCGTGCTCAGCGCCCCGTCCGGGTGCCGCGCGACGATGTCGGTGAACGTTCCGCCTCGGTCGATCCAGAACTCCCAGCCCATGCGCCGAGACTAGTTGACCGTCGGAGGAGGCCCGCCGGACCTGCCCGCGACCACCTGTCGCCGTCGACCACGCCATCGCGCACCGTGGGAACGCAGCCACGTCGCAGCATGGCGTGGCCGCTGTCGATCGACGGGCCTGCGGCACGGCCGGGGCCGTCAGGCCGGTGGTGCGGCGGCCGCCGTGACCAGGTCGCGGAGCGCCTCGACGACCAGGGCGTGGTCGTCCTGCTGCGCCAGGCCCGAGACCGTCACGACGCCCACGATGCCCACCCCGGCGACCCGGACCGGGAACGCGCCGCCGTGCGCGGCGTACTCCTGGAGCGGTAGGTCGTGGGTGGCGTTGAAGTCCCGGCCCTGCGCCCTGACCTTCAGCCCCACCAGGTACGACGACGCGCCGAACCGGTAGACCACCCGCACCTTGCGCTCCACCCAGGAGTCGTTGTCCGGCGTCGTGCCCGGGCGTGCCGCGTGGAAGACCTGCTGCGTCCCCGTGCGGATGTCGATCGTCACCGGAAGCTCCCGCTCGATCGCGAGCTCGGTGAGCCGGGTGCCCAGGCGCCAGGCGTCGTCGTGCGTGAAGGTGGTCAGGACCAGCTCGGCCTCCTGCTCGGTCACCTCGGCGATGGCTGTCTGCGCGTCGTCGTTCATGACGCCATCATGGCGGATCGCATCAACGAACCTGCAGAGTTCACCCCCCTGACCCTGACCGGCCCAGGGCCGAGGCGTTGGGGCACGCACGCACGTCGCCCACCCGGGACACCGAGATCCAATCAGGTCTCGCTGCACGATCTGGGAGACCACCGGCCACTTCTCGCATGAGATCGACGATAATCACCCTTTGCTTGCAGCATCTGGGATACATTGGCTTGATGCTCGTGCGCTTCGAGGTGAAGAACTACCGCTCCATCGCATCCGAGGTGGAACTGTCCATGGTCGCTGTCGACCGCGACCGCGAGGCGGCACACGATGCCCCGAATCTCGGCGAGAGCATCCTGACCCGCTCCGCCGTCTACGGACCGAACGCCTCCGGAAAGTCCAACGTTCTCGCGGCGCTCGTCTGGCTCGCAGATGCGGTGCGAGATTCGCTCCGGGCGTGGGAGGACGAGATTCCGATCGAGCAGTTCGCCTTCGCGAGCGAACCGAACCACTCCACGACCGAGTTCACAGTCGACTACTTGGTCAATGGGGTGCGGTTCGAGTACCTGCTCGAAGTCGACGCCACAGCCATCCTGCGGGAAGAGCTCTTCCACTACCCGAACAAGAAGTCTCGCCGGATCTTCGAACGCAACGGCCAGGGCGTCGAGCTGAACCGCGAGCTCGGATCGGCCCGGTTGGTCCTTGAACTCCTCACCCCCACCACACTCCTGCTGTCCCTTGCCGCTCGGTTCGACCTGACTGACGCGAAGGAGTTCGCGCAGGCGATCGCGCAGATCCGCGCGTTTGGCAAGCTGCCCGGGCGGAGTAGCCACTGGACCTCGGATCTGGGACACCGCGAGACACGGAAGATCTTCGACGTCGAACCTCCGGCGCCACACGACCAGCCTCCGTTGTTCGAGACAGATCGCTCGAACGAGCGCGATCAGGCGCTCGCCTTGTTGCGCCTCGCCGACCTTGGCGTCAGTGAAGTCGTCTTCGACCGCGAGGAGGTGCCGGCACTACTGGGAGACAGACCACCGAGAAGTCTCCTGCGTCCACGACTCATCCACCAGACCGCTGACGGACCGCTGCCACTTGACCTCTACCAGGAATCAGAGGGGACGCAGACCTGGTTCTCACTCATCGGTCCGGTGATCAGATCTCTCCGCTCGGGCACCCCGATCGTCTTCGACGAACTCGACGCGAGCCTTCATCCTGTGCTGTCAGCCGCGCTCTTGCGCATCTTCCGCGAGCGGACGACCAACCCGCACGGCGCGCAGCTGATCTTCACGTCGCACGACACGAGCCTGCTCAACCACTTGAACCGTGACGAGGTGTGGCTCACGCAGAAGCGTCCGGACGGGTCCACCGAGCTCGGGGCCTTGGCAGACTTCGCCGGCGAACGGGTCCGGAAGTCCGTCAACATCGAGGCGGCCTACTTGCACGGGCGCTACGGCGCGCTTCCTGAGATCGACCCGACTGAGCTGCGCGAGCTCGGCCTGATCGGTTGATCGCACCATGGGCAGAAAAACGTCTCTCCGGCGTTCGGCCGAGACCCGCACCGAACGGCGAACCATCCTAGTCCTCACTGAGGGAGACACGACCGAGCCGGCCTACATCAAGGCTCTGAAGCGCCTTGAGCGGGTCAGACGTCGCACAAGCATCACGATCGCCTCCGAACACGTCGTTCCCTACCCGCTTGTCGAGAAGGCGATCCAGTACGCGGGCGACGCGGAGATCGATGATGTGTGGTGTCTGTTCGATGTCGAGTCGCCGCAGCCGCACCCACGCTTGAGAGAGGCAGTGCATCTCGCCGCCGCTCACGACAAGGTCCACATCGCTCTCTCCAACCCGTGCTTCGAGATCTGGCTACTTCTGCACGTCGAGGACGTGAACGGCTATCTGTCCACCGACGCTGCGTGCCGCCGCGCGAACGAGCTCTCAAGCGTTTCAGGCAAGCATGTCGACGCAGAATCGCTCCTGCCCCTGCGCGCCGAAGCCGCCGCCCGTGCGCGCAAGCTCGAGCAGCGCCATGAGCGCGACGGCAGTTCGTTCCCTCATGACAACCCGTCCACAAGCATCTACCGCTTCATCGAGATGGCAGAGGACGGAGGAACTGGCGGCCGGGCGTCGGGCTAGGTATCACCGGCGACCGCCGACGTCAGCGCACCCGCACGGCGCCGTCGTCGTCCAGGCTGACCAGGACACGGCGTTCCCAGTCCGGGTCGGGTGCCGGGTGGTCGGCGCGGAAGTGGCCGCCGCGGGACTCCGTGCGGAGCCACGCCGCGCGGGTCAGCGCGCGCGCCACCTGGTGCACGTTCGTGGTCTCCCACTCGGCGGCCTGCGGTTCCGCGACCACCTCGGCGGCGACGTGCGCGTCCGAGCGCACCGCGGCCAGCCGCTCGTCCGTCCGGGCGAGCGACGCCGCCGTGCGGATCACCCCCGACCCGTCCGACATCGCCTTCTCCACCCGGGACCGCGCCACCGCCGCGACGAGCGCGGTGCCGCCGGGCCGTTCGGCCGGTTCGGGCACGGTGGACAGGTCCCCCGCTGCGTACCGCTCGGCGACGTCGTGCGCGGCTCGGTGCGCGAACACCAGCCCTTCCAGCAGCGAGTTGGACGCCAGCCGGTTCGCGCCGTGCACCCCCGTGCAGGCAACCTCGCCCACCGCGTACAGCCCGGGAACCGAGGAGCGTCCCGCCAGGTCGGTCACGACGCCGCCGGAGTGGTAGTGCTGGGCCGGGGCCACGGGCACCGGCTCCTCGGACCAGTCGATGCCGAGCTCGGCGAGCCGCCGCGTGATGGTCGGGAACCGCCGGGACAGGAACCCGCGCCCCAGGTGCCGCACGTCGAGCAGCACGTTGTCGGCGCCGGTCGCGGCGAGCTGCCGGACGATGGCGTGCGCGACGACGTCGCGCGGCGCGAGCTCCGCCATCTCGTGCACGCCGGGCATGAAGCGGTGGCCGTCGACGTCGAGCAGCAGCGCGCCCTCGCCCCGCACGGCCTCGCTGATCAGCGGGAGCTGCCCCTTCGCGCCCGACCCGAGCCACAGCACCGTCGGGTGGAACTGCACGAACTCCAGGTCGCCGACGACGGCGCCCGCCCGCAGCGCCGCCGCGATCCCGTCGCCGGTGGCGCCCGCCGGGTTGGTCGACGACCGGAACACCTGCCCGATCCCCCCGGTGGCAAGGATCACCACCGGCGCGAGAACGGCGCCCACCCCGTCCCGCGACCCCTCGCCCCGCACGTGCAGCGTCACCCCGGCCACACTCCTGACGCCCGCGGCCGCGGAGGCACCGGCAGCCCCTGTCGCGCCCGCGGCCCGGGGCGCGACAGGCTCGGCGGGCGCGACAGGGACGCCGGAGGCGACAGGCGCGGCGGCAGACGGCGCGGACGTGAGGATGTCCAGGACCAGGGCGTGCTCGATGATCTCGATGCCCGGGTCGTTGCGGACCGCCTCGATCTGGGCGACCAGCGCGCGAGAGATCTCCCGGCCCGTCGCGTCGCCGCCCGCGTGGGCGATCCGGTCGGCGTGGTGGCCGCCCTCGCGCGTGAGGGCGATGCCGCCGCCAGGCTCGGCGTCGAACACCGCGCCGCGCGCGACGAGCTCGCGGACCCGCTCCGGCCCTTCGGTGACCAGCACCTTCACGGCGTCGGGATCGGACAGGCCGCCGCCGGCAGCGAGGGTGTCCTGCAGGTGCGCCTCGGGGGTGTCCTCCGGGTCGAGCGCGGCGGCGATGCCGCCCTGCGCCCACACCGTCGAACCGCTGGACAGCTCCCCCTTGGTCACGAGCAGCACCCGGGGCACGCGCGTGCGCAGCTCGAGCGCGGCGGTGAGGCCGGCGATCCCGGACCCCACCACGACGGCGTCCACCCGGGTGGTCCAGCCTGGCTCGGGTGCGGCCAGGGCCCGCGCGAGCCGCGCGGTGGGGAGCGTCATGCGCGGGCCGGCGCGTCCGTCGTCACGCGCTGGAACGGCTCGATCGGCAGGCCGCTCTCGCTCAGGCCGTACCCGTCCGGGACATGGCCCGGCTCGTCGCCCTGCTCGACGATCCGGTTGTTCTCGTCCACGAAGACGACGTTCGGCAGGAAGGTGCGCGCGTCGGCGTCGGACAGCATGCCGTAGCCGATGATGATCACGATGTCGCCCGGGTCGACCAGGTGCGCGGCCGCACCGTTGATGCAGATCTGCCCGGAGCCCGGTGCACCGGGGATGACGTAGGTGGTGAGCCGGGACCCGTTGGTCACGTCGACGACGTCGACCTGCTGCCCCGGGACCAGGTCCACCGCGTCGAGCAGCTCGGCGTCGACGGTGATGGATCCCACATAGTGCAGGTCGGCCTGAGTGACCGTGGCGCGGTGGATCTTGGAGATCATCATCGGCCGCTGCAGCGATGCCGGACGGCGTGCGGGCGCCCGGCGCGGGGTGTCGTTCACGGTTCCATGCCTCCTGGACGACGGCGCCACCGCGTCCCTGATCACCTACGTGACCTGCGGCGACACCTCGACAGCCTGGTTGTCGATCAGTCT
Organism: Myceligenerans cantabricum; assembly: GCF_054777735.1. Taxonomy (NCBI): domain Bacteria; kingdom Bacillati; phylum Actinomycetota; class Actinomycetes; order Micrococcales; family Promicromonosporaceae; genus Myceligenerans; species Myceligenerans cantabricum. The sequence goes on from NZ_BAAHAJ010000011.1 coordinate 280,293, forward strand.
GGTCGTGCCTACTCGCGCGGCCACCAGGAGCAGCGCGGGACCCTTGTGGTCGGTGGGCACATCGTCAACGGTAGTCGGATCGACGAGTGCGAGGTAGTCCACCTGGACGCCCTCGGCGGCGTTCAGGATGTCCGACGCCGCGCGCCGCACCTCGGGCGCTCCCTCGGCCGCGGCCCCGGCCCCCGCCCGCAGCGCACGCGACAGGGCGAGTGCGCTCTCGCGCTCGTCGTCGGACAGGTAGGCGTTGCGCGACGACAGGGCCAGCCCGTCCGCGTCGCGGACCGTCGGGACACCGACGATCTCGACGTCCAGGTCCAGGTCCGCGGCCATCCGGCGCACGGCCATGAGCTGCTGGGCGTCCTTCTCCCCGAACAGCGCCACGTCGGGCCGCACCAGGTGCAGCAGCTTCAGCACCACGGTGAGCACGCCGCCCATGTGCCCCGGCCGGAACTCGCCCTCCAGGATCTCGCCGATCCGGCCCGCGGACACCCGCACGATCGGCTCCCCGAACGGGTAGACGACGTCGGGCCCGGGGGCGAACACGACGTCGGCACCCACCGACGCCAGCTTCTCGACATCGCCGTCCAGGTCGCGCGGGTAGGCAGCGAGGTCCTCGCCCTCGCCGAACTGCAGCGGGTTCACGAAGATCGTCACCAGGACCTGGCCGTTCGGCCCGGCCTCCGCGCGCGCCCGGCGCACGAGCTCCAGGTGGCCGTCGTGCAGCGCGCCCATCGTCATCACCACGGCGCGACGTGCCGGGGCGACGTCCCCGGCGAGGCTGCCCATCGGGGCCGACATCGTCCACCGCACCAGGGCCTCGCGCAGGTCCGCGCGCGTGCGGACCACCTGCGGGAGCGCGGGGGTGTCGTCGGTCGTCGCGGTCATCGGTGGTTGTTCCTCTCTGCGCGGGGGCGGTCCAGGGCGTCCAGGAGCGCGCTCGCCGTGCCGTCGCCGATGCGGTGGCTCGCGAGGGCTCGGCGCGCGGCACCGCGGGCCAGCTCGCTGTATCCGGCCGGGACGTCGGTGGCGCCGGTACGCGTCGCCAGGTCGGCCAGCACCTCCAGGTGGCGTTCCACGGTGCCGACGTCGCCCCGGGAGACCGGGCCGGTCAGTGCGGTGATCGCCCCCGGGCCCTCGTCGCCCGCGACGTCGGCCGCCCGCGTCGCCGACTCCAGGGCCGCGCCGAGCAGCGGCGCCAGCACCCGGCCGGGCGTGACGATCCCCGCCTCCTGCAACGCCTGCGCGGCCTGCGCCACGAGCACCACCAGGTGGTTCGAACCGTGGGCGAGCCCCGCGTGGTACAGCGCGCGCGCCTCCTCCGGGACGATCACCGGCTCCCCGCCGATCTCCACCACGAGCGCCTGCCCGATCGGCTGCACGGCCGCCGGAGCCGTGACGGCGAACGTGCAGCCCTCGATCCTGGCCAGGTCCAGGGACGTGCCCGTGAACGTCATCGCCGGGTGGATCGCGAGCGGGATCGTGCCGGCGAGGCGGGCGGGCTCCAGCACCGCCGTGCCCGACGCCCCCGAGGTGTGGATCGCCAGCTGCCCCGGCTGCCACGCGCCGGTGTCGGCCAGCCCGGCCACGAGGGGTCCGAGGGCGTCGTCGGGCACCGCGAGCAGCACGAGCTCGGCACGCTCCACCACCTGGGCGATCTCGAGGACCGGTACCCCGGGCAGCAGCGTGCCGATGCGCTCGCGCGACTCCTCGGAGATGCCGCTGGCGCCGACGACGGTGTGCCCTGCCGCGCGCAGCGCGCTGCCCAGGACCGCACCGACCCGTCCGGCGCCCACCACCCCCACGCCAAGCCTCCCCGGCCTGGTCGCGGGATCACTGGTCGGGTCGGGCGGTGTTCTCAACGGATCCCTCCATCCAGCGTTCGGGTCCTGCGTGGGCACGCGCCGTCCGAGCCCGCGCGGCCTGCTCCTCGAGCAGCTCCGCAGCGTCCGCGGCGGCAAGGTGGTGCACGGCCGGGCTGACCGGCCCCGGCGTGGTGTGCACCTGGAACGAGGCGAGCCCCAGCCGCCGCTGGAGCGGCCCCGCTTCGATCTTCAGGGACTGGGTCCGCTCGTGCGGCACCACTGCCAGGATGCGGTACAGCCGCCCGCTGCGCAGCAAGAGCGCGCGACCGGTCGCCGCGAAACCCTGCCGGCGCCAGCCGACCGGATCCACCCAGACGGCGCTCGGCGGGCTCCCGGTGAAGCGGCTGTCGGTCCGCGAGTCGCCGGTCAGCCCGTGCTCCAGGACCGCGCGCGGGTCGTCGACGCCCAGGTCCGGCAGGACGAGTGACAGCACGGTGAGGGCTTCGTCGCGGGTACCGACGGGCAGCAGCACGTTGGTGGTGTCCGAGCTGCCCTCGGCCGCGTACCCCGCGACGTTGACGTGCACGCGCCACCAGTCGCGACCCCGCCACAGCAGGCCCTGGGTGATCTGCACCGCCTGCACCCGCCCGGGCGGGATGGTCTGGGCGCGGGTCTCGAGCAGGCCGTGGCGCAGCCGGATACCGTCCGCGCTGATCGCGACCCGGAACGCGAACTCCGTGGAGAACCGGTTGAACAGGTAGCCGCCGACGCCGACGAGCGGCGCGATCACCGTGAAGAAGATCTGGGGCGTGCGCGTGACGACCATCGTCACGACCAGCCCGACGACGAAGAGGATCAGGAAGATCGTCACGCCGGTGCGCAGCAGCGAGAGGACCAGGCGCCCCATCTGGACCTCCAGGACGGGGTGCTCGGGTGCCTCCGGGGCGGCCGCGGGCACGTCCGGGACCGGCGTCGCTCCCGCGTCCCCGTCGACCGAGCCGTCCTCGCGGCCCAGGCCGGCGCCGGGCCCGACCGGGTGCTGCGCGGCGGCTGGCACGGGCGTGCCCTTGAGTCCCGCCGCCCGGGCGAGGAGCTCGTTGCGCAGCGCGCTCGCGTCGGCGTCACGCAGGTACCCGATGGCGATGCCGGAGTCCGAGCCGCCGGCCACCTCGAGCTTCAGCTCGCACAGCCCGAACAGGCGCGCCACGAGCGGCTGGCGCACGTCCACAGCCTGCAGCCGGTCGAGGCGGGCGTGCCGCTGCTGCCGGAACACGACCCCGCGGCGCAGGTGGACCGTCTCGTCGCCGACGGCGTACGTCGTCATCCGCCAGGCGAGCGCGGCGAACCCGAAGCCCACCAGGCCGACGAGGACCAGCCCCACCGGCACCGTCCACCAGTACGGGCTCGTGAGCAGCCCGATGATGCCGCCCTCCTCCGGGCCACCGTTGAACGTCTGCTGCCCGATGACGAAGATCGCACCGCCCAGCACGGCCCAGCCCCGGACCATGGGCGTGACGGGGTGCACCCGGCGCCAGTGCAGCGCGGCGTCGTGGTCGGGCACCGCGTCCGACGTCGTACCCGGCGTGTTCACAGCCCCGCCAGCCTCGCCTCACCGCGAGAGGCGAGACGGTCGCGCAGGCGGGCCGCCTCCTGGGGCGGCAGGCCGGGGATCTGCGCGTCGGTGCCCACCGACGCGGTGTGCAGCTGCACCTTCGCCAACCCGAGCTTGCGGTCCAGCGGACCGGCCTCGACGTCGACGTACTGCATGCGGCCGTACGGCACCACCGTGAGGGAGCGGAACAGGATGCCCTTGCGGATCAGCAGGTCGTCCTCCCGCTCCGCGTAGCCGATGGCGCGCACCTGCCGGGGCACGACGATCACCGTCCACGCCAGGAGCAGCACGGGGATCCCGGCGAGCAGCCAGAACCACGGCGAGACGGTCGCGGCGAGGATCGATCCGGCCAGGATCGGCACGGCGAAGGTGATCGTCGCAGGGATCAGGCGCGCCGTGGTGAGTCGGGGAGAGACCCGGCTCCACGTGACGTCGTCCGGGTCGAAGGGGCTGGTCATGGTGTCATCCTCGCACGCGGTATCCCGTCCCGACGCGAGCGGCCCGGCGTCATGCCGGGGCCGTCGAGCCGTTCGTGTCGCTCTCCTCGCCGTCCGGCGGGGGGAGCTGGCAGAACCGCTCCGCGAGCACCCCCACGACGGACAGCACCACCGAGCAGACGACCGCGATCACCGCCGCGACCGCCATCGCCCGGCGCGGCTCGATCCCCAGGTCCGGCAGCACGAGCAGCACCTGCGCGAGGTACCAGCCACCGAGCAGCGCGCCCGTCAGCGACGCCGCCTTGGCGAGGACGAGGGTCCGCGCCGCCCGGAGACCGTCCAGCGACGGCCGGTCCCCCTTCTGGTAGGCCCGCACCGTCCAGCCGAGCCAGAACACCGTCGTGGCCAGCGCCACGATCGCCACGTCGACGAGCCACGGGACCGGCGGCAGGTGGACGCCGTTGGCCTCCAGCGCGCGCAGCACCGGCCAACCGACGACGGCGACGCCGGCGAAGACCGCGACCAGGCTGAGGATCGACGTCCGGCGCATCTCAGCCGCGATGCCCGTTGTCCTCGGGGCGGACCGGCGCCCAGGCCGGCCGATCGCCCGCGAGCTCCGCCTGGTGCTCGCTCGGCGGCGGGTTCACCGGCGCGAACGGGACCTCGCCCGGCTGCGGCCGCACCGGGGAGAAGACCGGCTGCGCCTGCTGCACCGACTCGGGCGGGAACGGCTCCGCCAGGACCTCCTGGTGCGCGGTCTCGCGCACCGCCGGCGGGACCATCGGCGCACCGGGCGGCGTGTGCGGGGCCTGCGGCATCGGGGACGCCGGGGTGGCGACCGGCGCGTGCGGGGCCGGGACCAGCGCCTCCTCCGGCGGCGGCACGGCACCGGACGGCTGCGCCTGCGGGTGCTGCGGCACCTGCTCCGCGCCGAGACCCTGCGGTGCGGCGTCGTGCTGCTGCTGGAACGGGTCGGCTGCCGCGGTGGGCCCGCCCTGGAACGGCTGCTCGTGCGGCGACGGGCCCTGGTGCGCCCGCTGCTCCGGGACCTGCTGCTCCGGAGCGTGCTGGCTCGGCGCCTGCGACTCCGGGGCCGACGGCGGGTTGTACGGGCGGTGCGACGCGGTCGGTTGGGGTTCGACGTCGCCGGTCGGGTCGGCGCCCGAGTTCGACTCGGTCAGCCAGTCCAGCGCGAGCCAGCGGATGCCCTGCCGGTCCGTCGCCGTCGCCGCGAGCTGGGCGACGGGACCGCCGCCCAGACCGGGCAGCACCGCGTCCGGCATGAGCTGCGACCACGGCTCCAGCACGAACGCGCGCTCGTGGGCACGCGGGTGCGGCACCTCGAGGTCGTCGGCGGCCGCCGTGACGTGCCCGTACGTGACGATGTCGATGTCGAGGGTGCGCGGACCCCAGTGCTCCTCACGCGTGCGGCCGTGCGAGTGCTCGACCGCCTGGCACGCGTGCAGCAGCCCGCGCGGCGGGAGCGCCGTGCGGGCCACAACGACGGCGTTCAGGTAGTCGGGCTGCTCCGGCCCGCCGACAGCGGCCGTGCGGGCCAGCGGCGAGACGTCGGTGATCTGCAGGCCCGCGATGCGGTCCAGGTCCATCACCGCCGCACGCAGGGTCGCCTGCGGGTCACCGAGGTTCGCGCCGAGCGCGAGCACCACCTCGACCGGCTCGGCCGGCGTCTCGTCGAGACGGTCCGCGGGTGCCTGCCCCGGAGCCGGGGCGTACTGGTCCCCGTGAGTCTGCTGCTCCGCGTAGGCGACAGACGGTGCCTGGTCGGCGTACGGAGCCTGCTCGGCATAGGACGCCTGCTCGGCATGCTGCGTCTGCTCCGCGTACGGAGCCTGCTCGGCATAGGGCGCCTGTTCCACGTACTGCGCCTGGTCGGTGGTGTACGGAGTCTGCTCCGCGTACTGCGCCTGGTCGGTGTACGAGGCCTGCTCCGCGTAGGCCGCCTGCTCAGGCGCGAACTGCTGCTGGAGGTCCTGCTGGTACTCGGGCTGGTACGGCTCGGCGCCCGGCGCCTCGGCTGCCGGTGCGCCCGCGAAGCTCGACGGCGCCTGGGTCGCGGCCGGGTCGTAGGCCGGGCGACGGACCGTGGCCTCCTCGGCGACAGGACGCGCCGGCGCGTCCGCGTGCGGTTCGAAGACGGGAGCACCGGGCTCGGCCGGAGGCACGACGTCGATCAGACCGGATTCCCGCGGCCGCGACTGCTCGGCCGCGGTCTCGGCCGGCGCGGGGCCGCCGGACGGATCGGTTGCCGGAGCGCCGGGGTCCGAGGCCGGAGCGGCCGGCTCCGGCGCGAAGGCGGCAGGCTGCTCCTGGCGGGGCGACGGCAGGTCGTACCCGGCGTCACCGGACCGTGCGGCCCCGTTCGAGCCGACCGGGTCGATCCCCGGGACGACGAGGTCGCCGACGAGCAGGGGCGTCTGGCCACCGGTGGTCTCGACCGTGGGAGCGGCGGGCTCGTCGGTGGTCACGTCGCCGATCGGCGCGGTCAGCGGGTCGACGACCGAGGACGCGGGCTCGCCCGCCGTCGTCGGCCCCGAGGCCTCGGGCCGGGCCGGCCGCTCGCCGGCGGCGGCCTGCGTCACGTCCACCACGGGCGGGGCCGCCTCGCGGTCACGGCGGATCGTCACCACGACGTCGTCGAACGCCACCGGGATCGGCGCCTGCGGCTTGTGCACGCTCACGTCCACGGCCTGCACGGGCCGGTGCCGGAGCGTGACGGCGGCGATGCGCTCGGCGAGCGTCTCGACGAGGTCGACGGGCTCGCCCACGAGCACGTCGTACGCCTCCTGGGCCACCTCCGCGTAGCTGACCGTGGCGCGGAGGTCGTCACTGGCGGCGGCTACGCGCGAGTCGACGTGGAGCACGACGTCGGCCGCGAACTCCTGACCCGTCGCACGCTCGGAGGCGAGCACGCCGTGGCGACCCGTCCCCCTGATTCCCGTGATCCGGATCTGGTCCAGCGGCTGTCCGTCCTGACCTGCCACCGCCGCAAAGCTGTTGGTCACCGTGGGCTCCCCCCGTGATCGTCGCACGTCTCAGAATCCTGCCAGGTCGGCGCAAGTCCACCGACGTCCGTCCCACCGAAAGTGAGCGACTCCACGGACTTGTCCGCGGAGTCACCACTTCGGCGGGCTCGTCCCCACGCGGCCGCCACGCGCACGGCGTCCGCCGAGGCCCGTACCGCGTGCACGCGCACGCACCAGGCGCCCGCGGCGGCGGAGAGCGTGGACACGGCCGCCGTCGCGTCGTCGCGTGCGCGCGGGGGCGCCGGCTCGCCGCCGGGCTGCCCGAGCAGGTGCCCGAGGAATCGCTTGCGCGACGCCCCGACCAGCACCGGGCGCCCGAGCGCTCCGAGCGCGTCCAGGTGCGCCAGCAGCGGCCAGTTCAGCGCACCCGCCTTGGAGAACCCGAGGCCGGGATCCAGGATGATCTGCGCAGCATCCACACCTGCCCCGACCAGAGCATCCATCCGCGCGGAGAGTTCGTCACGAACTTCCGTCACGACGTCGTCGTACACCTCGAGGCTGTCCATCACGTCCGAGTGGCCGCGCCAGTGCATCGCCACATAGGGAACGCCCAGGTCGGCGACCGCGGGCGCCATGGCGGGGTCCGCGAGGCCGCCGGAGACGTCGTTCACGATCCGCGCCCCCGCCGCCACCGCACGCTCCGCGACGGCGGCCCGCGTGGTGTCCACCGACACGACCGCCCCGCGCGCGGCGAGCGCCTCGATCACGGGCAGCACCCGTGCCAGCTCCTGGTCCTGCGGGACGCGCCCGGCGCCGGGCCGGGTGGACTCCCCGCCGACGTCGAGGACGTCCGCGCCCTCGCCGAGCAGCTCCAGCGCGTGCGCGACGGCGCTGTCCGGCTCGTACCACTCGCCGCCGTCGGAGAACGAGTCGGGGGTCACGTTGACCACCCCCATCACCAGCGTGCGGCCGAGCCCGGACAGCTCGGGCAGCCCTGCGACCTCCGCGTCGCGCACGTTCGTCGTGGCGCCCATCGTCACTTCCCGATGATCAGGCTCATCGCCTCGGCACGAGTCACCGCGTCGCGCATCTGTCCGCGCACCGCCGAGGTGACGGTCCGAGCCCCCGGCTTGCGCACGCCGCGCATGGACATGCACAGGTGCTCGCACTCCACCACGACGATCACGCCGCCCGGCTCGAGGATCTTCATCAGCGAGTCGGCGATCTGGCTGGTCATCCGCTCCTGCACCTGCGGGCGCCGGGCGAACACCTCGACGAGCCGTGCGAGCTTGCTCAGTCCCGTGATGGCACCGTTCGCGTTGGGGATGTACCCCACGTGGGCGACGCCGTGGAACGGCACCAGGTGGTGCTCGCACGTCGAGTAGACCTCGATGTCCTTGACCAGGATCATCTCCTCGTGCCCGAGGTCGAACGTCGTCGTGAGCACGTCCTCCGCCTCCTGGCGCAGGCCCGAGAAGGTCTCCGCGTACGCACGGGCGACGCGCGCCGGGGTGTCCTTCAGGCCCTCGCGGTCCGGGTCCTCGCCCACGGCGAGCAGCAGCTCCCGGACCGCGGCCTCGGCGCGGACGGCGTCGTACGGCGGGACGTCCGCCGCCCGGCGCACGCCGTCCGTCGCCGACGGGGCCGAACGCTTGCTCACTGGGGCGCCACCGGGTCGTCCGGATCCTGCGCGCGGCCGGTCGTGAGAGCTTCGGTCGTACCGTTCAGCGTCACCTTCGCGACCGGGCCGGTCACCGGGCCTCGCGTGTGCACGGTGCGCTGCTCGCTGGAGAGCCAGACGGTTCGCGCGTCGCGCTTCACGACCGGCGCGAAGATCTCCTCGAGCTCCTTCTGGTTCAGCGTCTCCGTCTCCAGGAGGCGCAGCACGAGGTCGTCCAGCACCTCGCGGTACTGGGTGAGCACCTCCCACGCCTCGTCGTGCGCGGACTCGATGAGCTTGCGCACCTCCTCGTCGACGACGCCGGCCACGGCCTCCGAGTAGTCGCGCTGGTGGCCGTAGTCACGACCGAGGAACGGCTCGCCGCTGCCGGTGCCGAGCTTGATCGCGCCGACGCGCTCGCTCATGCCGTACTCGGTGACCATCTTGCGCGCGGTCGCGGACGCCTTCTCGATGTCGTTGCCGGCACCCGTGGTGGGGTCATGGAAGACGATCTCCTCGGCCACGCGGCCGCCCATCGCGTAGGCGAGCTGGTCCAGCAGCTCGTTACGGGTCGTGGAGTACTTGTCCTCCAGCGGCATGACCATCGTGTAGCCGAGGGCCCGGCCGCGCGGCAGGATCGTCACCTTGGTCACCGGGTCGGTGTACCGCATGGCGGCCGCGACCAGCGCGTGCCCGCCCTCGTGGTACGCCGTGATCTTCTGTTCCTTGTCGTTCATCACGCGCGTGCGCTTCTGCGGGCCGGCGATCACACGGTCGATGGCCTCGTCCAGGGCACGGTCGTCGATGAGCTGGGCGCCGCTGCGCGCGGTGAGCAGCGCCGCCTCGTTGAGCACGTTGGCCAGGTCGGCGCCGGTGAAGCCCGGGGTCCGGCGGGCCACCGCGTTGAGGTCGACCTCGTCGACCATCGGCTTGCCCGCCGCGTGCACCGTCAGGATGGCCTCGCGGCCCTTCAGGTCCGGGGCCTCGACCGCGACCTGCCGGTCGAAGCGGCCCGGGCGCAGCAGGGCCGGGTCCAGGATGTCGGGCCGGTTCGTCGCCGCGATGAGGATGACGTTCGTCTTGACGTCGAAGCCGTCCATCTCGACCAGCATCTGGTTGAGGGTCTGCTCGCGCTCGTCGTGCCCGCCGCCCATGCCGGCGCCGCGGTGACGGCCGACGGCGTCGATCTCGTCCACGAAGATGATCGCCGGGGAGTTCTGCTTCGCCTGCTCGAACAGGTCGCGCACGCGGGAGGCACCCACGCCGACGAACATCTCGACGAAGTCCGAGCCGGAGATCGAGTAGAACGGCACGCCCGCCTCGCCGGCGACGGCGCGCGCGATGAGGGTCTTGCCGGTTCCGGGGGGCCCGTAGAGCAGCACGCCCTTGGGGATCTTCGCGCCGACGGCCTGGAACTTCGCGGGCTCCTGCAGGAACTCCTTGATCTCCTGGAGCTCCTCCACCGCCTCGTCCGAGCCCGCCACGTCGGTGAACGTGACCTGCGGCGTGTCCTTGCTGACCAGCTTGGCCTTCGACTTGCCGAAGCCCATGACGCGGTTGCCGCCGCCCTGCATGCGGGACAGCAGGAACCAGAACAGCAGGCCGATCACCAGGAACGGGATGAGCACCGAGAACATGGAGCCCCAGAAGCTCGGCTGCGGCACCTCGGAGTCGTACCCGAGCTCCGGGTCCGAGGCCTTGACGGCCTCGGTGATCTCCTCGCCCTGCGGCTCGACGTAGAAGAACTCGACACTCTTGCCGTGCTCGACCTCTTCCTGGTCCTCGCCCTCCTCGGCCGTGAAGTCCTCGGAGAGCTCGAGCTCGACCCGTTGCTCGCCGTCGACGACGAGCGCCTTGGTGACGGTGTTCCCGTCCAGCAGCTCCAGGCCCTGCTCCGTGGTGATCCGTGAGACGCGCGGCTGCAGCAGGGATGTCAGTGCCAGCGAGAGCACGACAAGGGCCAGGACCACCCAGATGATCGGCCCGCTCAGAAACTTCTTGATGTTCATCGGTAGACGGGGCGGGGCCCCGCATCCCTCCGCTCGAGGCAAGTGTTGTCGTTCGAAACTACACGGAAACCCTGAGGGCTTCCGAAGCGTTTCGCCCAGAGCGCGGCGCGCTCCGTTCGTCGCGGCGCCGCTTTCCCCCCGACCCCTGCGAAGGGGCCGGTCCCCCCGGAGTCAGCCGCCACAGTACTCACGTTCTCGGCTTTCCCGGCGTGCTCTCGTCAGCCGCCGTAGACGTGCGGCGCCAGAGTGGCAACGAACGGCAGGTTCCGATAGTTCTCGGCGTAGTCGAGACCGAAACCCACCACGAATTCGTTCGGGATGTCGTACCCCAGGTACTTCACCTCGACGTCGGTCTTCGCGGCGCCGGGCTTGCGCAGCATCGAGGCGATCTCCACGGACGCCGGCCCGCGCGACTTCAGGTTCGAGACCAGCCAGGACAGTGTCAGGCCGGAGTCGATGATGTCCTCGACGATGAGCACGTTCCGTCCGCTCAGGTCGGAGTCCAGATCCTTGAGGATGCGGACGACGCCGGAGGACTTCGTCCCCGACCCGTAGCTCGACACCGCCATCCAGTCCATCTCGATGGGGTGGTGCAGGCGCCGTGACAGGTCCGCCATCACCATGACCGCGCCCTTCAGAACGCCGACGAGGAGCAGGTCCCTGCCCGCGTAGTCCTCGTCGATCTTCGCTGCCATCTCGTCCAGTTTCTTACCGAGCTCCTCCTCCGTCAGGAGGATCTTCTCGAGGTCGGTACCGACGTCGGACTGGTCCACTGCTCACTCCAGGGTTCGGGATCCGTGCACGCTGTGGGCGCAGGAAAAGCCTGCCACACGCGCGCTCCACCCGTGCCCCACCCGGGAGGTGGGCGGGTCCTTGTCCACTCCACGAGACGACGAGCGCGTCGAGCGCGTCGACGTGGCGCGCGGTGGTGGGCGCGGTGGTGACCTCGTGCGCCGCCAGCCGCAGCGCCCGACGCCGCAAGGCCGCGGGCGCGGCGGCGAGCACAGTGACGTCGAGCACAACGGTGCCGCCGTCGCCGTCGGGGTCCGGAGCCGTCGGACGGGCCCGGCCCAGGAGGTCCGCCGCCAGCGTGTCCAGCGCGTCCGTGTCGTCGCGCAGCTGGGCCGCGCTGCGGACCAGGGCCTCCGCGGCCCCGGGACCGAGCACGTCCTCCAGCACGGGCAGCACGATCCCGCGCACCCGCGACCGCAGCGGTGCGCCGGCCGCAGCGGGACCCGGCACGAGGTTGGTCGGATCCGTCCAGTAGTCCAGGCCCGACGCCGCGCACACCGCCTCGGTGTCGGCTCTCCGCAGCCCGAGGAACGGACGCCGGTACCGCCCCCGTGCGGCCGGCATCCCCGCCAGCGACCGCGCCCCCGCGCCGCGCGCGAGCCCGAGCAGCACCTGCTCCGCCTGGTCGTCGAGGGTGTGCCCGAGCAGCACGAGGTCGGCCCCGGTCTCGCCCGCCGCCGCGTCCAGCGTCGCGTACCGCGCGTCCCGCGCCGCGGCCTCGAGACCGCCCCGGAATCCCCCGGCCGACCCGGCGCCGCCGTCGTCCGCCGTCCTCCGGCGCACCAGCACCCGGCGCACGAGCACGGGGTCCAGGCCGAGGCCGCGGCACTGCCCGGCGGCACGCGCGGCGACGTCGTCGGACCCGTGCTGGAGACCGTGGTCGACGACGACGGCCCCGGCCCGCACCCCGTGCGCCCTGGCCCGCACCGACCGCCCCACCCGGGGCGCCTCGTGGGCCAGCGCTGCCGCGAGCGCCAGGCTGTCGGCCCCTCCGGAGCAGGCCACGAGGACGGTCGACCCGGCCGGCAGCCCGGCCAGCACGTCCCGCACGGCGGCCCGGGCCCGCCGCAGCGCAGGGTCGATCTGTGCCATGCGATCAGCCCACCGGGCCGAGGGCGAGCCGGCGAGGGGTGCGGCGGGCGGCGCGGGCGGGCATCGGGGTCACCCGTGGACGCGCCGGACCCAGGCTCGGGGATCCTGGATCTCGCGGGCGTCTGGAAGGTTGGCCCGTCCGGCCCAGACCGCGTTGAGGCCGTCGCGCCCGACGGTCCGTTCCACGGCCCGGACGAAGGCCGCGCCGTCACGGTACTGGGCGAGCTTGGCGTCCATGCCGAGCAGCCGTCGGAGGACGACGTCGAAGGCGGGCTTGTCCGCGCCGTCGCGCCGGCGTTCGAACCGGGCGCGGATCCGGCGCACGGACGGCACGACGGACGGGCCGACGGCGTCCATCATCACGTCCGCGTGCCCTTCGAGCAGGGCCATGACCGCGGTGATGTCGGCGAGCGCGTCCTTCTGGGCGGGGGTGAGGAAGCCGTCGACGAGCGTGTCGCCGCGGCCGCGCAGCGCGTCGAGGACGGCCGAGCCGATCGTCTTGATCTTGTGGTCGATCCGGGCCTTGGCCAGCTCGGCCGACGTGCGTGTCAGCTCGCTGACGAGGCCGCGGGTCCGCGTCCGGAGGTGGTCGGCGAGCCAGGGTGCGACGGCGAACTGCCAGGCGTGCGTCTGCTCGTGCAGGCACACCCAGAGGCGGAAGTCCTGGGCGGGGACGCCCATGGCGGTCTCGGCCTGGAGGATGTTCGGCGCCACGAGCAGGAGCCGGCCGGGGCCGCCGCCGGGCACGTAGGGGTCGAACTGGCCGAGGACGCGGCCGCTGAGCAGCGCGAGCACTGCTCCCACCTCGGCGGCGCCGGCGGCCTGGACGGCGGGCCCGAGGCCACGCGGGACGACGTCCTCGATCCCGTCGACCAGCGTGGCCATGGACTGCGTGTTCGCCCGCGCCCAGGAGGCGCGGTCCACGACGACGACCTCGGCAGGGGCAGGGCCGGGCGTGAGGCGCGTGACCTCGTGCACGTGCTCGACGGCGGTGTCGGCGGCCGCACGCAGCCCGCCGACCAGGTCGTGGAGTCGCTGATGCGGGGCGATCGGGCCGGGTGGGGCGAGGCGGGCGGCGATGCGTGCCGCTGTCGGCCAGTCGACGGCGGAGACGGACGTCGTCATGGCCGGTGCGGACGACATGAGCAGGGCGGGGCGCGGCCCGAGGCGCGAGGCGCGCACCGGGACCAGCAGCTGCGGAGGCGGCGCGATGTGCTTCACCGGTCCACCGTAGGTGATGCCTGACACCGGTGGACGCCCCCGCCCGGTCACTCCGGCGCGGAGTAGCTCGCGAGGGAGTCGACGAAGTCGTCGTAGACCGGGATCGCGTCCTCGGCGTTGCCGGGGATGGAGTCCGCGAGCACCACGAAGACGAGCTGGCGCTGGTCCGCGGTGACGACGGTCCCGGAGAGCGCGCGGGTCTTGCTCAGGCTGCCCGTCTTCGCCCGGACCAGGCCGCGGGCGGCGCTGTCGCCCGTGAACCGGTCGTACAGGGTCCCGTTCAGCCCGCCCACCGGCATGCCGACGGCGACGTCGCGGAGCGAGGAGTGCCGGGGGTCGATGGTGAGGCCGACGACGTCGGCGAGCTGCCGCGCACTGAGGCGCGAGCCGTCGCCGAGGCCGGAGCAGTCGTTGAGCCGTGCCCCGTCGAGGTCGACGCCGAGCGCCTCGACGGCCGTCATCACGGACTCGGTCGCGGCCTCGGTGGAGCCGGGCGCACCCGCCTCGACGGCGACGAGCCGGCCGACCACCTCGGTCATCGTGTTGTTGGAGGTGTGCAGGAAGAACTCGGTGATCTCGGCGACGGGCGCCGACTCGACCGCGCCGATCGTCTCGGCGCCCTCCGGGGCGTCGGCCCGGGCGATCTGCGCCACCTCGACCCCGCGCTCGCCCAGCCGGTCGGCGAAGATCTCGGCGGCGCGCCGCGCCGGGTCCTCGACCCAGGGCCCGCTGGCGCTGTAGACGTCCCCGGCGAGGCCGATGTTCACCCCGACCGGGGCGGCCTCTCCGATGTAGGCCTTGTTCGCGTTCGCGACGGCGGGCGCGATGCCGGGTCCGCTGAACAGGCTGTCGTCGAGCGCGAGCCGCACCTTGCTGGTGCCGTCGACGTCGAGCTCGGCCGCCACCTGGTCGGCGAGGTCGCCGAGGCCGGCGCGCCCGTTGATCTCGTCCGGGCTGCCCGCACCGGGGGCGAGCATCATGTCGCCGCCGCCGACGAGCGTGATGGTGTCCTCGTCCCGCACGACGGTGGTGGACAGGGTCCGGTCGGCCAGGGGCGACGACAGCGCCGCGACGGCGGTGAGCACCTTCTGCGTCGAGGCAGGGGTCATGGGCCGGTCCTCGGAGTCGGCGCCGAGCGTGTCGCCGGTGATGGCGTCCGTGACGACGACGCCGACCCGCGAGCCGAGCCGCTTGTTCCGGACGAGGGCGCCCATCCGGTCCTCGACGTCGTCGACGGCGGGGGCAGGGGCGGACGGCGGGAGCGCCGGGAAGACCGGCTCGGGCGGCGGCGCCTCGACCGCGCCGGGCGCCGTCGGGAACGGCTCGGCCTCGGGCCAGGGTTCGGCGGTGGTGAGCATGCCGGGGACGACGTCGAGCGCGTCGAACGCGAGATATCCACCGAGCAGGGCCAGAAGGACGACGACGGCTGTGCCCGGCCGCGCTGACCTGGTCATCGACTTCCCTTCGCCGTCACGTCGAACCCACGACCAAGTCTAGTGGAAGCAAAGCCCGCGCTGGTCCAGGATGCCTGGGGGCATTATGCCGAATCCGGCGAGTGGGACTCGCCACATGTTCGCCACCTGGACCCGTCGGTGCACCTCCACCGTGGCAGACTGGACGCGCGAGGCACCGCTGCCGCGCGAACCAGCCGCACCGGGGCGCGATGCCTGGGGCGATCCCTTTCGACGAAGTGGAGCACGAGGCGTGGAGTTCGACGTCACGATCGAGATCCCCAAGGGTCAGCGGAACAAGTACGAGGTGGATCACGAGACCGGGCGCATCCGCCTCGACCGCATGCTCTTCACCTCCACGCGCTACCCCGACGACTACGGCTTCATCGAAGGCACCCTCGGCGAGGACGGCGACCCGCTCGACGCGCTCGTCCTCCTGGAGGAGCCGACCTTCCCCGGCTGCCTGATCAAGTGCCGCGCCCTGGGCATGTTCCGCATGCGCGACGAGGCAGGCGGCGACGACAAGGTCCTGTGCGTGCCGACGGGTGACCAGCGCGCCGCCTGGCGCCAGGACATCGACGACGTCTCGGACTTCCACCGCCTGGAGATCCAGCACTTCTTCGAGGTCTACAAGGACCTGGAGCCGGGCAAGTCCGTCGAGGGCGCCCACTGGACGGGCCGCACCGAGGCCGAGGCCGAGATCGAGCGCTCGTTCCAGCGCGCCAAGGACTCCGGCTACTACAAGCACTGAGGCCGACGATCGGTCACGGCCGGCCTGCGGAGGGCATCGCTCCCGCGAGACGCAGGTCCGTCTCCCGGAGGGCGACCCCCGGCATCACGGCCTCGATCATGCGGCCGTCGCCCGTGTACATCGCCACGTGGTAGATGCTCTGCGGGTCGGACGGGTCCGAGCCGTAGAAGATCAGGTCGCCCGGCCGCAGCTCGGCGTAGTCGATCTTGCCGACGGCGACGTACTGGGACCGCGACGTGCGCGTGATCCACTCACCGGCGTACAGCCACGCCTCGGACGTCAGGCCGGAGCAGTCGTAGGCGGTCGGCCCCTCCGCCCCCAGCTCGTACGGCGCGCCGATCTTGGTGCGCGCCCAGCCGACCGCCACCTGGCCCTGCTCGGCCGAGCCTGCCCCGGGGGCGGGAGGCTCCGGCGCGGGGCCGGGGTTCGGCGGAGGTTCCGGCGCGGGTGCGGGCCCCGGGGCTGGGCCGGGCGCCGGTTCGGCGGGGGCCTGGGCGGCGGAGTCGCCGCCGGAGGAGTCACTGTCTGAGGAGTCACTGCCGCCGGAGGACTCGCCGTCGCCGGAGGGCTCGCCGTCACCCGAGGCACCGTCGTCCGCTCCCTCTTCCTCCGCCTCGGCCCGCGCCGCGTCGAGCGCCGCCCGCGCCTCGGCCTCCTTCTCCGCCTGCTCGGCGGCGGCCCGCGCCGCGTCGCGCTCCCGCTCGATACGGACGCTCGAGTCGCGCAGGTCCGCGAGCCGCTCGATCAGCACCGTCCGGTCGCGCTCGGCCGCCTCGGTCCGTTCCACGAGGTCCGCCGCGGCCGCCTGCGCCGCCTCGAACGCCGCCTCGGCCGCCGCCTGCGCCTCGGCGCGCTGCTCGCGCGCCGCCGACCACCGGGCGTCCGCGGACTCCGACGCCGCCCGGGCGTCCGAGTACCCCGCCAGCGCGGTGGCGAGCTTGCGGCGCACGGCCCGCTCGGCAGCGTCCCGACCGATCAGGTCGTCCACGTTCTCGGCGTCGAGCACGACCTCCAGCGGGCCCAGTGCGCCGTCGGCACCTCCCCCGCGCTGGGTCGCCCGGTAGACCTCGGCGAGCCCCGCACGGGCGCCGGCCTCGGCGTCGCCCGCACGCCGCGCTGCCTGTCGCGCGGCGCGGACCTCCGCCTCGGCGACGTCGAGCGCCAGCACCGCGTCCTCGTGGTCTGCCGCCGCCATCTGTACCCGGACCTGCGCCGAAGCGAGCTCCTCGCGGAGGCCGGCCAACGCGGCCTCGGCCTCGGCGACGTCGAGCTCGCCGGCCCGGACCGCCTCGCGCGCCTCGGACGCCTCCTGCGCAGTCGGGCCGTCGGGCAGGTCGGTCTCGTCGCCCGACGCGACCGGGCCCCACGGCAGAACCATCGCGAGCACGAGCACGAGCACCGCGAGGACGCGCCACCCCAGGTGCCCGACCCGGCCCCGGCCCTCGCTCGTACGGACCCACCACGCCATGACTCCCCGGACGCCACCGAGGGTCCCCATCGTCTGATCCGCGGCCATGCTTCCCCCCCCTGGCTCGGTCACACAGGACGCGGCGCCCGACCACTGCGCACATCTTGTGCACGACGGCGTGTCGTCTTGCACACGCCCGACTCAACGATCAGGTTCACCCGACTTCTCCGATCCCGCACGCCGAACCGCCAGGTTCCCGCGTCTCGAATCCTGGTCTCACCATGCGGTTACGCCTTTCTTCGGCGGTCGGGGACGCGGTACCGTGCGCGGCATGACTCGTCGAATGTGCAGCTGACACCAGCGCACCCCGGACGCTTGCGGGCGTGTGCGCACGCATCCCGCCCCCGCACGAGAGCCGCAGGAGAGTCCATGTCGATCGAGGCACACCACTTCCTCCCCGCCGTACCCGGCCCTGAGATCGACGTGCCGTTCCCGCCGCACGCGACCGGGCTGAGCGCCCCGGTGGCCCCGCCGCGCCCGCCCGGCCAGATGCCGGTCCCGGCGAGCGGCGCCTGGCGCGAGGGCGACCAGCCCGGCCGGCGGCAGTTCGCCGACCTCGGCGCCTTCGACCTGGAGGCCGGCGGGCGGCTGCCCGCCGTGCGCGTCTCCTACGAGACGTGGGGCGAGCTGGCGCCGGACTGCTCCAACGCGGTGCTCGTGCTGCACGCGCTCACCGGCGACAGCCACGTGACGGGCGACGCCGGCCCCGGGCACGCCACCGCCGGCTGGTGGCAGGACCTCGTCGGTCCCGGCCTGCCCATCGACACCGACCGGTACTTCGTCGTCGCGCCGAACGCGCTCGGCGGGTGCCAGGGAACCACCGGCCCGGCGTCGACGGCGCCCGACGGGCAGCCCTGGGGCGGCCGCTTCCCCTTCGTCACCACCCGCGACCAGGTCGCGGTCGAGATCGCGTTGGCCCGCGAGCTCGGGATCGACGGCTGGCAGCTCGTGGCCGGCGGATCGATGGGCGGCCTGCGCGCCCTCGAGTGGGCGGTGCAGGGCCCGGAGGCCGGGATCGACGTGCGGAACGTCGCCGCCGTCGCGACGACGGCGCAGGTGGGCGGGGACCAGATCGCCTGGTCTCACCCGCAGCTCGCAGCGATCCGCGCGGACGCGGGCTTCCGCGAGGGCGACTACTACGACGCGCCGGACGACACCGGGCCGCACCGCGGACTGGCCATCGCGCGGCAGATCGCGCACGCCACCTACCGGACCTCGTCCGAGCTCGACACGCGCTTCGGCCGCCTCCCGCAGGGCGGTGAGGACCCGTTCGACGGCGGCCGGTTCGCCGTCCAGTCCTACCTGGACCACCACGGGGACAAGCTCGCGCGGCGCTTCGACGCGAACTCGTACCTGGTGCTGACGGGGTCGATGAACTCCCACGACCTGGGCCGGGACCGGGGCGGCGTGGAGCTCGCCCTGTCGGGGATCACCGCGCGGACGCTCGTCGTCGCCGTCGACTCCGACCGGCTCTTCCCGCCCGGGCAGTCCGCCCGCCTGGTCCGCGGCATCCCGAACGCCGACCCGCTCCGGATCATCACCAGCGACTACGGCCACGACGGGTTTCTCGTGGAGGGTGACCAGCTCGCCCCGATCGTCGCGGAGTTCCTCGCGGGGTGAGTCCGGACGCCGGGCCGATGTCGGTGTCCCGGCCTAGATTGTGATCGTCACCGCACTTACGACGAGGAGACGATCATGGCCAGGCTCAATCCCTACCTCAGCTTCACGACCCAGGCCCGCGAAGCCCTCGAGTTCTACCGGTCCGCGCTCGGGGGCGACGTCGAGATCACACCCTTCGGCGACATGCCCCTGCCGGACCTTCCCGACGGTGCCGAGGACCTCGTGATGCACGGCTCGCTGGCCACCGACCAGGGCCTCACGATCATGGCCGCGGACTCGCCGGAGGGCATGATGCCTTACGAGGCGCCGAGCGCCGGTGTCCAGGTCGCCCTCACCGGCTACTCCACCGACCACGACTACATCGCCGCCGCGCACGCGCAGCTCTCCGAGGGCGCCAGCGACGTCCTGCCGTTCGAGAAGGCGCCGTGGGGCGACTTCTACGGCCAGCTCAAGGACAAGTTCGGCGTGTCCTGGATGTTCGACTGCGGCACCCCCGAGAGCGAGGCCGCGGCAGCCCAGCAGGGCTGACAGGGCTCGCCCTGGCCACTGGAGCAGCGACTCGCGCGACGCAACCGCTCCGGCGTACCGGGACGACAGATAGGTTGGCCGCATGCTTGCCGCGTTCGCGAAGTCCTTCTCGTCCGATGCGCCGCTCACCGGGCTGGAGGTGGGGGACGCACCGGAGCCCGCGCAGCGGGAGCACTGGACCACCGTCGATGTGCGTGCGGCGAGCGTCAACCACCATGATGTCTGGTCGCTGCGCGGTGTCGGGCTGCGTGCGGAACAGCTCCCGATGATCCTCGGCACGGACGCGGCGGGCGTCGCGCCCGACGGTACCGAGGTGATCGTGCACGGCGTGATCGGGGCGGACGGGCACGGCGTCGGGCCGCGGGAACGGCGCACGCTGCTCAGCGAGCACCACCCGGGCACGCTCGCGGAGCGGGTCGCCGTCCCGACGGCGAACCTGGTCCCCAAGCCGGCGGAGCTGTCCTTCGAGGAGGCCGCGTGCCTCCCGACGTCCTGGCTGACCGCCTACACCATGCTGTTCACCGCGGGCGGCCTCGCCCCGGGCGACAGCGTCCTGGTCCAGGGCGCCGGCGGCGGCGTGTCCACCGCCGCCGTGCTGCTCGGCGCGGCGGCCGGCCTCGAGGTGTTCGTGACCTCCCGCTCCGAGGAGAAGCGCCAACGAGCGCTGCCCCTCGGTGCTGCGGCGGCGCTGGCTCCGGGCGAGCGCCTGCCGAAGCGGGTCGACGTCGTGCTGGAGTCCGTCGGGCAGGCGACGTGGCAGCACTCGGTGCGCTCTGTCCGGCCCGGCGGCACGATCGTGGTGTGCGGGGCGACGTCGGGCGACGCAGAGCCCGCGGAGCTGACCCGCATCTTCTTCCAGGAGATCCGCGTGCAGGGCGTCACGATGGGACCGCGTGACGACCTGGCCGCCCTGGCGAACTTCGTGACCCACGCGGACGTCCGCCCGCTCATCGACGGCGTCCACTCCCTCACGCACGCGGCCGACGCCTTGTCCAGGCTGGTCGAGGGTACCCAGTTCGGCAAGCTCGTCCTCACCCCGTGAGGCCATGACCCCGTGCCCCCGCGGGGGCACGGGACGGGCGGGACGAGCCGGGCGCAGGCCGACCCGCACCGTGCACTCGTCGGTCGTGCACCCAGCAGTGCGGCGGGCCGCCCCGGGCCGGGGCGGTCAGACGAAGCGTTGCTGGAACGCCTCCGTGAGGCTCGGGCCCTGCTCGCCCACCCGCCAGACGGTCCAGCCGTCCGCCGTGTAGGAGCCGGACGCCGCCGTCGCCGCCGTGTCCGGGTGGCGGTACTGGCCGCCGTCGGCGAGCTCGATCACGCCGTTCGGGTGCAGGACGCCTTCGTAGTGCTGGTTGCGGCGGGGACGGGACCAGACGATCCGGGTGGGCGCGCCGAAGCTGCGGGCCAGCGCCTCCAGGTCCGGGTCCTCCTCCTCGTCGAACAGCCCTGGGGTGTTCGACCGGATGGACTCGTCCGTCGGGACGGGCGGGACCTGTGCCTCGGGCGCCTGCCCCGGGAACGCGGGCTGCGCACCGGGCATCCCGTAGTCCGCCTGCGCGGGCCCGCCCGGCTGCGGCGCGCCGAAGCTCGGGTCCGCGGACCAGTCGTACACGGCGTCCGGTTGCTGGGCGACGGCGTACGCCGGGTCCTGCGTGTACCCGGCATAAGCCGGGTCCTGCGTGTACCCGGCGCCCTGGCCGTCGCCCCAGGCCTCGTTCTCGGGCCAGGCCTGGCTGTCGATGACGGGAGGCTCGAACGGGACCGACTCGACCGGGCCGAACGACCCGCTCGGGTGCCCCTCGTGGAGCGACATCGCTGAGAACATCGACTCCTGGGCGGGTGGGTCCGCCGGCTCCGGAAACGGAGTGGGGCCCGACCCCCCGGGGTATGCCGAGGGTGCGGAGTCCGCTCTGCCGGGGAACGTGGAAGGGGCGGACGTGTCCGGGAACCCGGCACGTTCGGACGGGGCAGAGAACGCGGACGGATCCGCGGCACCCCGGAACACCGACGGTTCGGACGGGGCCGACAGCACGGACGGCTCCTCCGGAGCCGCGTATGCCGCGAACCCGGAGTCCTGCCGCGCCGTCGGTGGCTGCCAGAGCTCCTCCGCGGGCGCCGGGCCGGGCCCAGGTGCGACGCCGGCGGACCTCTCGGGCGGCAGCGGCACCGGGGCATGATCGGTGAACGACCCGCGCACGCTCGTCGGCGTGTGGTCCGCGAAGGCCGGCGGCGGGTCCCCGGCCGCCGGAGTCTGCGGCGCGCCGGGCTGACCGTCGGGCGCCGAGGCGAACCGGTCCGTCCGCGAGCGCCGCCTGACGGGCGTCTGCGCCGGCTTCTGGACCCGGGGCACCGTGTCCGACGACGGGTGCGACGGCTCCGGCGACGGGTGCGGCGCGGTCGCCTCGCCTGACGGCGTGGCCGACCGGCCGGGCATCGGGGCCGCCGCTGACCGGCCACCCGCCTGTCCTGGGCGCTCCGCGGAGGGGCCGGGGCGCTCCGTGGAGAGCGGCGCCGGCGTCGGCCCGCTCGCCTGCGTGGAGGCCTCACGCTCCGCGATCGCGCGACGGGCGGACCGGCTCTGCGGCAGGGCGCGGTCGCTGCCCGAGCCCGTCGCTGCCTCCGTGGCCGGCGGCTGTTCACCGCCCCGGGACAGCGATCTGCGCAGGCCCCTGGCGGCGTTCCCGGCCCGGCCGTCCGCGGGCTGCGGCTCCGCGCGCGGGGGCCGGTCCGCGGAGGCAGGCGCGGGGTTCCGCGCGCCGCCCGCCCGCGACTCGTGGGCGACGACCGGCATCTTTCCCGTCAGCGCGTACCCGACCTTGACGCCCTCCGCGAAGGAGTTGGAGTCGGCACTCTGGGAGGTGAACATCGGCGCGGACGCGACGTTCTCGGGCGTCACGTGCTCCGGCTCGCCTCCCCGGGAGATCGACCCGCCACGATTCACCTGCCGCGGCGAGGGCAGCCCCGGGGGCAGATGGATGACCAGCGGGGACACGTCGAGGAAACGGCGTCCGTCGTCGGACTTCACGACGTCCATCTTCAGGACCTCCACCGGCATGGTGGGCTGGCGCAGGAAGTCGACGGCGTTGAGGATCTCCTGGGGCGCGTTCTGGCAGATGATGATGAGGCGCGCGCCGCCGCCGCTCTTGGAGCTGCTCGACTGCGTGATGGGGACGGTGTCGTAGAAGTCGGCGACGTCGTGCGCGAAGTTGTGCTGGCCGCCGTGATACCGCGACGCGAGCTCGCCCCGCGTCAGGCGCCCGGCGGCACCGGCGTGGTCGAGGGCCAGCGTCAGCGTCGACTTGTCGAGGTCCCCGACCAGCTCCACCACGACGGGCAGCCCGGAGGCGTCGAGCGCCAGCAGGTGCGGTTCGTCGGGCCCGGTGCCCTGCGCGACCGGGAAGACCTGCTCCCCGAGAAGGCCGTCGATGTGCGACTCCACCACCCGGTGCGCCGAGGTGTGCACGCCCGGTTCACTGCCCGGTCCGCCACCCGAGCCCTGCACGAGGAAGGGCCGCGTGGCGTCGACCTCGAACAGTGGCATAACGATGTTCTCCCGGATCCTCGGCCATGGCCCCGGTGACCATGGTCCGCAAAATCTTACGGCGCGAGCTGTGGTGACCTGAAACACGTCTCGGTGAAGGTCCCGTGACTCTTGTCACCCGTCTACTCCGTGCGTATCTTTTGCCCCATGTTCACGCTCCTCGATGCTATGCCCGTGGTTCCGCGACCGCTCTCGCCGGTCGTGAACCAGCAGGGCCGGCCGGGGAGGCGCGACCAGACCGCGGCCTGATGTGGCCTGCGCTGGCCGCCGGTGTGGTGGCGGGGTTCGCCGTCGCCCTCCCGGTGGGTGCGGTCGCGACGTATCTCGTGGGCCTCGCCGCGCGCACCTCGTGGCGCGTGGGCGCCGCCGGGGCCCTGGGCATCGCGACCGTCGACGGCGGCTATGCCCTGCTCGCCGCACTGTTCGGCACCGCGGTCACGAGCCTGGTCGTGCCCGTCGAGACCCCGCTCCGGATCGCCTCGGCCCTGATCCTGGTCGCACTGGCCCTGCACGGCGCCCGCACGGCGCTGTCGGCGACGCAGCAGCAGGAAGACCCTGCCGGCTCGGCGCACCCCCGCAGACCGCCACGCACGCCCGTGCTCACCCCGGCACGGTCCTTCGCCCGGTTCGTCGCGATCACCGCCGTCAACCCGGCGACGCTCCTGTTCTTCGCCGTGGTCGTCGCCGGAGGCGCGCTGCTGCCCGACGACGGTGCGGGCGCGGGCCTCGCGCTCGAGCCGTCCGGGCTCCGGGTGGCGGTGACGTTCGGGGCCGCGGCCTTCGTGGCCTCCGCGTCCTGGCAGCTGCTGCTCGCCCTCGGCGGCACGCTGCTGGGCCGGACGCTGTCGGGGCCGCGGGGCACGCTGGTCACGGCGCTGGCGTCGTCGGCCCTCATGGTGGTGCTCGCGGTGGTGGCGCTGCTGGGGTGATGATCCCCGCCGGGAGCGGCTCGGACGACGGTCGACCGGCGATCTGCTCCAGGACACTCAGGCTGGGCCTCCCGGCACGCAGCCCGGCGCCGGTCGACCCGGACCCGCCGTGGTGCACCACCGCGGACATCCGCGGGAACAGCCGGTCGTGCGGGGCGCCCTCGATGAAGAGCACGTCGCGCGACGGCGCGGCGCCCGGACGGCGGAAGTCGTTGATCATGCCGCCGTACAGGATGTTCGCGTCCCGGGGCCGCTGAGCTCCGGCATGGGGTCCTGGACGACGGCGAGCATCTCGGAGCCGGCGGGGTGGTGCGTGATCGTGCCGGGACGGCGGCCGGTGGGTGGCGCGTCGCCGGCGGGCACGCCGGCGCCGGGGACGAGGTCGGCGAAGCCGTCCGGGGCTCAGGCGGACGGGAAGCGGGCGTAGCGGCCGACGGCGGCGCGGACGTCGGCCGGGAGCTCGCGCCAGTCGTCGACCGTGTCCAGGTCGACGGCGGTGCCAGGGCGGCTTGTCGTCACGACCTGCAGTCCCAGGCGGGCCGCCTCCGCCTCGTGGGCGGCACGGCTGTCCGGCCCGAACCGGAAGCGGAACCCCCGGCCTGCCACTCCTGCGTCCAGGAGCAGCAGGTTCGTCCCACGGCCCACCCGGTCGGTCGCGACCACGACGTCGGCGGTGCCGGCCCGGCCCACGGCCGCGCGGTCGGCCGGACGTCCTACGGTCGTGCGCGCGGGGTGGGGCCCGCGCGCGTGGTCGGAGTGGCGACCGCTCGGGCCGGCGGCCGACCGCGCGGCCAGGTCCGCGACATCTGCCGGGGTGAGCGCGGGAAGGTCCGCGTGGGCGACCAGCAGGGAACGGCGCGTGTCGCCGCCGGGTCCGGTATCCGCCGCGCCGGCCCCGAGGGACTCCCGGGCCACGTCCAGCGCGGCGTTCAGCCCGGGCCGGTCGACCGGCTGGGACAGGAGCACGAGGTCACCGACGTCGGACAGCTCGCCGAGCGCGGAGCGCGCGAACCCGACGTCCGCCGTGACCACCACGACCTGCTCCACCGCCGGTGTCGCCAGCAAAGTGCCGACCACGTGCTGGGCCAGCACGGTGACGAGGGCGCGGCGGCCGTCGTCGTCCAGCACCGACGCGAGCCGCGACTTCCCGGAGACGCCGTCGCGCAGCGGGACCACGGCGGTCGGCCCGCTCACCCCAGCAGCTCCCGGGCGAGGCGCTCGCGCCCCTCGGCGCCGCCCATGACGGTGTCGGTGACCTGGACCTCGAGGCCGAGGTCGGCGATCGGTCCGGCGAGGTGCGCGTCGCGCTCGTCGATGCACAGGACGTCGGCCAGGCCCACGTAGAGCCGCGCGACACCCAGCGCCGAGACCTCGTGCCCCAGCGACTCCAGGATCTGCGCGGCCGGCCCCTTGATCGCGGCACCGCCCACGATGGGGCTGACGGCGATGCGGCGCGCGGCTGTCCCGGTCAGGGCCTCGCGCACACCGGGCACCGCGAGCAGCGGGTCGATCGACAGGAACGGGTTCGACGGCGCGAGCAGCACCAGCTCGGCCTCGCGCAGCGCGTCGATCACGCCCGGTGCGGGCCGCGCCGCCTCCGCGCCCTCGAAGTGCAGCCCGAGCACCTCGTCGGCGTGCCGGTGCCCCACGAAGTACTCCTGGAAGCCGAGCCGCCCGGACGGGGTGTCGACCAGCGTGGCCAGCGGCTGGTCCGTCGCGGGGAGGATCCGCGGACGCACCCCGAACGACTCCGCGAGCTGCGCCGTCACCTCCGACAGCGACGCTCCGCCACGCATGCGCGCCGTCCGGACGACGTGCGTCGCGAGATCCTTGTCGCCCAGGGTGAACCAGGTGTCCTCGCCGAGCCGGGCGAGCTGCTCGAGCGTCGCGTACGACTCCCCGCGCAGCCCCCAGCCGCGCTCCTCGTCGTTCAGGCCGGCGAGCGTGTACAGCACGGTGTCGAGGTCAGGCGAGATCCACAGGCCGTGCAGCTCGGTGTCGTCGCCGACGTTCACGACGACGGTCAGGGGATGCGGAGGATGCGGGTCCACGGAGCCGGAGACCGCCGCCGGCCCGTCCGGCGACGGTCGCAGCGCCAGGTCGAGACCGTGCGCGAGGCGGGCACCACCGACACCGCCGGCCAGGAGAGTCACTCGTTCCACACCCTGAGCCTATGCGCCGCGGCACCCGCCCGTTCACAACAGGACCGGCTGCCCGCGGACCGGAGCGAAGCCCGGCGTGCCACGATGGGGAAATGACACTCTTCGCGTTCTCCGTCGCTCCGATGACCGGGGGCGAGTCCGTCTCCACCGCCGTGGCCGAAGCGGTCCGCATCGTGCGGGAGTCCGGCCTGCCGAACCGCACCACCTCGATGTTCACCGAGATCGAGGGCGAGTGGGACGAGGTGATGCCCGTCATCAAGGCCGCGACCGATGCCGTCGCCGCCGGTGGCCACCGCACCTCGCTGGTCGTCAAGGCCGACATCCGGCCCGGCGCGGTACCGGGCCAGATCGACAGCAAGGTCGCCCGGGTCGAGGAGAAGCTGACGGCCGACGACGAGTCGCCCGGGCACGGCTGACCCGCCGGAGCCCCCCGCGGCGGGCCGGCCGCGGGACCGGACCGGCACGCCCCTACAGCCGCTCCGCGATCAGTTCCACCAGGGCCTTGCCCTGGACGTCCGCGAGGTGGTCCGCCTGGGTGCGGCAGGAGAAGCCGTCGGCCAGGTAGATGTCGCCCGGACCGGCCTCCCGCAGCGCGGGGAGCAGCGCGTTCTCGGCCACCGCGACCGACACGTCGTAGTGCCCCTGCTGCATGCCGAAGTTCCCGGCGAGCCCGCAGCAGCCCGCGAGCTCGTTGATCTCCGCGCCCGCCGACCGCAGGACCGCCCGGTCCGCCGCGAAGCCCATCACCGAGTACTGGTGGCAGTGCGGCTGCACGACGGCGGTCACCCCGTCCAGCGACGGCATCTCCCAGTCCGGGCTCGGCGCCGGGAGCGGGATGCTCTCCTTCGCACCCTCACCGGTGAGCAGCTCCGCCATGGTCACCGCAGCCCGCGACACGGCCAGCGCCCGCGGGTCGTCGGGGAAGAGGTCCACCAGGTCCGAGCGCAGCACCGCCGTGCACGAGGGCTCCAGCCCGAGGATCGGGATCCCGTTCACCGCGTACGGCCCGAGCACGCGCAGCAGGTTCTCCAGCCGCCGCCGCGCCCCGTCGAGCTGACCGGTCGAGATCCAGGTGAGCCCGCAGCAGGCGCCGTCGTCGGGGATCACGACGTCGTAGCCCATCGCGGTGAGCACCTCGATCGCGGCCTGCGGTACCGACGGCGCCATCGAGTCGCTGAACGAGTCCGCCCAGAGCACCACCTTGGGCTTGGCGGCGAGCCGTGCCGCGGTCTCGGCCTCGTGACCGGGCGTGCCGCCCACCCGCAGGCCGGGTACGCCGGCGGTCGCGCCCCCGCGCCGCCACCACTCGCGGAACGGCACCTCGGCGAACTCCGGCACCTTGCGCCGTGGGTCCATCCCGCCGGCGCGCAGCACCAGCTTCTGCACCCACCGCGGCTTCAGGACCGTGTTGACCAGGCGCGCGAACGGTCCCACGAGCCGCGCCCAGCGCGGCAGCCAGCCGAGCGCGTAGTGGTCGATCGGCCGGAGCCGGCCCTGGTAGGTGCGGTGCAGCACCTCGGACTTGTACTGCGCCATGTCCACGCCTGCCGGGCAGTCGGACGAGCACGCCTTGCAGCTCAGGCACAGGTCGAGGGACTCGTGCACCTCGGGCGCCGCGAGCCCGCCCACGAGGTTCCCGTTGACGGCCTCCTGCAGCACCCGTGCGCGGCCACGGGTGACGTCCTTCTCGTCGCGCGTCGCCTGGTAGCTGGGACACATGAACGATCCGGCGGAACCGCCGGGCTCCGGGACGACGCGGCACTTGCCGACGCCCACGCAGCGGTGCACCGCGGAGGTGAGGTCGTGGTGGTCGTGCGCGAACCCGAAGCCCGTGTACCCGGTGCGGGCCGCCGGGCCGCCGGTCAGCGTGGCGATGATGCCGGTGATCGGCGTGCGTGACGGCGTCGGCCGGGCGGCGGGACGGCGCAGGTCCTGGTCGATCGCGCGGGGCCGCACGACGACCCCGGGGTTCATCAGGTCCTCCGGGTCGAACAGCGCCTTGAACTCCTCCATGAGCCGGATCGCCTCGGGCGAGTAGATCACCGGCAGGAGCTCGGAGCGGGCGCGGCCGTCGCCGTGCTCTCCGGACAGCGAGCCGCCGTACTTGGCGACCAGCTCGGCGGCGTCGGACAGGAACGTGCGCAGGATCGAGCCCGACACCTCCAGCGGGACGTCGATCCGCAGGTGGACGCAACCGTCGCCGAAGTGCCCGTACGGCAGGCCGTCCACGCCGTAGCGGTCCATCAGGGCCTGCAGGTCGCGCAGGTAGGCGCCGAGCTTCTCGGGCGGGACGGCGGAGTCCTCCCAGCCGGGCCACGCCTGCTCGCCGGCGGGCGTGCGGCCGGCCAGGCCCGCGCCGTCGGCCCGGATCTGCCACATGCGGGCCGCGTCGGGACCGGCCGGGAACACGGCCGTCGCCAGGGCCGACGACGCCTCCGCGATCGCCTGCGCCCGTCCGAGCGCCTCGGCCTGCGTCTCGCCGCCGACCTCGATCATCAGCCAGCCGGCGCCCTCGGGCAGGTCGGGGACGGCCTGCGCGCCCTTCGCCCGGCGGACGACGTCGACCAGCCGGGCGTCCAGCCCTTCGATCGCGAGCGGGCGGTAGCCGAGGAGGGCGGGGACGTCGTCGGCGGCGGTCGCCATGTCGGGGTAGCCGAGCACGGCCAGGGTCGGCGCGCCGGGGACCGGCACCAGGTCGAGCGTGGCCTCGAGGACCGTGACGAGGGTGCCCTCCGTGCCGACCAGGGCACGGGCCAGGTGGGAGCCGTTCTCCGGGAGCAGGTGCTCCAGCGAGTAGCCGCTGACCTGGCGGCCGAAGCGGCCGAACTCCGTGCGCAGGAGGGCGAGGTTGTCCCGGACGAGCTCCTTGAGGCCGGGGACGGCCGCGAAGTCCGGGTCGCCGGACCCCGCGACGAAGCGACGCCCGCGGCCGTCGACCACGTCGAGCTCGACGACGTTGTCCGCGGTCCGGCCGTACGCGACGGCGTGCGGGCCGCACGCGTTGTTGCCGATCATGCCGCCGAGAGTGGCGCGGTTCTGCGTGCTCGGGTCGGGGCCGAACCGCAGGCCGTGCGGCTTCGCGGCGGCCTGCAGCGTGGACATGACCGTGCCGGGCTGCACGCGCGCGGTCCGGGCGTCGGGGTCGATGTCGAGGACGTCGCCGAGGTGCCGCGAGAGGTCGAGCACGACGCCGGGGCCGACCGAGTTGCCGGCCACCGACGTCCCGGCGCCCCGGGCGGTGACGGGCACCTCGAGCTCGCGGAGCAGGGTGAGCGCGGCGACGACGTCGTCCGCCGACTCCGGGAAGGCCACCATCTCCGGGACCACCCTGTAGTTCGAGGCGTCCGTGGAGTACTCGGCACGACGACGCGTGGAGTGGTCGACCGTACCGGACACCGCGGTGCGCAGCGCGTCCGCGACGGCCTCACGGGCGACCGCCGCGGCGTCCTGCGCCTCGGCCTCCGCCGCGAGCCGCACCTCCTCCTCGGCGATACGGCCGGCACTCGTGGCGTCGACGTCGGCGGGGGCCTGGGCGCGGCGGGTCTGCGAGGGCACGACGGTGATTCTCGCACCCCGGACAGGCAGTTGGCTGCAAGGAGTGCGCCGTTGCTCCGGCAGGCCGGTCTCGCACGCGGTCGCCCGCGTGCAGGATGTCCCCATGGAGTTCCAGGAGGTCGTCCGCAGGCGGCGCATGCATCGCCGGTTCACCGATCAGCCCGTCCCGTCCGGGGCCGTGGACCGGATGGTGCGCAACGCCGTGCGCGCGCCGAGCGCGGGGTTCAGTCAGGGGTGGGCGTTCGTCGTGCTCGACGAGCCGGCGGACCGGGACCGGTTCTGGGCGGCGGCGGCGCCGTCCGGCGGCGAGCGCTCCGACCGGGACATGTCGGCGTGGCTGGCCGGGATGCGCACCGCGCCCGTGGTCATCCTCGCGCTCGCCTCGAAGGCCGCCTACCTGCGGCGGTACGCCGAGAAGGACAAGGGGTGGGAGGACCTCGACGAGTCCCGCTGGCCGGTCCCGTTCTGGCACGTCGACGTCGGCATGGCGTCGCTGCTCATCCTGCAGACCGCCGTCGACGAGGACCTCGGCGCCTGCTTCTTCGGCGTCCCGCCGAGCGAGTCCCCGGCCGTGCGTGCGGCGCTCGACGTCCCGGAGGAGTACGAGATCACGGGCGCGATCGCCGTCGGCCACCCGCAGGAGGGCGGCGCGGCGGGCTCCCCCACCCGCCGCACCCGCAAGCCCTTGTCGGAGGTGGTCCACCGAGGCCGCTTCGTGCCGGGGTAGCCACCTGCCCGCCCGGTCCACCACCTCGACGGGACCAGGACGGGCCGGTCCCTGGCCGCCGGACCGTGGCGACGGCGCGAGAGCGCCCGCGGCGGCTGAGCCCGGCGGCTCAGGAAGGGCACGGTCAGGACTCGAAGGTGACGTCCAGGGTGATCTCGTCCACACCGGCGAGAGCCTTCGAGACCGGGCAGCCGGTCTTGGCGGCCTCGGCGGCCGCCGTGAAGCCGGCCTCGTCGATGCCCGTGGCGTACCCGCGCACGGTCAGCGCGATGGCCGAGATCCGGAAACCGCCGGCCGGGTCGGGCGTGAACGAGACGTCGGCACCGACCTCGATCTGCTCCGGCGTGGCGCCGGCGTTGCCGAGCTCGCCGGCGAACGCCATCGAGAAGCACGAGGAGTGCGCGGCCGCGATGAGCTCCTCGGGGCTCGTGACGCCTTCGGCGTCGACCCCGGCACGGCGCGGCCAGGACACGTCGAACGTCGCGGCGCCCGACGACGTGAGCTCCACCTGGCCCGACCCCTCCGGGAGGGTGCCGTTCCAGGCGGTGCGGGCAGTACGGACAGACATGAGGGCTCCTTCTGCTCGGTGATCGGTACGGGCGGTCCGCCGGGAACCACCTGGCCGCCGATGGACTCGGTGCCACCGACCAGGTAGTTCCCGGCGCAAGGTCTCCGCCCGAGCAGTCCGAACCTATCTCCGCGATCAGCGTCCCGCGAAGTCCAGCAGGTCGTCCCCGACCGCGACCACCGACCAGGTGCCGCCGTCACCCACCATCTCGTACGCCGGGAGCAGCACGATCGCGCCGTCCGTCAGCGCGTGCTGCGCCAGGCCCAGCCGTGCACCGGTGATCGTCACGTCGCGCACCGGCCAGGCGATCGCGGCGCCGGGATCGAGCGTCGCGGGCGGTCCGCCCGCCGTCGTCCCGTCCGACGACGACGACGACAGGTCCCGCATCGTCCGCACGTCTCCCTGCGCGGCGCCGAACCGCGCGTCACCGAGCCGGTCCACGGCCTCGCGCTCCGAGACCACCGGGTACGTGCCGAGCTCCGTGACCGGGGCCAGGAACCCGTTCAGCGCGGCGAAGCCGGCGTCGGACCCGGTGCCGGACACCGTCGCCGACCACTGCAGCCCCGTCCGGCGCCCGTCGAGCCGGTGGAGCGCGGTGACGCTGGTGCCGTGGCTGCTCGGGTCGGCCTCCAGGTCGTACGCGTCCACGTCGACGTCCAGCGCCTCCATGAGGCGCCGCAGCTCGTCGGTGGCCTCCGCCGCCGACGGTGCTCCGGCGTCGCCCTCCGGGCAGTCCGGCGCCTCGCCGCCCTGGCTGTCGGGCGCCACCGCCGGGTCGCTGCCCGACGTCGAGCCGGACGAGCCGCTGCCGGCCGCCCCGTCCTCCCGGGGCACGGGCAGCTCCTGCGGCAGAGCGGGCTCGACGATGCCGCACCGCCAGGAGTCCGACCCGGGGTCGGTGAACATCACCGAGGTACGCCCGTCGGCGGCGAGGCGCACACCGGCACCGGTCCCGTCCTGCGGGCCGACCACCCACGCGCCGCCCTCCTGCCGGGCGTCTCCGCGCACGCCGAGCGCCCGCGCCGTCCGCTCCGCCATGTCCCGCGTGTACGCCGAGCCTGCGTCGAGGGCGTAGGCCTCGTGCTCGGTCTCCGCGTCGGACAGACCGGCACCCGGGTGGAACACCGTGCGCGACGGCACCGGGGGATACATGAAAGTGCCCACCGCCGTGTCCGGCCCGACCTCCTGCTGCGTCTCGGGCGCGACGCCCGGCGCGCGCTCGGGCTCGCCCGCGGAGTCGTCCATGGTAGTGCCGCCCGTTCCCGCGCCCGGCGTACCGAGCTCGATCGGCGCCGCGGCGGAGTCCGCCTCGGACCCACCCGCACCGAGCGTGAGCTCCAGCCCGTTCGACCCGGCCGCGTACCCACCGCCGCCGACGGCGATGAACCCCGCCACGGCCGCCGCCACCAGGAGCGGCCCCCGCCGACGCGACCGCCGACGGGCGAGCTCGTCCGCCCCGGTCGTGCCGGTGCCGCCCGTCCCGGTGGTGTCCGGCGACGGGCGCCCGCCGGGCGCGCTCGCACTCGCCGCCGTCTCGCCCTGCGCACCCGTGGCGCCTGGCGCGTCCGTGCCGATCAGGGCGTCGATCTTGGCCCGCAGCACTCCGGCGGCCGGCTCGGGCGCATGGTGCGCGGGGTCGGCGGCACGGAGGCGGTCGAAAGCGTCGTCGTTCATCGCAGTCCCTCCGCGCTCCTCGTCGTTGTCCAGGGGTCGGGCTCCGGTTCCGGATCCAGGTGTGGTGCGCCCCGGCTCGTTCTCTTCCTCACCCGGGTATGTGTCGTCACGCGTCATGGGCTTGCTCCTGGGTGAGCCACGCCTCACGGAGGCGGGAGCGGGCACGGGACAGCGCGGCGTCGGCGCCGCCCCGGGAGACGCCCAGGACCTCGGCGAGCGCCGCGCCGTCGAGCCCGTCCCAGGCGACGAGCAGGAGGATCCGCCGGTCGCGGGGGCTGAGCGAGGCGAGAACGGTGCGCACGACGTCGTCGTCGACGGCCAGGGCCTCGGGGTCGACGTCGTCCGGCTCGTCCGGGACGATCGCGACCGGCAGGGCGCGGATCTTGCGGCGGTGGTTCGCGAGGACATATCCCGCGGTGCGGTAGAGCCAGGGCAGCTCGGCGCCGTCGGGCACGTCACCACGGCGACGCCAGGCGGTCGCGAGGACCTCGGCGGCGAGATCCTCCGCGTCGCTGGTGCGCGCACCGCCCGTGGCGGGCAGACGCCGCACGAAGTAGCGGAAGAGCGCCCGGTGGTGCGCGTCGAAGAGCGCGGCGAACCAGGCGTCGTCGTGCGGGGGCGGCCCCGGACGGGGTACGCCGTCCGGGGGCGGCTCTTGAGTGTCTCCCATGCCTTCACTATGTCTGACCTGTCCGTCCCCTTGCACGGGAGCCGCGGCCGGGCCCTCGGCGATGGCGAACCTGCTCGTTTAACGTTATCGAAAACGTTTGCCAGAATCTTCGACCTGTGCTTAGGTAGCGGACAAACCTCTCCATAACGACTGCCAACGACGGCACGCCACGGAAGGACAGGATCAACGATGACCCGACCACTCACCCTGCGCCGCAGGACCTTGACGCGAGCAGCCGGGCTCGGCGCACTCGCTGCCATGGTGCTCACCACCGGCCTGGCGGTCACCTCCGCCCAGGCCGCCGGATCGACGCTCCACGCGGCGGCCGACGAGTCCGGCCGCTACTACGGCACCGCCATCGCGGGCTCCAGGCTCTCCGACTCGCAGTACACGACCATCGCGAACCGTGAGTTCGACATGATCACGGCCGAGAACGAGATGAAGCTGGACGCCACCGAGCCCAACCAGGGGCAGTTCAACTTCTCGGCCGGCGACCAGATCGTCGACTGGGCGCTCAACAACGGCAAGCAGGTGCGCGGCCACACGCTCGCGTGGCACTCCCAGCAGCCGGGCTGGATGCAGAACATGGAGGGCTCCCAGCTCCGCCAGGCGATGCTCAACCACGTCACCCAGGTCGCCACCCACTACCGCGGCAAGATCCACTCCTGGGACGTGGTGAACGAGGCGTTCGCCGACGGCAACAGCGGCGCCCGCCGCAACTCGAACCTGCAGCGCACGGGCAACGACTGGATCGAGGCCGCGTTCCGCGCCGCCCGGGAGGCCGACCCGAACGCCAAGCTCTGCTACAACGACTACAACACGGACGACTGGAACCACGCCAAGACGCAGGGCGTGTACAACATGGTCGCGGACTTCAAGAACCGCGGCGTGCCGATCGACTGCGTCGGTTTCCAGGCCCACTTCAACTCGGGCAACCCGGTGCCGAACAACTACCACGAGACCCTGCAGAACTTCGCCGACCTCGGCGTCGACGTGCAGATCACCGAGCTCGACATCGCCGGCTCGGGCACCTCGCAGGCCGAGCAGTACCGCGGCGTGACCCAGGCCTGCATGGCCGTGGCGCGCTGCAACGGGATCTCCGTGTGGGGCGTGCGGGACACGGACTCGTGGCGCTCCGGCGACACGCCGCTCCTGTTCGACGGCAACGGCAACAAGAAGGCCGCGTACAACTACGTGCTCGACCAGCTCAACAGCGGCGAAGGCAACGACGGCGGTGGTGACGACGGCGGCGGCGACGACGGTGGCGACGACGGCGACGGCACCTGCTCGGTCACCGTCACCGGCGCCGAGACCTGGGGCGACCGGTTCAACACCACCTTCCAGGTGTCCGGCACCGACAACTGGGTCGTCACCATCAACACCAGCTCCGGCCAGAGCCTCCAGAACTCCTGGAACGCCAGCATCGCCGGCACCAGCGGCACCCTGACCGCCACGCCGAACGGCAACGGCAACAACTTCGGCATCACGCTCTACTCCAACGGCAACACCACCAGGCCGACGGCCAGCTGCTCGTCCCGCTGACGAGCGCACGGACCGCCGGGGCAGCATCCCGTCCCTCCCGGACGCTGCCCCGGCACCCGGACGCCACGAACAAGACCGCCGAGGCAGTACGTCACGCGACGTACTGCCTCGGCGGTTTGCTGTTCCTTCCGGTGCGGGCACCGCGGGCGCGGGTCCCGCGGTCACCTCGTCAGCAGGCTCCCAGGTTCTCCCAGGGACCCCACTCGCCGGTGCCCGGGGTGTCGCCCTGGGTCCACCACTTGGCGCGCCAGACGTCACCGCCGTACGCGACCTCGGTACCGCCCGTGTACGCCGCGGTGCTGTCCCAGGCCGCAGGGCAGTCGCCGGTGCCGGGGTCGTCCGTCGGCTGCGGGTCGGGACCGCCGGCGCACGCGCCCAGGTCCGCCCAGACGTCGGCGGCACCCGGGGTCTCCCCCTGCGTCCACCACTTGGCCTTCCACTCGTGGCCCTCGTGCGAGGCGGTGTCGCCGCCCGTGTACACCGTCGACGCGCCCCAGGCTGCCGACGCGCACTCCTCCGTCGGCGGGTCGGTCGGGTCGTCCGTCGGCGGGTCGGTCGGGTCGTCGGTCGGGTCGTCCGTCGGGTCCGGACCCGGGCCGCCCGAGCCGAGCTCCGCCGCCACCGCGGCGGGGAGGTCACCGGACTCGTCGCCCGACAGCTCCCACCACATGGCACCGCTGAGGCCCTGGTCCTTGATCCACCGGGCCTTCTGCGTGACGGACTGCGGGGTGTCGAGGCTCCACCACTGGGTGCCGTCGTACCGCCACGCCGCGCCGACCTCCTCGTCGAAGTACTCGGTGCCGAGGTTCTTCAGGATGTCGTAGTCCTCGTTGCCCGCCTCGTAGGTGCCGGGCGCCGCACCGGTGGCGGAGCCCCACGCCTCGGACTGGCCCGCACCCGTCCAGCCGCGGCCGTACATCGCCAGGCCGAGCGTGAGCTGTGCCGGGTCCACGCCGTTGCCCGTGTACTCCTCGAGGGACTGCTCGATGCTGAACTGCCGGGCCTCCTCACGCGGGTCGGCCGGGTCGTGGTACAGGTTGCCCTGGTGCCCGGTGAGGCTGGGGTCCCAGGCACCGTGCAGGTCGTAGCCCTGGAGGTTGCCGAAGTCGAGCGAGTCGAAGATCTCCGGGTCGTTCCAGCCGCCCGCCGCGACGTCCTCCGGGTTGGCCGGGAGGAACGCCGACAGCTCGTAGTCCTCGCCGCTCTGGGCGCCGTAGGCGTCGAGCTGGCTGCGGAACTCGGCGAGCAGCGCCTTGAAGTTCGCCGCGTCGTTCTCCGGGTCGACGTGGTTGCCCGCGTTGCCGTTCGGCGAGCCGGGCCACTCCCAGTCGATGTCGAACCCGTCGAACACGCCCGCGGCCGCGCCCTCGCCACCGCGACCGTCGATCACGGGCAGGTCGCCCTTGATGTACTGGTCGATGCAGGAGGACACGAAGTTCGCGCGGGACTCCGGCGTGGCGGCCGCCCGCGAGAAGTTCTTCGACCAGGTCCACCCGCCGAGCGAGAGCATCACCTTGAGGTCCGGGTGCTGCGCCTTCAGCTGCTTGAGCTGGTTGAAGGATCCGGCCAGCGGCTGGTCCCAGCTGTCGGCCTCACCGGACACGGAGTTCGCGGCGGTGTAGCCCATGCCGTAGTCGGCCCAGGCGTCGCCGGCGCCGTCGGACCCGTTCGGGCCCTCGCCCTGCGCCTTGTTCGCCTCGAAGCACTCGAGGGTCTCGTGGTGAATGTTGCCGAACGCGTAGTTGATGTGGGTCAGCTCGTCGGCGATCCCCGCGTCGACGATGTCCTTGACCTGGTAGTCACGCCCGTACACGCCCCATTGCGTGAAGTAGGCGACGTTGCGGTAGCCGTCCACGGCTGCTGTGTCGGCCGCCTCCTCCGCGTTCGCGGTGGTCGCCAACGCGGTGAGCGCCCCGGCTCCCGCGACGGCGAGCGCCGTCAGGCTCGCGGCGACGGTGCGCCGCTTCCGTCGTCGGGCGTCCGACGACGCCCGGCTCTGCTGCAGCTCCATCAGGGAGTCTCCTTCGTCCTCGTTCCCGGCCGTGGGCCGGCCGGGTTCTTCGGTTGTCGGTCCTGCTGCTCGTTCTGGTCCTTGCCGGCCGGGCTCCGCGGCCCGGCCGCTCACTGCCCCGCGGTGACGACGGTCGCGCCGCGCGGGTGGTCGTAGGTGGTGGCGTAGTCGGTGCCGTCGATCGTCACGACCACGTTGGAGAACTGCGCCACCGGCAGCGCCCACTTGAGGTTGTTCGTGATCGTCCCGCCTGCGGGGATGCCCCCGGCCGGGACGGTGAACGTCGCCGTGTGGAAGTCCGCGCCGAGCCCGCCGACGTTGGGGCCGGAGCGTCCCGGCGTCGTCGTCGTGCCGAGGCCGGACCAGTCGGTCATCGCGCCGGTATCGGTCGTGGCGTACTGGAAGGTGACGGTCGCTCCGGCCGGGACGGCCGCGTCGGAGCGGTTGTGGAACAGCACCTTCGGCGCGATCGGGTAGTTGTTGTCTCCGAGCGCGAACGCCGTGTACTCGAGGTCGATGTCGAGCGCCTCGGCGGGCATCGGCCCGTTCGCCTTGGTGCTGCCGTACGCCGGCACGTCGGAGAGCTTCGAGTGCAAGAGCTCGGTGAGGGTCGAGCCCATCTCGTACTGCCCCTTGGCGTCGTCGTACCCGTAGTCGCCGGCGAGCTCCCAGATCATCACGCCGCCGAGCCCGGTGTCGGCCACGTAGTCGGCCTTCTCGCCGATGGCCCACTCCGCGTCGCCGGACAGGAACGTGCGCGTCTGGGCGTTCCACCACCACTCGTTCTTGGTGACGTCGTCGGTGAGGTGCTCGTAGCTGCCCTCGACCGTGCCCGGCACGCCGTACGCGTCGGTGTAGTCCCCGACGACGCCGTCGGCCAGGTTCTTCACGTGCCAGATCGGGTTCACGCCGGCGGGAACCGCCGTGCCGGACGGGTCGGTGTCGTACCAGAGGTTGTCGATGCCGTCCGCGCCGTGCCCGCACGCGTTGTTCGTACCGGGCGGGCAGGTGTAGCCCGACGGCGGCACCGCCGTCCCGCCCATGCCCTTCGTCCCGCCGGTCACGTCCTGGAACCCACGCGTGTAGTAGGGCACGCCGAGGTTGATCCGGCCCGCCTGCATGGCGCCGCGGAAGTAGTGCGCGGCCCAGTCGCCGTTGAGGTACCCGATGCCGTCGTAGGCGGTGTAGACGCCGCCCGCCGTGAGCTCGGGGTCCTTGCCGTCGTCGAACAGCGCGGCGTTGCCGCCGACGTACTTGTTCCAGGCCCCGTGCAGGTCGTAGGTCATCATGTTGACGTAGTCGGCGTACTCGGTGATCTGGTACGCCTCCATGCCGCGCAGGAGCCATCCGGACGACGGCGTGGCCGTGGTGAGCAGGTAGTACTCGCCGTCCTCGGCGCCCGCGGCGTCGAGGTGCTCACGGAGCGTCTTCATGAGCGCGACGTAGCCCTCGAAGAGCTGACCGCGCCGGGCGTTCGAGAAGTCGAAGTCCAGCGGGTTGCCGGCGTCGTTGTTCGACGTCGGGTACTCGTAGTCGATGTCGATCCCGTCGAGCTCGTACTCGCGGACGAGGTCCACCACCGACTCGGCGAAGGTGTCCATGCGGTCCTGCGACTCGGTCATCGTGTAGAAGCCGCCCGAGGCGACGCGTTCGCCGTCGCCGTCGAGGTAGCCGCCGGTCTCTGCCCAGCCGCCGACGGCCGGGATCACCTTCACGCCGGGGTTCTGCTCCTTGTACCGGTGCAGCAGGTTGAAGTGCCCGGTGTACGGCAGGTCGGGGTCCATCTCGGCGCCCTCGACGCCCGGCCACGTCATGTCGGTGGCGGGGTTGCCGGCGACGTCCTCGTTGACCGACACCCGGTAGTCCTCGCCGACGTGCGCGAACGCGTAGTTGATGTGGCTCAGGGACTCCCACGGGATGTCGTTCGCCAGGTAGGCGGGCTGGTCGCCGACGCCGGTGCGCCAGCTCGTGAAGTAGCCGATGACGCGGCGGTCGAGACCGTTCGGCAGGATCTCGCGGCCGTCCGTGTCGTAGACGTCGCAGTACGGGGTGTCGACCCCGGCCGTGGGCGCCATGCCGTCGGGACGGCAGGCCTCGTCCGGGCCCCCGCCCGACGGCGGGTCGGTCGGCTCGTCGGTGGGCTCACCGGTCGGCTCGTCGGTAGGGGTGGGCTCACCGCCCCCGCCGCACTCCCCCTGGTCCTCCCAGGGGCCCCACTCGGCAGCGCCGGGGGTCTCGCCCTGGGTCCACCACTTGGCGCGCCAGTTGTGCCCGTCGTGCGAGGCGACGTCGGCACCGACGTACACCTCCGACGACGACCACGGGGTGCTGCACTCGACGGCCGTCGCCTGCGGCTCCGCGGCCGCGGCGGCCATGCCTCCGCCGGCCACGGCCAGCGCCACCGCGATCGCGACGGTCCGCCCGGCGTGACGCCGACGTCGTGGCTGTTCGGTCTCCATTGCCCCTACCTCTCCTCGTCCTCCACAAAAGTAAGGAGAGGTTCCATTTAAAGAATCCGTGATCCCCACAATGGCGGGGGAGGAATCCCGGCCGCCATACGGGAAACCCCGTACAGTTCGGCCGATCAGGCGGTCCGGTAGGCCAGGACCGCGAGCTCCGTGCGGGAACGGACACCGAGCTTGCGGAACACCCGGCCCAGGTGCACCTCGACCGTCCGCACCGACACGTACAGCTGCTCGGCGACCTGACGGTTCGTGCGGCCCTGCGCGACGAGCCGGGCCACGTCGAGCTCCCGTTCCGTGAGCAGCTCGCTCCAGTGCGCGAACCGGTCGGAAACGTTCTCGGCAGCCCGGGCCTCACGCTCCTGGCGCTCGACGTCGAGCCGCGTCACGTTCTCGGCCGTGACGCTCTCGGCCCGCTTCTCGACCGCCCGGTGGTCGCCCGACGACCGCCGGTCGGGCAGGAACGCCACCGCTCCGGACTCCGCGAACAAGGCCCGCGCCGCCATGAGGTGCGCGGCCGCGTCGGAGTCGCGCCCGTGCCGCTCCAGCGCCCGCGCGATCACCACCTCGGTCAGGCCCCGCTCGAACGTCGACGCGACGGTCTGCGACACCTCCACCGCGCGTTCCGCCGCGCGCTGCAGCGCGCTCGGCTCGGCCAGCGCCACCTCGGCCCGCGCCAGGTCGAGCTTGACCCGCAGCGGTGCGGCGCGCGACGCCGGGCCCAGCGCCGCCGACCGCAGCTGCGCCAGGTGCCGCCGGGCCGAGCGCTGCTGGCCGGCGCGGACGAAGAGCTCGGTCGGGTCGGGGGTCGGCAGCCACCAGGCACGCAGCTCCGCGCCGCCCCGCTCCTCGGAGAGCCCGAGGAACGTCGCCGCCTGCACGTCGTGCCCGGCCCGCGCAGCCTCGACGGCCCGGTCGCCGAGCTGGGCCGCGCGGACGACCCCCGCGCTGGCACCCACGGACGAGGCCTCCAGGGCCTCCGTCGTGGAGCTCACGCTGCCGGTGCGCACCAGGTCGATCCGGCGCGCGAGGGCGACCCCGAGCCCGCCGAACGCGAGGGCGACGGGCAGACGGCGCACGGCGTCGTCGAGCACCTCGGCCGCCCGGTCGAGCTCGCCGGAGCGCATGGTGACCAAGGCCTGCACCACCCGCAGGTGCGCCTCGACCAGCGGCGTCGCCCGGCCGGGGCTCTCGAACCAGCAGCCGCCCTGGCGCACCGGGGCGACGTCGGGCAGCACGTCGGCGAGGATGGCCGCGGCCTTGTCCGCGCTCTCGTGCACGACCGCGAGCGCCCGGACCGCGGCGCGCAGCGCGGCGCGATCGTGCCCGGACCCGACCACCTCCGCCAGCCCCGGGTTGGTGTCCCCGTCGCGGAGCGCGAGCGCCACGGTCAGGACAGCGCTGGCATCGTCCGCCTGCCGAGCGAACTCCACGGCGTCGTGGACGTGGCCGCCCAGGAGAGCCGCCCGGCTCGCGACGTCACAGGCCCGCCGGTGCGAGGCGCCGATGCCCTGGCTCGCGGCCTCACGGGCCACCTCGAGCGCGCGGATGGTGTCGCCGCAGGACAGATGCCGCTCCGCGAGCTCGACGAGGCCGTCGGCGAGCAGGGCGTCACCTTCCATCGTGCTCAGCGCCGTGTGCCAGAGAGCCACCTCGA
This sequence comes from Myceligenerans cantabricum, assembly GCF_054777735.1. Taxonomy (NCBI): domain Bacteria; kingdom Bacillati; phylum Actinomycetota; class Actinomycetes; order Micrococcales; family Promicromonosporaceae; genus Myceligenerans; species Myceligenerans cantabricum. The sequence continues at coordinate 321,221 of NZ_BAAHAJ010000011.1, forward strand.
CCCGGCCCGAGACGCGCAGGACGTTCGCTATCGCGGCGTGCACCGCGGTGCGGGCGGCCAGGTCGGCGTCGTGGTGCACGATCTGACGGACGCGCTGGTCACGGAACGAGAACCGGCCGCCCACCAGGTGCAGGTGGACTCCGGCGGGCCCCGCGACGAGGTCGTCGATGCCGGCCCGGGCCGCGGCGAGCAGCACCTCGGGCCGGTCGATCACGGCGACCGATGCGGTGAGCAGGATGCGCCGGGTGCCCTCGTCGAGGTCGACGAGGTCCGGATGAGCGGCCCTGGCTGCCGGGACCGCGGGCAGCGGGTCCGGGAGCAGGGAGGCACCGGTCAGGTGCTCGGTGTTGAGTATGTTCTCGAGCTCGGCTCGAGCCTGGCGGTCTCCTTCGACCAGATCGGACAACGTGACCGAGACGTGGGGCGCGACATTGCGCCTCCGCGTCAAGGTCGTGGACTCTTCCGTACGGGCAGATGTGGCGGACGCCATCGGAACGCCTCCCGGTTTTGTTCACGGCAGGAACAAGTATGCACTTCATATATTTCACCCGGGTGAAAGACCTCTCAGGTGCCCGGGCGCAGACATGGTGGCCGAGTGTGTCATGCCTCCAGCAGGATCGTCACGGGCCCGTCGTTGACGAGCTCGACCGTCATGTCCGCTCCGAAGCGGCCGGTGGCCACCTCGAGCCCGCGCCCGCGCAGATCGTCGACGACGGCGTCGACCAGCGGCTCCGCGACCGGACCCGGGGCTGCGGCGCTCCAGGTGGGGCGCCGTCCCTTGCGCGCGTCCCCGTACAGCGTGAACTGGCTGACCACGAGGACGGGCGCGCCGGCGTCGGTGGCGGAGCGCTCGTCGCGCAGGATGCGCAGCTCGGCGATCTTGCGGGCGATGGTGGCGACCTGCTCGGCCCCGTCGTCGTGCGTAGCGCCGACCAGAGCCAGGAGGCCGGGCCGGTCGATCGTACCGACACACTCGCCTTCGACGCTCACGCTGGCGCGCGTCACACGCTGAACCACGGCTCTCATGCACCCGATCCTAGGAGGCACCCCGAGGTGGGGCGGTGGTGGTTATGCGAAGGGCACCGACACGTGGCCTACCGGGTGGCCGCCGCCCAGGACAGGGGTCTCGCCCAGTGCGAGCAGGGCGGGCAGACTCGCGCCCGGCACGTCTCCCGCACCGGCCACGCGGAGCGCGGCGGCCAGGATCGCGGGCCGCGGCCGGGGACCGCCGTCGAGCACCTTGAACGCGACGGCCGAGCCGTCCGGCAGGCCCGCGCCGTAGACGCCGTCGGCCCCGTCCTTCGCGACGAGCCCCGGGACCGCGCGCATCGCGAACGTGGCCTCACGGCCGTCGCCGCCGACCATCTCGGGGTGGGCGTTCATCGCCCGTGCCAGCCGCGCCTCCGGACCGTCGGCCGCGCCGGCGATCCGCCCGAAGGCCCGCGCCAGCCCCGACAACGTGCTGCTGAACAGGGGCGCGCCGCAGCCGTCGACGGTGACGGCGTCCGGCTCGGCACCGGTGAGCGCCACGATCCGCGCGCGGACCGCCACCTGCAACGGGTGGTCGACGTCGAGATAGTCCTCCCGCGACCAGCCGGCCGCCACACAGGTGGCGAGCATCCCCGCGTGCTTGCCGGAGCAGTTCTGCGCGACCGGCGCGGGGCCCGGACCGTCACCCTCCTCGACGTGGTCCGCCATCTGCCATGCGAACGCCGACGGCGCGTGCAGCGGCATGTCGGGCGTGTTCCGCAGGTCGACAGGGGTGAGCCCGGCGCGGCCGAGGATCTCCCGCACGCCCGCACGGTGGAAGGGCTCGCCGTTGTGGCTCGCCGCGACCAGCGCGAGCAGGGGGTCCGGCACGTCGAGGCCGTGGTCCAGCATCGCGAGCGCCTGGACCGGCTTGAGCGACGACCGCGGCCAGATCACCACGTCCGGGTCGCCGATCGCGAGCCGCACCGCCCCGTCGGGGCCGAGCACCACGAGGTGGCCGAGGTGGACGGACTCCACGATCCCGCCCCGCAGGACGTGCGCCAGCGGCGCCGCGTCGTCGGCCACGGTGCGAGGGCCGGTGACCGTGCTCGTCCCCGGCGACGGGTGCGGGCCCGCCGCCGGCCCCGCACCCGCGACGTCGTCCGTGGCCGTCCCCGGGTCCGACGACGGCGCCTGGGAGCGCGTCACCATCCGCCGGTGTTCCCGCCCGGGCGCTGCGGGCCGCTGCCCGTGCCGTACCGCAGGAGCCGCGGGCGCACGTCCACCCAGTAGATGGCGGCGGGGACGACGGCGACCAGATTGAGGAAGACCCCGATCATGTTCAGCGCGCCCAGCAGTGCGACGACCCCGGCGAACCCGAGGATCAGCATCCACTTCGTCTTGTCGAGCTTGCCCTCGCTCTTGTAGCCGTGGGAGGGCCGCCGGGCAGCGTCGAGGATCGCGATGACGAGCGCGATGAGGACGCCCCAGCCGATGATCAGCGTCACGAGTCCTTGCGGGGAGAACATCACGCACCGAGCCTACGGCAGCACCCTGCCGGGGCAGTACCTCCCACCCCGAGGTGGCACGACCGCACGGGACCACTTCCGGCAGCGCTGCGGCGGAGGTCGCGGCGTGGCCCGGGCCGGCGGCCGGGCAGATCAGTACACGAGGGCCTGGGCGTCCGGGCGCAGGATCTCCTCGACGAAGACCGGGGAGCCGGCGATCCGGATGCCCGGCACGACGCCGTCGGGCCCGATCTCGCGCCGCGCCGCGCACTGCGTGCAGAGCGTGACCGTGCCCGCGCCGAGGATCACGTCCAGCAGGTCGGGCAGCGGAGCGGCGTGCTCCAGCTCCAGCTCGGCGGCCCGGCCGGGCACGGCGAGCCACGACGCCTCGCCCGCGAGCCACAGGCTCACCTCGGCCCCGGCGGCCACCGCCGCCGCGGCGACCGTGAACGCCTGGTTGACGGTCTCGGGCCGGTCGAGACCTGCGGTGGTCTTGATCACGAGCGGACGGTGCGCAGGGGTCATGGTGGTTAGGATCGCACCATGCATGACTACCAGGCGCTCGAAGGCGTGTTCATCGGCCTCCTCGTGGCCGCCGTCCTGACCATCACCTGGTTCGCCGGGTACACGGTCTACAAGCTCTTCTCCGGCCAGCGCTGATGCCCTTCGCCTTCCCCGAAGGCCTCGCGCCCGAGGTGTACCCGCTGGCCTGGCTGGCGGGTACCTGGAGCGGCAGCGGCGTCATCGACCACCCGGCGATCGGCAAGAAGCAGTTCACGCAGGTGCTCACGTTCGACCACGACGGCGGTCCGTACCTCCGCTTCGAGTCGACGCTCCGTGTCGCGGACGGCGCCCCGGCGGACGCCGCCGGCACGCCCGCCGAGGACGTCGTGTGGTCCACCGAGACCGGCTACTGGCGGGTCTCCTCCGACCGCCCGGACGGGCTCGGCGAGGAGCGGCACGCGCTCGAGGTGGTCGTCGCGGACGCCGCGGGCCGCATGACGCTGTACGTCGGCGCCGCGGGCGAGGGCCGCATCGACCTGGCGAGCGACGCGATCGCGCGCACGTCGACGTCGAGCGACGTGCGCGCATCCAAGCGCCTGTACGGCCTGGTCGAGGGCCGCCTGATGTGGGTCGAGGAGCTGGCCGCGTTCGGTGAGCCGCTCCGCTCCTACGCCTCGGGCGAGCTGGACAGGCAATAAGGCATGACCGCGGGAATGCGCGCCCCCGCCCGGGCGCTGTGGAGAAGGTGAACGACGTGACTTCTACGAGCCCCCTGCTGCAACGATCGGGCGCCGTCGCGGCGACCGGACCCGACGAAGGAGTCGCCTGGCACTACGGCGACCCCGTGGCCGAGCAGCGCGCCCTGCAACGCGGCGGCGCCGTCGTCGACCAGTCGCACCTCGGCATCGTGCGCGTCGCCGGACCGGACCGGCTGAGCTGGCTGCACTCGATCACCTCGCAGGACCTCGAGCACCTGCGGCCGCGCCGGTCCACCGAGCTGTTCGTCCTCTCGCCGCAGGGCCACGTGGAGCACGCTGCCGGCGTCGTCGACGACGGCGAGGCCACCTGGCTGATCACCGAGCACGACTCCGCGCCCGGCCTCGCGGCCTGGCTCGAGCGCATGAAGTTCATGATGCGCGTCGAGATCGAGGACCTGACCGGCCGGTACGCCGCGATCGGCGAGGCGGTCGACGCCGAGGGCACCGACGACGAGCCCATCACCTGGAACGACACCTGGCCGCACGTGGTCGGCGGCGGCACGCGGTACGGCCCGCCCGAGGACGAGCACCCCGGGGCGGACCGGGCCTGGCGGCTCGTGCTGGTACCCGCCGAGTCGCTCGCGGACGAGGTCGCGGCCCGTGAGGCGGCGGGCTGGCGGCTCGCCGGCACCTGGGCGACCGAGGCGCTGCGCGTCGAGGCCTGGCGGCCGCGGCTCGGGCGCGAGGTCGACGAGCGGGCGATCCCGCACGAGCTCGACTGGCTGCGCACCGCCGTGCACCTGGCGAAGGGCTGCTACCGGGGGCAGGAGACCATCGCACGCGTGCACAACCTCGGCCGGCCGCCGCGCCGGCTCGCGTTCCTGCACCTGGACGGTTCGGGTCACGTGATCCCCGAGCCCGGCGCCGAGGTGCGCCTGCGGCCCGAGGGCACGGCGGACGAGACCGCCGGCGGCACGCCGGGCAAGGTGGTCGGGCGGTTGACCTCCGTCGCGCGGCACCACGAGCTGGGGCCGGTCGGCCTGGCCGTGCTGAAGCGCAGCGTGCCCGAGGACGCCGGGCTGCTGGTCGTCTCGGAGGCCGGCGGCCAGGTCGTCGAGGTGGCCGCGGCGCAGGAGACCGTGGTCCCCGGCGAGGGCTTCTCGGCAGATCGTCCGGAGTCGCGCGGGAAGCTCACCCCCGGCCTGCGCGGGGGCGACGGACTGCTGTGACGCAGCGACGGCCTTGAGCGCGCTGCCCGGTCCCGCGGACGCCATGGTGCAGCGGGCGCTGCGCCTCCTGCTGCTGCGTACGCGGGTGCGGCAGGGCTGGACGCGGGTGCGGTCCGGGCTCATCCCGATCGGCCAGGCCGCCGCCGCGGCGGGGCTGGCGTTCCTGATCGCCACGCGGCTGCTCGGGCACGAGCAGCCGTTCTTCGCGCCCGTCGCCGCCTGGCTCTGCCTGGGATTCTCGGCGCAGCGCGACCTGCGCCGGGTCGCGGAGATGGCGGTGGGGGTCGCGGTCGGCGTGGGCATGGGAGACCTGATCGTGCACCTCATCGGGTCCGGCTGGTGGCAGCTCACGGTCGTGCTGTTCACCTCCGCGGTGCTGGCGCGCTTCATCGACTCCGGGCCGCTGCTGGTCATGCAGGCCGGGGCGCAGGCGATCATCGTGGTGGGCCTGCCGGCGTTCTCGGGCGGGCCGCTCGGGCGCTGGACGGACGCGCTGGTCGGCGGAGCCGTCGCGCTCCTGGTCGCGGTGCTCGCGCCTGGCGACACTCGGCGCCGGCCCCGGGCGCTCGGCGAGCGAGCGCTGACCGAGCTGGGCGAAACCCTGGAAGGGCTCGCCCGCGGGATGCGCGAGCGCGACGCCTCCGACGCGCGCGCCGCCCTCGTGCGCGGCCGGGCGTCCGAACCGGTGCTGGAGGAGTGGCAGACCGCCGCCCGCAGCGCCAGTGACCTGGCCCGCATGAGCGTGGGCCGCCGCCACCGGGAAGAGCTGGGCCGCCTCGAGGAGCAGGCGGTGCTCACCGACCGGGCGATGCGGTCCGTGCGCGTGCTCGCGCGGCGCACGGCGGCCGTCGTGGGCGCGGAGGAGCCGCACGACCTGAACCCCGTCGCCGACCGCGTCGAACGGTTCGCCGCGGGCGTCCGGCTGCTCGCGTCCGACGTCGGCCGTGGCGGCTCGGGCGAGCACGCGCGGAACGTGCTGGCGGACGCGACGGCGCTGGCCGACCCGCACGCCGTCGGCTCCGGGGACTGGCAGGTGCAGTCGCTGGTGATGCTGCTGCGCTCGCCGCTCGTGGACATCCTGGAGGCGGCGGGCGCCGGCCCGGAAGAAGCGCGCGAGACCCTCCCGGAGCTGTAGGCGGGTGCCGTTCCGGCGCTGGACTGCTACGACGTCGAGCCGCGCCCTACGCGGCGCGGTCTACAGGATCACCAGCCGCCCGACCACGAACACGAACATTCCGGTCACGGCGACCGGCACCGTCGCCGCCGCGAGACCGGCGAGCCTGCCGCGCAGCGCCGGCAGCCGTTCGAGCAGCAGGTGCAGGCCACCGACCACGATGCCTGCCACGGCGCCCGTCCAGGCCCCGCTGACGGTGTCCATGCCTGACAGCACCGTCGCCACCCCGGCCCCCGTCACGACCGCCGCCACGACCGCCATCGCGAGCGCCCGCCACCCCTTCAGGGGCAGCGCCGCCGATGCGGCGGCGATGGCCAGCGCGAACGCGGCGGTCGCCACGAGCATCGCCCCGGCCTCGGTCCGCGCGACGGCCACCCAGCCGGCGGCGCACACGGCGACGACGATCCCGGTCACCGTCCCCGTCAACGACTCCGTGAGGTGCCGGCGCCCGTCGCGGCGCATCATCTCGGACAGGAACGCCAGCACGATCGACACGGCGAGAATCGTGGGCAGGTGCCGCAGCACGGGCTCGCTCACCGTGTACCAGGTGGCCGCCGTCGCGCCGAGACCGGCGAGCAGGACCACGAGCAGGGAGCCGCCCGGCGCGGGGAGGCGCAGCATCCGGGGCCAGCCGAGCGAGACCAGCACGACCAGGAGCCCGGCCATGGCGGCGAGGGCCAGCGGGCGGGGCTCGACGTACGCTGCGGCGGCCACGGCCGCGGCGAGCACGGCGGTCGTCACGGCACGGGATGACACAGACACGGTCCAGAGTGTTCCAGATCGCCGGGCCCGGAAGGACGCAACACCCGCTTCACCACCCGGTCACAGGGCACGACCCGCACGATCGTGTCCAAGAAAAGGGCGTGTAACATGCACGCAACAAGCAACAAGGCAGACTTCCGCAGAGCCTGACCGGCGAGAGGAGGTACGTCGATGGCAGAGCTGTTGATCCTCACACCCGCCAACGGCGGATCGGCTGACGTGCTCCCAGCCCTGGGGCTCCTGTCGCATCGTGCCCGTGTGCTGCCGATGGAGCCGTCCGCCCTCGTGGACGCTCCGGACGCCGATGTCGTTCTGCTGGACGCGCGCCGTGACCTCGTCGCGGCCCGCACCACCTGCCGTCTGCTGCACGCCACGGGGCTCACGGTCCCGCTCGTGCTGGTCCTCACCGAGGGCGGCCTGACGGTCGTCACGCACGAGTGGGGTACCGACGACCTGCTGCTGGAGACCGCGTCCCCGGCCGAGGTCGAGGCACGCCTGCGCCTCGTCATCGAACGGTCGGCGCACGGCCCGGCCGAGGAGTCGCAGCAGGAGATCGCCGCGGGAGAGCTGGCGATCGACGCCGGCGGCTACACCGCGCGGCTGCGCGGCCGTCCGATCGATCTGACCTACAAGGAGTTCGAGCTCCTCAAGTACCTGGTGCAGCACCCCGGCCGCGTCTTCACGCGCGCCCAGCTCCTCCAGGAGGTCTGGGGCTACGACTACTACGGCGGGACCCGCACGGTGGACGTCCACGTGCGGCGCCTGCGCGCCAAGCTCGGTCCGGAGCACGAGCAGCTCATCGGCACCGTGCGCAACGTCGGCTACCGGTTCGACCCGCCCAAGGAGCGCACGCCCGAACCCGAGGACGAGCCTGCGGCGGCCGAGCCGCCCGCCGAGGACCCCGCCACGACCACAAGCATCGACGACGGCCCCGCCACCACGACCACTGCCACCACCACGGATCCGACCGCGGAGACGAAGCCCGCCCCGGCGGCCGGACGCCCCGCACCGCGCACAACCCCGCAGTCCGGCCGGTGAGCAGTCGGAAACACGGTGGACCTCGCGGCCCGCGCGGGGACGTCGGTCCTCGCGGCCGCGAGGTGAGCGCGGTGCCGCGCCCGCAGGTCCGTCGCTGAGCGCAGCGCCTCCCCCGCGGGCCTGCGGGGCCCACGAGGGCTCACCCCGCGGGCCCGCCGTTCTGCGCGTAGGTTCGGAGGGTGACCACGGCGTCCCGGGTTCCGGCCGCTCCACCGAGCGATATCGACGTCGCGCTGCCCGAAGGACCGTGGCGGCACGAGATGGTCGCCTCGGGCGGGTCGCGGTTCCATGTCGCGCTCGCCGGCCCTGCGGACCGCCTCGCGCCGCTGGTCGTGCTCCTGCACGGGTTCCCGCAGTTCTGGTGGGCGTGGCGGCACCAGATCCCCGCGCTGGCCGAGGCCGGATACCGGGTGGCCGCGATGGACGTGCGGGGCTCGGGCGCGTCGGACAAGCCGCCGGGCGGGTACGACGTCCTGGCCCGCGCGGCCGACGTCGCCGGCGTGGTCCGGTCGCTCGGGCGCGATCGGGCGGTGGTGGCCGGGCACGGCACGGGCGGTGTGCTGGCCTGGGCTGTGGCGGCGCTGCATCCGGAGGTCGTGGCGGGCGTCGCGGCGCTGGGGGCGCCGCACCCCGCGCGCGTCGTCGTCCCCGGGCGGGCCGCGCTCACGCCCGTCGCGCTGCGGCATCTCGCCTTCTACCAGCTCCCTACGCTCCCGGAGCGAGGGCTGACCGAGGGAGGCCTCGTCGCCCGTGTCCTCGCGCACGGCGCAGCGGTCCCGTTCGCTCGTGACGACGTCGGCCTCTACCGCGACGTCGTCCGCATCCCGTTCGCGGCGCACTCCGCGATGGAGGCGCTCCGGTGGGCGGTGCGCTCGGCGTCGCGCGCGTCCGGGCACCGGCTGCGCGGGGCCGTGCGGCGCCCGCTGAGCGTCCCGGCGCTCCAGGTCCACGGGGCCCTGGACGGCCTGGTGCGGCCGGAGACCGCCGACCTCGACGCGGCCCGCCTGGTGCGGGACTACCGGTACGACGTCGTCCCCGGCGCGGGGCACTTCCTCCCGGAGGAGGCCCCGGCGGAGGTCACGGAGATCCTCCTGGCCTGGCTGGCAGACGTCCGCCTCGCCTGACGCCCCCGCCCGACGCCCTCGCCCGGCAGCGCCGGGCGGGCAGAAACGCCTCGGCCGGCGCTCCGCTCCCGGTGGTGATCAGCGCGGCCCCGAGGTGCGGACCAGCCGGGCCGCGGCGACCGGGTCCTGCTCGCCGGTGCCCGACGACGGGCACCAGCGGGCCACCGGACAGGCACCGCAGGCCGGCCGCTTCGCGTGGCAGACCCGCCTGCCGTGCCACACCAGGTGGTGGCTGAGCATCGTCCAGTCCTTGCGCGGGAAGAGCTCCCCGACCGCGTGCTCGACCTTCACCGGGTCCTCCTCGGTGGTGAGGCCGAGGCGTCGCGCCAGCCGCCCGAAGTGCGTGTCGACCGTGATCCCGGGGACCCCGAACGCGTTGCCCAGCACCACGTTGGCCGTCTTGCGCCCCACGCCCGGCAGGGTCACCAGGTCCGTCAGACGCCCCGGGACCTCGCCGCCGAACCGCTCGACCAGCGCCGCGCCGAGCCCCATGACCGCCTTCGCCTTCGACCGGAAGAACCCGAGCGGCCGGAGCATCTCCTCCAGCTCGTCGGGGTCGGCCCCGGCGTACGCGGCGGCGTCCGGGTATCTCGCGAACAGCTCGGGCGTCGCGGCATTGACCCGCACGTCGGTGGTCTGCGCGCTCAGGACGGTGGCGACCAGCAGCTCCAGCGGCGTGGTGAAGTCCAGCTCGGCGCGCGCGTCCGGGTAGGTCTCGGCGAGCACCCGGTCGATGCGCCGTGCCCGGCGCACGAGGGTGAGCCGGCTCTCCCCGGTCGGGGTGCTGTCCGGCAGGCTGGCGGTGTCCGACGACGTCACGCCCGCCAGACTAGCGCCCGACGGCCCTCATCCGCGGACGCGAAGTTTGCGAAAATTTCCGTGGGGTTGCAGGAACTGTCGTGCCAGGTTCACGGCATAGGCTGGACGACGCTACGACGTCGTATCGGGAGAGCACAGAATGCCGAAGACCCATCACCTCCGCGTCTACAAGAGCGCGGAGAACCTCGAACGCTCCGGGCAGCTGGCCTGGAAGCTGGCCGAGCTCGCGACCGACCCGGTCGCGCCGACGCCCGAGGTCGTCGACATGGTCATCAACCGCGTCATCGACAACACGGCCGTCGCGGCGGCCAGCCTGACCCGGGGGCCCGCCGTCGCGGCCCGGGCCCAGGCCGTCGCCCACCCCTACAGCCCGGGGTCGACCGTGTTCGGCCTGCCGGCGGACCGCAGCCACAGCCCCGAGTGGGCTGCCTGGGCGAACGGTGTCGCCGTGCGCGAGCTCGACTTCCACGACACGTTCCTGGCCGCCGAGTACTCCCACCCGGGCGACAACATCCCGCCGGTCCTCGCCGTCGCGCAGCACGCCGGCGCGGACGGCGCCGCCCTGCTGCGCGGCATCGTCACCGGCTACGAGATCCAGGTGGACCTGGTCAAGGCGATCAGCCTGCACAAGCACAAGATCGACCACGTCGCGCACCTGGGCCCGAGTGCCGCCGCCGGCATCGGCACGATGCTGGGCCTCGACACCGAGACCGTGTTCCAGGCGATCGGCCAGGCTTTGCACACCACGACGGCCACCCGCCAGTCCCGCAAGGGCCAGATCTCCACCTGGAAGGCGCACGCGCCCGCGTTCGCGGGCAAGCTGGCCGTCGAGGCGGTCGACCGGGCGATGCGCGGCCAGACCTCTCCCGAGCCGATCTACGAGGGTGAGGACGGCGTGGTCGCGTGGCTGCTGGACGGCCCGGACGCGAGGTACGACGTCGTCCTGCCGGCCGCGGGCGAGCCCCGCACCGGAATCCTCGACACTTACACCAAGGAGCACTCGGCCGAGTACCAGGCGCAGGCGATCATCGACCTGGCCCGCGCGCTCGGCAACGAGCGGCCCGACCTGCGCGACCCGGCGAGCATCGCCTCGATCGTGCTGCACACGAGCCACCACACGCACCACGTGATCGGCTCCGGCGCGAACGACCCGCAGAAGTACGACCCGACCGCGTCCCGCGAGACGCTGGACCACTCCGTCCCGTACATCTTCACGGTCGCGCTGCAGGACGGCGGCTGGCACCACGTGGACTCGTACGCGCCGGAGCGCGCGCAGCGGGCCGACACCGTCGCGCTGTGGCACAAGGTCACCACCACCGAGGACCCGGAGTGGACGCGCCGCTACCACTCCACCGACCCGGCCGAGAAGGCGTTCGGCGGCCGCGTGGAGATCACCACGACGTCGGGCGAGACCGTGACCCGCGAGATCGCCGTCGCCGACGCGCACCCGCTCGGCGCCCGGCCGTTCGCCCGCGAGAACTACGTGGCCAAGTTCCGCACCCTGGCCGAGGGTGTCCTGGTGGAGGCCGAGGTCGCGCGCTTCCTCGACCTGGCCGAACGTCTGCCGGAGCTCACGCCGGCCGAGGTCCGCGAGCTGACGATCGTCGCCCGTCCGGGCCTGCTCGACGACACCGAGGCCCCGCGCGGCCTGTTCGACCTCGCCGGGACCCCGATGGCGGAGGCCACGACCGGTCCCGTACGCGGCGCGGAGGCGAGCTGATGCTGTTCAGCCGCGTCACGCCCGCCGCCAAGCGCCGCGCCTTGCGCGAGGCGCTCGCCTCGGGCGAGATCCTGCGCCTTCCCGGCGCGTTCAACCCCCTGTCCGCGCGCCTGATCGAGGACAAGGGGTTCGACGGCGTGTACGTGTCCGGCGCCGTCCTGTCCGCGGATCTCGGGCTGCCTGACATCGGGCTCACCACCCTGTCCGAGGTGTCCGGGCGGGCGGGCCAGATCGCCCGGGTCACCGACCTGCCCACGCTGGTCGACGCGGACACCGGGTTCGGCGAGCCGATGAACGTCGCACGCACGGTGCAGACGATGGAGGACGCCGGCGTCGCAGGGATGCACCTCGAGGACCAGGTGAACCCCAAGCGCTGCGGCCACCTGGACGGCAAGGAGGTCGTGGAGCTCAGCGAGGCGGTGCGCCGCGTGCGGGCCGCCGTCGACGGCCGCCGCGACCCCGGCTTCCTCCTCATGGCCCGCACCGACGTGCGCGGCACCGAGCCGGGCGAGCGCGGGCTGAGGCTCGCGATCGACCGGGCCAAGGCTCTGGCCGACGCCGGTGCCGACGCGATCTTCCCCGAGGCCATGCAGGACCTGTCCGAGTTCGAGGCCGTGGCCTCCGCCCTCGACGTGCCGGTGCTCGCGAACATGACCGAGTTCGGCAAGTCGGAGCTGTTCACCGTGCAGCAGCTCGGCGACGCCGGGGCGCGCATCGTGATCTACCCGGTGACCCTGCTGCGGATGGCGATGGGCGCGGCCGAGCGTGCGCTGGAGACACTGAGCGTGCAGGGCACCCAGACCGCCGTCGTCGACGAGATGCAGACGCGGACGCGGCTGTACGAGCTGGTCGACTACGCGGGCTACAACCACTTCGACTCGACGGTCTTCACGTACGAGCCGGGACAGAACAACCAGCACTGACCGCACGCCGGGCGGACCTGCCGGGACCCTGACCGGGGCCCGGCGGCCCGGCCGACGGAGAACCTCACGAAGGAGTGAATGATGACCGCAATCCCCACGAGCGAGATCCGCAAGGGCCTGGCCGGTGTCGTGGCCGACCACAGTGCGATCTCCAAGGTGAACCCCGAGACCAACTCCCTGCTCTACCGCGGGTATCCGGTGCAGGAGCTGGCCGCGCGCACGAGCTTCGAGGAGGTCGCGTACCTGCTCTGGCACGGCGACCTCCCCACGCCCGCGCAGCTCGAGGAGCAGACGTCCGCCGAGCGCGCGGCCCGCGGCCTGCCCGAGAACATCCGGGCGGCGATCCTGGAGCTGCCGGACGACTGCCATCCGATGGACGTGTGCCGCACCGCGGTGTCGATCCTCGGCGCGCACGACCCGCAGGCCGAGGACTCGTCCGTGGAGGCCGAGCTCGGCAAGGCGCTGCGGCTCTGGGCGGTCCTGCCGGCCGTGGTGGCGCTGGACCAGCGCCGACGGCGGGGCCAGGAGTTCGTGCCGCCGCGCGACGACCTGGGCTACTCGGCGAACTTCCTGTGGATGGCGTTCGGCGAGGAGGCGGAACCGGCCGTCGTGAAGGCGTTCGAGGCGTCGATGGTGCTGTACGCGGAGCACTCGTTCAACGCGTCGACGTTCACGGCGCGCGTCATCACCTCCACGCTCGCGGACCTGCACTCGGCCGTGACCGGTGCGATCGGTGCCCTCAAGGGCCCGCTGCACGGCGGCGCGAACGAGGCGGTGCAGGAGACGTTCGAGGAGATCGGTACCGCTGACAAGGCGGTGGCGTGGCTCGACGACGCCCTCGCGACGAAGCGCAAGATCATGGGCTTCGGACACCGGGTGTACAAGAAGGGCGACTCGCGCGTGCCGACCATGCGGGCCGTGCTCGCGCGGATGGTGGAGCACTACGGCACGCCCGAGGTGCTCGACCTGTACGACACGCTCGAGCAGGCGATGGGCGAGCGCAAGAACATCAAGCCCAACCTCGACTACCCGGCCGGCCCGGCCTACCACCTGATGGGCTTCGACACCAACATCTTCACGCCGCTGTTCGTCGCTTCGCGCATCACGGGCTGGACCGCGCACATCATGGAGCAGCGTGCGTCGAACGCCCTGATCCGTCCGGTGTGCGAGTACAACGGGCCGGAGGAGCGGCAGGTCCCCTGACCTGCGCCGTGCCGCCGCACGACACACGACGACACGCGTCGGTCGCGGGATTTCGCGGATCGTGCGGCACACTGGTCACTAGAAACAACACACGGACTTCGGGACGTCGCGCGCGGCGATCACCGCGCGCGAGGTCCCAGTCCCCGAGGAGTGAGGACACCACTGGTGGACGACGAGGTCGTACTCTCAGCACCCCTGTTCGCGGACATGGAGAGCGGTGAGTCCCGCGCGCTCTTCGAGTCGATGGTCCCGGTGGACCTGGTTCGTGGCGACGTCCTCTTTCGCGAGGGCGAACCCGGTGACCGGCTCTACGTCATCGCGTCTGGCAAGATCAAGCTCGGTCGGCGTTCTGCCGACGGCCGCGAGAACCTGTTGTCGATCCTGGGGCCGGGCGAGATGTTCGGCGAGCTGTCGCTCTTCGACCCGGGCCCGCGCACGGCGTCGGCGTCGTCGGTCTCGGACGCGCTGGTGTACGAGCTGCGGCACGACGCGCTGGTGAAGTGGATCGGCGAGCACCCGACCGTCTCGATGCAGCTGCTCGGCGCACTCGCACGGCGCCTGCGCCGCACCAACGAGACGCTGGCGGACCTGGTCTTCTCCGACGTCCCGGGCCGTGTCGCCAAGGCGCTGCTGGACCTCTCGACCCGGTTCGGCGAGCCCAACGACGACGGCGTCCGCGTGGCCCACGACCTCACGCAGGAGGAGCTGGCCCAGCTGGTCGGCGCCTCCCGCGAGACCGTGAACAAGGCCCTGGCGGACTTCGCTACGCGCGGGTGGGTCCGGCGCGAGGGGCGCGCCGTCGTGCTGCTCGACATGGACCGGCTGGAGCGGCGGGCGCGCTGAAAACCGACCGCCGGGCACTCGTGGCGCCAGCCCTCCTGGGCTGGCGCCACAGTTGTTCCCCGCTTGCCCTACCAGACGAGCGCCAACGCCCAAACGGCAGCCAGGATGCTGAATCCGATCGCCGCAGCACGCCATGAGGAGCGCCAGATAGAAATGCCGACCACTACTGGAACAGCCGCAAGCACGAGCCCGATGACCGCAAGCGTGACGGCTGTACCCGGTGCCGAGTCGGTGCAGGTGATGAAACAACCCGATGATTCCGAGGCAACACCGAGGGCGATCGCTGCGACGGGCAGGGCGACCAGCCCAGCGACACCGGCCGCTGCGACGATCGCCCACAGCTTTCGGCGCTTCTCCGGGTCAGGGTGTGCCATGGAGGGCTCCGGATTCATTTGAGTTCCCGGCCGCAGCGTTCGATTCGGGGATACATTGGCTACTTGGGGCATCTGGTTCCAGGAAGAGCACACATGAGAACGCGTCAGCGTATGCGACGACTCCGAGGTCGTTCGGATGGACGCTCGCCATGCTTGTCGGGTCGGCCGGATCACCGTCGCCTTGCTTAGTGAAGACGAGGGAATTTATCCAACGCTCGGATGGGTCAGTGCACGCATGATGCGGTCCGTCAGCTTCAAAGTACTCTTCGACGAACGCAGCACGGATATCGATACTCAATAGATTACGCAGCTCCAGAGCAGAATACTCTAGCTCCTCTCGAAATTTTCTTTGAACTGCCCTCACCGCATCGACCTCGGTCGCGCTCATCAGCGAGCACGGAATTTCCTCAGTAACACCTTCATTGTCGAAGAGCATTGGGTAGGTCCCGAGAACAACCGTCGCATTCGGCGCCCGGGAACTAATGTCGAGGATCACTTCTTCGATCCGTGGGATCGTATGATCGGACACAAAGGCTTGAGCGCCGACGAGGGGCTGCTGACCCGCACACTGCGCCCAGCTATCTGGAGAGGCGTATTTCTCGTAGACGCAGTTCTTGACGATCCCTGCAAAGAGGCCACCGTCGTTGCCCCCAATCGTCAGAAGGACATAATCGGTATCCTCACTGAGGACGCCGGACTGGGTCTGCCGGACTTCACCATACTGAGGCCGTCCCGGCTTCTCGCCAAGCTGTGGCGTAAACCAAGGCACATTCGGCGTGAGACTCCAGTCCTCATCAGCGAGGTCAACAGTTCGAGCCCCGGAACAGGCGACGAACCCCAGTTCAAGTTCTTCACTCCACGAATCGGCAGCCTCGCCAGAGTAGTTTGTCACTCCCGGGATCGCAAGCTTCCGCGCCCACGCATCCGGGCTACGGCGACACGAGTTCTGCCAATCGCTGTCTTCGGTCCCCTTGTATTCTGCCCCAATGTTTGTCTCGGGGTAGTACCCCGCCGAGCCAGATTCGGCAGCGAACCCAGTGCCTTCACCAGCGGCATAAGAGTCGCCGAGGACGGCGACATCGACCGGCTCTTGAGCGAGCGGCTGGAACGCGACAGCATCCCAGGCGACGTCTTGTGTGCCTTCACCGTCGGCGGTGATGTTCGATAACGCCACGCGGGGAGTTCCGGTAACGCGGTATGACCCTAGCGATACCCAGTTGTTGGCCATGCGGCGCTGGTTGATGTAGCGGTCGCGGTCGACGGCGCCGTCTCCATTGAGGTCAATCTCGTAGTGGGCTTGCTGGGTGTGGGCCCCGTGGTCAGGGAGGTGGACGGCGATACGCATCCAGCCGTCGTAGGAGTGTCCGAGCGTCCAGGTTCCTTCGGCTCGGAGCCGCTCACCGGTTCCGCCTTCTTCACCCGTGCGAGTGTGGCTGAAGTAGAAGTGACCTTGCCAGCCGGCGCCGATCTGGTGGATATCTTTCTTGGGTGGGAAGCTGCCATCGGAGGCTTGGTTGAATCGCCAGGTGAAGGTTCCGTCGCTCGACGAACGGGCACACTGCTTCACCGACGGAACCCCGTCGGGTACGTCGTCCACAATCCAGGAGTTGGGCGGAGCGTTGTTCGTCGTTGCCGACCCCGTCTGGGAGCAGTTGGGCGAGTAGGAGCGCTGGTTCTCTTCCTCGTCATAGGCGTTGCTGTGCGGGTTGGTCTGGGTGCCATCCTCGTATGGGTCTTCGTCGCCGCTCCAGACACCCGGGAACCGGATGAAACCGAGCCCACAGGTAGTATTCGCTCCGTCGGCTGGTGCGCAGCCGTCTTTCCAGCTGGCTGGCTCGTGATACCAGCAGTGGTAGTCGTAGATGTCCCCGGATTCGCTGTAGCAGGGCCCCGGAACCTCGGGCGCACCTGGTGGAGTGTAGACGTCCCCGACGTGGCCCTTGTCGCACTCGTTGGTTTCGTCACAGAAAAGGTCCAGCGGCGGCTTCGGGCTCATGGAGTAGTCCCATGTGCCGGATCCGGTATCAACACCTTCCTTGAAGGTGTCATGGGTCCATTGCGCAGGTCGGAAACCTACTGCGGTAGTGCCGACGCCGTCGATGAGTTCGCTGGACCAGGCGGCGAACCCGATACTGCGTTCGGGGTAGGGCCATAGGTTCGGGGTGCGGCCGTCGTCGAACGTGTTCCGGTTCAGGAACGGGTGCCTGTCATACGGGTACTTCGGGTTGGCAGGGTTGTTGTGCCAGCCCAAGCCCCACGCGCCCAGGTTTTCGTCGGCATCGGCTTCGCTGTAGAAGCCGCTGTTGTAGGCCCAGAGAGCGTAGAACCAGTTCTCGACCCTGCGGGGATTTCCGTCGTGGAGGAGCATGCCCGCGTTGTAGGTCTGGTTCCACTTCTCGATCAGGATCGCTGCGCCGGCCTGGATGTTCGCGACGTAATCGACCGCGATCGCGTTCTGCTCGCCCGTATCACGGTTGTCGCCGAGTTCCATGCCGTCGGTGACTTGCATGACCCCGTACCCGCAGTCCACGTCAGCGAAGGCGATGTCCCAAGAATCGGTCACTCCCCAGTAGTTCCCGATCAACGGATTGCCCGTGACACCGGGCACAGCGCTACGAGCAGCCTGCTGCATGTTCGACTCGCTCATCGCGATTCCCAGGAGGATCTGCGGCGGGATATCGGCCACCGTGCCTGGTCCGGCGAGGGCGGGCAGCGGGACGAGATCGCTGGGGACGTACTGGGGCATATCTACTCGGGTACGCCATTGGTCACGCCCTTCAGGGTAGAACGCATGATCCAGGGTTCCTTGGACTAGTTGATCCACCGCCCACTCCACCTGCCGCGGACGCGGCTGCATCGCCTGCAACCGCGGGTCGCCACGCGTGACCGCACATCCCCGTTCCGGACCATCCACCAGCTCCTCGGACACCATGCCCGCGGTGGCTGATGTGCCGAGCGCCGGGGACAACTCGCTCCCCGTGGCGAGGGCTACTTCTTCCTGAGGCGTCCGCCTGGCCCCCTCAACGGTTTGCGTGTCCGTAGCGTCAGCATCCAGGACCACACCCAGGTCCCTGCTTGCCTCTCTGGCCGGGACCTGCATCGTCAGACGTGCCTGGCGTGGCAGTTCCGGATCAGCAATCCGACTGTGCCGCATGGAGCCAGACTCCCCTTCCGCAGGCTTGAACATGCGAGAACTGCTCTGATCGTTCCACCCGACCTTACTGAGAAAGACCTTCCCACGGGTGGATCCGTTCACGCGCACGCCGGAAGCGACCTGCGGTCGGCGGGTCATCCCCGGCGGCATATCACCGAGCACTTCGCTGTCACCGACCAGGGTGCCTTTGCTGTGCGCCAAGGGTTCCAGCCCCATTCCGTGCAAGGGGCCGCGCGCAAACACCCGGGCACGTTCAAGTTCCGTGTCAGGAGTCGACCTGAGCTGGTCCCTCGACAGACGCGACGCTGCCACCAGATCCTCCTCCGAGCCGGGTACATCATCGGCAGTCCGAGCGCCAGAAGGCGGAGCGCTATCGACATTCGTCGAAGGCATCGGCCGCCGCGGAGAGGCCGCGACATGCCGGCCGCCCTGCGGGCGTGGGGCGGCCATGAAACTCAGGCCACCTTGGCGATCGAGCGTCAATGAGTACGGCGTCGATCCAGCCGCTGCGAGCGGCACCACGTCGCCCTCCGAACCGATGCGCGAGATATACGAGCCGGTGGCCGCCACCGAGACGCTGCTGGACAGCGGGATTGCAGAGGTGATCTGTCCCGTCAACGTCACCTGGTGATCGATCCGACCTCGATCGGCATCAACCGTGACCAAGTGCGTGTCACCACGATCGTCAGCAGCCCGAGCAGCGGTGATCACCGCCCGATCATCCGCCCCACAGCCCGGATTGAAGTACGCCAGAGAAGCCGTTACAGCCAGCTTGGTCGCCTCACCCGAAGCCAGATCCACGATCGCAGCCAGTCCCCCGCGGTCGAACAGGTCAGGGTCGTTCACGAACGACCGCGGCGCATACACCACTACCGCGTACCGGCCCGAGGACGTCACACACGCATTGCCGACCCACTCGTCGGTCTCGATGCCCGGCTCGGACAGCGTGACGGTCACCCCCCACTCGTACCCCGACGACGCCGACGCCGTCAGCACATGAAACCCGTGATGGTCGCCCACCGTCGCCCACGCCACGTCGTCCGACGACGCCCAGCCCCGCGGCAACACCTCGGCACGCTCTGCCTCCGGCACCGCACGCAGGAGTTCCTCGACCTGTACTGGCTCTGACTCGCCAGCCGCCTGACCCTGTCCGGAGGTGCCAGGCGCGTCGTCGGCTGCCGTAGCGGGAGTGAGGCCTGCGGCCACCAGCGCGAGGGTCGCCAGCGCACCAGCCACTCCCCCGATGGCCCGTCGTCGCGGAGTCCAGGGGGCCGGCCACGCCACTCGGCCCCGGGATGGCAAAGGATTGGGAGAGCGCATGTCGGCACCTACCCTGGTCTGGGTAACAAACACGGACAAGCCCGGACGCTAGCCGAGCTTCATCGCACCAGACAGGCATGACCGACACATTTTATGGATCATGAAAAACCTGCGAAGTCACCCTGACCACTTCGACCAGCTCAGCCATACACCAGACCATCTGGCCGAACGATCGTTGATTTCACCCGCGAAGCGCCTTGCCTACCGAATGGTCGCTCTGTGACGATTTGAGCACACAGATCCGTGGCGGATTCGTCAAGTCCGCGCCAAGACGGCAAGGAGCCATGGTGCCCACCATCCCTCAACTCCGCTCATTGATCGCGGTGAACGAGCACGGCACGACGACGGGAGCAGCTCGGGCCGAGAACTGCGCGCCAAGCACGATCAGCACCCACACCAAGCGCCTCGAACGCTTCCTCCGAGCACCCTTGTTTACACGAGCGAACGGCACGTTCACCGCCACGGACGTCGGTCGCGAAGTAGTCCGGCATGCTCAAGCCATCCTTCGCGCCTACGACTCGATCAAGGCACTGCGCGACCCAGACCGGACCAAACAACCAAACTGAGGGACTCAGTTTGACAGGCTCGACCCTCCCCACGCGTCCTTCGTTGCGACGCCGATGAGGAAGTGGGGAGGCGTCCGCGGACGCCTCCCCACTTCCTCGCTCTGAGCCCGTCAGGTCTACCGGGACATCATCACACCACGTCGCCGAACCTCGCTAATGATCAACGACCTACCGCGTCCAGGCGGTCTGCCTAAAACCAGAACATTGTTCAGCTGCCGTACCGCTGAAGGAAGCGCTACACCACTTAATGTATTTCCCTCTGTGAGCCATGTTCGTCCAACCGGTACCGCAGCCGATCCCTTGGTAGACAGACCCAAGGTAGTGCTTGCTGGAGTCGTACCAGTTCAGCTTGACGGCGCTATTGCAATAGTAGCCGCCCGCCGGACTCGACCCGCGCACCCAGTAGGCCTTGCAAGTGGTCGACCAACGTAGTTCGACGACCGTTCCCGAACCGGCGCCCTGAGTGGCCGTGAACGACGAGATCGTGCGGTTATCCGTGCAGTTCTGCCCGGTCGGCGACTTTAGGTGACACGAACTGCCTACGCATCCTGCCGCATAAGCCAGATCCGTGGTTGACACGGCCTGAAGTGGAATTCCGATCCCAAACGCCAGCACGAACGCCAACAGCGTTCGCACCACCGCAGTCGATCGAATACTAGATGGCATCGACGCACCTCCTCTTGGGTAGAATCAACCTATCCAAGGACGCCATCCGCTATCAAGAGATCTCGGACTTTGTTCGCAGATCGAGAATTTCTAGGCGGCGAACTACAGGCATCTTCCTCATCGCGTGCAGGCCACGATGAGCGATCTTCGCCTGCGACGACGCTTCAGCTCGCCGTGGCCGTGAGGGTGAGGAGGGTGGCTTCCGGGCGGCAGGCGAAGCGGAGCTGCCAGTACGGGGAAGTGCCTGCACCGGCGGAGACATGGAGCCAGGTCGAGCCCTCGCCGCCGTCCTCGTCCGGACGCGGGCCCGGCCAGCCGTGCAGGCCGTACGCGCGACCACGGTCCAGGTCGCAGTTCGTCACCAGGGCGCCGACGCCCGGCAGGCAGAGCTGCCCGCCGTGGGTATGGCCGGCGAAGACGAAGTCCACGCCGTCGTCCCGGAGCTGGTTCAGGACGCGCTGATAGGGCGCGTGAACGACGCCGACGCGCAGCAGCGGGTCCTGGGCCGACGGCTCGGTGTCCGCGGCGTGCGCGCCGATGCGCGGCTCCGGCATGACATCACGGTCCAGGTGCGGGTCGTCCATACCCACCAGGTCGAGCACTCGGCCGTCACGCAGCGTGATCGCGTCCCGGCGGTTCGTCAGGTCCGCCCAGCCGGCCTCGCGGAACGACTTGGCCAGGGACTCCGTGGGCAGCGGGACGAGGTCGTCGCGCTGCTCGCGGGCGTCCGGCAAGAGGTAGCGCGCCGGGTTCTTGAACGCGGGTGCGAAGTAGTCGTTCGAGCCCATCACGAACGCGCCCGGCACCTCCATGAGCGGCCCCAGGACGTCGAGCAGCGGCGCGAGGGAGCGCAGGTGCCCGAAGTTGTCACCCGTGTTGACGACGACGTCGGGCGCCAGGTCCGCGAGCGACCGCACCCACTCCTGCTTCGTGCGCTGCGACGGCGTCAGGTGCAGGTCGCTGAGGTGCAGCACCCGGACCGGGCGCTGCCCGGGCGGCAGGACCGGCACCGTGGCGCGGCGCACCGTGAACAGCTTGGACTCCAGGTGCGCGTACGCGATCCCCGCGGCGGCGGTACCACCGATCGCGGCGAGCGTGGTCAGTGCCGTGTGAGCGGCCATGGGTCAGCCGTTCCCCTCGTTGCCGCCACCGCCGTTGCCGCCGTTGCCGCCACCACCGTTGCCGCCACCACCGTCGTTGCCGCCGCCGTCGCCGTCGCCGCCGGAGTCGTCGTCACCCTTGGGCGGGGCAGGCGCCTGGCCGACCAGGTTCGGGTCCGCGGGCGGGAAGTTCACCACGGGCATGCCCTTCATCGCCTCGGTCATGTAGATGTCCCAGGCGGGAAGTGCGAGCGAGCTGCCGTACAGCCAGGGATACGACTGCCCCGGCTTCTCGTAGTTGTACTTTCCACCGTTCACCAGGATGTTCTGGTGCGGCTCGTCACCCCGGGCCTTGCCCACCCACACCGAGGTGGAGAGGTTGGGCGTGTACCCCGTGAACCAGCTCTGATACCCGTAGCTCGTGGTTCCCGTCTTGCCGGCAACAGGACGTGTCGCGGCGAACTTGTCCTTGGCCGTCCAGCCCGTGCCCCACGGCTCCCCGGTGAACACCTTGGTCATGGCGAAGGCCACCGTGTTGGCGACGTTCGGCTCGAGCGTCTCCTTGCAGCCTGCCTGGGGCACGGGCAGCTCCTTGCCGCCACGCGTCTCCACCGAGGCGATCGCGATCGGCTTGCAGTACGTGCCGCCGGAGGCGAACGTGGAGTAGGCCGCTGCCTGGTAGATCGGTGTTGTCGGCTGGGTGCCGAGGGCCATCGGCGCGACCACTTCGATGTCTCGGGGTGTCGCTTCGCCCTGGATGGGACGTCCACCGTCGGCATAGCCCTGCAGCGTGGGCCGGTAGCCGACGTCGTAGGCGGACTTGCGGATCCCGCAGAGACTGAGCTGCTGCGACATCCGCGCATAGACGGTGTTGACCGACTGGTAGGTGGCCTGCGCCACCGTCATCGAGCTGCTCGAAGCACCCTCCGCGTTGCTCACGCTCCAGGCCTCTCCCCCGAGCGATGCGCCTTCGCAGTCCGCGGAGAACGCGCTCTGGGGAAACGAGACGTTGGTCGCCGGGAGGACATCGTTCAGCTGGTGCCCGGTACGTAGCCACTCCGTGAGCACGAAGGGCTTGAAGTTCGATCCAGGCTGGAACCCCGTCGACCCGCCATGCAGGTAGTCCGCCGAATAGTTCACCGCCGTATGCAGCGGCTCGGGCTCCTCGCCCGCGTCGTACGGCTTGTTCTGCGCCATCGCGAGAATTTGCCCGGTCCCCGGTTCCACGGAGGTGACCGCCGCATCCAGGCCGGTCGGATCGGTGGTCGGTACGACCTCGTTGATGGTCCGTGCCGCCGCCTTCTGCTTCTTCATGTCGAGCGTCGTCACGATGTCGAGGCCGCCCTGGTAGAGCAGGTTGTAGCGGTCGTCCCGGGTCTTGCCGAACTTCTCGCTCAGCAGGAACTCCTTGATGACATAGTCGCAGAAGAACGCCGACCCCGCGGGCGCCTCCTCACAGCCGAGCTGCAGCTTGCGCGGGTTGAGCGTGTCCTCGATCGGTGTTTCCTTCGCCTTCTCGTACTCCTTCTTGCTGATGTAGTTGAGCCCGTACATCTTGTTCAGGACGATGTTGCGGCGATCCTGGTTCGTGTCCGGGTTCGCCAACGGGTCGAAGCGGCTCGGTTCCTTCGTGATCCCGGCGATCGTGGCGGCCTCGACGATGCTGAGCTCGGACGCGTTCTTGCTGAAGTAGCGCTGCGCCGCCACCTGGACCCCGTAGACGCTCACCCCGAACTGCGCGACGTTCAGGTATCCGTTGAGGATCTCGTCCTTGCTCATCCTCTTCTCGATCGCGATCGAGAGCTTGGCCTCGCGGATCTTGCGCTGGATGGAGTCCTCGCGAGCGTCGAGGATGCCGAACGGGTCGTCCTCCTTGAGCGCTTCCTCGATGAGCGAGTTCTTCACGTACTGCTGCGTCAGCGTCGACGCGCCCTGCTGCGCGGCTCCGGAGGCGTTGCTCACGGCGGCGCGGGCGATGCCCTGCGGGTCCACGCCGTTGTGGTCGTAGAAGCGCTCGTCCTCGATGGCGACCGCCGCGTGCTGCATGGGCTCCGAGATCTTGTCGAGCGGCACCACGATGCGGTTCTGCTCGTAGACGGAGGCCAGCAGCGTCTTCCCGTCGCTCGCGAAGATGCGGGACTGCTCCGAGAGCGGCGTGAGCTCCAGCTCGTCGGGCACCTCGTCGAACAGCTCCACGCCGGCGTCCACGGCCGTGTCCGTCCCGGCGGCCAGAGGAATCAGCATCCCGGCACCGATGAGTCCGCCGGCACCGGCGGTGAGGACGAAGGCGAGGAGCAGGGCGATCAGCTGCGTCGCGGGGATCTTGCGCGTGATCCGCCGCTGCTCGGAGTTCAAAGGATGGGCCGACGACATGCGCCCAGGGTAGTGGGAGACGCTGAGAATGCGGCCTTCTCAGGGCGCTGCCGTGTGCGGGTCGTGTGTACGGTGCGGGCCCGGTGTCCGGGCTACGATCGGCGGCATGGCTACTACGTGGGAGTACTCGACGATCCCCCTCCTGATCCACAACACCAAGGCCGTGCTCGACCAGTGGGGCTCCGACGGCTGGGAGCTCGTGCAGGTCGTCCCCGGTCCGGACGGCACCGGGCTCGTCGCCTACCTCAAGCGCCCGACGGGCGAGCAGTGACCGGCGTCACCACGCCCGAGCAGCGGCTCGCCGCTCTCGGCATCAGCCTGCCCGCCGTCGTCCCGCCCGTCGCGTCGTACGTCCCCGCAGTCAGCACGGGCCAGTACGTGTACACGTCGGGCCAGCTCCCGATGGCCGACGGCGCCCTCCTCGCGGCCGGCAAGGTCGGCGACGGCGACGGCCTGGTCGACCCGGCGCTGGCCAAGGACCTGGCACGCACCTGCGCGCTGAACGCCCTGGCCGCCGTCCGCTCCCTCACGGGGAGCCTCGACTCTGTGGCGCGCGTGGTGAAGGTGGTCGGCTTCGTCGCGAGCGATCCCTCGTTCACCGCCCAGCCGGCCGTGATCAACGGCGCCAGCGACCTCCTCGGCGAGGTCTTCGGGGACCCGCACGCCCGCTCGGCGGTCGGCGTCGCCGTCCTTCCCCTGGACGCGCCGGTCGAGGTCGAGATCGTCGTCGAGCTCGCCTGAGGAACGGCTCCCGGCCGCCCGTGGAACGCGTGACCTGACTCACCGCAATTTCGGTTTCGTGCCTGGCCCCCGGGTCGGCTATGCTGAGCAGGCTTCCGCGGCCCGAGGGCCACGGGCGGCACTCCGGGGTGTGGCGCAGCTTGGTAGCGCGCCTCGTTCGGGACGAGGAGGTCGCAGGTTCAAATCCTGTCACCCCGACCCTCCGAAAGGCTCCCTGACCAGCGGCAACGCGTGGTCAGGGAGTCTTTTTTGCGTTGTCGGCACCATCGCCTCGTCAACCTCTTCGCGGCCCGGGCGCCCGACGACGGGCTGCCGTCGCGCCGCGGGAAACTTCTGAGCCGTCACGGGGTCACGCCGGGGCATCCCTCGTGAGAACCTGGAGCCATTCGTCCGCGCAATCCCTGGAGGCTCGTGATGGAACCGATCGTGCTGGTCGGCGGGGGCCTGGCGAGCGCCCGCGCCGCCGAGACGCTCCGCGACGAGGGGTACGACGGCGACGTCGTCGTCGTGACCGCCGAGCCTCACCACCCGTACGAGCGGCCCCCGCTGAGCAAGGACCTCCTGCGCGCGGAGGCGGAGCGCGACGTCGTCTTCCCGCTCGACGACGCCTGGTACGACTCCCACGGCGTCGAGGTCCGCAACGCCGCCCTCGCGGTCGGGCTCGACGCCACCGACCATGTCCTGACGTTCGCGGACGGCTCGACCCTCCCCTACGGGCAGTGCCTGCTCGCCACCGGATCCGCGCCCCGCCCGCTCGACGTGCCCGGCACCGACCTGTCCGGCGTCCACTACCTGCGCACGCTCGATGACGCCGACCGCCTCTCCCACGTCCTCCTCGACTGCTCGCTGGAGGGCGCGGGGCGGGTCGCCGTCATCGGGGACGGCTGGATCGGGCTCGAGGTCGCGGCGTCGGCGCGGTCGCTCGGCCTGGACGTCACCGTGGTGGGCCGGAACGCCGCACCGCTCGGGAACGTGCTCGGACCCGAGATGGCAGAGGTCTTCGCCGGCCTGCACGCCGAGCACGGCACCCGGCTGGTCCGCGAGATCTCGGCGGTGCGCCTGCTCGGTTCGGAGTCCCGGGTGGTGGGTGTCGAGCTGTCGGACGCGACGGTGATCGACGCCGACATCGTCGTCATCGGCGTGGGAGCGACGCCGAACGTCGGGCTCGCGGAGGCCGCCGGGCTCGACCTGCGGCCGGCCGGTCTGGGCGGCGGCATCGCCGTCGACGGCACGCTGCGCACGTCTCACCCCGACGTCTTCGCCGCCGGCGACGTCGCGAGCATCCCCTCGCGGCGCTACGGCCGCCCGCTCCGCGTCGAGCACTGGGCCGCCGCGAACGACGGCGGGACGCACGCCGGCCGCGCCATGCTCGGCGCCGACGCGCCGTACGACAGCCTCCCCTTCTTCTACTCCGACCAGTACGACCTCGGCATGGAGTACATCGGCTGGGTCGACCCGAGCGCCGGGTACGACGACGTCGTCGTGGCGGGGTCGGTGCACAAGCGGGAGCTGGTCTCGTTCTGGGTGCGCGACGGACGGGTGCTGGCCGGGATGGCAGTGAACGTCTGGGACCAGGTCGACCGGATCAAGGAGCTGATCCTCACCGAGCACGACGCGACGCGCTCGGAGCTGGAAGGCTTCACGTGGTGACGGACCACATACCGAACACCGCTGGACGCGCACGCACGTCGGCGACTACCGTGCGGAGCTGTGAACATCCGTTGGTATTGGCACTTTACGTCGGCTCCTGGTGGAGCCCGGCGCGTGAGCGCCTGACCACATCCACCCGGAGCCACAGGGCCTAGGACACCGACCGTGTCCGGGCCCTTCGTCATTCCAGACGGGCCGCTCCGGATCACGAGGCGGTGGCGGCACCCGCCTGGACGCAGCAGCAGTCCGAGCACAGCCGAGCACCACCGACTCCCAGGAGCCATGAGACCGATGAACACGCCCACCACACAGCCCGGCCTCGACCCGTCGTCGTCCGAGCCCTCGCCCGACACCTCCACCGAGCTGCAGGCACGCACCTCCGACCTGCGCGTCCGTGCCTTGGCGCCGTTGCCGGCGCCGGCTGGTGTGCTGGGGGCGATGCCGTTGGGGACTCGGTTCGGGGATCTGGTGGCGACCTCGCGGCGGGAGGTGCGCGACGTGTTGACGGGGGAGGATGACCGGTTGCTGGTGATCGTGGGTCCGTGCAGCGTGCATGATCCGGTCGCGGCGCTGGACTACGCGGGCCGGTTGGCCAGGGTGGCGCGGGGGTTGGCGGATGATCTGGTGGTGGTGATGCGGGTGTACTTCGAGAAGCCGCGGACCACGGTGGGGTGGAAGGGGTTGATCAACGACCCGTTCCTGGATGGTTCCCATGACGTGGAGCACGGGTTGCGGCTGGCTCGTGAGGTGTTGCTGGGGGTGTTGGACGCGGGGGTGCCGGCGGCTGCGGAGTTCTTGGAGCCGATCAGTCCGCAGTACATCGCGGATGCGGTGACCTGGGGTGCGATCGGGGCGCGGAACGTGGAGTCTCAGGTGCACCGGCAGCTGGCCTCGGGGTTGTCGATGCCGGTGGGGTTCAAGAACGCGACCGACGGGGACGTGCGGATCGCGGTGGACGGTTGTGTGACCGCGGCCAGTGAGCACACGTTCTTCGGGACCGATGGTGCGGGGCGGGCTGCGGCGGTGGCCACGGCAGGCAATCCGGACTGTCACGTGATCTTGCGTGGTGGGCGTGGTGGGCCGAACTACGGTCGTGATCAGGTGGCCGGGGCGTTGGAGGTGGCGCGTTCCGCGGGGCTGGGTGGTGCGGTGGAGCACGGTGTGGTGATCGATGCCTCGCACGGCAACTCGGGCAAGGACCATGTGCGTCAGGCCGAGGTGGTGCGCGAGATCACCGACCGGCTGGCCGGGGGCGAGCGGGGGATCAGTGGGCTGATGCTGGAGTCGTTCCTGGAGGCGGGTGCCCAGCAGCCCGGCCCGCTGGACACGCTGACCTACGGCCGGTCGGTGACCGACAAGTGCATGGACTGGAACACCACCCACACCCTCCTGAACCAGCTCGCCCACGCCGCACGCCAACGACGCACCGCCTGACCCCTCCCCCTCGGACGCCCGCGAGAGCGGCCGCCGGTCACCGGTAGGGTGACCGGCGGCCGCAGCGGTGCGGCCCCGCAGGGACGACCCCAGGGAGCAGCATGAACGTCGTGCGCAGGACCGCGGAGCTCGCCGGACGATGGTTCGCCGTGCTCGTCGTGCTGGGGGGAGTCGTCGGCCTGCTCCTGCCGGGGCCGATCGTGCCCCTCGCCCAGCACATCCCGCTGTTCCTCGGGATCATCATGTTCGGCATGGGGCTGACCCTGCGCGGGCGCGACTTCACGCTCGTCGCCCGGCGGCCGTGGGCGGTGCTGATCGGGGTCGTCGCGCAGTTCCTCGTGATGCCGCTCGCCGCCTGGGCCGTGGGCGGGCTGTTCGGGCTCACCGGCATGGCACTCCTCGGCATGATCCTGGTCGGGTCCGCGCCCGGCGGGACGGCGTCGAACGTCGTCGTGCACCTCGGGAAGGGTGACACCGCGCTGTCCGTGACCATGACGGCCGTCTCCACGCTGCTGGCGCCGCTGATCACGCCCGTCCTGATCCTGTGGCTCGCCGACGAGACCCTCGACGTCGCCTTCATGGACCTGTTCGTCTCGATCGTGCAGGTGGTGCTGGTGCCCGTGCTGGCAGGCCTCGTGCTCCGGGCTCTCGCGGGGCGGTTCGTGGAGCGGCTCCTGCCCTACCTGCCGCTCGTGTCCGTCACCGGCATCGTCGTGGTCGTCGCGGCGATCGTCGCCGCCAACGCCGATGCCGTCCTCAGCACCGGGCTGCTGGTGGCGCTGGCCGTCGTCGTGCACAACCTGTTCGGGCTCGCCCTGGGCTACGGCGCGGCGAAGGTGGCGCGGCTGGACCGCGCCGCCCGCCGGGCGGTCAGCATCGAGGTCGGCATGCAGAACTCCGGTCTCGCGGCATCCCTCGCCGCCACGCACTTCACGCCCGCGGCCGCCCTGCCGGCGGCGCTCTTCTCCGTGTGGCACAACGTCTCGGGCTCGGCGCTGGCCACCTGGTGGGCCCGGCGGCCCGGGACCCGCGGGTAGCGCGTAGCGAGGTAGGGGCAGGTGCTCACGTAGGGGCGTGGGGAGCGCCCCCTGGCGCCTACCTGGGCACTCGCCCCTACCTCGCCGTCGCCCCTGCCCGCGCGATCTCCTAGGCTTCCGCCATGAAGCCGTTCCTGCTGCTGGCGACCCGCGCCGAGGACGAGGCAGCCGACGCCGAGTACCAAGCCTTCCTGAACTTCGGCGGGCTCGCCCCCGAGCAGCTCCGCCGGGCCCGGCTCGAGGCGGAGCCGCTGGGCGAGGTGGACCTCGACGACTACTCCGGGATCATCACCGGCGGCGGCCCCTTCAACTTCTCCGACCCGCCCGTGCTGAAGACCACGGCGCAGCGGCGCGTGGAGTCGGAGATCTTCGCCCTGCTCGACCGGGTCGTCGAGCGGGACTTCCCGTTCTTCGGCGCGTGCTACGGCGTCGGGACGCTCGGGGCGCACCGGGGCGCCGAGATCGACCGGACCTACGGCGAGGCCCCCGGGCCCGTCTCGATCGAGCTGCAGCCCGCCGCCTCCGACGACCCGTTGCTCGCCGGCATGCCGGCGACGTTCGCGGCGTACGTCGGGCACAAGGAGGCCGTCCGCAAGCTGCCCGACGACGCCGTCCTGCTGGCCTCCTCCGCCGACTGCCCGGTGCAGATGTTCCGGGTGAAGCAGAACCTGTACGCCACGCAGTTCCACCCCGAGCTCGACTTCCCCGGCATCCGCCTGCGCATCCAGGTGTACAAGAGCTACGGCTACTTCCCGGCCGACGAGGCCGTGGCGGTCACGGAACGCTCGCGCGCGGTGCGCGTGACGGAGCCGATGCGCATCCTGCGCAACTTCGTGGCGCGCTACGCCCGCGGCTGACCCCGGGGCGCGACGCGGGGCCGGACCCCCGCGGCCGTCTGCACCCGGGGCGGGTACGGGCGGCCGGGGACGCTCCCGGCTCAGGTCCAGCGGAACAGCTTCACCCCGAGCGGGAACAGCACCGCCGTCCAGGCGGCCATGACCAGCACCTCGGTCAGCGGGAAGCCGTCACCGAACCAGCCGGACAACATTCCCTGCGAGGCCGCGCCGATGGGCGTGTACTTCGCGATCTCGGCCATCCACACCGGCATCACCGGGATCGGCACCCACACCCCCGAGAGCAGCAGACAGGGGAAGTAGAGCAGCATCCCGAGGCCGGACGCCGCGCTCCCGCGGTCGGCCCGGGCGGCGACCAGCAGCCCGAGCGAGAACATCGCCGCGGTGGCGAGCACGAAGCAGAGCAGCACCACCAGCGGGTCCACCGCGAACGGGATCTTCAGGATGGTCAGCCCTCCGACCACGGCCGCCACCGCGGCCACGAGCAGCGCCACGACGTTGATCACCAGGTGCACGCCGATGAGGTTCTGCGGCGGCATGGGGGTGGTCGCCATCCGGCGCAGGACGCCCTTCTCCCGGAAGGTCGCGAACTGCACCGGCATCGTCGTCAGCGAGATGGTCGCGACGGCGAGCGCGAGCATCGTCGGGAGCCAGATGGTCACGTTGGGCGCACTGGCCCAGGGCAGGTCGTCGCCCTCCATGGGACTGCGGAAGTCGGGGATCACCAGTCCCAGCCCGACGAGCAGCAGCGCGGGGAAGACGAGCGCGAAGAACACGGCGGCCGGGTCACGCAGCCACACCTTCGTCTCGGTGGCCAGAAGTGGTCGGACGGCGCTCATGCCGCCACCTCCTCGTTCTCGGGGTTCGTGGCGTCGGCGCTGTACTCCCGCCCGGTCAGGTGGACGAACACGTCCTCGAGGGTCCGTGCCACGGTCCGCACGTCGTCGGGCACGACGTCGGCCGCGGCGAGCTCCTGGACGACGGCGAACAGCACCTTGCGCGTGCCGGTGACCTCGATCTCTTCACCGGCGGGCGCGACGCCGGCGACGTCGTCGTCACGGGTGGCGAGACCGGTGAGCAGGGCGAGAGCGCGCCCGCGGCCGGCGTCGTCGGCGAACCGGAGGCGGACCGCGCGGTCGCCGCCGAGGCTCTCGGTGAGCTCCGTGGGCGTGCCCTGGGCGACGACGGTGCCGCCGTCGATCACGACGAGCCGGTCGCAGAGCCGCTCGGCCTCGTCCATGAAGTGGGTGACCAGAAGGATCGTGACACCGGCGTCCCGGACGCGTTCCACGAGCTTCCAGGTGGCGCGGCGGGCCGACGGGTCGAGTCCGGTGGTGAGCTCGTCGAGGATCGCCACCTGCGGCTTGCCCACGAGCGCGAGGGCGATGGACAGGCGCTGCTTCTGCCCGCCCGACAGCTTCGTGAACTGCACGTTCCGGTGCGCGGTGAGGTCGAGCAGGTCCAACAGCTCGGCCGGGTCGGCGCGGTTCTCGTAGAAGGAGGCGAACACGTCGAGCGCCTCGCCGACGGTGATGCGGTCGTGCAGCGCGGCCTCCTGGAGCTGGACGCCGACGTGCTCGCGGACGGAGGCGGGGTCGGACTGCGGGTCGTGCCCGAGCAGGCGGACGGTCCCGCCGTCGGCCTTCCGCAGGCCGGCGAGGCACTCGACGGTGGTGGTCTTCCCTGCCCCGTTGGGTCCGAGGATCCCGAAGATCTCGCCCCGCTCCACCTGGAACGACACGTCGGCCACGGCGATCTTCTCGGGGCCGCCCTTCACGGGATAGGTCTTGCGGAGGTTCCGGACGTCGACGACGGGTGTTCCGGCGCCGGGTTCGTGGACTGTCATGCTGCTCCTTCTCTGGGTCACGAGCTCTGGGTCACGAGCTGGCATGCTTGACAGGGATGTCGCGGAGGATGAGGCCGAGGGCGACGCACGTCGCGGCTGCCGCCGCCGCGACGACGGCGAGGCCGACCAGCGCGGGCAGGGGGCCGTCCAGCCCGAACAGCTGCTGGGCCAGCGCGGTCGCGGGCCCCGCGTACAGTGCGACGTCGGCGACGACGGCGGGGATCAGCAGGCCGAGGCAGACGACGAGGCCGAGCCACGGGCCGAAGCGCAGGAACCCGGCGCCCACGGCCGCCCCGAGCAGGAAGTAGGTGAAGGCCACCAGGCCTTCGCCGACGGTGTTCACGACGAAGCCGACGACGGCGGTGCTCTCCTCCAGCCCGAGGTTGCGGTACCAGTCCAGGCCGAGAAGCTGCCACACGCCCTGCTCGACCGCGTACAGGACGGCGATGACGAGCCCGAACCCGATCCCGGACGCCGCCGCGCCGCGCGCCACGCCGCGGAACAGGGCACGGCGGGTGCCCCCGGCGGCCACGTGCGGACGGATCATGGCCATCGGGATGATCACGCCGAGCGAGAACGCGAACCAGCGGGCGCTGCCCACGGTGTACTGGAGCGTGCTGCCGTCCAGCGCGTCGAGCCGGACCTGGATCACCGCGACGGCCAGCGCGGCCAGCGCGATGATCGGCCAGTACCAGGCTCCGACGGCGAGCAGCACCGTCCCGATCTGCCGGTCGACGGCACGGACCGCGCTCCGCTGGGCCGCGGCGCGGCGGTCGTCCAGGGCTTGTGCGACAGCACTCATCGGACGTTCTCCTTCCGGGTGAGGTGGACGAAGAGGCTCTCCAGCCCCTCGTGGCCGACGGTCACGCCGGCGGCGGCCGCTGCGCGGGCCTCGTCGTCGGACAGCCGGCCCTGCACGGCGATCCGGGTGGTGGGGCCGAGCTGCTGCCGGTCCAGCACGTCGTGCCCGGAGGTGAGGCCCTCGACGGCGGACGTGGGCCCGGTCAGGGAGGTGGCTCGGGTGCGGAGGTCCTCGGCGGGCTCGTCGAGCACCACGCGGCCCCGGTCGAGGAGCACGACGTGCTCGAACAGCCGCTCCGTCTCCCCCACGAGGTGGCTGGACAGGACCACGGTGCGAGGGTGCGCGGCGTAGTCGGCGAGCAGCGCGTCGTAGAACGCGAAGCGGGTCGGGGCGTCCATGCCGAGGTACACCTCGTCGAAGATGGTCAGCGGTGCCCGGGCGGCGAGCCCGAGGGTCGCCGCGAGCGCCGACCGCTTGCCGCGGGACAGCGTCGACGGCTTCATCCGTACGGGCACCTCGAACAGGTCGAGCAGCTCCGCGGCGTAGTCCGCGTCCCACTCGGGCCGCAGGTCCGCGTAGTAGGAGAGCGTGGCCGCGACCTTCTGGTCGTGCAGCACGTCGCCGCCCTCCTGGACGAGCAGCACCGCGGAGGTGAGGGCGGCGTCCTCCCAGGGGTCGCGGAGGTCGCCGTCGGGGCCGACGAGGACCGATCCGTGCGTGGGGCGGCGGAATGCCGCGAGCAGGCCGAGCATCGTGGACTTGCCGGCGCCGTTGCGGCCGAGCAGGCCGGTGATCTGGCCGGCCGGGAGCTCGCAGGTGATCCCTACGAGCGCGGTGCTGCCGGGTACCCGGTAGGCCGCCCCGTTGGCGCCCATGGTCCAGGTGTGGGGGAACGTCGCCTCGACGTCGTCGAACCGTGCGGCGAACGGCGGGAGCGGAGTCATGATGCTGTTCCCTTCTGTGTGTCGGGGGTGCCGTGGCCGCGGACGTAGGCGACGACGTCGTCGTCGGAGACGCCGAGGAGCGCCGCCTGCGCGAGGGCCGGCTTCAGCACCTCGTCGAAGTAGCGCGAGCGGTGGTCGGCCTGGAGCCGCTCGCGGGCGCCGGGCGCGACGAACATGCCGAGCCCGCGGCGCTTGTACAGCACCTGCTGGTCGACGAGCTGTCCGAACGCCTTCTGCGCCGTGGCCGGGTTGATGCGGAACGTGGTGGCGAACTGTGTGGTGGACATGACCTGGTCGTCTTCGGCGAGTTCGCCGGAGAGCACCTGCGCGCGGATCATCTGCGCGATCTGGAGGTAGATCGGCTCCGGGCCGTCGAACACGGATCGCTCTCCTCGGGTTGGCTGGTTGGTTCAGGGGTTCATTACATGAGTAATGAACCACACGAAGGAGTGGTCGCGCAAGGAAAACCGGAGAAGAGCTCGCCGACGCGGTCGGGAGGTGCGACACGACGGTCGGCCCGGCGGGGGTGCGGCCGAGGACGCAAGACGCCGGGGCGGGAGGCTTCCCGTGGGAAGCCTCCCGCCCCGGCGGCGTGTGGAGGGACGGGCCCGGTACTACACCTCGGCCGCGTCCAGGGTGCTCAGCTCCGCGAGGTCGCCGGCCACCAGTTCCGCGATCTGCACGGCGTTCAGCGCCGCGCCCTTGCGCAGGTTGTCGTTCGCGACGAAGAGCACGAGCCCCTTCCCGCCCGGCACTGACTGGTCGGCGCGGATCCGGCCCACGAACGACGGGTCCGCACCGGCGGCCGCGAGCGGGGTCGGCACGTCCGCGAGCTCGACGCCGGGTGCGGCACCGAGCAGCTCACGTGCCTGCTCGGGCGTGATCGGCTCCGCGAACTCCGCGTGGATCGCCAGGGAGTGCCCGGTGAAGACCGGCACGCGCACGCAGGTCCCGGCGACGGCCAGGTCCGGCAGCCCGAGAATCTTGCGCGACTCGTTGCGCAGCTTCTGCTCCTCGTCGGTCTCGCCGGAGCCGTCGTCCACGAGGTTGCCGGCCAGCGCCAGCACGTTGAACGCGATCGGCGCCACGTAGGCCTTCGGGTCAGGGAGGTCGACCGCCCCGCCGTCGTGCACGAGACCCTCGAGGCCCGGCGCGTCCGCGGCGACCGCCGCCCGCGCCTGACCGGCGAGCTCCGCGACGCCGGCGAGCCCGGAGCCGGACACCGCCTGGTAGGTCGCGACCTTGAGCCGCTCCAGCCCGGCCGCCTCGGCCAGCGGCTTGAGCACCGGCATCGCGGCCATCGTGGTGCAGTTCGGGTTCGCGACGATGCCCTTGGCCGCCTCGCGCACGGCCTCCGGGTTCACCTCGGAGACCACGAGGGGCACCTCGGGATCGAGCCGCCATGCGGACGAGTTGTCGATCACGACGGCACCCGCCTCGGCGAACCGTGGCGCGTGCTCACGCGAGGTGCCGCCACCCGCCGAGAACAGTGCGATGTCGATGTCGGCGAGGTCCTCGGTGGCGGTCGCCGCCGTGTCCTCGACGGTCACGTCCACGCCGGCGAACTCCAGCGTCGTCCCGGCGGAGCGCGCCGAGGCGAAGAGGCGCAGTTCCTTGACCGGCAGCCCGCGCTCGCTCAGCAGCCGGCGCATCACGGTGCCCACCTGCCCGGTAGCGCCGACGACGGCGACGTTCACACCCTGGGAAGAGATCATGGCCATCTCGCGATCACCGCCCCGTGCCGGCGTAGACCACGGCCTCGCCCTCGACGTTGTCGAGACCGAACGCGGTGTGCACCGCCCGCACGGCCTCGTCCAGCGAGTCGGCCCGCGTGACGATCGAGATGCGGATCTCGGAGGTGGAGATCATCTCGATGTTGATCCCGGCGTCGCGCACGGCGCCGAACAGCCGGGCGGACACGCCCGGGTGGGACTTCATGCCCGCGCCGACGAGCGACAGCTTGCCGATCTGGTCGTCGAACTCGAGGGAGTCGTAGCCGACCTCGTCCCTGACGTCCCGCAGCGCGGCGAGCGCGTTCGGGCCGCTGGCCTCGGGCAGGGTGAAGGAGATGTCGGTCCGGCCGGTCGAGGCGGCGGACACGTTCTGCACGATCATGTCGATGTTCGCGCCGGACGCGGCGACGACCTCGAAGATGCGCGCGGCCATGCCCGGCTTGTCCGGGACGCCCGTGACCGTGATCTTGGCCTCGGACCGGTCGTGCGCCACGCCGGAGATCAGCGGGTCTTCCATGACGTCTTCCTCCTGCTCGTCGCCGTCGGGGGCGTTGGGGTCGATCAGGTCTCCGTAGGTACCGGAGACGAGCGTGCCGGGGGCGCCGCTGAACGACGACCGCACATGCAGCGGGACGCCGTAGCGACGGGCGTACTCGACGGCTCGCAGCGCCAGCACCTTCGCGCCCGACGCCGCCATCTCCAGCATCTCCTCGTACGTGATGCGGTGGACCTTGCGGGCCGTCGGCACGATGCGCGGGTCCGCGGTGAACACGCCGTCGACGTCCGTGTAGATCTCGCAGACGTCGGCGTCGAGACCGGCCGCCAGCGCGACCGCCGTCGTGTCCGAGCCGCCGCGGCCGAGCGTCGTGACGTCGTCCGTCTTCCGGTTGACGCCCTGGAAGCCGGCCACGATCGCGACCTGCCCCTTCTCGATGGTCTTGCGGATACGGTGCGGCACGACGTCGACGATCCGCGCCTTCCCGTACGCGGCGTCGGTGATCACGCCGGCCTGCGGGCCCGTGAACGACTTCGCCTTGATCCCCAGGTTGTTGATCGCCATCGCGAGCAGCGACATCGAGATGCGCTCGCCGGCGGTCAGGAGGATGTCCATCTCACGCTGCGGTGGGATCGGAGTGATCTGTGCGGCCAGGTCCACGAGGTCGTCCGTGGTGTCCCCCATCGCGGAGACGACGACGACGACGTCGTTCCCGGCGCGCTTCGCCTCGGCGATACGCTTCGCGACCCGCTTGACGCTCTTCGCGTCAGCGACCGAGCTACCGCCGTACTTCTGCACGACAAGTGCCATGTGCCTGCTTCCTGTTGCCGGCCTCCGTCTGTCTCAACGGCCCGCCGGATCGGTGTGCTTGCGGCACCAAGACTACGGTGGGAGCGGTTCCGGCTCCAGGACGTCCATCCTTCAGGACGACCATTCGACGGCCACGTCCCAGCCAAGCCGGAGTATCAGGAGTGCAACGACGATCACGAAGACGACCCGCACGAAGCGCGAGCCGCGAGCCACGGCCATCCGCGCCCCGAGGTACGCCCCCACGAGGTTCGCCGCGCCCAGGCCGAGGCCGAGCGTCCAGATCACGTGCCCCGCGGGCACGAAGAAGATCAGCGCGCCGAGGTTCGTGGCGAAGTTCACGATCTTCGCGATGGCCGACGCCGGGAGGAACGAGTATCCGAGCACGCTCACCAGGGCGATCACCAGGAACGTGCCGGTGCCGGGCCCCAGCAGGCCGTCGTAGCCCCCGATGAGCAGGCCGATCGCCGCCGCGATCCGGCGGTGGCCGTTGCCCACCCAGCGCAGGTCGTCGTACTCGCCGAGCTTCGGCCGGGCCAGCGTGAACACCAGCACCCCGGCGAGCACCAGCAGGATCACCGGCTTGAACAGCTCCGCGGGGATGAGCGCGGCGAGGGCCGCCCCGCCGACCGCCCCCGCCAGCGCCGCGACCGCCATCGGGCCGGCGGTGCGCAGGTCCGGCCCGACGCGCCGGTAGTAGGTGATCGACGACGTCGCGGTGCCCAGGATGCTGCCGAGCTTGTTCGTGGCGAGCGCCTGCACCGGCGTGATGCCGGGCACGAGCAGCAGCGCCGGGAGCTGGATCAGCCCTCCCCCGCCGACGACGGCGTCGACCCATCCGGCGGCGAGCGCGGCGAACAGGAGCAGGACGATGGTGAGGAGATCGAGCTCGGGCACGCCGCATTGTCTCCCGGCGGTGCGTGTGCGGCGGCGGACGTGTCCGGCCGCGTGAAGCCCGGCGGCGAGGGCCGTCGTCGATGTCGGGGTCCCCGCGTAGGCTGTCCCGCGTGTACGAAGGTGCGGTCCAGGACCTGATCGACGAGCTCGGGCGACTTCCCGGCGTCGGTCCCAAGAGCGCGCAGCGCATCGCGTTCCATCTGCTCGCGTCCGACGACCACGAGGTGAAGCGGCTGGTCGACGCGCTCGTCGAGGTGAAGCGGCGCGTGCGGTTCTGCGAGCTCTGCGGCAACGTCGCCGAGGCCGAGCACTGCCGCATCTGCGCCGACCCGCGGCGCAGCGACGAGGTCATCTGCGTGGTCGAGGAGCCGAAGGACGTCGTCGCGATCGAGCGGACGCGCGAGTTCCGCGGGCGGTACCACGTGCTCGGCGGAGCGATCAATCCGATCGACAACGTCGGCCCGGACGATCTGCGCATCAAGGAGCTCATGTCGCGGCTGGCGGACGGTGCCGTGCAGGAGGTCATCATCGCCACCGACCCGAACGTCGAGGGCGAGGCGACGGCGACCTATCTTTCCCGATTGCTGGCCTCGTTGGAAATCACGGTCTCCAGGCTGGCCTCCGGGCTGCCCGTCGGTGGAGACTTGGAGTACGCCGACGAGGTGACCCTCGGGCGCGCATTCGAAGGCCGACGAGTAGTCGGCACCTGACGACAGGGGTGACAACGATGAGCGAGATCGCCGCGGACTCCGACCTTCGCGAGGTGGCGGACCAGGCATCCGCGCAGGCCAGGACGTTCCTGTCGACGATGACGAAGGTCGCCTCCGGGGGGATGCCCGGTGCCGAGCTCACGCTCCTGCTGCTCGCCACGAGCGACCTGCTCGCCGTGGGCGCCCGCCTCGCGGCGATCGTCGACGTCGTCCCCGCCGAGCGCTACGAACCCGACGCCGGCGCCGAGACCGACATGGACCCCCTGCGGGACGCACTGTCCCGGCTCCTCGACGGGTTCGACGACTACCTCGAGATCTCCGACCCGATGCTGGGCGAGGAGGTCGGCCCGGCCACGCTCTCCGGCGACATGGCGTGCGTCGCGGAGGCCGTGGCCAAGGGCCTGCAGCACTTCGACGCCGGACACGAGCTCGAGGCG
Organism: Myceligenerans cantabricum; assembly: GCF_054777735.1. Lineage (NCBI taxonomy): Bacteria > Bacillati > Actinomycetota > Actinomycetes > Micrococcales > Promicromonosporaceae > Myceligenerans > Myceligenerans cantabricum. The sequence continues at coordinate 359,676 of NZ_BAAHAJ010000011.1, forward strand.
CTGTGGTGGTGGCAGTTCAGCTACTTCTCGGTGTGGGGCGAGCGCGCGGCGTCCGCGCTGCGCGTGCTGCAGTCGGTGCTGGCGCACCTCCGCCTCGACGTCGACGACGACGTCGCCGCCGAAGCGGAGTACGACGCGCTGCATGCGTGACCCGGGCGGCCGCCCTCCTGGGCGGCCGGCCCGTCACGCCACGCGGGTCCCCTTCGGCAGGGCACCCGTGGGGATCCGGAGCCTGCGCACGGCCACGACGACACCGGAACCCCCGAGCAGCAGGTCGAACCCGAGACCCCACGGCCACGCCATCTGGTCGGTCACCTCGACCTCGCCGGGCCCGTCGGGGTCGACACCGTTCATGGTGTAGCACTCGTTCCGCGCGGTGCCCTCGTCCGTCATCGCGTAGCGCACGCCGTACTGCACCATGGAGAGCAGGTTCGAGTCGTCCATCAGGTCGACGTCCCCGACCAGCGGCTGCGCGTCCGCCACCAGCACGAACGGATTGGGCGCGAGCATCCACCAGCTGCGCTCGTGGTGCCAGACCGGGACCGTGCGCGTCTCCCAGGCGCAGTCCTCGGCGAAGCCCGTCTCGCTGTCGTACGAGGTCTCCGACCAGACCCGCACCTCGTCCTGCGTGGTGGTCAGCGGCGCCAGCAGCCCGAACAGGATCGGGAGCACGACCGTGACCGAGCCGATCGTCAGGTAGGTGAGCACCGCGGCCGCGGAGGGCTTCGTGACGATCGCCGAGAACCCGAGACCGATCGCGCAGACGATGCCGAGCACCACCGCCAGCATGAGGAGCGTGCCCACCAGCGCGAGCACGGTGAGGCCCCCGGCGAGCACCGCCCACAGGACGAACGGCACGCTCGCCACGAGGAACGCGAGCGCCGCGATCCAGGCCGCCGCGAGCTTGCCCAGCACGATCTCCGCCGGGCTGAGCATCGTGACCTGGAGCGTGGCGAGCGTGCCCGCGTTCCGGTCGCCGTTGATCGCGCCGGAGGACAGCGTGGGTGCCACGAGCAGCCCGAGGAACAGCACGAAGCACACGACGATGCTGTAGATCAGCCCACCGAACTCGTCCGGGCCGTAGTAGGGGTCCTGCGCCTCCACGGCGAGGGCCCAGGTGGTCAGCCCGGTGATCGCCCCGACCACCACGAACCACAGCACGAGCGCCAGCTTCCACCGGGTGGACCGGATGCGCTGGCGCAGCTCCAGCAGGGTGACCGTACGCAGCCCGTGCCAGGACAGGGACCAGGCCCCGCGCTCGGCCGTGGCGGCCGTCGTCGTTCCCGTGGGAGCCGGGCCCGCGCCCGTGTCCGTCGTCGTCCCCGTCATCGCCGTTCCTCCTCGAGGGCCAGGTACTTCTGCTCCAGCACGCCACCGGCGGGGGCGAGGCTCACCACGTCGACCCCGGCGCGCACCGCATCACCCAGCAGGGCGGCCGCCTCGGCGTCGTCGGTCAGCGGGACGAGCACTCCCGTACCGCCGTCGGGGTCGGCGTCGTGCGCGACACCGGCCTGGACGAGATGCGCCAGGAGTGCCTCCCGGTCCAGGGCGGTGATCCGCCACCGGCGGGCCTCGCCCGCGGACTCGACGGTCTCCGTGGCGACGGTACGGCCGCTGGAGAGGAAGACGGCGTCGTCGGCCATCTCGTCGAGCTCGGTAAGCACGTGCGAGGAGACGAGGACCGTCTTGCCCGCGGCAGCCAGCCGCCGCACCAGGACCCGCAGGTCGACGCGCGAGCGCGGGTCGAGGCCCGACGCCGGCTCGTCCAGCAGGAGCACCTCCGGGTCGTGCACCAGGGCGCGCGCGAGGCCGAGCCGCTGCTTCTGCCCGCGCGAGAGCACGTGGGCGGGCTGGTCGGCGAGCTCGGCCAGGTGCACCAGGTCGAGGAGCTCGGCGGCACGCCGCTCGCCGTCGGCCGCGGCGATCCGGTACGCGGCGGCGACGGTGGTCAGCACCTCGCGCGCCGTCAGGGAGTCCCAGGTGCCGAACACGTCCGGCATCCAGCCGGTGCGGGAACGTGCCTGGTAGGTCTGGGTGGCCGGGTCGAACCCGGCCACGGAGATGGTGCCCGCGTCGGGTGTGAGCAGTCCGGCGAGCATGAGCAGGAGGGTCGTCTTGCCGGAGCCATTGGGCCCGATCAGGGCTGTCACGCGTCCGGGGACCGCCGTCAGCTCGACGTCGGCCACCGCCTGCACGCTCCCGAACGACCGCCGCACGCCGTGCGCCGTTATTCCGCTTTCTGTGGACATCTTCCGACGCTAGCGCGACGGGGCCGCGCCGGCGTGGAAAGTCCCTCGTCAGGGGCGTGTCGTGGCCGAGTCGTAGCCCGGGGGCGGTGGGCCGAGGGAGAGGTCCGCCCCGGGCTCCCGGGCGCGGGGTCGGTGGCGCGGGGTCGGTCAGGCCGCCGTGGCGGTCGCGTCCAGCAGCCGCGTGTCACCGAAGGCCACGTTCTGGTCGAGCGAGACCGTCACGTCGTCACCGTCGAACCGGAGCGTGAGCGTCCAGGTGAAGGGGGACCCGACCGAGATCATCCGCACCACCAGCAGGTTCGGCTCGGTCCAGGCCGCGGCGCACGCGAGCTCGTCCGGTCCGTCCACGAGGCCGGACCGTTGCCGGACCCACTCCCCGCGGCCCAGGGAGAGCGTCCGCTCCTCGCCTCCCCGCACCTCACGCAGGGCGAGGCGGCCGTCGTCGCCCCAGGTCAGCTCGAGCTCCTCCAGGCCACCGTCGTTCTCGGCCACCCGGTACGTGCGCCCGGTCACGGGCGTCTCGGGGCCGTCGCCCTCGCCCACTGGGAGCGGAAGGTGCAGGTCCCAGGTGACGCCGCCAACGGGTGACGTCACCCGTGACGACGGCGCCGTCGCGGACGGCAGGCCCGCGTCCCGGGCCGCGACGGGGTCGAGCCCGGGGAGCAGCGCGTCCCACACCGCGTCCTGCACCGACTGCAGGTTCTGGACGCCGGAGGTGATCGCGAGCACGACGTCGTGGTCGGGCCAGACGATCGAGTACTGGCCGAACGCGCCGTCGGCCCGGTACGCGCCGAACCGCGAGCGCCAGAACTGGAACCCGTAGCCCTGCCGCCACTCCGGCCAGTCGTCGTGCGTGCTGTGGACCTGGCGGGACGAGGCTGCCTCGATCCATTCCCCGGGGATGAGCTGCTCGCCGTCCCAGCTGCCGCGCTGCAGGCAGAACTGGCCGAACTTCGCCAGGTCCTCGGTCCGCACGCGCATCCCGTAGCCGCCGACGTCGAGCCCTTCCGGGTCCTGTTCCCACGTGGCGCCCTCGAAGCCGAGCGGTTCGAGCACGCGTTCGCCCAGGTAGTCGAGCATCCGGCGGCCGGTGAGACGCTGGACGATCACGCCCGCGAGGTAGGTGGCACCCGTGTTGTAGACGAAGCGAGACCCGGGCTCGTGGGGCACGGGCATCGCGAGGATCTGGCGGACCCAGTCGGCGTGCCTCAGCCCGAGGTTCGTGGGGTCGAGCGCCTCCATCGTCGAGGCGTCGTGGCCGGTGCTCATGGTGAGCAGGTGCCGGATCGTCATGGCCCGGAGGTTGTCCGACGGCGGCTCGGGAGCCTCCGCGGGGAGGTGGTCGACGACCTTGTCGTCAAGGTCGAACAGGCCGTCCACGAACGCCAGGCCGACGGCGATGCTGGTGAAGCTCTTGCTCACGGAGAACATGAGCTGTGGTGTCGCGGGCTCGTACGGCGACCACCAGCCCTCGGCGACCACGTTCCCGTGCCGTAGCAGCATGAAGCTGTGGACCGCGTCCAGGTCGTCGAGATGCCGCACGAGACGGAGGACCGCTGCCGGATCCAGCCCTTCGGCCTCGGGGGTGGAGCGGGGCAGGTCGCGCGTCGTCGTCACGCGACGATCGTAAAGGATCTGCGATGCCGGCCGGATCCTCCGCGCGGAACGTCCTACCGGGCATCGAGGTGACCTCCGCTGCCGAGACCGGCGGTGCGTGCCGATGCGGCGGCCCCCTTCGTCAGTGTCGGTGTCCCCGTCTATCGTTGCTCGCGTGACCACCGCCTTGTATCGCCGCTACCGGCCCGACACGTTCGCCGAGATGATCGGCCAGGAGCACGTGACGGGACCGCTCATGCAGGCGTTACGCAGCGGCCGGGTCAACCACGCCTACCTGTTCAGCGGACCGCGCGGGTGCGGCAAGACGACGTCGGCCAGGATCCTCGCGCGCACGCTGAACTGTCGTCGCAACACTCCCGAGACACCGCTCGACACCCCGTGCGGCGAGTGCGACTCGTGCGTGGAGCTCGCGCGCGGCGGTTCCGGTTCGCTCGACGTCGTGGAGATCGACGCGGCGAGCCACAACGGCGTCGACGATGCGCGGGACCTGCGCGAACGCGCCACCTTCGCCCCCGCGCGAGACCGGTTCAAGATCTTCATCCTCGACGAGGCGCACATGGTGACGCCGCAGGGCTTCAACGCGCTGCTGAAGATCGTCGAGGAGCCGCCCCCGCACATCAAGTTCGTCTTCGCGACGACGGAGCCGGACAAGGTGATCGGCACGATCCGGTCGCGCACGCACCACTACCCGTTCCGGCTCGTGCCGCCGGACGTGCTGTCGCCGTACCTGGAGAAGCTGTGCAGCGCGGAGGACGTCCAGGTCGGCTCGGGCGTACTCCCCCTGGTGACGCGGGCAGGCGGCGGGTCGGTGCGGGACTCGCTGTCGGTGATGGACCAGCTGATCGCCGGCGCTTCGGGCGGCGAGGTCGGCTACGACCTGGCGGTCGGCCTGCTCGGCTACACGCACGCCACCCTGCTCGACGATGTCGTGGACGCGCTGGCGGCGCGGGACGGGGCGTCGATCTTCCGGGTGGTGGACCAGATCATCGCGACCGGGCACGAGCCGCGGCGGTTCGTCGAGGACGTGCTGGAACGGCTGCGCGACCTCATCGTCATCGGCGTCTCCGGGGATGCCGCCGACGCCGTGCTGCGCGACCTCCCCGCCGACCAGCTCGAGCGCATGCGGGCGCAGGCAGGGCGCCTCGGCGTGGCCGAGCTGTCCCGCGCCGCCGACCTGGTCAACATGGCGCTGACCGAGATGACGGGCGCGACGTCGCCGCGCCTGCACCTGGAGCTGCTGTGCGCGCGGCTCCTTCTGCCGGGTGCCGACGACGGCGCCGCCGGGCTGGCCGCACGCATCGACCGCCTGGAGCGCGGGGGGATCGCGGCGCAGGGTGCCGTCGGCGCCGAACCTGCGGCCGTCGGCGACGTGGGCGGCGGGCTGACGGGAGCGGCGGCCGCGCGGGCGGTGGTGGAGGCCAACCGGGCGAAGAAGGGCGCGCCCGCGGACGGAGTCGCGGCTCCCGCGCGGGCTGGCGACGGCGCGGTCTCCGCGCACGCGAGCGGGGCCGCCACGGAGCAGGCCAAGGCGACGGGCGGCACGGCGGAGTCGGCGGTGACGCCGGAACCGGCGGAGCCTCAGGACGCGGAGACGGCCCAGGACGCGGGCGAGACACCGCACGCGGGCGGATCACAGCAAGCGGACGAGTCGCAGGACACCGGCTCGCAGACCGTCGCGCCTCGGTCGCAGCGGGCGGTGTCGAAGGACGAGCGGGTGTCCGTGCCTGCGGCGGCCCCCGCGCCCGACGCGGTGGTCCCGGGCCCCGGGGCGACGCCGGGCAGCGGGGCGATGACCACCGAGGAGGTGCGGCGACGTTGGCCCGAGGTGCTCGAGACGCTGTCCGCGGCGCGGGTGACGTGGTCGCTCGTCGGACAGAACGCGCAGGTCGCGAGCCTTGACGGAGGGATGCTGAAGCTGGCCTTCCGTGCGGACGGGCTTGCCCGGGCGTTCTCCAACCCTCGGCACACCGGCGCGGTGGAGGATGCCGTCTATCAGACCCTGGGGATCCAGGTGAAGGTGGAAGGGATCGTCGGCGACGGGCCGGGCCCCGCCGACGGGCCGGGCGGCGGGGCTGGGCCGGGCGGCGGCGCCGGACCGGAGAGCGGCTCGGGCGGTTCCGGTGGGCCCAGCAGCCCTGACGGTGCTTCCGGCGGGCCCGAGGGCCGCTCCGCGGACCCGTCCGTGCGCGGCGGCGGTTCCGCGGGTCCGGCCAGGCAGAGCGGCACAGCGGGTCCGAGCGGCACGGGCGGGCCGCGGGCGGAGGCACCCGCCGGGGCGGGCAGCAACGGCCGGACCGCACGTGCACCGGCTTCCCGCGGCGAGACAGCCTCGACCGGAGTCGCCACGCCCGACGAGACCAACGGCTGGCCCGAGGTGCCGGTCCCGGGCGGTCAGGCGACCGGGAGCGCGGGCGGCGAGAGCAGCACGTCCGGCAGCGACAGCGCGGGCGCAGCCCACGGCCGGAACGCGGGCGGCCACCGCAGTACCGGCGGCGCGGGCGGCGGCGGCGCGGGCGGCAGTGGCACGGCTCGGAGCCAGGTCGCGGCTGCCGGCGGGAGCGTGCCCGGCGCGGTCGCCGTGGCGGAGCGCACCGCGGTGGCATCGGCGCCCGCTCCGTCGTCGTCCCGTGCCGCATCGGCACCCCGGTGGAGTCCGACGCCGGACCCCGAACCGGTCCCCGAGCCGCCGCCAGGCTACGACGACGACCTCGAACCCAGCACCGGCCGCGCGCCCACGCCTCCCCCGGTTCCCGAGTCCGTCTACGCGACCCCGAAGGCAGCAGCCCGTCTGACCGGTGCCGAACGCGCCCGGGAAGCACTGCGGCGGGCGCAGGCCCCGCGCGACCCGGACGCAGCCCGCACCACCACGAGCGGAGCGGGCTCCGTCTCGGTCACGGGCGCGGCCTCCTACGACGAGCTCTCGGCCGACGACCCGGACCTCGAGGCCGGGGGGAACGGGCTCGTGGGGGTACCGCTGGTCGTGCAGATCCTCGGCGGCACGGTCATCGACGAGCAGGTCGAGCAGTCGTGACGGAACCGCTGACCACACTGCGGATCGTCGCGGCGGTCGTGATTGGCGCGGACGGACGCCACCTGCTGGTCCGCAAGCGCGGCACGACGTCGTACATGCAGGTGGGAGGCAAGATCGAGCCCGGCGAGGAGCCGCTGCCCGCCCTGCTGCGCGAGGTCGAGGAGGAGGTCGGGCTCACGCTCGCCCCGGAGCGGGCCGGCCCCTTCGGGCGTTTCGCGGCGCCGGCCGCGAACGAGCCCGGCCACGACGTCGACGCCCACGCGTTCGTGATCCGGCTGGCGCCGGGCGAGCGGCCGCGAGCGCAGGCTGAGCTCGAAGAGCTGACGTGGATCGACCCGGCCGCGCCGGTGACGCCGCATCCGATCGCGCCCCTCAGTCTCAGCCTCCTTGCCGTCTGGCACGGGTACGAGGCTGAGACCGGCGGCGCCTGGGCCGCAGACGCGACGCGACCACCGGTGCCCTGAGGCACCGGCCACCGGGTCGACGGGTGGCCATGCCGGACGGAGCGGCGAGCGTCAGGCCCGACGGCGAGTGTCAGACCGGACGGAGCGCGACCATCGGCAGGACGTCGACGAGCCGGCCTCGGTCGTCGTCAGCGTGCGGTACTCGAACCCGGCCAGCTTGCCCAGCAACAGCTGGGCGACCGGCATCAGGAGCCGGTTCCGGTAGAGCGCGTTCGGCACGGCGAACGCGCGCTTGAGCCGGCCGGGCATCAGGGTGTTCGCCATGAGTCCACCGTCGGGTCGGCGTCCTGTGGGGTACCCGCCTCTCCCTGGAGCCGTGCCCGTGCCTCCATCAGGGCGAAGCCGAGCAGGTTGCGCCCTCGCCAGCCGCTCGGGTTCTCGGCGTTCTCATGGCGCGCGCCCATTCCGATGCCCCAGATCCGGTCCCGCGGGCTTGCCTCGACCAGCACGCGTTCCCGGGTGTTGAGCAGGTAGGTCCGCAGGTCAGGAGCCGACGAGAACTTGTGGACGCTCCCGCGCACGACGACGTCGAAGCGTTCCCGCTCCCACGCCGCGTCCTCGAACCCGCGCACCGTTCGGCCGGCGGCCTTCGCGAGCGCCGGGTTCGCAGCCTCGACCGCGGCTCGCTCGGCCTCGGCGTCCTGGAACAGACGGGCCTTCTCCGCCATCATCCAGTGCTCGGCGGTCCGGTAGGTGGTCCCGTCGACGGTGAAGGGCGACGGCCACCACTGGCTCAGGCAACCCCGACCGAGGACACCGTCCGCCTCAGGCCGGTGGCCCCAGAAGTGCAGGTACTTGACCGGAGCGCCGGATGCGATGTGCGTGACGAGCTCGTCCACGGTTCGGGCGGCAACGGCGCTGATCATGGGCGGAAGTATCGCAGTGCGGCGGTGCGGGGCGGTCATCTGTGCGGGGCAGGTGCGGACTTCGAGGGCGTCGACGCCGACACAAGGTTGTGCATAACCCTGTTTATACACAGATCCGGATCCTCGGTAGCGGCTGATGCATGTGCTCTGTATCGTCGAACACCAGAGCGAAGCGGCCGGACAGCCGGCCGGAGAGAGGCGGTGGAACGGTGCAGGATGGTTCGCGAATCACACGGCTGGTTGAGATATCCCGTTCTGGCCTGGAGCACGCCCGGCCGGCCACGGCAGGCACGGCTCTGGACGCCCTCGCGGAGCACATCGCCGACCTGCCCGATGACGTGCTGGCCGGCATGGTGCGCACCGCGGCGAGCCTCGCGGGCTGGGTCGCAGGCGTCCAAGCCCGTGCGGCGGGCGAGCTGACGCGCCGTTCGCAGGGGTTCACCGGGTTCGAGGAGACGACCACGATGGTGTCCGGCGAGCTGCGCGAGACCCGCAGGACCGCACGGGTGATCACGGTGCGCGCTGCCGCGGGCCTGCACCATCCGGCAGTGATCGACCACCTGAGCACGGGACGCATCGACGCACCGCGTGCGGATGCCCTGCTGCTCGCCGGACGGTCCCTGACCGACCCGCAGCGGGCCGAAGCCATCGAACGGCTGCTGCCGATCGCCCCCGAGCGGTCGGCGGCGTGGCTCGCGAACGAGATGCGCAAGCTCGCTCGCACCCTGGATCCGGGAAGGGAACGCAAGGCGGCCGCGGAGTCGCGGGCGGTGTTCCACGATGTCTGCGAGGACGAGATGGGCACCGTGACCGCATTCCTGCCCGCAGTGGACTCTGCCGCGGTGTGGGGCGTGGTCGACGACCTCGCTCAGCAGCTGCGCCGCACCGAGGACACGCGCACGCTGGGCCAGCTCCGCGCGGACGTGCTGACCTCCATCGTGACCGGTCGCCTCGTTCCCGAACACCGCGACCTGGACGACGACCTGGACGACGACCACCAGGGCGAGAGGTGGCCGACCGTGCGGCTCACCCCGACCCGCCCGGTCGTGCGCGTCACCGTACCCATGGACGCCCTGCGCAGCCTCGACGGCCGAACCCCGCCGTTCGGCCGAGCGGCGGCCACGAACGACGCTCCGGACGCCGACGCGCCAGGCGCCGTGGCTCCAGAAGTCGTGGCTCCAGAAGTCGACGCACCGCAGCCCGGCTCCGAGACCGACCTCCCTGGCGGAGCCGCGCAGCTGGACGGGTTCGGCCCGGTCAGCGCCATCACCGCCGCCCGGGTCGCCTTCGACTCGGACTCCACGTGGACCCGGCTGGTCACCGATCCGGTCACCGGCATCCTCCTCGACTACTCCACCCGCGCATATCGACCGCCCAAGGCCTTGGCCGACGCGGTGCGCCTCCGGGACGCCACCTGCCGGGGACCTGGCTGCCAGACCGATGCACGATGGTGCGACCTCGACCACATCGACCCCTACGACGCTCGCCGCGCGCCCGTGCCCGGCGATCCGGGACAGACACGCGCCGACAACCTCCACGCCCTGTGCCGCACCCATCACCGGCTCAAGACGCGGTACGGCTGGCAGGTGCACCGTGATTCCGCAACCGGGATCACGTGCTGGACCGCGCCCACCGGCCGCCACTACCTCAAGACGCCCACCAGCGCCGACCCCGAGCCCACCAGCTTCAAGGAGTACGTGAACGCCCGGCTTGCCGCGCCGCCCGCACCAGGACCCTGTCCCTTCGACGGGGACGATGCCAGCCTCCGCAACCCCGACGACAGCCACGATCTCGACGACAACCAGAGACACGAGAGGTACGGGAGCCCCGGGGAGGACCTGCCGCACCAAGGAGTGCAGGGCACCCGTCCGGACGCGCCAGAGAAACCACCCTTCTGACGCCCGCACGGACAAAGACCGTCGGCGTCCGCCGATCACGCCTGATGCGCCCTTCCTGCGCAACGTCGGCGGCCCGGGCGGCCCGTCCGGACGGATCTCCCACCCGGACGGATCTGGCGAGATCACGCGCCATCCGGGGGCTTTGTGCCGCATCCGACCACGACCTGTAAGGATGTGCCCATGAGTCGCGGAGCGCTGCATCATGTCGAGCTCTGGGTCCCCGACCTGTCCCGGGGTGAGGACGCCTGGGGCTGGCTCCTGACCGCCCTCGGCTACTCCGAGCACCAGCGCTGGACGGGCGGTGCGAGCTGGATCCTCGGCGGCACGTATGTCGTGGTCGAGCAGAGCCCCGCCCTGACGAGCCCGCTCCACGACCGCCGGCGGCCCGGCCTGAACCACCTCGCGTTCCGCGGCGGAACCCGGGCCGAGGTGGACAGCCTCGTCGCCGATGCCCCCTCGCACGGCTGGTCCCTCCTGTTCCGCGACAAGCACCCGTTCGCCGGCGGCCCGGACCACTACGCCGCCTACCTCGAGAACGACGACGGCTACGAGGTGGAGATCGTCGCGGACGACGCGCCACCCGACGCTCCCGCGTCCGACGGTCCCGCCCTCGGCACGACCTCGGTCTCATGACCCCCGCCCTCCGCCTCCACCGCGTCACCCATTCCTTCGGCGCCCGCCGGTCCCTCGACGGCTTCTCCATCGCCGTCCACCCGGGCGAGGTCGTCGCGATGATCGGCTTCAACGGAGCCGGCAAGACGACGGCGATGCGCGTCCTCGCGGGCCGTCTCCGCCCCGACGGCGGTACCGCCGAGATCCTCGGCCACAACCCGGCTCACCTGCCCGGACACACGACACGTCGCTTCGGCCACCTCATCGACGCCTCGCTCGCCCACCCGGACCTCACCAGCACGGAGAACGTCCACGCGGCCGCCCGCCTCCACGGACTCGCCCGCACCGCCGCGGCCGACGCCACCACGACCGCCGTCGCGCGGCTCGCGCTGGAACCGTGGGCCGACGCCCGGGCCCGCACCCTCTCCCAGGGCAACCGCCAGCGCCTCGGAATCGCGTGCGCCACCGTCCACGCCCCCGAGGCAGTCGTGCTCGACGAGCCCACGAGCGCGCTCGACCCGCGTGGCGTGGTCGTGGTGCGCGACCTGATCCGCGAGCTCGCCACGCGCGGCGCGGCGATCCTGGTCTCCAGCCACCACCTGGACGAGGTCTCACGGGTGGCGGACCGGATCGTCGTGGTGCACGACGGGCGCGTCGTCGGCGCCCTCGAACCGGGCGGCGCGGACCTGGAGCACCGCTTCTTCGCCCTCGTGCACGACGCCGACACACGCTCCCCCGCCGACACCGACCAGGATCCGGAGGCCACCCGATGAACACCTTCCCGGCCGCCGGCTTCCCTGCCGCCTGGGAGACGGAGTGGCTCCTGCTCACCCGCTCCACGATCGCCCGTCTGGCAACGCCTCTCCTCCTGCTGGTGATCCCCGGCGGGTCGATCGGCGCGGTCGCGCTGGCCCGGGCCGAGACGTCGGCATCGGTCACCGCGGCCAAGCTCACCCCGTACGCGACGGGCCCGCTCGCCGAGACCCACCTGCTCGTGGCCGCGCAGATCCTCTCCGTCGCCCTCCTCATGGCCGGCGGGTTCGCGATGGCCTCAACGTTCGGCCAGGAGATCGCCGCGGGCCTGGCCGGTGCCCGTACCGGGATGACCACCTCGCGCGCCTCGGTCGCGCTCGCCAAGCTGCTGGTCCACCTGGTGTGGATGGCCGGCTGCGTGGTCGCCGTCGTCGGCCTGACGCTCGCGGCGTCCGCCCTGGTCTGCGCCGCGACGGGCGAACCGTTCGACGGCGGCGTCGGGTCCCGCGCGGGCCTCGCCCTCGTGTCCGGGCTGCTCACGGCAGGGCTCACGCTCCCGTTCGGCTGGGTCGCGACGCTCACGCGCAGCCCGCTGGGCACCGTCGGCGTGCTGATCGGCGTGGTCGTCGTGACGCAGATCGTCACGACGCTCGGCGGCGGGCCGTGGTTCCCGTACGCGGCGCCGTCGCTGTGGACGGAGATGGGTGGCCCGGAAGCAGCGTCCGCCGTCGGGCCGCCGCACCTTCTCCTGGCCGCGGCGGTCGCGCCCGTCGGCGCGGCCGTCACCGTCCGCGCATGGCGACGGCTGGACGACGTCTGAGGTCTCGGCGACGTTCCGTTTCCACCCGGTAAACATCTCCCGCGACCTCCTCGCCACCGGACATTCTTCGCGCTACGGTCATACCGTTCCCAGCGAAGGCGCTCGGCCGTGCACCCGCACGCCTCGGGCGCCACGACTCGGAGGTTCCCCGTGACGCCCATCCGCTCACACACGGCTCGTCCCACAAGGACGCCCCGAACCATCGCCCGTGCCGCCGCCGCGGCACTCGGCGCGACCGTCCTGACCGGCACGCTCCTGGTCCCGCTGACCGCGACCGGCGCGCCGGGCACCCCGGCGCCGCCCCAGGGGACGTCCCTCGCGGACGCCACGCGCGCGGCGGACACCGGCATCGTCCCGGACGGCCCCGAGCCGGTCGAGGTCGTACCGGTCACCGTCCCCGACCGGGACGCCCTCGACGACCTGGTCGCCACGGGCGCAGATCTCAACGAGGCGGTCGACGTCGTCCCGCTCGGGCTGCGCGTGGACGCCTACCTGACGCCGTCGGAGCAGGCGGCGATGAACGAGCTCGGCTTCCGCACGGGCGACCCGGTCCTCACCCAGGACGAGGCGGACGCGCTCGCCGAGGAGCAGAAGTCGTCCGCCGCGGCGGCCGCCGACGCGGAGTCCGAGGCCCTGGCGGACGGCGACGAGCTGCGCATCCAGCGCGCCGCGTGGCTCGACGACGCGCAGGGCGACTTCATCGAGGTCGAGGTCTGGTCCCAAGCCGGTTCAGCGTCCTCCGGCGTGGTCCTCGACGTGGCGATCGACGCCGGCGAGGGCACGGAGATCGGCGACGGCGGGACCTTCACGCTCTCCCGGTTCCAGGACGCAGGCCAGTACATGTACCACACCCTCGGCAGCCCGCGGCCGGTCGACGACGTCCCCGCCCGGATGCGCGTGACCAGCACCGTCGACGGCGAGGTCGTCGCGACCGAGGAGACCGCCTTCACCGAGTACCTCGACGGCGAGCTGCCCGAGGGCCCGGGCGCCCCGGGCGACTGGAGCGACATCGCCACCGGCTTCGTCGACCACTACGTGGACCCGACCGAGGCGTACGAGCGCATCGAATCCCTCGCGGCGGAGTTCCCGGACCTCGCCGAGATCGTGGAGCTGCCGGAGCCGACCGGCGGCTACCAGCGCAAGGCGATGCACCTGACCAGCGGTGTCCCGGCGAACGCCGCCGTCAACGTGACGTCCGACAACTGGGGCCACGAGGGCGGCAACGCCCTCACCGTCGAGTACGCCGACCCGGGTACCCCCGGCAGCCCGCTCGACGTCACGACCGACGGCACCGACATCACGGTCTCCCTGGCCACGGACGACGACGGCACACTGGTGAGCACCGCGGCCGACGTCGTCGACGCGATCAACGCCTCCGACGCGCCCGTCACGGCCCAGACCTACCGCGGCAACGCGGGCGCGGGAACCGTTCGGACGTCCGGCCCGGCCGGCCTGAGCGACTTCCTCAGCGCGCCGGACAGCGTGGAGCGCGGCCCGTCCACGATGAAGGTGCTGCGCATCGGCAAGCACCGGGACGGGTCCCGGACCGGCGTCTACCTGTACTCGCAGGAGCATGCCCGCGAGTGGGTCACGCCGATCACCGCGCTCGAGACGGCCGAGCGCCTGCTGCGCAACTACGAGTCCAGCACCGCGATCGCCGACATGGTCGACGACCTGGATATCTTCCTCCTGCCGGTCACGAACCCGGACGGTGCCCACTACTCGATGCACGACTTCACGTTCCAGCGCAAGAACCTGACCAACCACTGCCCGGCCGACGGCACGTCGGACGCGAACGCCCGGAACTCCTGGGGCGTGGACATCAACCGGAACTTCCGGGCGGGCAGCATCTCCGAGGGGTACACGGGCGCGTCGACCGTCTGCACGAGCGAGGTCTTCGCCGGGCCGGAGCCCCTGTCGGAGCCGGAGGCACGCAACGAGGTCTGGCTCGTCGAGAACCACCCGAACATCAAGTTCTCCATGAACACCCACACGCACGGCGGGTACTTCATGTGGGCGCCGGGCTCGTACAAGGCGGCGGGCCGCGAGACCAACGAGCGTCCCAGCATGGGCACCGAGGAGTTCTTCTACGACGCGTCGGACCTGATCCTCAACCGGATCGAGGAGCACCGCGGCACCGTGCTGTGGCCGAGCCGCGTCGGCCCGATCGCCGACGTCCTGTACTCGGCCGCCGGCAACAGCGCTGACGAGTTCTACTACAACTACGGCGTGTACTCCTGGTCCTTCGAGGCCGGCGCCCCGCGCTGGAACGGCAGCTCGTGGGAGTCGGTCGGGTTCACCCCGCCGTACGCGGAGGGCCACGAGGAGGCCATGGAGTTCTCCAACGGCTGGCTGGGCATCCTCGAGGTCGCGCGCCTGTACAGCGCGGACGACGTCGAGCCGACGGCCGAGCTCACCCCCGACGACGGTACGTACCCGGAGCCGGTGGATGTCACGTGGGAGATCAGCGAGGCCGCCGACGTCTACTACACGCTCGACGGCTCACGACCGACGTACGCCTCCGAGCGCCTGGAGCTCGAGGGGCCGCGGCAGGGGATCGAGTCCCTGACCATCACCGAGACCACCACGATCAGCTGGTTCGCGGTCGACGCCGCGGGCAACGTGTCGGACGGCTACGACCCCGAGGGCGACGGCGAGGAGTACTCGGAGGCGACGATCACCATCGGCGGAAGCTGATCCCGGAGGGTGTGCGACGGGTCCCGGCGGCCTACCCGGGACGGCCCGCAGCGGCACGGGGACAGCAAGGACCCCTCGCACACCCACCAGAGCTCACTTACCCTTGCTGCCTTCCGGCCCTGGGGGAGTTCGGCGAGGTGGTGCCGCACGAGGGGTCTGCCCACACCCTAACCGAGGCCGTCCCGGAATCCCGAATCGGGCGGCAGCTACCGCAGTCTCGCAGGCGACCGACTACGTCACACCTGCGCAACGCCGTTTCGATTCGGCTCCAGGCCGTTCGGTCCGGTATCCTCGTCAGGCCGTCGCAGGTACGTGTTCGCCTGAACTTGCCGGTGCACCCACGGGTGCGAGGAGGATTCGCCTAGTGGCCTATGGCGCACGCTTGGAAAGCGTGTTGGGTTCACGCCCTCGGGGGTTCGAATCCCCCATCCTCCGCTCTGGAAGCCCCGGGACCCTCGTGGTCCCGGGGTTTTTCGTTGCAACGGCGCGGTTTCCGGGCTGTCTGTTCAGTTGGCACCTGTACGCTGGGATGCGCTACAGACAGCATGAGACCAGTACGTGGATAGTCACAGCGGCAAGCACATCGGAGCAGGTCAGACGGCGTACTCGCCAAGACCCTGACCATCTTTCCCACCCCCACGTATGGAGTCCCGATGACCTCTGTCCCCGCTGCCGTCGCCGCCGTCGACTACGACCACTTCGTCACCGAGCCCGACGGTTCGAAACTCCCGCAGTCCTCCGCCGTCGCCTCCATCGAGCGGATGCTCACGGACCTCGACGTCGCCCCGGGACAGCGGGTCCTGGAAATCGGGACCGGCTCGGGCTACACCACCGCGCTCCTGTCACGCTTGGTCGGCGCTGCAGGATCGGTGCACTCCGTCGAGGTCTTCGCCGACCTCGTGCCCCGCGCACAGGAACGCCTTGCCAGAGCTGGCGTCACCAACGCGACCGTGACGTGCGGGGACGGCTACGCCGGACACGCCCCAGGCGCTCCGTACGACCGGGTCATCGCCTGGGCCACACCGCACCTCATCCCCGCTCCATGGACCGAGCAGATCGCCGACGACGCCGTCATCGTCGCCCCAGTCAAGATCGCACCACTGGCCACCGCCAACGCCATCAGCACCATCACCGTCACGGGAGGGACACTTGCCGTCACCACGATCCGGCCTGGCAGCTACATCGAGATGCACCCCGAACCCGTCACGAACTTCGGCCTCCCCATCCGATACGTCGACGCGTTCTACATCCCCGACAACGCCGAACCCTGGTGGATCAGCAGCGTGGACCTGCACGGCTCATCGGGCGACGCCCAGAAGCGCATCGACCAGCTCCGCCGCTCCACCACCACCGAGCCCACCATGCTGCACGCCGACGAGTCCCTCCAGGACCTTTCCGCGTGGCTCTACGCGACCCTGCCGGCAAACCTCGCCACCGCAGGGCTCTCGGACCGGTACAGGGCCATCGGCGCATCGACTCCCGACAGCGCCGCCTTCCTCACGCCGACGGAACTCGTCACCAGCACTACGGAGGGTGACGCCTCTGGGGTCCTGAAAGCATGGGTAGGTGAATGGCGTACCGCCGGACGTCCTGGCTGGAACGACGTGATGGGGACCATCGAAGCCAGCGACGATGGATGGACAGTCCGCATCATCACGGACTGAACGAGGCTCCGACCCGTGCTACCCAAGCCCAGGGACAGCCGGATCGACCTCCGCAGGCTGACCGCACTCGACCGCAAGCAAGGCCCTTCGTCATGTCCGGTGCGTTCGCCGCACGCCCCGGTCCGCGCCCCACACCTCAGCTCTCGCCCGCGGCCTCGGTGCTCTCTGCTTCCAGCGCTTCCATCTCCAGCGACAGGACCCGCTTCTTCGGGGTGATCTCGTCGGCCGGTACACAGTTGTCGACGTTCTCCAGCGGCAGCTCCGGCGCGGGCACGTCCTCCTCGTCGACTGGCCTGTCGTACTTCTCCCCGATGAGCAGGTCGACCTTCCGCCCCGCGCGATCGTCCAGAACCATGCGCATCGACGGGAACTGCGCCGCGAGCGTGTAGGCGGGCACGATCCCCTTCGTCCCGAAGCGCAGCTCCGAGTCCTCGAGGCGGTTGTCCTCGGGCATGGTGCCCAGCTCGAGGACGGTGAAACCCCGCCGGACGAGCTCCTCCTCGAAGGCCTTCGCCACGCCCTGGGCCTCCGAGGCGTTCAGCGAGTTCACCTCGATCTCGGCGGCAGGGAGCGGCAGCGCGCCGTCGGGCTGCCCCTCCACCTGCGGCAGGCACGGCGCGGGCACCTCTTCCTGCTGCGAGACGCCCACCACCGTGAAGTCCCGCTGGAACGGGCCGACGAGAGAGCCGGTGTACATGGCCAGCGCGAAGATGCCGCAGACCGCGAGGAAGGCGATGATCACGCCGAAGACCACGGCCTGGCGCTCATGCTGGTGGCGTCGCCGCGCGGCACGTGCCTCGTCAGGAGAAGTAGGGTCGGTCACGGAGAAAATCTATCCGATCGTGAGGACGCGCGCGTGCAGCACCGGGCGCTGCTGGAGCGCCGCGCGCACTGCACGATGCAGTCCGTCCTCGAGGTAGAGCGTGCCTTCGAACTCGACGACGTGCGCGAACAGGTCGCCGTAGAAAGTGGAGTCCTCCGCGAGGAGAGTTTCCAGGTCCAGCGTCCGCTTGGTGGTCACGAGCTCATCGAGCCGGACCTGCCGGGGAGGGACGTCGACCCAGTCCCGGGTGCGGGTGCGCCCATGGTCGGGGTAGGGCCGGCCGCCCCCGACGGCCTTGAAGATCATGGATAAAATCCTAAAGTTCGACAACGGTCTTTGCGGACGGAACAGCCTATCGAAACGGTCACATCACGCAAAGTCCGTGCGGTATCCACATGATCTGCCGGTACACCTCGCCGGGCGTTCATACCGGGAGGCCGGATGCCATGATGGCCGCCGACGACGGTCGCGGGTGCGCTCGCACCGGAGGCGCGACCCGCGACCGCCGTCGTGCCCGGTCTCAGGCGGAGGGGATGTCCCGCCGCCGGAAGCCGAGGAACGCGATCCCGAACAGGACGACGACCGCGACACCCAGGCCGATCATGTGCGAGGGCTCGGGCCCGTCGACGAACGCTGCCGGCAGCCAGTACATCGGGTCGGGGTAGTTCGCCGCGTCGGGCAGGTCCTCGAGAAGGTTCCCGAACATGCCGATCACGAAGCCGTACACGAGCAGCAGCCAGCCCAGTCCGGTCGCCTTCGGGAACCAGGCGTACAGGGCGGCGATGAACCCGAGATAGCAGAGCACCGCCGGGATGTACGGCCAGAACACCTCGGTGTAGTCGCCGAACGTGGGCGTCTCGGAGCCGACCACCACGCCTCCGGCCCACATCGCATAGACCGTGACGGCCGTCAGCACCACGGTCCCGATGCCCGCGACCAGGAGCTGTGCCCCGTACCAGGTGGACCGCGCCAGGGGCCGGGCGAGCACGACCTCGACACGCCCGGCGGACTCCTCAGTCTTGGCGCGGCCGCCCATGACGATCGCGTACGCGGCGACGCACAGCATGCCGTACAGGAGCATGATGCCCAGGAACGCCGCGGTGAAGCCCTCGGGGTCGTCCCCGAAGAGCGCCCCGACCATCGGGTTGCTCTCGACCATGTCGCTCATCAGGTCGCCGATGTCCGGGAGCATCGTCCCGGTCGCGAACCACATGAGCCCCAGGCCGAGCGCACTCCAGAAGAGCGCCCAGCGCTGCTGCCGCCACGCGAGGGCGACCGGCCCGGCGAGCGAGCTCGCGGCGTCCGCGTGCCCGGCGCGCTCCGCGAGCAGGCCCCCGCCGAAGTCCCGGCGCGACGCCAGGGACGAACCCAGCAGCAGGAGGAGCACGATCGCTGCCAGGGACAGCAGCGCCGGCCACCAGATCAGGTCGACGAACGGCTGCATCTGCTGCGCCCACGCGAACGGGGACGCCCAGGACAACGGGCTCCCGTGCGTCTCGATCATGTCCCCGGCGGCCCGGGCGAAGAACGCCGCGCCGAGCACGGCCATGCTGAGCCCGACAGCCCCACGACCGTGCACGGTGAGCTGCGCGAAGACGAAGGCGACCACGCCGAACACCATCGACGCCAGGGCCACGCCACCGGTCAGCGCGAAGGAGTCGGCGACGGTCACGTACTCCCCTCCCATCGCCACGAGGATCCCCGCCGAGAGCACCGCGATCAGCGCGTTCACGAGGGTCAGGGTGGTGATCGCCGCGACGGCCGGTGCGTGCCGGCCGACGACGTTCGCCCGCACCAGCTCGGACCGGCCCGACTCCTCCTCGGTCCGGGTGTGCCGCACCATGTGCATGATGCTCATGATGCCGAGCGCGATCACCCACCAGGTGATGCCCTCGTTGGCCACCGCGCGCTCGGGTGTGTAGTCCTCGACGCCGTAGCCGGGCCCTCCCATCGCGATCCCGCTGGGCGTCTCCATGAGCGCCGCCCGGCCCGCCATCGCGTCCGCGTCGAACGTTCCGAGCGCGGCCATGAAGTACACGTAGAACAGCACGATGCTGAACGACCACCAGAAGATCCGCACCCGGTCACGGCGCAGGATGAACCGGATCATCCGCCCGGCCCCGGTCAGCGAAGACCCGAACCCGGTGGTCCGGACGTCCGGCGGCGTCGCCGGCCCGGCGACCGGTGCCGTGGCCGGCGCGCTCATCGCACACCCGCGTTCTTCGCCGCGCGCTGGGCGGCCTTCCTCGCGGCACGCCCTTCCGGCGCCTCCTCGACGGCCGTCTCGGCCGCGGCCTCGTCGTCCGCGATGACGTCGCCGTAGTGCCGCATGAACAGCTCCTCCAGCGACGGCGGTGTGATGGTGATGCTGCGCACGTCGAGCGCCGAGACAGCCTTGAGCACGTCGGCGATGTCGGAGTTGTCGGCGTCGAACACCACCCGGGTGCCGTCGTCGGCCGGCGTCGTGGTCAGGTCGTTGACCGCGTCGAGCGCCGACAGGTGCGCCGGGTTCCCGCCCACCACCGCGGTCACGCTGGACCGCGTCAGGTGCCGGAGCTCGTCGAGCGTGCCGTGCTCGACGGCGGTGCCGTTGCGGATGATCGTGACGGTGTCGCACACCTTCTCGACCTCGCTGAGGATGTGGCTCGACAGCAGCACGGAACGCCCGGCGTCCTTGGCCTCGCGGATGTACTCGGTGAACACCGACTCCATCAGCGGGTCCAGGCCGGACGTCGGCTCGTCGAGGATGTACAGCTCGGCGTCGGACAGGAAGGCCGCGACCAGGGCGACCTTCTGCCGGTTTCCCTTGGAGTAGGTGCGGGCCCGCTTGCGCGGGTCGAGCTCGAAGCGCTCCAGGAGCTCGGCCTTGCGGGCGCGCAGCGCCTTCTTGTCCGCGGTGCCGCGCAGGCGGGTGAGGTAGTCGATGCACTCCCCGCCGGTCAGGTTGGGCCACAGGCTGACGTCGCCCGGGACGTAGGTGATGTGCTTGTGCAGCTCGACGGCGTCGCGCCAGACGTCGCGGCCGAACATGCGCGCGGTGCCGGCGTCGGAGCGCAGCAGGCCGAGCAGGACGCGGATCGTGGTGGACTTGCCGGCGCCGTTGGGGCCCAGGAAGCCGGCGACCTCGCCGGCCGGGACCACGAGGTCGAGGTCGTCGAGGGCCTTGACCGAGCCGAAGGACTTGTGGAGTCCCGCGATCTCGATCGCGGGCACGCCGGAGGAAGTGTTGGTCATCAGATGCTCGCTCTCTGGTTGTCGTTCCCAGTTCACGGAAGTGGAGGGGCCGCGGTGCGCGGCTCTTGCGGTACGACGTGCACCTGGAGGTGCTACGCCGTCGTCGCGCCGTGCGGCGGGTCGCCGACGTACAGGAGGTAGTCGTCGAGCATGCGGCGGGTGGTGAGGAAGCCCTCGGTGTAGAGCTCGAGCATGGGCAGGTAGGTCTGCTCCAGGAACCTGTTGAGGATCACCATGAGGTCCGCGGGGTCCGCCGGCGGGTCCAGGGTGACCTCGAGCAGCAGCGCCCCCAGTCCGGAGAGCGTCAGGTAGCGCGCCCGGGCAGCTTCGTCGCGGCTCGGCACGGCCAGGCCCGCGGCCACGGCGTGCTCGGTGTACGCCACGGCGTCCTCGATCATGTGGTCGATGAACTCCTGGGCGAGGGCGCTGCCGTCCTGCATGGAGCGCAGGACGTAGGCCAGGATCGGGGCGCTGCCCTCGGCGGCCGCGAACACCTGCAGGAAGGTGCCGCCCCCTGCCGCGTGGTCGATGTTCTCGTTCTTCAGTTCGCGGATCCGGGCGAGGACGTGCTCGTCGCACACCTCGCGCAGCGCGTCCTTCGAGCCGAAGTGATGCATCACCAGGCCCGGGCTGACTCCGGCGTCCTGGGCGATCACGCGGACCGACGCGCCGAAACCGCTGGTGGCGAACCGCAGCATCGCGGCGTCACGAATGCGCGCCCGCGCGGTCCGATCCACGGCGGGCGTCCCGTCCTGCCCGGGAGGGCGCACTTCTGCTGAACGCACGTTCAACATGCTACACACGCGTTCAGCCGCAAGGGAAGACTTTTCGGTCGAACGGTCCCGGCGGACCGTGTCGTGCGGACGGACCGCCGCGAGCCGCCGGAGCCTGCTATCCGCGCAACCGGCTGACCAGACGCATGCCGTGGTAGATCAGCAGGGCCGACGCCGCGCCGAGGGCGATGCCCTCGAAGCGGAGGTCGCCCGCCACCCACGTGTAGTTCGCGATGCCCACGACGAGCGGTACCGCCGCGGTGGTGAGGTTGACCGGGTCGGAGAAGTCCACGCGGTTCTGCACCCAGATCCGCGCACCGAGGATGCCGATCATGCCGTAGAGCAACGTGGTGACCCCGCCGAGGACGCCGTCCGGCACGGAGTTGACGGCCGCGCCGAACTTGGGCGACAGGCTCAGCACCAGCGCGCCGGCGGCCGCGACCCAGTAGGCCGCCGTCGAGTAGACGCGCGTGGCAGCCATGACGCCGATGTTCTCCGCGTACGTCGTCGTCCCCGAGCCGCCGCCCAGGCCTGCGAACGTCGTCGCGACGCCGTCGGCCAGCAGGGCACGGCCGGTGACGCCGTCGAGGTTCTTGCCGGTCATCGCCGCGACCGACTTCACGTGCCCCACGTTCTCCGCCACCAGGACGAGCACGACCGGGACGAACAGCCCGAGCACCGCAGGATCGAACGACGGTGCCGTGAAGGTCGGCAGACCGAACCAGGCGGCGTCCCCGACCGGCGCGAGGTCGACCTCGCCCCGCAGCGCGGCGAACGCGTAACCCGCGACGACCCCGAGCAGGATCGACAGGCGCCCGAGGATCCCCTTGAAGAGGACCGTGACCAGGATGATCGAGGCCAGCGTCACGACCGCTGTCAGCGGCGAGGCCTGGAAGCCGGAACATGCGCCGCCGTCGTCGCAGGACCCCCAGGCCGCGGGCGCCAGGTTCAGGCCGATGAGCGCCACGATCACGCCCGTCACCACCGGCGGCATGACGACGTCGATCCACCGCGCGCCCGCCAGGTGCACCACCAGGCCGACCGCGGCCAGCAGCAGCCCCGTCACGAGGATGCCGCCCACCGCCACCGACTGCCCGCCCGATGCCGTCGCCGCCGAGATCGGCGCGATGAACGCGAAGCTGGAGCCCAGGTAGCTCGGCAGCCGGTTGCCGGTGATGAGCAGGAAGCCCGCCGTGCCGACCGCCGAGAAGAACAGCGTGGTGGCCGGGTCGAACCCGGTCAGCACGGGCACCAGGAAGGTGGCGCCGAACATCGCGACCACGTGCTGCAGCCCGATCCCGACGGTGCGGGGCCAGCTCAGCCGTTCCCCGGGCGCCACGGTCTCCCCGGGCGCGATCCGGGCACCGTCGCCGTGCATCGTCCAGCCGATCTTCATGATCGTCCCATTTCTCGTCGCAGGTGCCGCCGGTCGGGGCGGTCCTTGAGGTCCGGGAGCGGAGCGTAGTGCACGACGACGGGCACGGGCCGGTGCTCAGTCGAGCTGCGGACGCACCTCGCGGGCGACGAGGTCGAGGTGATCCAGGTCGTGCAGGTCCAGGACCTGGAGATACACCCGGGAGACGCCCGCCTTCTCCAGGGCCCGCAGGCGCTCGACAGCCTCGTCGACCGTGCCTGCCACGCCTTGCTCGCGGACCTCGGCCGGCTCCCGGCCGATCGCGGCGGCGCGCCTCGCGAACTCGGCCTCGTCCTTGCCCACCGCGACCACGAGTGCGGCGGACTGGACCATCGAGTCCGCCTCGCGACCGGCGTCGGCCAGCGCCTGCTCGATGACCTTGACGCGCGGGCCGATCGTGTCGATCTCGGGGAACCCCTGGTTGAACTCGGACGCGAACCGGGCGGCCAGCGCCGGGGTGCGCCGCGGCCCGCCGCCGCCCACGATGACGGGGATCTTGCGCTGGGCCGGCTTGGGAAGCGCGGGCGAGTCGGTGAGCGTGTAGTGCTCACCGTCGAACGAGAACGTCTCGCCGACCGGCGTCTCCCACAGCCCGGTCACGACCGCGAGCTGCTCCTCGAGGATCCCGAAGCGCTTGTCGGGGAACGGGATGCCGTAGGCGGCGTGCTCGGCGGCGAACCAGCCGGTCCCGAGGCCGAGCTCGACCCGCCCGCCGGACATCTGGTCCACCTGGGCGACCTGGATCGCGAGCACGCCGGGGTGGCGGAACGTCGCCGACGAGACGAGCGTGCCCAGCCGGACCGTCTCGGTGTCGCGCGCGAGACCGGCCAGGGTCGTCCAGGCGTCGGTGGGGCCGGGCAGCCCGTCGCCGTCGCCCATCGAGAGGTAGTGGTCGGAGCGGAAGAACGCGCTGAAGCCCAGCTCCTCGGTCGCCTGGGCGACGGCGAGCTGGTCGTCGTAGGACGCGCCCTGCTGCGGTTCGGTGAAGATGCGAAGGTCGAGACTCATGCCACCCACAATGTCAGTGCGGCCCAAAACGTTCCGGCAGAGTTCCCGGGACTCCTGCTCAGCTGAAGTTCAGCGACCCCGTCCGGGTCCGCTTCATCTCGAAGAAGTCGGGGTACGAGGCGAGCGCCACCGCGCCGTCGAACAGGCGGACCGCCTCCTCGCCGCGCGGGATGGACTGCAGCACCGGCCCGAAGAACGCCACGCCGTCCACGTGGATGGTCGGGGTGCCGACGTCGTCGCCCACCGGGGTCATGCCGGCCTCGTGCGAGGTGGCGAGCGCCTCGTCGTACGCGTCCGACTCCGCGGCGGCCGCGAGCTCCGCGGGCAGCCCGGCCTCCGCGAGCGCCTCGAGGATCACGGCGGCGAAGTCGTTGTCGTTCCCGTTGTGGATACGCGTGCCGGCGGCGTTGTAGAAGGCCGTGAAGGCTTCGGGGCCGTGGTCGGTCTGCACGGCGCAGGCGACACGGCCGATGCCGCGCGAGCGGTCCATCCGCTCCCGGTAGTCGGCGGGGATGTCGCGGTCCTTGTTGAGCAGGTAGAGGCTCATGAGCTTGAAGGTGAGCTCGACGTCCCGGTGCTGCGCGACCTCGAGCACCCAGCGCGAGGTGATCCAGGCGAACGGGCACACCGGGTCCACGTAGACGTCGACGACGGGGGCTGGGGTGGTGGTCTTCTCGGTCATGCACCGACCCTATGCCGCCTGTCCGACATTCATCGACGCCCGGGCGGCAGTGGTCCCACCCGCTACGGTGAGCGGCATGCGCTGGTCCAGCCTGTTCACGGTCGTCGGCGGAGCGGTGGTGGCCACCGCCGGGCTGATCGGCCTCGCCACGGGGCACCCGTGGTCCGCCCTCCCGCTCGCACTGGGGATCGGGATCGCGGTCCGCGAGGTGCGCTATCTCCAGCGGCTCCGCTCGGGCCGGATCCGGGAACGGTAGCCTGCCCTGCATGACAGCGGTCCGCCCCCATACGCACGCCCAGGCGGTCGACGCCGCCGTCGGCCTCTTCACGCGGCAGGGTTACGAGAAGACCACGGTCGAGGAGATCGCGGACGCCGCCAGGGTGAGCCGTGCGACGTTCTTCCGGCGGTTCCGGTCGAAGGAGGACGTCGTCTTCGCCGACCACGAGCTGCTGCTCGAGGAGGTCGTGGTGATGCTGGCCGCCACCCGCCCGGAGGCGCGGGCGAGCGAGGAGGCCGGGGGCGACGTCGGGCACGGCTGGGACCCGGAGATGGGCCCGTACCTCGAGGTGTGCCGGGCGGCGCGCATGGTCTTCGACCACCATGTGGGCCAGCGGGAGACGTCGCTGGCCCGGTACGCCCTGCTGCAGGAGGTGGCGGCGCTGCGGGACCGTGAGCTGGTCACCACGCATCGCTACGAGCGGGCGTTCACGCAGTACCTGCGCGACACCCTGCCGCCCGACAGGTCGAACACGACCGCGTCGATCGCCTTCGCCGCCTCGGTGGTGTCGGTGCACAACGCGATCCTGCGGCGCTGGCTGCGTCATCCGTCCCTCGACCTGCGGCCGGATCTGGAGGAGGCGTTCGCGGAGCTGCGGCGGGCCGTCGCGCACGGCAGGGCCGCGACGACGCCGGAGCCGGGCGCGAAGCCGCGCCGCCGCGTCGTGGTCACGGTGCTCGACGGCGAGACGGCGCCCGACGACGTCGCCCGCGCCGTCCGGGACGCGCTGGGGTGACCTCGGAGCCGGAGGCCGTGCGTGGGATCCTTCTGGCATGGACGTGATCCGCTGGCTGTTCGACGCCACCTTCAGCATCGCTGATCAGCAGATCCTCTGGCGTGAGGTGATCGGCAACGTCTTCGGCCTGACGTCGGCGCTCGGCGGGATGCGGCGCAAGGTGTGGGCGTGGCCGGTGGGCATCGTCGGGAACCTGTTGCTGTTCACGGTCTTCCTGGGGTCGTGGTTCGGCGGGACGGGGCGGGCCGACATGCTGGGGCAGGCGGGCCGTCAGGTCATGTTCGTCGCCGTGTCCGTCTACGGCTGGTACCGCTGGCGGGAGACCCGCCGTCGTGCCGCGGACGTACGTGCGGACGGCAAGGTCCCGGCCGACGACGGCGCCGCGGTGCACCCACGGTGGGCGTCGTGGCCGGCACGCCTCGGCCTGGTCGCCGCGCTCGTGGTCGGGACGCTGCTGCTGACTCCCCTGTTCCGCGCGCTCGGCTCCTACGAGCCGGTCTGGGCCGACGCCTGGATCTTCATGGGCTCGCTCCTGGCCACGTACGGCATGGCGAAGGGGTGGGTCGAGTTCTGGCTGATCTGGGTCGCGGTCGACATCGTCGGTGTTCCGCTGCTGCTCGGCGCGGGGTACTGGGCCACGGCCGCGATGTACGTGTTCTACGGCGGCTTCACGCTCGTCGGCTTCTTCGTCTGGTGGCGCGTGAACCGCCGGGAGAGCCTGGCGGCCGCCTGACCGGTACGGCGGCACCTACATTGAGACCCCGTATCACTTGACGTGATATTCGGTACCGGCGCACGATGGTCGGCATGACTCAGACTCCCGGGGTGACGGCGCCCGAGTACGACCTCTCCCAGCCGCTCGACATCGACTTCGCCGGAGCGTTCGCCGACGCCACCGACGAGGAACGAGCCCACCAGCACAAGGTCCGGACGTTCGTGCAGGACGAGGTCCTGCCCGTCATCGCCGACTACTGGGAGCGCTACGAGGTCCCGATGGACCTGGTCAAGCGCCTGGCCGAGCTCGACCTCCTGCGCGACGGCGTGGACGTCCCCGGCCTGCCGCACGTCACCCCGTACGCCGAGGGCCTGGCCGCGATGGAGATGTCGCGCGGCGACGGCTCCGTGGCCACCATCTGCGGCGTGCAGGGCGGGCTGGCGCTGCAGTCCATCACCATGCTCGGCTCGGACGAACAGATCGAGAAGTACGCCGGCCCGATGGCGCGCGGCGAGATCCTCGGCGCGTTCGGCCTCACCGAGCCGACGCACGGCTCCGACTCGGTCGCCCTGGAGACCACGGCGGTCGCCACCACGCGCGACGGCGTCGAGGGCTACGTCATCAACGGCGAGAAGAAGTGGATCGGACTCGGCTCGATCGGCGACATCACGGTCGTCTGGGCCAGGTCCGTCGGGGACGGCGGCGACAACGCGGTCCACGGCTACATCGTGCCGCAGGACTCCCCCGGCTACGAGGGCACCACGATCCGGGGCAAGGTCTCCCTGCGCGCCATCCACCAGGCGCACATCGTCCTGGACGACGTGTTCGTGCCGGCGGAGAACCTGCTGCCGGGGTCGCGGTCCTTCAAGGACACCGGCCGCGTGCTGTTCGCGACGCGCCTGGGGGTCGCCTGGTCCGCCGTCGGGCACGCCATCGCCTGCTACGAGTCGGCGGTGGCCTACTCGAAGCAGCGCGTGCAGTTCGGCCGCCCGCTCGCCGCGAGCCAGATGATCCAGGAACGCCTCACACAGATGCTCTCCACGCTGACCCAGATCCAGCTGCTGGTGAAGCAGATGACGCGGCTCGCCGAGTCCGGCGAGCTGACCGGCCCGCAGGCGTCGATCGCCAAGTACTCCTGCACGCGGGGCGCGCGCCAGATCGCGCAGATCGCCCGCGACATGCTGGGCGGCAACGGCATCCTGCTGGAGAACCGCGTGGCGCGGCACTTCGCCGACATCGAGGCCCTGCACACCTACGAGGGCACCGAGAGCATGCAGGCGCTCATCATCGGCCGCGACATCACGGGGGTCAGCGCGTTCGCCTGAGCCCTGCTCGCCCGGACAGCACGCGGGACGACGGCGGCGGCGCGGGCAGCAGGGGCTGAACGGGTCCGGCGAAGAGTGCAAGGATGTGGGCCGTGCTCACCGACGCCCGCCCCGCCCGCGTCCTGACCCGCGTCCTGCTCTCGCCGTGGGCCGTCGCCGTGGCCTTCGCCGCCGCCCACGCCTGGCTGATCCTCGAGGCGTGGCAGTGGGAGCCGCAGATCTTCGGCGACGTCACGCTCTACGAGTGGTGGGCGCGCAACGGCACCGGTGAGGGCTACTGGCCCGTCTTCGACTTCGCGTGGGTGTACCCGGTCGGGGCGCTCCTCGCGATCACGCCGCCGGCCTGGTTCTCCGAGACCACCGCCGGCTACGAGTGGGTCTGGCTCTGCCTCGTGACCGCGCTCGACGCCGTCGCCACCGTCTTCCTGGCGCGCGCCCGCCCGCGGGGTCGCCTCGCGGCCTGGTTCTGGCTCGCCTTCCTCGTGGCGCTCGGCCCCATCTTCCTGGGCCGCCTCGACGGCGTCATCGCCCCGATCATGCTGGTCGCGCTGGTGATCGCGGCCAAGCACCCCGCGACGGCGATGACGCTGGCGACGGTCGGCGCATGGATCAAGATCGCACCCGGCGCCGTGGCCGTGGCGATCGCCGCGACGTCAAGCAGCCTGTACGGCTTCGCGCGGAACGTCGTGCTGCCGGGCGCGATCGTGACCGCCGTCGTCGTCGGATCGGCGCTCGCACTGGGCAGCGGCGGGCGCGTGCTCGACGTGTTCGGCGAGCAGAGCGACCGCAACCTGCAGGTCGAGGCGGTCGGCGCCACACCCTTCCTGCTGATCGGGATGGACAACCCGAAGTACGACCCGGCCTGGAACGACGAGATCTTCACCTACGAGGTGCTCGGCACCGCGCCGGCCGAGCTCGCCGAGGCGCTCGACGTCGCGCTGCCCCTCGCCGTCCTGCTCATCGCCCTGCTGGCGGCGTTCGTGGTCCGACGGCGTCCCGAGCGTGCCCAGGACGTCCTCCTCCTGACGGCCGCCGCCGCGCTGCTCGCCCTCATCGTCTTCAACAAGGTGGGCTCGCCCCAGTTCATCGCCTGGCTCGGCCCGCCCGTCGCCGCCGCGATCGCGCTCTACGGCCGCGACGGTGCCGAGGCCCGGCGCACCTGGCTGCCACCGGCGGTCGGCCTGCTCGTCGTCGCGTACCTCACCAAGGAGATCTTCCCGGTCCGTTACGACGAATTTCTCGGTGGTTTCCCGGGAATGACCCTGACGGGAGCGGTACGCAACGCCCTACTCGTGGCACTCTTGCTGGGAGCACTCGCGCGGTTGATCCAGATCGCGGTCACGGAGAGGCGCCGGAAGGAGGACCCGGCGGAGACTTCCGTGGCCGTCCCGGTATCGGAGAAGGAGCAAGATGACACGTGACGTTTGCCGGCACTCCGCTCGTAGGCCCCTGACGCGTCACCACACGATGGTCGAGTGGCTACCGTGCGCGTAGCCATCGTCACCGAGTCCTTCCTCCCGCAGGTCAACGGAGTGACCAACTCCGTCCTGCGGGTACTCGAACATCTCGAGCAGCGTGGCGACGAGGCCATGGTGCTCGCTCCCGACGCCGACAGCGGCGCCGTACCCCCTTTCGTCAGCGGAGCGCCGGTCGTCGAGCTCGGGTCCATCGGGTTCCCCGGCTACCCGGACGTCCGCCTCGTGGTAGGCAAGAAGTGGCGCACGGAGCGCACGCTCGCGGCGTTCGCGCCCGACGTCGTCCACCTGGCCTCCCCGTTCATCCTCGGCTGGCGCGGCATGCTGGCCGCCGAGCGGATGGGGCTGCCGACCGTCGCCGTCTACCAGACCGAGGTCCCCGGCTACGCCTCGCGGTACGGGCTGGGCCACTTCGAGCCCCTGCTGTGGAAGCGAGTCAAGGACCTGCACGAGAAGGCCACGCTCAACCTCGTCCCGTCGACGGCGACCATGCACCAGCTCGCCTCCCGCGGCATCCCGAACATGCGCCTGTGGGGACGGGGGGTGGACACGACGTCGTTCCACCCGCGGTTCCGCGACGAGAACTGGCGACGCGCGGTCGGGAACGGCCGGGAGGTGCTGGTCGGGTACGTCGGGCGACTCGCCGCGGAGAAGCAGGTCGAGGCGCTGAGCGTGCTACGGGACCTGCCGAACGTGCGGCTCGTCGTCGTCGGCGACGGGCCCGAGCGGGACGCCTTGCACCACCTCCTGCCGACCGCCCACTTCACCGGGCTGCTGCGCGGCACGGAGCTCTCCCGGGCCATGGCGAGCCTGGACGTCTTCGTGCACCCCGGTGAGCTGGAGACGTTCGGCCAGACCCTCCAGGAGGCCCACGCCAGCGGCGTACCCGTGGTGGCGCCGGCCGCCGGCGGGCCGCTGGACATCGTGCGGCACTCGTACGACGGATGGTTGTACCCTCCAGGTGACCACAAGGCGCTGCGCCGACATGTGGCCGACCTCGTGGGCGACGAACGCAAGCGGATCGCCTTCGGCGCGGCGGCCCGCGAGCGAGCAGAAGGCCGCACCTGGCACGACATCTGCGAAGAGCTCGTGCACCACTACGAAGACGCGATCCGGGTCCACGAGAGGGCCGGGTCGGCGGAGGTATGACGTGCGCATCGTCCACATCGCGAATTTCTACGGTCCGCGGTCGGGCGGGATCCGCACCGCGATGCACGCGATGGCCGGCCAGTACCGCGACCACGGGCACGAGCCGGTGCTCGTGGTACCGGGCGAGCACGACTCCGTGACGCGCGTGGACGGGGTGCGCCTCGTCACGGTCGCCGCGCCGCGCGCGCCGTTCTCCGGCGGCTACCGCGTCGTGGTCCGCCCGGCCAAGGTCAGACGGCTCCTCGAGACGCTCGAACCGGACCGCCTGGAGGTCTCCGACCGGACCACGCTGACCGGGATCGGCGACTGGGCGTCGAACGAGGGCGTGCCGTCGCTCGCGATGCTGCACGAGCGGGTCGACGGCGTGCTGCGCTCGTGGGTTCCCGGACACGGCCCGGACGGCCGTATCGCCGCCCTCGGCGCCGCCTCCGCGCCACGCTTCGCCGACCGCTACAACCTGGCGACGCTGACCAGGTTCGACCGCCTCGTGGCCACCACGGAGTTCGCCGCCGGCGAGGTGGAACGCCTGCGCCGGCGGAGACGGAACGTGGCGCTGCCGCCGCTCGTCCGGGTGCCGCTCGGTGTCGACCTCGAGATGTTCCGGCCCGGCCGGTACGACGACGCCTTCCGGGAGCAGTACGCGCCGCCCGGCACCACGCTGATCGTGACCGCCAGCCGGATCTCCCAGGAGAAGCGCGTCGACCTCGCGGTCGACGCGGCCGCCCAGGTGATGCGCGACGGCCGTCCGGTGCGGCTCGTCGTCGCCGGCGCCGGGCCGCTGCTGCCGAAGGTGCGCGACCGGGCCCTCGCCGCCGGGCTGCCGCACCGGTTCCTGTCGTTCGTGCCGGACCGGGATCGTCTCGCAACCCTGCTGAGCTGCGCCGACGTCGTCGTCGCCCCCGGGCCGATCGAGACGTTCGGACTGGCTGCGCTGGAGGCACTGGCCTCCGGGACACCGGTGGTGTGCTCCGCGACGAGTGCACTGCCCGAGATCGTCGGCCCGGCAGGAGCGGCGGCGCCGCCCGACCCCGCCCCGCTCGCCCTCGCGATCCACGACGTGCTGGACCGCGACCCGGCCGCCCGCCGCGCGGCGGCCAGGGAGCGCGCGGAGCTGTTCCCGTGGACGGCGACGGGCGAAGCGATGCTGGCGCTGCACGACAGGCCGGCGTTCGAGGACGCGAGCGCGCTGCCCGGGAAGGCCGCCGATGGCGTGGTGATGGCCGGAACCCGGCCATGATCCCGGGGCCGACGACGGCTGTCGCTCTGGGTGACTCGATCACCGCGGGCGTGGGCGACGTCGTCGGGCCCGACGCACGGTACGGCCCGGGCTGGGCCGCGCACCTCGCGGAGGTGCTGCAGGTCGAGTCGTTCCGGAACCTCGCCCACAACGGGTCCCGCGCCCGCGACATCGCGGGCGGCCAGCTCACCGAGGCGCTCCGGCTGCGGCCGGCACTCGCCACCGTGCTGGTGGGCGGGAACGACGTGCTGCGCAGCGACTTCTCGGCGCCCGAGATCGAGCTTGCCCTGGCACGGACGGTCGACACCCTGACCGGTGCCGGGACCGCCGTCGTCCTCGTGCGGCTGCCGGTGATCGGCCTGTTCGAGCTGGCGCCGCGCCTGGTGCGCCGGGTGATGCGGCGTCGGGTCGCCCTGGTCAACGCCGCCGTCGATGCCGCCGCCGCAAGGGCCCGGAAGGCCACGGACCACGTCCTGGTGGTGGACGGGGCACGGGCCATCGCCCACGCCGGCGCAGCGGCCTGGCACATCGACCGGGTGCACCCGTCGCCCACCGGGCACCGGCGACTCGCGCTGGGTGTGGCGAGGGCGTGGCTCGACGCCGTGGACCTGGCGGGCCCGACGTGCACGGTTCCGGCCACCGGCGCCGTGCACGAGGTGCCGACGACCGCGGCGCTGCCGTCCGACGCCGACCTGGCGGCCCGCCTGCCCGATGCTCCGGATCCGCCCTCCCGGCGGCAGCGGGCCAGATGGCTGGTGACCCAGGGCATCCCGTGGACCTGGCGCCGCGGCGGGGACTTCCTGCCGGGCCTGATCCGCGCGGTCGCGGCCGATCTCCGTTCCGAGCGGGCCCTCTCCGCCGGGTCCGCGATCGCCGGGATCACGGGCTCGGGACCGGACCCGCGCAAGCGCCTGAGGCGCCGGAACTGACCTGTTACCGGACGATCAGCTGGTTGATTTCGGGTATTTATAGGAACCATGTTTTCGCGCCGGTTCCAGCATTTTATTCCGTGGGTGAAATCCGACCCCCGCGTGGACAGCCAGGAAAGCCTCTGCCTAGTTTTGACGTGCCTCCCGAGAAGGCACGAGGCAGATATCGGCGCCACGGCAAGGGCCCTGAACGGCCGGATGCCAGGCGCCGCACCACAGGGGAAAGGGGAAAGCACATGGTTGACGAGACCGTGCAGAGAACCGACGTCACGGTGGATCGGGACCGCATCGCCGAGGAATTCGCGGCGCGCATGACCGGAAAGCTCGAGCAGGAGAAGATCGATGCCGCGGTGGTGGCGCTCCGGACGACCACCGCGACCTACCCGGCCACCTGCGCCCTGGCCGGCGCCATCTTCTACCTCAACGTCCAGATCACGATGGAGCAGGACGGTGAGCAGTTCAACGGCGACTCCGGCGGCTTCGGGAGCCCGGGCGGAAACGTCATGTGGGGCGACGTCTACACCGACGACCTCAACCGGCTCTACGCCGCGACCGAGACCTTCGAGCTCAACGCGACCCCGGTCTACACGAGCGTGATGTTCTTCGACGGCAGCTCCAACTTCCTCGGCCACTTCGAGTCCGGAGGGATCGGGACCATCCTGGGCGTGTACGGCGGCAAGGGGTCCTGGTCGTAGCACCGGGACGCTACGCACCACCGGATCCGGGACACCGCGCCCCTGACCGGCCTCGCGCCGGTCAGGGGCGCGGCCTCGAGCACGGCGCGACGCCGGAGAAGTGCTCGTCGACCCACACGGGGGCCTCGTGCCCCCGGAGGCCCGGGTGAAGCCGTCGCCGCCGATCGTCTTCCCGGCGGGAGGAGGCGGCGCCATCCAGCGGGTCGAGCTATCGATTGGGCGATCCGGAGCCTGAGCAGGTATCCTGCTACGGCCCGCTTCGGTGGGCACCAGGTAGCGTGTCCGAGCGGCCTAAGGAGCACGCCTCGAAAGCGTGTGTGGGTTAACAGTCCACCGTGGGTTCAAATCCCACCGCTACCGCACTTTTTGAAGGAGTCGAGCCTCTGACCGGCAGAAACACTGGTCAGAGGCTCGATTCTTCGGGCTTGCTCCCCGGAGAAGTCCCAGAAGAGGGGACGACGAGCTCGCCGGGCTGATCTCCCTGATCGCGGTCATCAACGCCTACAACCGGATCAACGTCCTGGCCGGCACCCCGGCCGGCAGCTACCGGCCGGGCGACTTCGCCTGAGGACCACGCGGCACACGGGCTCCCGCCCGGCGGCATGCCGGACGGGGGCCCGTTTCGCACCGCCGTCGTCAGTAGACGGTGGGCCAGCCGTTGTCGTACCGCAGCAGGTTGATCCCCAGCTGCGCCACGCCGTCGTCACGGTAGTAGTGGTAGAAGATGGCGTCCGCGTCGGAGTCGGCGAGCACCGTCTGGTGACCCGGCCCGTGGACCGAGCCCTGGCTCGCGAGGATCTCGGTGCCGCCGCCGCTCATCATGGACGTCCCGTTGCGGTCGACGTACGGCCCGGTGACCGACGTCGACCGCCCCACCATCACGCGGTAGGTCGAGTCGGCCCCCTGGCAGCACCGGTCGAACGACACGAACAGGTAGTAGTAGCCGTCCCGGTGGTGGATGGTCGGCGCCTCGATCGCGCCGCCGCCGCGGCTCGCGATGCTGTGGAGGTCCGAGCCGGACCGCAGGCCTGTCGACGCGTCGAGCCGGATCATCTTGAGGCCGGACCAGAACGAGCCGAAGCTCATCCACCAGGTCCCGTTCTCGTCCTCGGTCACGGCGGGGTCGATGGCGTTGAAGTCGTCGCTCGTGCCGGACTCGATGACCACGCCCCGGTCGGTCCACGACCCCGACGCGCCCGACGGGCTGGTCGCGAGGAAGATGGCCGACCGGTTGGACCCGAAAGACGACGCCGAGTACCACAGGTAGTACCGGCCGTTCGCGTACCTGAGCTCGGGCGCCCAGAGGTTGCGCGCGCCGCCGGTGTACCTGTCGGCCCAGGGCGTGCCGTTCGGGAAGGCGGCGCCGACGTCGTTCCACCGCGTGCGGTCGCTCGACGTCTTGAGCCCGACGCCGTTCGCGGTGAACGCCAGCAGGTAGGTGCCGTCCGGCTTCTTGATCACCTCGGGGTCGTGGGCGAACGTGTCGCCCGTGACGACTCCGGGGCCCGGGTAGGCGGCCGCGCCGACGTCTCCGGAGGCGTCGTCGTCGGCGGTGACCTCGGCGACGGCGTCGGCGGTCGCGACGGCGGTCGCGCCGGCGGTCGCGCCGGCGGTGACCGTCACCGCGTCGCTTCCGACCAGCCCGACGGCGACGTCGCCGTCGGCGGACGCCGCCGTGGCCGGGGCCACGAGCGACGCCATGACGAGAGCCGGCACCGCGAGCAGCATCGTTGCTGCCCTGGGCCCTCGCCAGGAGTGCGCGAATACAGATTCCATGACATCTCCTCGTTGCGGTGTGATCGCTCACACGTGCAGGGTGAAATCCAGGTTTGCATCGATGTAAATCGCTGTCAAGCACTCCGGCCGGCCGAGCTTCACCCCACCCGCACCACTCAGTAGGCTCGGAGGGTGCAGCCCCTCTCGCGCCCCACCACCTGGCAGCCCGAGCCCGTCGAGGTTGCGCTCACGAGCGTCGACGACGCCGTCCGCACGCTCGCAGGCACCCGGTTCGTGGCGCTGACCGGCGCGGGCATCTCCACGGACTCCGGGATCCCCGACTATCGCGGCCCCGACTCGCCGCCGCGCAACCCCATGACCTACCAGCAGTTCGTGGGCGACGCCGCGTTCCGCCGGCACTACTGGGCCCGCAACCACGTGGGCTGGCAGCACATGCACCGCACCGAGCCGAACGCGGGGCACCGCGCGCTCGTGCGGCTCGAGGAGCGCGGCCTCCTCGCCGGGACGATCACGCAGAACGTCGACCTCCTGCACGAGGAGGCCGGCGCCCGCAACGTCATCGACCTGCACGGACGCTACGACCGGGTGATCTGCCTGTCCTGCGCCCGGGTGGTACCGCGCGCACAGCTCGCTGCGCGTCTCGACGCGCTCAACCCGGGCTTCGCGGACTCGGTCGGCACCGTGGGCGACATCGAGATCGCCCCCGACGCCGACGCCGTCATCTCCGCCACCGCCCACTTCCGGCCCGCGCCCTGCGACTCCTGCGGCGGGATCCTCAAGCCCGAGATCGTCTACTTCGGCGAGAACGTGCCGCGCACCCGTGTCGCGGCCGCGTACGCGATGGTCGACGACGCCGAGTCCCTCCTCGTGGCCGGCACCTCCCTCACCGTGATGAGCGGCCTGCGGTTCGTGAGGCGCGCGGCACGGGACGGCAAACCGGTGGTCATCGTGAACCGGGGTGCGACCCGCGGCGACGCGCACGCCACCGTGAAGGTCGACGACGGGACGAGCGCCGTCCTGGCAGAGCTCGACGCGCGCCTGCCGGGCCCGCCCGCCGACCGCATGCCGGGCCCGCCCCGCTGACCGCCGCCCGCCGATACCCGCAGGTTTCAGTCACTAGCCCACCAAACAAGGATTTTGCTAGCGTCGTCGCACCGCAATCTCAAGGACCTTGAAGGGACGACGACGTGCCTGCTCCGAGCCTCGGCGACTGGGCGACCCACAGCCCGTACAGCAACCCCGCGCCGCACACCGACCTCCTGACCGCCATCCGGCCCGAACCGTCCGCCGTGCACGCCGCGGCGTGCGCCACCGTGGTGCACTACCGGGACGAGAACCTCCCCGGCGGCCCCACCCCGGACCAGTGGCACGACGTCGACCGCCGCTGGCTGTCGGCCACCCTCGACGCCGCGACCGAGCGTGCGCCCGGCCCGCTCGACACACCCCGCGAGCCCGCGCAGCAGGTCGCCGGCTGCTGCCGCGACCACACGCTGTTCTCGCTCGGGGTGCTGCGCAGCCACGGCGTCCCGGCGCGTTCACGGATCGGCTTCGCCGGCTACCTCCAGCCCGGCTTCGAGGCGGACCACGTGGTCGTCGAGCACTGGGACGGCACCCGCTGGGTGCGCTGGGACCCGGAGCTCGCCCCCGGTGAGGAGCTGGGCTTCGACCCGTACGACATGCCCTCCAGCGTCACCCGCGACCCGGCGTCGGACCTCGACCAGCCGTTCGTCACCGCGGCACAGGCCTGGCTCGCGATCCGGGCCGGGGTGGCCGATCCGGCGTCGTTCGGCGTGGCCGGCCTGCCCGAGCTCTCCGGCCAGGACTTCGTGCGGCGCTACGTGCTCCTGGAGGTGGCCCACCGGCACCGCGACGAGCTGCTGCTGTGGGACATGTGGGGACCGATCATCGGGACGGTCCCCGACGACCTCCCCGGCGCGGGAACCGGCAAGCAGGCCGCCGCTGCGGCGGGGATGCTCGGCCTGGACATCTCGACCGACGAGTTCGACGCGCTCGCCGACGAGCTCGCCCATCTCCTGGTCGCCGCCGACGCCGGGGACGACGTCGCCGCCGAACAGCTCGCCGAGCTCTACGACGGCGACCACCGGCTGCACCCCGGTACCCGCGTGGGCACGTTGTCCCCGTCGGACCGCAGCGGCATCACGGACCTGGCGACCCGCACCACGCAGTGGCGGCTGGACGGGGCGCCGTCGCGTCAGGCCGGCTGACCCCTCCGGGCGTCAGCCGCTGCGGCGGGTGGCGAAGAAGGTACGCAGAAGGGCGCCGCACTCGTCCGCACGGATCCCCGCGATCACCTCGACCTCGTGGTTCGACCGGCGGTCGCGGACGAGGTCCCAGACCGAGCCCGTCGCCCCGGCCTTCGCGTCCCATGCGCCCAGGACCAGGCGTGACACTCTCGCCAGCACGAGTGCGCCCGCGCACATCACGCACGGCTCGAGCGTCACGACGAGCGTGCAGCCCGCGAGCCGCCACTCGCCCCGGGCCGTGGCCGCCGCCCGCAGGGCGAGCACCTCGGCGTGCGCGGTCGGGTCGCCGCCCGCCTCGCGCTCGTTGTGCCCGACGGCGATCGTGCGCCCGGCCTCGTCCAGCACCACTGCGCCCACCGGCACGTCGTCGGACCCGAGCGCCTTGCCGGCCTCGGCGAGAGCGGCTTCCATCGCGGACTCCCACACCGCGGTCCGCTCGGCCCGCGTCGCCCCCGGGAACCCGTCGCTCATGCGGCCCAGCCTAGAAGGTCTCGCCGGCCCGTGGCGTGCGCCGTACCGTGCGCCCGGCGGTCGGATGTCCCGTGGCCAGGCCGGTACCGTGGGGCCATGCGCCTGCACGTTGCCGACCATCCGCTGGTGGACCACAAGCTCACCGTCCTGCGGGACGAGACCACCCCGTCCGCCACGTTCCGTCTGCTGGTGGACGAGCTCGTCACCCTGCTCGCCTACGAGGCCACCCGGGGCATCGCCACGGAGCCCAAGGAGATCACCACCCCGGTCACCACGATGACCGGGACGACGCTCGCCTCCCCCGCACCGCTCGTGGTGCCGATCCTGCGTGCCGGACTCGGCATGCTCGACGGCATGACGCGCCTGCTCCCGACGGCGGAGGTCGGCTTCCTCGGGATGATGCGCGACGAGGAGACCCTGCAGGCGGTCACCTACGCCAACCGGCTGCCCGAAGACCTGACCGGCAGGCACGTTTTCCTGCTCGACCCGATGCTCGCCACGGGCGGCACCCTGGTCGCAGCGATCGACTACGTGTTCGCGCGCGGTGCGCGCGAGGTCACGGCCGTGTGCCTGCTCGCGGCGCCCGAAGGTCTCCGGGCCGTCGAGGAGCAGGTGGGCGACCGGGTCGACACGGAGATCGTCGTCGCTGCGGTGGACGAGCGGCTCAACGAGAAGGCGTACATCGTGCCCGGCCTCGGCGACGCGGGCGACCGCCTGTACGGCGTGGTCTGAGGCCGTCGACCGGGAAAGCCCCGGGTCGGCAGGCCCGGGGTGTGCCGGCGCTCCGGACCCCGGAGGGCTCCGGCCTCAGCCCTCCGTCTCCTCGCTCTCCGCCTGCTCGTCGATCGTCACGAGGTCGACGGACTCCCCGGAGGCCTCGCCCGTCGGATCGCTCGACTCCCACCCCTGCCTGGGATAGGGCTCCTGGCTCCCACCGGAGCCACCGCCCACCGACGGGCCGGAGCCCCCGCCGGACGAGACCGAGCCGTCGCCCTGGTTCGTCGCAGGCCGCTCGACCTGCTCGCCGGTTCCGTCGTCCTCGTCCTTGCAGCCGCCGTTGAACCAGGCGGTGATCCAGCTCGTCGCGCCCGAGCCGCTGGTGCAGCTCGTCGTGGGCTCGCAGGCGATCGGCGCCACGTCATGGCTCTGTGCCACCGTGCGCGTCCTGCCCTCGAACTCCCGGCTGAGCCGGACCAGCACCTCCGGATCGCGGTCCAGCGCCACCGGTCCGCGCAGGACGAGCGTCGCGGCACCGTTCGCGGGTACCTCGGCCTCTTCGCCCTGGCGCCCGGAGTATGGCCGGACGAGCGCACCGGTCCAGGTGCTGCCGCCCACGTTGCGCACGACGGCCTCCACCTGCGCCGTACCGTTCACGCACTGTGCCTCGAGCCCGGCCTCGACCGACTTCCCCGGCCATCCGACGTCGGCGCACGAGGTGAACGTCACGTCCACGGTCGCGAGCTGATCGCCGCCCGTCGTCGTCAGCGCCATCCGGTCGGTGCCCCACGGCACCCGGACGTCCATGGTCCCGGTCTTCCCGGCCTCGACCTGGAGCGTGGTCTCGCCCATCCGGAAGGTGACCGGAAGGGTCGACCCGGTGTTGTCGACCGGCACCTGGAAGGTCCCGACCGAGGCACCGCGGGCGCTGTCGTACGTGCAGTCCGCGTTCATGGTGCGGGAAGGAGCCGTGTACGACGGCGCGATCACGGCCCGGCCGTACTTCGCCTCCGGACGCGACCCCGGTTCCGCCGACCGGACGGGCGGGTCGCCGTCCCTGTCGAACGTCCAGCGAGCCAGACGGAAGGTCGCCTGACCGGGATCCGTGCGGTCCTGACCGGTGGCCACCGTGAACGTCCCGAGCTCACCCGGCGGGACGGTCTTGGTCTCCGAGACGAGGCGGCCCGACTTCACCCGCACCGCCATCTCGACCCGCATCGGCTCGTCCGACTTGTTCGAGAGCGTGCCCTGGATGCCGACCCGGCCGCCGGCGTTCACCGTCACGGCCTTCGCGCTGGACTCCCAGGACGGGTTGTAGCAGTCGGTGTCGGGGAAGCCGCCCGCGGGCACCCGGTGCTGGTAGGTGACCCCTTCCACCGTCCGGGAGAGCACCCAGGTCGCGGCGCCCTTCGGCACGCGGATGCCCTCGTCGCGACGGAGCGTCACGCGCTCGCCCGGTCCGAGCGGGTCGGCGTGGACGGCCTTCTTGCCCTCCACCTCCAGCTCGACGGACACGGTCCGCGCGGTCCCGTTGGTGTAGGTGCCGGACACCTCGGCCTTGGCCACCTTCAGCCCGCCGGTCGCGACGCACGTGGAGGAGAGATCGCCGACGCCCCCGGAGGCACCGGTCCACGCCGGCGTCACGGAGACCTGGGCGCGGGCGTCCTGCGTGTGGTTCGCACCCACCGGAGCCACGCTCGCCGTCCCTTCGGAGCTCTCGACGGAGGACTGAGGGCTCGGCGGGACGGCCACGACCTGGAGCGCCAGGTCCTGCCAGGCTCCCGGCGCGAGCGCCAGCGGCTCATGGGGTGCGCAGGACCAGGTGCGCGACTCGCCGGCCGTGCAGGTGAGCGCCTCCTGCGCCGCGGCCGGGCGGACGCCGCCGGGCAGCGTCACCGACATCGACCAGCCCTTCGCCGCGCCCTGGTCACCGGTGTTCCCGATCCGCACGGGCAGGACACCGCTGCCCGGGGACGCGAGGTCGGTGGCCTGCGTCTGCGCGGAGAGCTCCGGCCCGAACGACATGACCTCGCGCACGGGGAGCGCGATGGACCGCGCGTCGATGCCGTCCGCCCGCAGCTCGGCGCCGATCGGGTAGGTTCCGCCGCCCTGTGCGCGCACGGTGACCTGCACCTCGCGCGCCTCTCCGGCGCCCACGGGCCCGACGTCGCAGAACACCACGCCGGGCTCGGAGCCCGGCGTGCAGAGGGTCCGGACGGGGGTGACAGGGCTGGACGGACCGATGGCCGACGGGGCAGGACCGCCGGTCGCGCCCGAGGCCTC
This sequence comes from Myceligenerans cantabricum, assembly GCF_054777735.1. NCBI lineage: Bacteria > Bacillati > Actinomycetota > Actinomycetes > Micrococcales > Promicromonosporaceae > Myceligenerans > Myceligenerans cantabricum. Next base: position 400,291 of record NZ_BAAHAJ010000011.1, read on the forward strand.
GGATCCGATGCCGGTCCCGGAGGCGGACGCGTCACTCTCTCCGGCCGGCACGACCGTGTCGCCGCCGGCCGCCGACAGGTCGCCATCGGCCGCGGAGGTGTCTCCGGTCGCGGACGCGTCTCCGGCGGCCTCGCCGTCGGTCTCAGGAGCGGGGTCGATGGTGACGAGCGCCGGGGCGATCCCGGCGCCGGACGCCCCTTCCGGCGCGGCCGGCGACATCCCCTCGGGCAGCATGAGCCGCAGCGTGGTCCCGGTGACGTCCGTGCTGCCGCCGTTCGTCACCGAGACCACGAGGTTCTGCGCACGGCGCGGCTCCAGGGGCGCACCGGAGTCCGCGAAGCTCAGCGTGAAGTCCTCCGCCCCGGTGACCGGGAGCAGGTTGCTCGGCCCGGTGGCGTCCTCAGCGGGCGCCCTGGACGGCTCGGTGCCCGACGACGGCAGCGACGACGGCGGCGTCGGGATCCCCGTCGCCGCCACGACGACCGGGTCCGGGTCGCCCGTCTCCCCCTCGGCCGGTGCGCCCATCAGCTGCAGTGCGGCGACGACACCCACCGCCGCGACCGTGATCGCACCGGCGGCGATGGCCCCGGTCGTCGCCGCGGCGCCGCCCGCACCGACCACGCCGACCGCGGTCGCACCCGCCGTCGCGCCCACGACTCCGGCCGCCGTACCCGCCCCCGACGCCCCCGCCGTGGCGGCCGTCGCGCCGGCTGCCGCCGTGCTCGTGCCCGCCGCGACCGAGGTCGTGCCCACACCGGTGCTCGCTCCGGCGGCCGCGCCGCTCGCGGCACCGCCGCCGGCCGACGCTCCCGCGGTGCTGCCCGCGGACGCCGACGCCGCCTTGACCGCCGCCGCCAGGCTGGCGCCCAGCGGGATCGCCGACCCGACCAACGCGAGCCCGGCCGCGCCCAGCACGAGCGGTGCGACCACGCACTTCATCCCGTGCGCGACGTCGGCCAGCTCCAGGACGAGCGCACTGCACGTGCCACACGTGGCCAGGTGGGACTCGATCCGCGTCTTCTCCCGCTGGGAGAGGCTGTCGCGGACGTAGCCGCCGAGGTGCGGGTTCACCACCCGGCAGGTGTCCGACGGCGCATGGGTGAGGTGCTGCTGCAGGTAGCCGTCGCGCAGGGCGTCCTTCGCCCGGTACAGGAGCGCGGAGACGCCGTTCGCCGTGAGCCCGAGGACGGGCGCGACCTGAGCGGGCTTGAGGTCGTCGACCAGGCAGTACCAGAGCACCTCCCGCCACCGCTCGGGGAGGGCGAAGTAGGCGCGCGACACGACGGAACGCTCGAAGCCTTCAAGCGCGGGGTCCTCCGACGACGCGACCCTGCCGAGCGCGGCCTCGATCTCCTCGTCCTCGGTCGGCCGCATGCGGCTGGCGCCACGGGAGACGTCGTAGGCGCGGTGGCGGACCACCGTGTAGAGGTAGGTGCGGAATCCGCTGTCGGGACCCGCGCCCCGGCGCAGCATCTCGTACAGCTTCGAGAAGGCGTCGGCGACGACGTCCTCGGCGTCGCCGGGCTTCACGTACTGCCGGGCCAGGGCGCGCGCGGCCGCGGCATGGCGTGTGTAGAGCGCGCCGAATGCCTCCCGGTCGCCTGACCTGACCTGGAAGATCAGCTCAGCATCACTCGGCGCATCACCTGCGCCGCGATCCACTTGCGTCACGTTGCCAACCTCGCCGCCTCTGTGTCGCGCCCATTCGACAAGGGCCGTTCCCGGTCCCCTGAACACACTTGACAGATCAGACTATAGGGCCTCGCACCTCGAACAGGGGAGGGTGAAAGTGCGGATGAAATCGACCAGCAGGTGGTCTCAGTCGCCAATTTATGCGTCATGATGTACCTCCGTGGGGGTCCAACAATCATGAGCGAGTCGCAGCAGAAGGCGCGGAACCCCATCCGCAGCCTGCGTGAACGCTGGCGTGACGAGAGTCTGGCCACCGTGTGGATCCGTCCTGGGGACTGGTATCACCCGGCGGTCGAGGCCCTCGTGGAAGCGGTGGCGGCCGGCCGGCCGGCGGGGGGGCCTGCCGAGCGTCTTGGTGCTGCCCGCGCCGCCGTCGGCGCCGGGATCGCCGAGACGCTCGACGACGTCATGGTCCTCTTCGGCGTCGCTTCCATGCCGGTCCCCCCGCACATCATGCGTGCGGTCGCGGTGGGATGGGTGGCGGAGACGGAGCGCGTCCCGCTCCAGGTGACCGCGCACGACCCGGCGACCGGCCTACCCACCGGCGAGTACCTCGGCGAACGCCTGCGGGAGACGTACGGCGCCACGCAGCGCGAGGGCAGCCAGGTCTCCTCGACGCACTGCCTGCTGATGCTCGACGTCGGCATCGACGACCTCGACACGTGGCAGCGCCTCGCCCGGTCCGCAGCGATCGGACGCACGCTGCACCAGGTCTTCGGCGAGGGGCACCCCATGGCCGCCATCAGCGACGCCACCTACGCGGTGCTGTGCGAGCGCGGCCCGGCGACCGCCGACATGGGGCACGCGCTGCGTCGCGTCGTCGAGCGCAACGCCGAGGTGCTGGGCCTGACCGCAGAGGTGCGGCGCCCGACCCGGGTCTGGCTGGAACGCCTCCCGGACACGCACGAGGCGGCCCTGATGCTGCTGACACACCTGAGCCGCTGAGCCGGGAGGGACCGCGCGGTCTGGCACCGCGTGGTCAGCACGTCTCGCGCTCAGGTGGTCAGGCGGTCGCTCAGCCCTGCGCGCGCGACGATCAGGCAGTCTCGAACGTGAGGCAGTCCGCGTGGCCAGGGTCCTCAGGGCCCGCACCGACGCGGATCGAGCTGGCCGTGCACTCCAGGTGCTGGTTGTGTGCGCACTCGCCCCGCTGGCACGCACCGACGTGGGCGATGACCTTCTCCAGGCCGCCCTTGTCGCTCAGCGGGATGAACGTCGCGCAGGCGGCGTCGCCAGAACGCCCGGCGATGGTCACCGCCCCGGCGTGACAGCCGTGGTCGTGGTTGTATCCGCAGCCGTCGACCGAGCACTCGGCGACCTCGGGCATCTCCATCAAAGTGCTCATGCTTGTCTCCCCGGTCCGTCGGTACGCCCGAGAGACTCCCCGGGCACTCCCGTGGTTACCCGGCCAACATATTCCAGAATCTCGTGACCGTACAGCCAGGAAAGCCTTACCTGAACATTTCCCGGCGCGATTTCCGGGCAGCTTTACTTAAGAAATAGTTGCATCAGGGAAATCACCGGCGGTCGGCCCGGTGCGGCCGCCAGAGCACAAGCGCGCCGGACGTCCTCGCGCGCCGTCCCCCCTCGGCCCGTTCCACCACCGCTTCCTCGACGTAGACCTCGCCACGCCGCACGCGACGCCCCCGCGGCACCACGACCACGTCACCGCTCGGCCCCGCGGCGAAGACCCGTCCCGTCTGCTGCAGCTGGACCAGCGCCTCGTGGAGCCGCTCCTCCAGCATCGACACATGGGCCTCGAGGTCGAGGATGCGCTTGATGCCCGCGAGGTTGACGCCGTCGCCCTGGGCGAGCTCCTGGACCTGCCGCAGCCGGGCGACGTCCCGCCGGGAGTAGCGGCGGCCCCGGCCGCGCGTGCGCCGGGGCACGACCAGCCCCAGCCGGTCGTACTGCCGCAGCGTCTGAGCGTGCATCCCGGCGAGCTCGGCCGCCTGGGACACGGTCAGCACGGGTGCGTCGTCGGCCGCCATGGGGACCTCCTCTGCCCTCGCGGATCGTGTATCGAGCCAGGCTACCCGGGCCGGGCGGACGCCCGGCCGGTGCGGCCGACGTACGGCTCCTCCTCGTCTACTCTTCGGCCCGCGCCACCAGGTCGGCACGCGGATCGGTACCGTCGTTCGCGGCCGTGAACGCGTTCAGCGCGTCCTTGGCCTTCTTGCTCAGCTTCTGCGGCACGACGACCTGCACGGTCACGAGCAGGTCTCCCGTCGTGCGCGCGGTGCGGACGCCGCGGCCCTTGGCCCGCAGCACCTTGCCCGACGGCGTCCCGGCAGGCAGCTTCAGCTTCACGGTCTCGCCCGACGGCGTCGGGACCTCCACCGTGGCGCCCAGCGTCGCCTCCGGAAACGTCACCGGCAGCGTGAGGCGCACGTTCGCGCCGTCGAGCGTGAACACCGGGTGTGCCGTGACGTGCACGATGACCAGGAGGTCCCCGGCCTCGCCGCCACCGGCGCCGGGCCGGCCCTTGCCGCGCAGCCGGATCTTCTGCCCGTCGTTGACGCCGGCGGGAATCCGCACGGTGAGCTTGCGGCCGTCGACCATCAGGTCGACCGTCGCACCCTCCAGGGCGGTGCGGAACGGCACCGTGGTGGCCGCCTGGACGTCCGAGCCGCGCGCCGGCGCGCGGAACCCTGCGGGTGCGCCGCCGCCCCCGAACATGCCCCCGAGGATGTCCTCGAAGCCCGGGCCGCCCTGAGCGGCCCCGGGGCCCGTCTGCGTGTACCGCATGCGCGGCCCGGCGCCCCCGCCACCGCCGAACATCGCCCCGAGGATGTCCTCGAAGCCGCTGGCGCTGCCGCCGCCGGGACCGGCGTTGAAGCGGGCGCCGCCGGCCATGGCGCGGATCGCGTCGTACTGCCGGCGCTGCTCAGGGTCGGAGAGCACCGCGTACGCCTCACCGATGGCCTTGAACCTCGACTCGGCCTGCTCGTCGCCCTGGTTCTGGTCCGGGTGGTAGGTCCGGGCCAGCTTGCGGTAGGCCTTCTTGATCGTCGCGTCGTCGGCGTCCTTGGGGACGCCGAGCTCGGCGTAGAAGTCCTTCTCCATCCAGTCCTGACCGGTCACGGCACCTCTTCTCTCCGTGTGAGTGGGGTGTTCGGCGCGGTGGCCGCCTTCGCGGTGGACGCGCCGAACACTCCGCTCACCACGCCGCTGTCACTCGGGGCCGACGACGCCGACGCGCGCCGCACGCACGACCTTCTCGCCGATCCGGTACCCGGGTTCGACGACGAGGCTCACCGTGGTGCTGGTCGCCTCGGCGTCGGTGTTGTGCATGAGTGCATCATGCACCTGCGGGTCGAACTCCTCGCCCACCTGGCCGAACCGCGCCACGCCGAACTTGGCGAGGGACTGGTCCAGCTTCTCCGCGATGGCCGCCATCGGACCGCTCAGCTCGCCGTGCTGCTTCGCCCGCTCGACGTCGTCGAGCACGGGGAGCAGCGCCGCCAGGACGTCCTGGACGCCCCGGTCCCGCGCGGCCTCCTGGTCGCGCAGGGCGCGGTTGCGGTAGTTGGTGAAGCTCGCACGCTCCCGCTGCAGCGCGTCGAGATGCCGTGCCGCCTCCGCCTTGGCGTCGAGCACGGCGGCGCTCTCCCCGGCCTCGGCGGACGGCTCGAAGTCGAGCGCGTCCAGCGGGTCGGCCGGAGCCGCGTCGTCGCCGGACCCGGCCTCGGCGGCGCCGCCCTGGGCATCGGACCCTGCGTCCGGTGCCGTACGCGGCGTCCCCGCCTCCGGGTCGACCTTGCGCTTGTCGGTGAACTCGAAGGGGCGCCCGCCCGAGCTCTCCGAGCCCTGGGGCTCCGGCTCGGGCGAGGCCTGCGGTGTCTGCTCGCTCACTTCTTGTCGCTCTCGTCGTCCACGATCTCGGCGTCGACGACGTCGTCGTCGGCGGCCGCCGGCTTCGGCTCGTCCGCCGGAGCACCGTCGGCACCCGGCTGGCCGCCCTCGGACTCTGCCGCGGCGTAGAGTGCCTGGCCGATCTTCTGGGACGAGACCCCGAGCTTCTCGTAGGCGGACTTGACGGCCTCGGCGTCCTCGCCCTCCAGGGCGGTCTTCACCTCGGCGACGTCCGCCTCGACCTCGGAGACCACGTCGGCCGGGAGCTTGTCACGGTTGTCCGCGATCTGCTTCTCCATGGAGTACGCGAAAGCCTCGGCCTGGTTGCGGGTGTCCGCCTCCTCGCGACGCTTCTTGTCCTCCTCGGCGTGCGCCTCCGCGTCCTTGACCATGCGGTCGATGTCGTCCTTCGGGAGGGCCGAGCCGCCGGTGATCTTCATGGACTGCTCCATGCCGGTACCGCGGTCCTTCGCGGACACGTGCACGATGCCGTTGGCGTCGATGTCGAACGTGACCTCGATCTGCGGCACGCCACGCGGGGCAGGGGCGATGCCGGTGAGCTCGAAGACACCCAGCGGCTTGTTGTCGCGGGTGAACTCGCGCTCGCCCTGGAACACCTGGATCGCCACGGACGGCTGGTTGTCGTCCGCCGTGGAGAAGACCTCGCTGCGCTTGGTCGGGATCGCGGTGTTGCGCTCGATGAGGCGCGTCATGACGCCGCCCTTGGTCTCGATGCCGAGCGACAGCGGGGTCACGTCGATGAGCAGGACGTCCTTGCGGTCACCCGAGATGACGCCGGCCTGCAGCGCGGCGCCGACGGCCACGACCTCGTCCGGGTTGACGCCCTTGTTGGGCTCCTTGCCGCCCGTGAGCTCCTTGACGACCTCGGTCACGGCCGGCATGCGGGTGGAACCACCCACGAGCACGACGTGGTCGATGTCCGACACCGAGATGCCCGCGTCACGGATCACGGCGTGGAACGGCTGCTTGGTGCGGTCGATGAGGTCCTGCGTCATCTGCTGGAACTGCGCCCGCGTGAGCTTCTCGTCCAGGTGGATGGGGCCGTTCTCGCTCATCGACAGGTACTGCATCGAGATGTTGGTGCTCGTCGCGGAGGAGAGCTCCTTCTTCGCCTGCTCGGCGGCCTCGCGGAGGCGCTGCAGGGCGATCTTGTCCTTGGACAGGTCGACGCCCTCGGAGTTCTTCACCTGCTTGATCAGGTGCTCGACGACGCGCTGGTCCCAGTCGTCGCCGCCCAGGCGGTTGTCGCCGGAGGTGGCGCGCACCTGGATGGTGGAGAAGTCGTCCTCGTCCTTGCCGACCTCGAGCAGGGAGACGTCGAACGTACCGCCACCCAGGTCGAAGACGAGGATCAGCTCGTCCTCCTTGCCCTTGTCCAGGCCGTAGGCGAGCGCGGCCGCGGTGGGCTCGTTGACGATGCGCTGCACCTCGAGGCCCGCGATCTGGCCGGCGTCCTTCGTGGACTGGCGCTCGGCGTCGTTGAAGTACGCCGGGACGGTGATGACGGCCTCGGTGACCGGCTCGCCGAGGTACTCCTCGGCGTCACGCTTCAGCTTGCCGAGGATGCGCGCCGAGATCTCCTGCGCGGTGTAGGTCTTGTCGTCGATGTCCTGCGTCCAGTCCGTGCCCATGTGGCGCTTGACGGACGAGATGGTGCGGTCGACGTTGGTGACGGCCTGGCGCTTCGCAACCTCGCCCACCAGGACCTCGCCGGTCTTGGAGAAGGCCACGACGGACGGCGTGGTGCGCGAGCCCTCCGCGTTCGCGATGACGGTGGGCTCGCCGCCCTCCAGGACGGTGACCACCGAGTTGGTGGTGCCCAGGTCGATGCCGACGGATCGGGACATGGTGTTCTCCTTCGCAGGGGGACGGCGGCGATGAGCACGGCCGCCGGTACGGGTTGAGTCTGCTGCGCTCAACTTATGCCCTCGGTCACCCGCTGGCAAACCGAACCGTCCAAAGTTGAGTCCGTCTGGCTCAACCTTGACGCTGTCCCCCGTATTCCTCCACGCCGTGCTCCTCCGTGTCGTGTCCCTCCGCGCCGCGCTCCTCCGCGCCGTCCTCGTCCGTCGCGAGCTCCTCGACAACGAGCTCCTCCGTAGCGCCCTCCTGCGCACCGTGCTCCTGCGCACCGTGCTCCCCGGGCGCGAACGGCTCTTCTGCCACGGTCGCGTCGGCCGGCGGCCACGGCGTCGCGTCCGCCACCGCGAGCGCCCGGGCCGCCCGGCGGCGTCGTCCCCGGATCACCAGCCGGGCCACGAGCAGCACGGCGCCGAGCGCGAGCAGCACGGCGAGGATGCCTGTCCACGTCGCGAGGCCCGCGAGCCGCGAAGCACGTGCGGCGCCCTCGGCGGCCGCCTCCAGGTCTCCGGCGGCCAGGTCCTGCACGGCGAGGTCCACGGCCGGCCGGGCGAACAGCACGAGCTCCCCCAGCTCCGTGACCGGGTCGCGGTCCGCGACCACCTCCTGCGCCGCAGCGCTCACCTCGCCCGTCACGTCGGCGGCCCGGGGCAGCGTCTCGGCGAGCTGGGCGTAGTCGGCGTCGGTCATCGCCGACTCGTAGACCTCGCGCACGGCGAACGGGGCGGGAAACCCTCCGGCGGCCGCGGCGTCCTGCACCCGCCCTGCTGCCTCGACCGCGTCGCCGAGGTCGTCCTGCGCGGTGCTCGCGTCGGCGAACCGCCAGGTCGTCATCGCTCGGCGGATGCCGGCCGGCGGCTGCCACTCGCCGTCGGCCTCGTCGAGCGCGAAGTAGGCCTTGCGGGCGTCCGCGCGGGGCGCGAGCTGCGCCTTCTCCTGCTTCGTCAGCACCCACGTGCGCAGCGTCCCGGCGGCGCCCTGGGCGTCCGTGCGGTTCTCCAGCAGGTCCAGCAGCCGCCGCCAGTCGGTGACGCCGAAGCTCCGGGTACCGGGCTCCTCGTACGCGGACTCGCCCGCGAGGATCGCCGAGACGATGCCGGCGAGCTCCTCGTCGTCGAGGCCCGCCAGGAGCGCCTCGACGGCCGCCGCGGACGCGGTGTAGGCGTAGTCCTCGGTCTGGTCGTCCATGTCGAAGTCCCAGGAGAGGTCGGTCCAGGTGCTCAGGGCCAGGGAGCCGGCCCCGTCACGGGCGGTCTTCGGCCGCTCGGGCTTCCCGCCGGTCCGCTCCACGACCCGTCGCGCCACGGCCTCGGTGAGGCCTTCCTGCAGCCACCGTCCCTCGACGGTGTCGCCGTTCACCCAGGTGTGCGTCAGCTCGTGGTAGAAGAGCTGTGCGTCGAGGTCCTCGCCGACGACGATCTCCTCACGCCGCCCGTCGTACCAGGCGTAGCCGACGATCTCCGGGGAGACGTCCTCCCGGATCTGTCGCAGCCCGCCCGGCCACTCCTGGCCGATCACGTCCTCGAGGACGGGCAGGCCTTCGTCGAGCTTCTTCCGGACGAAGGACGTCCACTTCTTGTCGCCGGGGAAGCTGAGCAGCGTCAGGTCCTCGCCGGCCACGTCGACCTGCGTCTTGTCGGCCTGGTCGGGGTTGCGCAGCGAGACCGGGGACCAGATCCCGTACTCGTCGGTCACTGAGCTCGCGGACCAGGTGGCCTGCCCGTCCACGCGCGACTCGGCGAAGTCCCCGGCCATGGTCGTGAGCTCCATCGAGGACGGCGCGACGATCTCCACGCTCACCGCGCCCGGGTCGCCGACCGCCTGCGCCTGGAACGTCGCGTACCCCTTGCCGACGCGGGTGTACCCCGCGGAGCGGATGGGGTCGCCCGGGATCGTGTAGCTCCAGTCGATGGTCCGGCTCTGCCCGTACAGCAGGTTCGAGAAGGAGGCCATCGCCCAGTTCGTGAACTCGTCCTCCGTGGGTTCGAACCGCACCGGGAGCGACTGCCCGCTGCTCGTCGCCCGGATGTCCCGGGCCCCCTTCGGGACGGGGATCCCGTGGGCGTTCCAGTAGAAGTACTGGCGCCCTTGGTCCGGCTTGACGTTCCGCACGGTGGTGCTCACCGTCGCCCGCACGGTCCGGGACTTCGCGTCGTACACGTACCGGCTGTGCGACTCCTCCGTCAGCCCGTCGGCAGCGAGGGCGGGGAGCGCGGCGCCGGGCAACGCGACGGCGTGCGAGGTGTCGGCGGGCACCGTGACACCGGCCGCCGAGACCTCGCTCGGCGGCACACGGTCGGCGGCGGCCGCGGGCACGGCGAGCACGCCGAGAGCGGTGCCGCCAACGACGACGGCCAGCACAGCGCTCGCCGTTCTCTCCGCCACGGTGGCGAGACTCTTCCTGACCTGGCCCATCTGCGGTTTTCCACCCGTCCTCACGTCTTGCCGTCCTGCCGCGAACCGGCGGGTCGATCGCTTGCAGACTTGTCGGCAGAGCGCCTCCTGGTCAAGCCAGATCGCCTCGTTCCCGGGTGAAACGGAGGTATTTCACCCGGGTGGCCGAGGGGGCGCCGCGGTGCCGGGCCGGCCCCGGGCCGAGCGGTCTGCCACGCAGCATCGTCGCGCCGACAGGCGCGAGGGCGCGAGGTGCGGTACACAAGTGCCACGGTCGGACGCGCGCAGGGGGCGCGTCGGGTCCGGCCTCTCACGAGTTGTGGCCACCAGGGGGTTCACATGGCAAGCGTCCAGGGCAGTTCGTTGTCGATCGCTCTCCTCACCTCGTTGCTGGACCCGGAGGAAGAAGGTCTGCGCTCGCCGTTGGTCCAGGACCTCCTGGACGAGGCTCTCAACACCCGGGGCGAGGCCCGCGACGTCATGGTCGCGCTGCTCGCGGCGTCGGGCTCGATGCTCCGGCAGATCAGCGACCACAACGGTGACGAGCCGCTCGAGTCGCTGCAGAAGGTGGCGCTCGGCTTCCAGAAGAAGGTCGTCGAGCTGGGCTCCTGAACCGCCGTCGTCGCGCCCCACCCGAGCATCCGGTCCGGCAGCGCGCCGGGCTCCGGTGCACGAGCGAGCGACCGTCAGGCGACGAGCCGCTCCGTGCTCGGCGCCCGCTCGGCGGCGACCCGCTCGGCCGCGCACTCGGCGCCGTGCAGCACGCGGAGCATGTTGCCGCTGGTGAGCTTCGCCAGGTCCGCGTCGGACCAGCCGCGTTCGGCCAGCGCCGCGAGCAGGTTGGGGTAGCCCGACACGTCCTCGATCCCGGGAGCGAAACCGCCGGCCCCGTCGTAGTCGCCACCGAGGCCCACGTGGTCGGGCCCCGCGACGTCGCGCACGTGCTCGATGTGGGCGACGACGTCGTCCAGCGTCGTCGGCGGCATCGGGTGCGCCACCTTCCACTCGTCGGTGAACGCCCTGTACTCGGGGATGCCGGCAGGGTCGATCCCCTGAGCGCGTGCGGCGGCGGCCGCCGCGGCGTGCCAGTCGCCGACGGCCGGGCTCACGAAGCCCGGCACGAACGTCACCATGCACAGCCCGCCGTTGTCGCCAAGGCGCGCGAGCACGTCGTCGGGCACGTTCCGCGGCACGTCGCAGACGGCGCGCGCCGAGCTGTGGGAGAACATCACCGGCGCCTCGGTCACGTCGAGGGCGGCACGCATGGTGTCGGCCGAGACGTGCGACAGGTCGACGAGCATCCCGAGCCGGTTCATCTCCCGCACCACCCCGGCCCCGAACTCGCTCAGACCGCCGTGCCGGGGCTCGTCCGTGGCGGAGTCCGCCCACGGGGTGTTGTGGTTGTGCGTGAGAGTCATGTAACGCACGCCGAGCTCGTACAGCATGCGCAGCGTGCCGAGCGAGGAGTCGATGGCCTGGCCGCCCTCCGCGCCCATGAGCGAGGCGATGCGGCCGGCCGCCCAGGCCTTCTCGACCTCGTCGGCCGTCAGGGCGAGCGCGAACGTGTCCGGCCAGGTGGCGACGAGCCGCCGCACCGCGTCGATCTGCTCGAGCGTCGCGGTGACCGCCGCGCTGCCCGGCAGGTCCGACGGCGCGTACACGGACCAGAACTGCGCGCCCACGCCGCCGGCCCGCAGCCGCGCGACGTCCGTGTGCGTCCGTCCGGACGTCCCCGCGCCGATGTCGAGCGCCGACCAGTCGTAGCCGGTCTGGTCGCGCGCTTCCCAGGCCAGGTCGTTGTGGCCGTCCCAGACGGGGTGTCGTTCCAGCAGTGCGGCGATGCGGTCGGCGACGGCCGACGACGGTGTGGGCGCAGGCATGTCCGTCACGCTACCCGAGCACCGCCGCCGGGCCCGGTCGCTCGCGGGCCCGGGCGGCGCCGATCACCCGACCTTGATCACCATGACCGGGCAGGTCGCCTCCCGCACGACGCGGTCGGCCACCGAGCCGAGGATCCTGCCCGCCACCCGGGAGTGCCGCCGCCCGCCGACGACCACCAGGTCGGAGGGCGACGCGCCGTGCAGCAGGACGGACGCGGCCGGACCACCGCGGACCTCCAGCGCGGCGCGGACGCCGGGGAACTTCTCCGACCACTTCCGGATCTCCTGCTCGAGGCGGTCGTGCGTCTCCGTCCGCTCGGCCGCCTCGAACGTCTCGTACTCCCGCAGCCCGTCGCCGAGCAGCGACACGTCCAGCGCGTGCACGACGTCGAGCCGGCACCCGCACGACTCCGCCTCCGCGAACGCGCGCTCCAGGACGCGGCCGGCGTCCTCGGGCCGGTCCACGCCAGCCACGACCCGCTCCGGTCCGTGGGCCCCGGTCTCGGCCGGGATCACGACGACGGGCCCGTGCGCGCGCGCCACCACGGCCCCGGACGCCGATCCCAGCAGCGCCCGGCTCACCCTGCCGAGGCCGCGCCGGCCCAGGACCACCAGGTCCGAGGTGCGAGAACGCTCCGCGAGCAGCGCGCTCGGGGAGCCGACCGCAGTCAGGAGCTCGGCAGCGTGGCCGCCGGGGCGGACCTCGCCGAGGCGGTCCGCGGCGCGGCGGAGCGCCTCGTCCGCCGCCGCGCGCACGTCGATGTCCTTGACCTGCAGACCGGGCGTCGGGTCCTGCTCGGGCTCGTACGCGGCGAGGACGGTGAGCCGGGCGTCGTGCCGGGTGGCGGTGGACGCGGCCCAGTCGAGCGCGGTCAGGCTCTCCGGAGAGCCGTCGACACCGACGACCACTCCGCGGTCCCACGTGCTGTTCATCGATCTCTCCTCTCGTCAGCCCCCTGCACCCACCACGACACCAGAACGCCACCAGCCCCCGACAGGGCCGTTCGTCTCTGCCGACCGGGGACGATGGTCCCGACGGCGCAGGGCCGTCGGTCAGCGGCCGCCGAGCGGAGCCGCGCCGAGCAGCCCGTGAGGAACGCGACCTGGACGCGTCGTCTCAGCGCCGACGGCCGCGCAGGCGATCGATCTCACGCCGCTCGCGCTTGGTGGGGCGCCCGGCGCCACGGTCCCGCACGCCCACCGCTTCCCGCTCCACGCGCGTCGGGAGCGGCTCGCTGTGGTCCAGGTACGCCTTCACGGCCGCGGGCGCGCCGACCCGCTTCGGCAGCAGCTCCACCACCTCGACGTCGCGCCCGCGCAGCGCGTCACGCCAGGTGACACGATCCCCGACGGCGACGCTCGACGCCGGCTTGGCGGGTCTCCCGTTGATCCGTACCCGCCCGGCCCGGCACGCGCCCGCCGAGACGGAACGGCTCTTGAACAACCGGACAGCCCACAGCCAGACGTCGACTCGCATTCCCCCATCCTCCCAAACGCGGCCGCCGAGGTGGTCACCTGGCCGGCCAGGTGACCACCTCGGCGGCGGCGGGACAGGGAGGATCCGTGCGTCAGCTCACCCGGGTCCAGGTGCAGCCGCCCGTCTCGAAGGCGCGGGCGCCCGACGGCATCGTCAGCGTCGTCGGCTCGGTGACGGTCCCGGACCTGATGACGTGTGCCCCGCTGCGGTTGCCCGTCGTCTCCTTGAGGATCGCGTAGTAGCACGGCACACCGTCCGCCGCCGACGGCCCCGCCGTCCTGTAGGTGCCGCGCTCCAGCTGGTCGCCGAGGATCCAGACGCCCTCCGCGGGAGTCGTGCTGCGAGCCTTCGTCATCCCGGGGAAGTACTTCGTCCACGCGCCGCAGCCGTCGGACCAGAAGACCCAGTCGTTGGACTTCACCGTGGCGACGCGCGGGCCGGAACCGTAGTCCGCACCGAGCCGGTTCGTCGGGGACGCCCACCGCTCCCACACGCACAGCGAGGACCCTGCCCTGGCCGTGTAGGTTCCCGCGGGGACGTCGACGTTGTCACCTTCCGGGATCCTGATGGGGCCACCCACCGCTGGGGTCTTGTCGCTGAGACGCGGCGTCGTCGCATATCCCGAACGACGTGCCGTGACCTGCACCGTGATGCGCTTCTTGTGCTGCGGGCCCTTGAGCTTGAGGGACTTGCCTGTCGCACCCGAGATGGGCCGGCCGTCGGCGAACCACTGGTAGGACAGGCCCGCCGGGCTCGGCTTCCAGTGTCCGGGCTTCGCAGTCAGCTTTCCCCCGACGCCGAGCGTGCCCGACATCCCCGGCCGGTACGTCGTGGAGAACTCCTTGCCGACCTTCAGGCCCTTGCTCGTGTCCCACGCACTCCGGTATCCCGCGCGGTAGCCCTTGACGGTGACGCTGAGGGTCTTGCCCTTGTGCTTCGCGGGCACCTTGTACTTGGCGCCGGTCGCTCCGCTGATCTTCGACCCGTTCACCTTCCACTGGTAGGTGGTCCGGGTGCGTCCCGGCGTCCACTGGGCAGCGACCGCCTTGAGCGTCCTGCCCACGGCAGGTGTCCCCTGGATCCGCGGGGTCGAGGCGGAGAAGACACCGGAGGCCACGGTGCTGCCGCCGAACGTCTGCTTCACGTTCTCGTAGCCCGGGTGCCGGGCGACGAAGGTCACCTTCAGCGTCTTCCCGCGCACCGACGCCGTCGGCTTGTAGGCGAACTTCGTGGCACCGCTGATGTCCTTGCCGTTCGCCTTCCACCGGTACGTGAACCGGGTGCCGGAGGGCCAGGCGGTCCCGGCCTTCGCCCGGAGGACTGCCCCGACACGCACGGCCCCGGAGATCCAGCCGCCGCCGCTCATCGTGCCCGGCGCGACGGCCGCCGTCGGCGCGCTGGTCCGGGCGGTGGGCAGGCGACCGTCGGCCCGGCCGACGACGCTCACCGAGATCTTCTTGCCGACCTCTGCCGGCTTGATCCTGTAGGTACGCTTCGTGGCGCCGGAGATCATCTCCCCGGTCCCGTCCCCGTCCCGGTCCACACGCCACTGGTACTCCAGGTTCGCGGCGGGGACCCAGGCACCGCCGTCGGCGACCGCGGTCAGCGTCTGCCCGACCGTGGCGGTCCCGGTCACGGCCGGGTCCGGCGTGACGTCGAACTCCATGGCCTGCGCGAGGTCGTACGCGGCCAGGACGTCGAGCGTGCCCTCGCCGTACACGTTGTTGTCGTCGGCCGTGCCGCCGCACCCCAGGGCGGCGCTGCCACCGACGTCGACCGCGGAGTCGTCCAGGATCGCGCGGGTCCGGGGCACGTCGCCGACCAGCTCGGGCACCGCGCTCCAGAGCAGCGCGACGGCACCCGCCACGTGCGGCGCGGCCATCGACGTGCCGGACAGCCGTCCCAGCCGTCCTCCCGGCAGCGACGACAGGATGCCGACGCCCGGCGCGGTGATGTCCGGCTTCACGTCGCCGCCCTGGCCCGGGCCGCGCGAGGAGAACTCCGCGACGGTGCCCGACACCTGCAGCGCTCCGACCGCGTAGCTGGCCGAGCGCGAAGCAGGCGCCCCCGAGGTGTCGCAGCCGAGCTCGCCGTCGTTCCCGTTGGCGAAGGTCGAGAAGATTCCCGCGGCCTCCCAGGCCGTGATGACGTCCTCCATGAAGGGGTCGGTCGAGAACGAGTAGCCCCAGGAGTTGTTCACGACGTGCGGCCGCTCGGCGGGGTCCGGGGCGCTCCCGTCGACCCGGGTGGGCGCGAGGATCCACTGCCCCGAGCTGATCAGGGCGGCGTCCGCGCAGAGGTCGGCGCAGCCGTTGGCGGCGATCCACTGGGCGTCGGGGGCGACGCCGAAGGCACGCCGGGTCCCGTTCCAGGACGCCGCGCCGCCGATCATCGTGCCCATCGTGTGCGTGCCGTGGCCGTCGGAGTCGCCGGGAGCACTCAGTCCCTCACCGGCGGCGTCGTACCAGTTGTAGTCGCTCCCGGACGTCACGCCGCGGTAGGCGTCCCGGACGCTCGTCAGCCCCCGGTCCACGCCGGTGTCGACGTTCGACACGACGATGCCCTCGCCGGTGATGCCCTGTGCCCACAGGTCGTCCGCGTTGATCGCCTCGATACCGACGATGGGCGCGCCGTCGACGGCCAGGTCCGCCGCCGCGTCGTCGCCGGCCTCGTCCGCGGGCTCGTCGACCGGTTCCGGCAGGGCGTACCGCGTCGTCGGCCGGACCTCGAGGATCTCCGCGTCCGCGGCGAGCTCGGTGGCCAGGTCCAGCGAGCCGCCCTCGACGAGGATGGCGTTCGTGGCCCACTGCGCCGTGTACGCGACGCCGGAACGCTCGAGCTCGGCGATCGTCGCGGCCTGCGACTCCTCCGCCGTCGCCGACAGCGTCTCGAACACGTACTCGCCGCGCTCGGCCCAGTCGGTGATGCCGTAGGCGGCCGAGAGGTCTGCCTCGTCGCCGAACCGCAGCCAGAAGTCGGTGGTGCCACGCACGGCGAACCTCTTGCGCGCGGCGGCGGTGATCTTGTCCGCGGGCGACACGTCCCCGGGCAGGACGCGGGTGGACGCGCCGGGAGCCTCGCCGGGCGACCCGGGTGGGCTCGTCCGGAAGGTGGGGGCCTCGCTCGGCGCGGTGACGTCGTCGAGCGGGGCGGCGACGGCGGCCCCTGGCGTCGCCAGGAGAGCCGCGGCGGCCACCGGCACGACGACGCGGGACATCATGGGATGCATAGAAATACTCCGGGGAGAGTGCGAGAGGCGCCCGATCCTGGGCGCTGCGCCCGCCGTCAGCGGCGGGGCAGGAAAACCATATCCGCACTCACCGGAATTCCCGCGCCATTTCCCTTGATTTCACCCGCGAAGGGTGAAAAGCCATGCTGGCACGACATTCTTGCGAAGGCGGGCCGGAAATGACCCACCGCCACTCTCCCGACCAAGTCGTGACGACAAAGAAACGCCGGCCCGGCACCACGATTGCCGGACCGGCGCCCCGGAGGCGCTCGGCTCACACCGAGCGCCTCCGGATCAGTCCCGGTGCCGCGTCACCGTCACGCCGACCCACCGGCGGTCCGACGTCGTCACCTCGTGCACGGCGCCCGCGACCCGCACCGTCCGGCGCGTCGCGGCGGGCCGCCGGACGGCTCCGGCCGCGTCGCCGCCGGCCGACCGTGCGTCGTCCGTGTCGGCGATCCCCTCGGCGACCACCTTGACGACGCTGTCACCCGCGCTCGCGCCGACCCACACCTCGACGTCGCCCGGCTCGACGATCCGGCGCAGGTGCCGGTCGGAGAACGCGAACCGCTGCGTGGGCACGTCGAACGTCACGGTGGCCGACTCCCCCGGCTCCAGCGCCACCCGCCGGTAGGCGAGCAGCTGCTCGGTCGGCCGGGCGACGGAGCCGAGCACGTCGTGCCCGTACACCTGCACGACGTCGGCCCCGGCGACGGCACCCGTGTTCGTGACGCGCACGACGGCACGGAACGCGCCGCCCGCCACGACCTCGGTGTCGATCGAGACGAGCTCGCGCTCGAAGGCCGTGTACGACAGGCCGAACCCGAAGGGCCGCGTGGGCGTCGGGTCGGTGCTGGTCACCTCCGACGGACCACCCAGGATCGGGTGCTGGTACGCGTAGGGCTGCGACCCGGTCGCCCGCGGCAGGGACACCGGCAGGCGGCCGGACGGGTTGACCCGGCCCGCCACCGCGCCGGCGACGGCCGTCCCGCCCTCCTCGCCCGGGAAGAAGGCCTGCACCACCGCCGCGGGCCGCGCCGGGGCGCCGTCACCGGCTCCCGGGACGCTGTCGAGCGCCCACCCGATGGCGTACGGGCGGCCGGTGAGCAGCACCATCACGACCGGCTTGCCGGTGGCGGCGACGGCCTCCACCAGCTCCCGCTGCACGCCCGGCAGGTCCAGGGACTCGCTGTCGTTGCCCTCGCCCACGGTCCCGCGGCCGAACAGGCCGGCCTGGTCGCCCACCACCACGACCGCGACGTCCGCGGCCTCGGCGGCGGCGACGGCCGCGCCGAACCCGGACGTGTCAGTGCCCTCGACCGCGCAGCCCGCGGTGTACGTGATCGCAGCACCGGGCAGCTCGCCCCGCAGGGCCTCCAGCACGGACGGGATCTCGAAACCGATCTCCACGTCGTCGTGATGAGCCAGCACGTGGTTCGCGAACGAGTAGCAGCCCATGAGCGCCTCGGGGCGGTCCGCGTTCGGACCGATCACTGCCACCCGGCCGGGCGTCGTGCCGTCAGCCCCGGTCAGCGGCAGCACGCCGTCGTTCGCGAGCAGCACCACCGACTCCTCGGCGAGTCGGCGGGCGATGTCGCGGTGCCGCGGCGGGTCGAGATCGATCTCCGAGGGCGGGTCGTCCTCGAAGGCGTCCGGTTCGAGCAGCCCGAGCTCCTCCTTCTGCGCGAGCGCGCGCAGCACGGCGCGGTCCACGTAGGCCTCGTCGTACTCGCCCGAGCGGATGCGCTCGGCCAGCGGCGCGAGGAACGCGTCGCCCGACGGGAGCTCGATATCGATTCCCGCGGTGAGCGCGAGGGCCGCCGCGTCACCCCGGTCGGCCGCGACGGCGTGCATCACGGTCAGGAACGCGACGGCGAAGTAGTCGGAGACGACGACGCCGGTGAATCCCCACTTCTCGCGCAGCAGCGTCGTGAAGTACTCCTCGTTCGCAGCCATCGGCATTCCGTCGACGTCCGTGTACGAGTTCATGACCGACCGCACACCACCGTCCAGCACCGCCATCTCGAACGGCGGGAGATAGGTGTCGGCGATCTCGCGCGGGCCGGCGCTCACCGGCGCGTGGTTACGGCCCGCCCGGGAGCCGGAGTACCCCACGAAGTGCTTCAGCGTGGCGTGCACCCCCGCGCCCTGCAGGCCGCGCACGTACGACGTACCGATGGTGCCGACCACGTACGGGTCCTCGGCGATGCACTCGTCGACCCTGCCCCAGCGGGGATCACGGACGACGTCGAGCACCGGGGCGAGGCCCTGGTGCACGCCGAGCTCCGCCATCGAGTCGCCGATCGCGCGCCCCATCTCCTCGACCACCTCGGGGTCGAACGACGCGCCCCACGCCAGCGGCGTCGGGAACGTCGCCGCCTGCCACGCGGCGAGGCCGGTGAGGCACTCCTCGTGCACGAGGGCGGGGATCCCGAGGCGGGTCTCCCGCTTCAGGCGCCGCTGCTCCTCCCAGAGCCACGCGGCGCGCTCGGCGGGGTCGACCGGGCGGGTGCCGTACACGCGCGTGTACTGCCCCAGGCCGTGCTTGGTGATCTCGGCGAGCCCGCCGGCCCCCAGGCCTCCGGCCATCTCGCCCTGCATGGGCGCGACGACGTTGCCGCCCTGGTCCAGCCAGTACCCGACGATCTGCGCGAGCTTCTCCTCCAGCGTCATCTGCGCGAGCAGGTCTCGCACGCGCTCCGACACCTCAGGCATCGCGGGCAGGGCCACTTCGAGATCCGTCATCGGACCCGTCCTTTCTGCGTGTGCGGGAAGCCGTCGGCGCTGTGCGCCATCAGCCCTTCACCGCACCTTGGAGTCCGCTGACGATCCGCTTCTGCATCGCCAGGAAGAAGATCAGCGCGGGGATCATCGCGAGCGCGGTGAACGCGAAGACGCCCGCGGTGTCGGCCGAGTGCTCCGACGAGAAGTCCGCGACCCCGAGGGGCAGCGTCTTCATGTCCGCCTGGAGCAGGAGCAGCGGCAGCAGGTACGCGTTCCACGAGCCGACGAACGCCAGCACGCCCACCGTGACCATGCCCGGCCCCGACAACGGGATGAGGATCCGCCAGAAGAAGCCGATGCGGCTCGCGCCGTCGAGCATGGCCGCCTCCTCGAGCTCCAGCGGCAGCGCCATGAGGAACGGGCGCAGGATCACCACGGTCATCGGCAGGGCGAACGCCGCCTGCGGCAGCGCGACACCGATCCACGTGTTGCCCAGCTGGAGGTTCTGCGTGATGAGGATGAACAGCGGCACGATGGCGACCGTGGCCGGGAACAGCAGCCCGATCACGAACACCATGAAGAGCGCCTCTCGGCCCTTGAACCGGTAGCGGGCGAGCGGGTACGCGGCCATGACGCCGAAGACCACCACGATCGCCGTGGTGATCACCGCGATCGCCGTGGAGTTCCAGGTGTACTGCCAGAAGTCCGGGTTGGTCAGCACCCCGACGTAGTTGTCCGCCGTCCACGGGTCCGGCAGACCGGCCGGGCTCGACGCGAGCTGTGCATTGGTCCGGAACCCGCCCAGCACGCCGTAGACGACCGGGCCGAGGGTCACCGTGACGACCACCAGCGCGATCCCGTACACCAGCAGGCTGATGCCGCGGGGGGTCTTGCTGCGGGCCTTGCGCCTCGTCGGCGCCAGAGAGAGGTCGTTCAT
Organism: Myceligenerans cantabricum; assembly: GCF_054777735.1. Classification (NCBI taxonomy): domain Bacteria; kingdom Bacillati; phylum Actinomycetota; class Actinomycetes; order Micrococcales; family Promicromonosporaceae; genus Myceligenerans; species Myceligenerans cantabricum. Next base: position 420,360 of record NZ_BAAHAJ010000011.1, read on the forward strand.
CGTCCTACCCATCGGTTCACTTCCTCCCCGTCTCGGGCTGCGTGTCGCGCCGCAGGATCAGCTGCTGGTAGAGGACCGCCATGAACAGGGCCACGACGAAGAGCACGACGGACGCCGCGCCGGCGATGCCGAAGTTCTGCCGCTGGGTCCCCTCGTTGACGAGGAAGGTCGCCATGGTGCTGGTCGCGTTGGCGGGGCCGCCTCGCGTGAGGATCCACACCATGTCGAAGAGCTGCAGCGAGCCGATCATCGACAGGAAGCCCCAGGTGCGCAGCGTCGGGCCGAGCAGGGGGATGGTGATCTTGCGCTGCACCTGCCACCACGTGGCACCGTCGAGCTGCGCGGCCTCGTAGAGCTCGCCCGGCACGCCCTGCAGGCCGGCGAGGAAGAGGATGACGGCCAGGCCCAGGTACTTCCAGGTCAGCACGACCATGAGGGTCCCGAGCGCGAGGCTCGGGTCCCCGAGCCACCCCTGCTCCGGCCCCTGGATCCCGAGCGCGTCGAGTATCGAGTCCACGACGCCGTACTGCGGCTGCAACAGCTGGAACCAGACGACGCCGGCGACGACCTCCGCCAGCACGTACGGCACGAAGATGATCGTGCGCAGCGCGCTCTGCGCCCACATGTTCCGGTTCAGGAGCAGCGCGATCGCGAGACCGAGCGGCAGCTGGATCGCGATGGAGGCGAACACGATGACGAGGTTGTGCACCAGCGCGCCGGTGAAGACCTCGTCGCCCAGCACGGCCACGTAGTTCTGCAGGCCGACGAAGTCGACCAGCGGGCCGAAGCCCTTCCACTTGTACACCGAGAGCTGGACGGCCGTGATGATCGGCCAGATGACGAACAGCGCGAAGAGCGCCAGGGCCGGCGCCACGAAGAACGCGATCTCCAGGCGCTTGCGCAGCTGCGAGCGCGCACCACGACGTCGGCCCGGGCCCGCCGGCCGTGCCTCGGAGGCACGGCCGGCGGAACCCTGTGCGGGCTGGGACGCCGCAGGCGAGGCGGCCACGGACGTGGTCACGTCGTCTGCCACGCCGCTCACTCCTTGTCGGCTGCGGACTGCACCGCGTCGACGACGTCCTGCGGGCCGGCCTCGCCGGCGAACATCAGGCCGATGGCGTCGTTCATGGCGCCGCCGACCGACTGGCCGAGCCGGGTGTCGAGGTACAGCTGCGTGTTGCCGCCGCTGTCACGCACGTCGACGAGGCCCGCCAGCGTCTGGTCGGCCAGCGCGCCGGTGGCGTTCGGGTTGGTCGGCAGGCCCATGTCGCGCTCGGCGAAACCGGTCTGCGCCTCGTCCGAGAGGAGGAACGCGGCGAAGTCGACCGCGGCGTCGGGCGCGCCGGCCGAGACGGACCAGGCGTCGCCGCCGCCCATCTGGTCGGCCGGGTCGCCACCCTGGCCGTCGAACGTCGGGAAGGCGAACCAGTTCAGGAACTCCGGGACCTCGCCGGCCTCGGTGAGGCCGCCGGCCACGCCCGGCTCCCAGTGCCCGGCCAGCTCCATGGCGACCTTCTCGGTCGCGAGCAGGCCGGAGGCCGACGTCGGCCCGTCCTGCGCGCCGGTGGAGAGGAATCCCTTGTTGAACGGGTCCTTCGCGATGATGTCCTCGACCTGCTCGCCGGCCTTGACGAAGCAGGGGTCCGAGTAGTCCTTGTCCGCGATGGCGGCCTCGACGGTCTCGAACGAGCACTCGCGGACCACGCCGTAGTACCAGTAGTGCGCGGCGGGCCACAGGTCCTTGGCACCGACCGAGAGCGGCGTGATGTCCGCCTGCTCCAGCGCGTCGACGTAGTCGTAGAACTCCTCGACGGTCGGGTTCGGCGACACGTCGTCGATCCCCGCGTCCGCGAAGAGGTCCTCGTTGTACCAGAAGCCCACGATACCCATGGAGTACGGCAGGGCGTAAACGTTGTCGTCAACCGTGTACTGGTCGGTGAAGGCGGAGATCTCGGTGATCACGTCCGACGCGTCGTCGGTGAGGTCCCGCACCAGGCCGGCGTCGACCTCCGCCTGGAGCTCGCCGCCTCCCCGGCTCATGTACACGTCCGGGATCTGCTCGTCGTTGCCGGACTGGAACGCCGCCTGCAGCTTGGTCAGCATGTCCTCGTGCTGCATCGCACTGACCTCGACCGCGACACCGGTCTCGGTCTCGAAATCCGCGGCGAGCTGGTCGTAGTACGCCTTGCCCTCGCCGGTGTTCGAGTTGTGCCACCAGGTGATGGTGTCCGCGTCGGCGTTCTCGCTGCCGCCGCCACCGCCGCCGCTGCCACCGCCTTGACCGACACACGCGGTCGCAACGAGGGCGACAGCTGAGCCGAGCGCGATCAGGGCCGCGCTTCGCTTCGTCCTAGTCATGGTTCAGAACCCCTTGGTCTTCTTCGACGGAGTCGACAGGATGAGTCTGTCACCAAGGAGAGTGACAGGTGACACATGTCGGCGTCAAACGTTGTCGATAACGTTTTCAAAACGCTTCACCTCGGCGCGAAGCATTCCCGTAGTCAAGGTAGTGTCTCCTTCGTGCAGAGCGGTACGAATTTTCCCGGTAGAGCCGGGGCGGAAAACGATGTGGCGGCGACAGCGACGTCGACTTCTTCCGGCGTGCCGTCAGGCGACAGGCCGGACGAGAACACCGGGAGTGGCGCTCTGCGCCCCGGCCGCGTCACGATCACCGACGTCGCCCGTGCGGCCGGCGTGTCGGTCGCCACGGTGTCCAAGGTGGTCAACGGCCGCTACGGCGTCGCGCAGACGACGGCGAGCCGCGTCCTCGAGGTCGTCGAGCAGCTCGGGTACGAGTCGTCCCTGGTGGCCCGCAGCCTCCGGCGGCGGCGCACCAACGTGATCGGGGTGCTCGTCGCCGAGTTCGAACCGTTCAGCACCGAGCTCCTCAAGGCGATCTCGAAGGCCGTCGAGGGCACGGGCTACGAGCTGCTCGCCTACTCCGGCGGCGGCGACACCTCGGACCGCGTGGGCTGGGAGCGGCGTTCGCTGTCCCGCCTCGGCGGCACCCTGATCGACGGCGCCGTGATCGTCACGCCCACCGTCCAGGTCCCCATGAACGAGGGCGTCCCGGTCGTCGCCATCGACCCGCACACCGGCCCGACGGGACCGGCCACCGTGGACTCGGACAGCCTCGCCGGCGCCCGCATGGCCACCGAGCACCTCATCGGCCTCGGCCACACCCGCATCGGGCACCTCGGCGGCCGCCGCGACCTCGAGTCGGCCCGGCTCCGCGAGCTCGGCTACCGCCAGGCGATGAGCGACGCCGGCCTCACCGTGGACCCGAGCCTGGTCCTCACCGGCGGGTACCGCCCTGACCTGTCCGACCGCCCCGCGCACGAGCTCCTCGACCGGCCGGACCGGCCGACGGCCGTCTTCGCCGCGAACGACCTGTCCGCGCTGCACGTCGTGGAGGTCGCCCAGGAGCTGGGGATCCGGGTCCCGGAGGATCTCTCGGTGGTCGGGTACGACGACGTGCCCGAAGCCGCCGCCGCACACCCGTCGCTGACCACGGTCGCCCAGCCGCTGCGCGAGATGGGCGCCGAGGCGCTGCGCATGGTCGTCGCACTGATCGACAGCGACGCGCCCCGCACCGGGCACCACACGCGTCTGCCCACGCGCCTCGTCGAGCGCGCCAGCACCGCACCGCCGCCGGCAGGCTGATCCGGCACCGCGCCGCCGCCGGCCGGGCGGTGCCGCCACGGTGACCCTGCAGCACCGCGTGCGCTCGCGCCGGGCAGCCTCAGGGCCGGAAGGGCACCAGCTCGACGGCCGGTGGCCTCCCGCCCGGGATCTCGACGGGGTCGTCGAAGTCCGTGCCGGACGGGTTGACGAGGATCATCGCCGCGATCCCGGCGAGCAGCACGAGGGTGACGCGGAGCAGCATGCTCCGCGAGCGCGGGCGGGCGTGGTGCTCGGGCTGCAGCACGCGGTCAGCCTCCTCGGGTCGGCACGGCGGTGTGCATCAGAACCGTAGCAACCCCGACCGGCGCCGCGTCACCGCGTCCCGTGCCGCCGGCGCGACGAGATCGTCCCCAGCACCCGCGCCGCGGTCCGCCTGAAGCGGCTCGCCGAGCCGTCCGAGAGGGAGATGAGCTCCGCGAGCTGCTTCTCGCTCACCTCGGAGCCGGGCACGAACGGTATCCGGCCCACCGGCATCGCGAGCGCCATCTCCCGGACGTCCTCGTCCATGGCCGCGAGCGGGCCGGCCACGAGCGGGCCCACGGCCGGGTCCGCGACCGCCTCCCGCAGCGTCGACCCGGCGGTGAGGGGACGCGGGACGTCGTCGCCGACGATCTCGGCGCGGCCCGACACCCGCAGGTCGCGGCTCGACGCGCCGACGTCGATCCGCCACGTGCCGCCCTCGGTGACCCAGCCGCCGTCGCGCACGCTCCAGTGCGCCAGGTCGGCCGCGGGCACGGTCAGCTCGACCGGCCGCGACTCGCCGGGCTCCAGCTCGACGACGTCGAACGCCGCCAGCACGCGCGGGGGCCGCGCCACGGCCGACGTGTCGCGGCCCACGTAGCACTGCACGACCTCGCGGCCGGTCACGTCGCCGGTGTTCGTCACGGTGAGGGTGACGCGCAGGCCGTCGTCGGTGGTCGTCGCCGTGAGGCCGGCGTAGCCGAACGTCGTGTACGACAGCCCGTGGCCGAACGCGAAGCTCACGTCCATGTCGCGGGCGTCGTACCAGCGGTGGCCGACGAACACGCCCTCCGAGTAGCGCACGTGCAGGTCCTCGCCGGGGAAGTCCAGGTAGGCGGGGGTGTCGGCGAGCCGGTGAGGGATCGTCTCGGACAGCCGCCCGGACGGGTTGACGCGGCCGGTGAGGACGTCGGCGGTGGCCGGGCCGCCCGCCTGGCCCAGCAGCCAGCCCTCGACGATCGCGGGGACGCGGTCCGCGAACGGGAGCCGCACGACGGAGCCGTTGGACAGCACGAGGACCACCCGCGGGTTCACGTCGAGCACGGACCCGAGCAGGTCCGTCTGGACCGTGGGCAGGTCGATGTGGGTGCGGTCGCGGCCCTCCGCCTCGGCGTCTTCGGGCAGGCCGGCGAAGAAGAGGACGACGTCCGCGTCGCTCGCCTCGGCGACGGCCTCGGCCGCGAGCGCCGTCTCGTCGCCGGCCGTGTGGCCGAGCGAGTATCCGGGGGCGAACGCGAGGTCCGGGTAGTCCTCGGTGAGGGCGGTGAGGGCGTCGTCCAGGCGGGTGGGGACGACCTGGGAGGATCCGGCGCCCTGGTAGCGAGGGGTGCGGGCGAGCTCGCCGACGACGGCGATCCGGGCGTCCCGCGCGAGCGGGAGCAGCGGGGCGGGCTCGTCGACGGGCTCGTTCTTGAGGAGCACGATCGCGCGTCCGGCGGCCTCGCGGGCGAGCTCGCGGTGCTCGACGATGTCGGTGGCGTCGTCCGCACCCTCGGTGTCGCGGACCCGCCGTGCCAGGGCGACGACGCGCCCGGCGGCGCGGTCGACGTCGGCCTCGGGGAGGTCGCCGGACCTCACCGCGTCCAGGAGCTGGCGGACGCGCGCCTCGCCGGGCGCGGGCATCTCCAGGTCGAGTCCGGCGCGCAGTGCCGCGACACGGTCGTGCACGGCGACCCAGTCGGACATGACGAGCCCGTCGAACCCCCACTCGTCGCGCAGCACCCCGGTGAGCAGGCGCGGGTCCTCGCCGACGTAGGTGCCGTTGACGCGGTTGTAGGAGCTCATCACGGTCCACGGCCGGGCCTCGGTGACCACGCGCTGGAACGGCCGCAGGTGGATCTCGCGGAGGGTGCGCTCGTCCATGTCGGCAGAGACGCGCAGGCGCTCGGTCTCCTGGTCGTTCGCGACGAAGTGCTTGACGCACGCGCCGACGCCGGCGGACTGGATGCCGCGCACGAGCGCGCTGCCGACGTGCCCGGCGAGCAGCGGGTCCTCGGACACGTACTCGAAGTTCCGGCCGCACAGCGGTGAGCGCTTGATGTTCACGCCGGGCCCGAGCACCACGCCGACGCCCTTCTCCCGCGCCTCCGCGCCGATCGCGGCGCCGACGCGTTCGGCGAGCGCGAGGTCGAACGTCGCACCGAGGGCGATCGCGGGCGGGAAGCAGGTGGCCGGCTCGGCCCCGGTGACCGCACCGTTCGCGGGGTGGAGGCGGCGCACCCCGTGCGGTCCGTCCGCGAGGTGCACGGCGGGCGCGTTCGGCAGGTCGGTGGTGGTCCAGTACGAGGCTCCACCGACGAGCCGGGCCTTCTGCTCCAGGGTGAGGCGCCCGACGACGTCGGCGGAGGTGGCTGAGGTCATGCCAGCATCATCGCATCGGACCCCTCCCGCGACGAAGGTCACGGCGCGGGGCGGCGCAGTGGCCCGCGTGACGTCGGCCTCAGAGCCTGCGGGCCATCTCGAGCTCCGGGCCCATGGTGCCGACGAAGCTCGCGCCGGTCTCGGCGAACCCGAGGCGCCGGTAGGCGCCCTGCGCGCGGGGGTTGTCCCGGTGCACGTACAGCCGGGCCCGGTCCAGGCGCAGCTCGCGGACCCAGCCGAGGGCGGCGTCGAACAGCGCGTCGATGACACCGCACCCCCGGTGCTCGGGACGGAGATAGACGCCGACGACGTGCGCGCCGTCGTGCTCGATCTGCTTGCCCTCGAAGTCCCGCGCCCCCGCGTGCTCGATCAGCGCGACGGTGGTGCCCGCCCACTGCCCGGTGTCGGACACCGCGACGAACTGCCGGGCGGCCGCCGTCGGCCCGGCGTCGACGGACGAGGTCCTGGCGCGGTCCTGCCAGAACCCGTCGGTGCGGGCGGCTTCCTCCTCGTACGTGGTGACGAACGCCAGGGGGGCGAGCTCGTCCTGCAGCGCCCCCAGGCGGAGGTCGCGGATCTCGCGCCACTCGGCGGCGCGGACGGGGCGGATCTCGTAGGGCATGCGGAGATCGTCGCACGCCCTTGAGGGGATGAAATTCTCCTGTCCCTCTTCACAGATATGTCACAGTTCTGGTTCGGTGTGACCCATGACACCCAAAATCACCCGCGTCGCGCGGTGCACGGTGGCTACCCTGCCCGTCGTCGCCCTGACCGTCGCCACCCTGGCGACTGCTCCGGGCAGCGCGACGGCCGAGCCCGCCCCGACACCCGAGATCGGCGCCTCCGAGCACTTCGTCAACTACGCAGAGGCTCAGGTCCAGCCGGACGTCGGCACCGACCTCCAGATCACGCAGGACGGCCGCGTCATCGAGCACGCGCCCGGAGACACCGGACGGACCGTCGACCCCGACGTCCAGGCCGCGTCCGAGGAGCTCGAGGCCAAGTATGCGGGCGGCAACCCCGCGACCGCCGAGCAGCTCGCCGCGGCGGAGGCCGAGGCCATCGAGCAGGGCACCAGCCCTGCCGAGGTCCGCGAGAACCGCGCCGCACGTGCCGCGGCGGCCGGCAGCAAGGCCGTCAAGCAGGGCAAGCACGGCAAGCATCACGGGAAGAAGCACGGGCACAAGAAGCCGAGGTACAAGGAGTCGAGGACCACTCAGGAGGCCAAGCTCCTGACGATCCTGGTCGAGTTCGACGACGAGGTCGAGGACGACTTCACCGACTCGATGGTCCCGACCTACTGGGGCTCGTCCGAGTGCATGCCGGGCAACGTCCAGAGCGGCCCGAAGCACAACAACCTGCCGGACCCGGGCACGATGGAGCTCGAGGACAACAACTCGATGTGGGTCGAGGACTTCTCCTCCGAGCACTTCAACCAGATGCTCTTCACCGACGACGGCATCACCGACCGCGTGCGCACCGACCTCACGGGCCCCGACGGCCGCGCCGGCTTCGACATCTCCGGCTACACGATGAAGAACATGTACGAGGAGATGTCGCACGGCGCCTACACCGTCACCGGCGAGGCGACCCCCTGGGTCACCGTGCCGCACTCCGAGGGCTACTACGGCGCCACCCGCTGCTTCCTCAACGACGAGGGCGAGTGGGAGGCCGGTGCCTACCAGGGCATGCAGGGGCACCCCGACAACCCGCTCGGCGCGGGTCAGCTCCCGATCGACGCGGTCGCCGCGCTCGCCGCGACCGACCCCGACTTCCCGTGGGCGGACTACGACGTCGAGGACCAGAGCGACCGGGACGGTGACGGCGACCTCTACGAGCCGGACGGCGTGATCGACCACGTCGTGCTCGTGCACGCGGGCGCCGACAAGTCCGGCGGTGGCGGCGACGAGGGGACCTACGCCCTCTGGGCGCACTCCTCGGCCGTGGCCGGCGGCGCGGACATCCCGGGCAGCGACCTGAAGCTGTCGAACTACATCGTGCAGCCGGAGGACTCCGGCGTGGGCGTGTTCGCGCACGAGTACGGCCACGACCTGGGCCTCCCGGACCTGTACGACACCTCCGGGAACGGCGACTCCGACGTCGACTTCTGGGACCTGATGAGCTCCGGCTCGCACTCGGGCCCGATCTTCCAGTCGATGCCGACGCACATGAGCGTCTGGGACAAGTACGTCCTCGGCTGGGCCGACCCGCTGGAGATCGACCCGGGCGACCGCGCGCGGACGGTCGCCGTCGGCCAGAACTCGCGCCCGCTCGTGGGCACCCAGGACGGCATCAAGATCAACCTGCCGGACAAGGACCTGTTCCTCACGGAGCCGCACTCGGGCGAGAACTCCTGGTACACCGGAGCCGACCAGGACTGGGCGGACGTGCGGCTGTCCCGGAGCGTCGAGGTGCCGGCCGGCACCGAGGCGACGTTCTCGATGTGGAACGACTACATCATCGAGGAGGACTGGGACTACGGCTTCGTCGAGCTCTCCACCGACGGCGGCACGACCTGGGACGAGGTGAAGGTCTACGACGAGTCCGGGGCCGAGGTCACCACCGGCGACGCCTACGGCGACCCGAACGGCCGGCTGGGCGACTTCGGGGGCAAGCAGTACGCCCTGACCGGCACCAGCGGCGGCTGGGCGCAGCACTTCGTCGACCTGTCGGCGTACGCCGGTTCCACCGTGGACCTGCGCCTGCGGTACGCGACCGACGCCGCGTTCCTGGAGCGCGGCTGGTTCGCGGACGACTTCGCGCTCGTGGTCGACGGCGAGACCGTGTGGTCCGACGACACCGAGTCGGGTGACAACGGCTGGACCAACGAGGTGTCCACCTGGGTGGACAGCACGGGCCAGGGGTGGCACGCCGACTCCGGGTCCTCCACGCAGGCGCACTACTACCTGGTGGAGTGGCGCAACACGGACGGGTTCGACGAGGGCCTGGAGCACGCCTACGACTCCACCTACGCGGCTCCGCTGAGCGAGGCCTGGAAGGTCGAGAAGTTCGCGTACAACGCGCCCGGCATGCTGGTCTGGTACCGGGACACGACGTACGGGGGCACCAACCACGTCACGGCCAACCTGAGCGCCCTGCCGAGCCTCGGCGCGAAGGGCGGCCTGCTCATCGCGGACAGCCACTTCGACCCGCTGCGCCGTGACGCGTCCGCGGAGCCGGACACGTCTGCGCTGAAGAACCTGGCGTCGCGCCCGCAGTCGTCGAACGCCGCGTTCGGACTCCGGCGGACGTCACCGTTCACGGAGTGCATCGTGGCCGACGACGACCTGACCGAGGAGTTCTGCACCGACTTCGGGCGCCTGCCCCCGGTGCGGACGTTCACGGACGACCAGGGCTGGTACCCGGGCATCGAGGTGAACGACGAGGGCCTGTTCTACCGGGACAACGACGCGTCGGTCACGGTGCCGTCGTACGGGAACCAGCCGTACTCCTTCCGGATCGTCGACGCGGACGGGAACCCGCTGCCCGACTGGTACGGAGAGGACTTCGGCTTCCCCGCCCCGGCCGGGACCGGCAACCCGGTGGACGACGGTGTCGGCTACGGCACGACGCTCACCGTCAAGAAGACGCTGAAGGACGACAAGATCGCCCTGATCCGCCTCACCCCGCCGGGCATCTCCTGACGGCGACGGCGTGACGGCGGGCGCGTGACGGCGGCCGCCTGAGCGTCGGGAAGGGCCCGCCGGGCCGGCATCCTGGTTGCGACCAGGAGACCGGACCGGCGGGCCCTTCGCGCGAGTCGGCGGCCTGTCGGCGTCCGGGTCCGGACCGCGGAGCCGGCCCACCGGGGAAGCCACCGCGCCAGGCGCTACTTCAGCTGGAGCTCGCGGACCGCCTCCGCGGCTGCCCGGGCGACATCGGCGTCGGTGACCTCGTAGCCGCCGGCGTCACCGCCGCCCGGTCCGCCGTCCTCGGCGACGGCACGCCTCGCGCTGAGATGGACCGCGTCGACGCCGGCGACGGCCAGGGCCGGGACGTCCTCGGGCCGGACACCGCCGCCCGCCATGATCTCCACGCCCAGGTCGGCGCTGCGCTCCGCGAGCTGCGCGAGGCGTTCCACGCCCTCGGCCGCCCGGGCCGCGCCGCCCGACGTCAGGACGCGCGTCACGCCCAGGTCGGTCAGCACCTCGAGGGCGGCGAGCGGGTCGGGGACGGCGTCGAGCGCCCGGTGGAACGTCACCTCCGCGTCACCGGCGGCCGCGACCAGCGCGCGGACCGCGTCCTCCGCCACCTTCCCGTCGGGCGTGAGCGCGCCGACGACGACGCCGTCGGCACCCGCGTCCACGGACAGGATCACCTCGCGGACCATGAGGGCGAGCTCCTCGGCCGACCAGACGAACCCGCCCGGCCGCGGCCGCACGAGGACGTGGACCTCCAGGAGCGGGGCGCCGGCCGACTCGGGCACGACCGCCGCGGCGTCGATCGCCGCCTCGATCAGGGCCGCGCTGGGCGTGATACCGCCGGTCGCACCGAGGGCGGAGCACAGCTCCACGCGCCGGGCGCCGACGTCGGACGCGATCCGCGCGCCTGCGGGGTCTTGGACTGCCAGCTCGAGGGCGACGTTCTGCACGGACGACAGGCTACCCGTGAGCAGGGGTCGCCCCGGGTACGCACCTTTCACTAGGCTCTGCGTCCATGACCGTCGACCCGAGTGCGATCCTTCAGGGACGCCCACCAGGCCGTGCTCCCGCCGGGGTCATCGTGGCCATCGCGTTCTCGTCCTTGTGCCTGATCCTCGTGCTCGCCTTCGACGCCATGAACGGCGGCGCGTCGTTCATCGTGGGGCTGCTGCTCGCCCTGCTCCCGCTCGGGATCTGGCTGCCGGCGATCCTCGCCCTGGACCGGATGGAACCGGAGCCCAAGAACGCCCTGGTCCTCGCGTTCCTCTGGGGTGCCGGTGTCGCCGCGCTGGTGGCGCTGGTGCTGAACACCCTGAACTTCGTGGTCGTCACCGACCTGCTCGTCAGCACCGACGACGGCTGGTACTGGACGGCGGTGGTCGGCGCGCCGATCGTGGAGGAGGTGCTCAAGGCCTTCGTGCTGTTCGGCATGCTCTGGTTCCGCCGCCACGAGGTCAACGGCGTCACCGACGGGATCATCTACGCGTCGATGGTCGGGCTCGGCTTCGCCGCCACCGAGAACATCACCTACTTCATCCAGGCCTCCGACGCGGGGCAGCTCGGCTTCGTGTTCCTGATGCGCGCGGTCGTCGCGCCGCTGCTGCACCCGCTGTGCACCGCCATGACCGGGATCGGCGTCGCGGTCGCGGCGATGAGCCGGCCCGGCATGCTGCGGTTCGCGGCGCCGCTGATCGGCCTGGCCGGGGCGATCGCCCTGCACAGCCTGTGGAACGCGGCGTCATCCCGCGGCATCGGCGGCCTGGCGTCCGCGTACCTGATCGGCCTCGTCGTGATGATCGTGCTGATCGTGACGGTGCGGCGGGAACGTCGCCGGCTCGTCGGGCTGATCCACCACTACCTGCCGAAGTACATCCCCACCGGCGTGGTCGCGACGGTGGACGTGCAGATGCTCAGCTCGCTGAAGGCCCGCAAGGCCGCGCGCGAGTGGGCGGCCTCGCGCGGCGGCCGGGCAGCGGCGGACGCGATGCGCGAGTACCAGCAGGCCGCGACCGAGCTCGCGATCCTGCACGAGCGGGCCGAGCACGCCGCGGCGGAGCCGGCCGAGCTCGAGAACCAGCGCCAGGCCCTGCTCTGGGTCATGCAGCGCGCCCGCGCCGCGTTCCTCCCGGGCGGCGGCACGGCAAACCTCCCCTGGGCAGCCAACGCCTGACCCCACCCGGCCGGCCCCGTCGACGGGGCCGGCCGCTCGGCGGTCGTCAGGCGCGGAGGGTGCGGTACCTGGTGATGAGGGCGGCCGTCGAGGCGTCCTGGGCCGCCAGGACCGTCTCGTCGCCCGTCACCGCCGGGGCGATCTCCAGGGCCAGCTTCTTGCCCAGCTCGACACCCCACTGGTCGAACGAGTCGATCCCCCACACGACGCCCTGCACGAACGTGATGTGCTCGTAGAGCGCCACGAGCTGGCCCAGCACGGACGGCGTGAGCGCTGGCGCGAGGACCGACGTCGTCGGCCGGTTGCCGCTGAACACGCGGGCCGACACCAGTTCCTCGGCCGTGCCCTCGGCGCGGACCTCGTCCGCCGTCTTGCCGAAGGCCAGCGCCTTCGTCTGCGCGAAGAAGTTCGCGAGGAACAGCCCGTGCACGTCCGCGCCGGGCTGGACGGCCTTGCCGTCGCCCACCGGGTCGGCCAAGCCGTACGCGGGGTTGGCGACGGCGATGAAGTCCGCCGGGACCAGCCGCGTGCCCTGGTGGATGAGCTGGTAGAACGCGTGCTGCCCGTTGGTGCCGGGCTCGCCCCAGAAGACCTCGCCGGTGCCGGTCGTGACGGGCGAGCCGTCCCAGCGCACCGACTTGCCGTTGGACTCCATGGTGAGCTGCTGCAGGTAGGCCGGGAAGCGGTGCAGCTGCTGCGCATACGGCAGGACGGCGTGCGTGTGCGCGTCGTGGAAGTTCGTGTACCAGACGTTCAGCAGGCCCATCAGGACCGGCACGTTCTGCGCGAGCGGAGCCGTGGCGAAGTGCTCGTCCATCGCGTGGAAGCCGGCGAGCAGCTCGGCGAACCGCTCCGGGCCGACGGCGATCGCCAGCGACGTCCCGATCGCCGAGTCGAGCGAGTACCGGCCGCCCACCCAGTCCCAGAACCCGAAGGCGTTGTCGGTGTCGATGCCGAACGCCGCGACCTTGTCGAGCGCCGTGGAGACGGCGACGAAGTGGTTCGCGACGGCGTCGGCCCGGCCGGTCTCGGTGTCCTCGATCGCACCCGAGGCCACCAGCGAGCGCCACAGCCAGTCGCGCGCGAGCCGCGCGTTGGTGAGGGTCTCCAGCGTGCCGAAGGTCTTCGAGGCCACGATGAAGAGGGTGGTGGCGGGGTCGAGGTCCGCGGTCTTCTGCGCGACGTCGGTCGGGTCGATGTTCGAGACGAACCGGCACTCGAGCCCTGCGGCGACGTACGGCTCCAGCGCCTCGTACGCCATGACGGGGCCGAGGTCCGAGCCGCCGATGCCGATGTTCACGATCGTGCGGACCTTCTCGCCCGTCACGCCGGTCCACTCGCCCGACCGCACCTTCCGGGCGAAGGCGTAGACGCGGTCGAGCTCGGTGCGCACGTCGGTGTCGACGTCCTGGCCGTCCACGCGCAGCGCGGGAGCCGCACCCTGGGGCCGGCGCAGCGCGGTGTGGAGGACGGCACGGTCCTCGGTGACGTTGATGTGCTCGCCGGCCAGCATCGCGTCCCGGCGTGCGGCGACGCCCGTCTGCTCGGCGAGGGCGACGAGCGCTGCCAGGACGTCGTCGGTCAGCAGGTTCTTGGACAGGTCCACGTACAGGTCGGCAGCCTGGAACGCGAACCGGTCGGCCCGTCCGGGGTCGGTCTCGAACCAGCCCCGCAGGTCCGGCTCCAGGCCCCCGGAGAGCCGGGTGAGATCGCCCCAGGCGGACGTGGTCGTGGCGTCGACAGGCTGCTGTGCAAGCTCGGTGCGCATGTGCACAAACCTACTGTCCGACGGCGGCCGGGGCGGAGTCGGTCCGAGGGCGCGCCCCCACTCGGCGGTCAGCCGCCCAGGAACTCCGCGACCTCCGCCGTGGCCGGCTTCTCGCGGAGCTCGTCCGGCGGGGCGACCTGGAGCAGGCGCCCGGCGAACATGACGCCGACGCGGTCCGCCACCGCGAAGGCCTCGTCGTGGTCGTGGGTGACGAAGAGCGCCGTCGTCCCCGTCTCCCGCAGGACCCGGCGGACGTCGGCGGCCAGGCGCTCCCGCAGGCGGCGGTCCAGCGCGGACAGCGGCTCGTCGAGGAGCAGCAGTCGCGGACGCGGTGCGAGCGCCCTCGCGAGCGCGACCCGCTGCCGCTCTCCCCCGGACAGCGTGGCCACCCGGCGCCGCTCGTAGCCCGCGAGCCCGACCAGGTCCAGCAGGTCCACGACCCGTGCGGCACGCTCCCGCCCGGGCAGGTGCTGCGCCTCGAGCCCGTACGCGACGTTGCGCCCGGCGTCCCGGTGCGGGAAGAGCTGGCCGTCCTGGAACATCAGGCCGAACTGGCGGCGGTGCACCGGCACACCGGCCAGGTCGCCGTCGTCCCACGTCACCGTGCCGCCCACGAGCGGCTCCAGCCCTGCGACGGCGCGCAGGAGCGACGACTTGCCGCACCCGCTCGGCCCGAGCAGCGCGACGATCTCGCCGCGGCCCACGTCGAGGCAGACGTGGTCGACGGCGGTCGTGGTCGCTCGCGCACGGCGCCGCAGCCCGCCGGCCGTCTTCTCGTAGCGGACGACGACGTCGCGCACGGCGAGCCCGCCACCGGCTCCTGGACCGGTGGCCAGGCCCTCGGACCCGGTGGTCGAACCTGTCGAGCCCATCAGAACTCCCCTCCGCCATGATCGCCTCGCAGGCGCTCCGCCAGCATCATCACCATCGCCGTGAGCCCGGCCAGCACCACCGACGCCGCGAGCGCCATCCCGTAGTTCTCGGCCCCGGGCCGCCCGATGAGCCGGAAGATCACGACGGGCAGGGTGTCGCTCTGCGGCCGTACGAGGAAGGACGTCGCGCCGAACTCCCCGAGCGACACGGCGAACGCGAACCCGACGGCCAGCCCGAGCGATCGGGCGGCGAGGGGCAGGTCCACCGTACGCAGCACGGCACCGGGGCTCGCTCCGAGGGTTCCGGCGACCTCGCGCAGGCGCGGGTCGATGGCCCGCAGCACGGGCAGGACGGTGCGCACCACGAGCGGCACGGCGACGACGGCCTGGGCGATCGGCACGAGCGCGGCGGAGGTACGCAGGTCGTACTGGACACCGAAGGGCTGGTCGAGGGTGATGAGGAAGCCGAAGCCCACGGTCACCGCCGACACCCCGAGGGGCAGCATGAACAGCCCGTCCAGGAGGGACACGGCCCTCCGCGTCCCGGCCCCGCCCGGCCGGCGCGACACGAGCAGCGCGACGAGCCCGCCCACGACCAGCGCGGTCACGCACGCCCAGGTGGCGGTCCGCAGCGAGTTGCCGAGCGCCTCCCACACAGTGACGTTCAGCGTGTTGCCCGCGGTGGAACCGAGCGCGACGTAGTTGGCGAGCCCGAGGTCGCCGTCGGGCCCGCGGAAGGACCGCAGCACGAGTCCGCCGAGCGGAAGCAGGATCAGCCCGCCGACGACGGCGGCCGTCGCCGCCACGGCGGCCGTGTCGGCGGGCGAGCGGGTGAGCGCCCGGGCCGACCACCGGTCGCTGACCAGGTGCAGAGCGGCCTCGCGCCGGCCGCGGGTGCGCGCGGACACGGCGAGGGCGGTGGCGACGACCACGAGCTGCAGGATCGACAGGACGGCCGCCGAGCGCAGGTCGAGGAACTGGGTGGTGCGCTCCCAGATCTCCGTCTCGATGGTCCCGTACCGCGGGCCGCCGAGCACCATGACGACACCGAAGGACGTCGCGCAGAACAGGAACACCACCGACGCGGCCGAGACCAGCGCGGGCCCGAGCGACGGCAGCGTGACCGTCCACCACACCCGGAGCGGCGAGGCGCCGAGCGCTCCGGCAGCCTGCTCGGCGCGCGGGTCGAGCCGCTCCCACAGCCCGCCCACCGTGCGCACGACGACGGACAGGTTGAAGAACACGAGCGCGACGACGATCCCGCCCAGAGTCTCCTCCAGGCCGATGAAGCCGAGCGCGCCGCCGGGCACGAACAGGCTGCGGAACGCCACCCCGACCACGACGGTGGGCAGCACGAACGGGACCGTGACCAGGCCGCGCAGCAGCGTGCGCCCGAGGAAGCTGCGGCGGTAGAGCAGGAACGCGACGGGTAGGCCGAGGAGCAGCGAGAAGACGGTCCCGAGGAGGGACTGGGCGAGCGTCAGCCCGATGAGGCGCCAGGTGCGCGGGCGGCTGAGGACGTCGGCGAACCCGGACAGGTCGAGCGCGCCGTCGTCGACGAAGCCCCGGGCGACCAGCGTCGCGACGGGCCACGCGAAGAACAGCCCCACGAACAGCAGCGGGACGAGCGCGACCACGCCCCAGACGACCCCTCGCCAGACGATCCCCCGCCGGACGGCGCCTCGCCGGACGGCGCCTCCACGGAGCCTCAGCCCAGCACGATCGCGGTCCACGCCTCGATCCACTCGTCGCGGTTCTCCGCGATCTCGTCCGCTTCCAGCTCGTACGGGTCCTGTGCGAGCGGGGCGTGCTCGGCCCAGCCCTCGGGGAGCTTGGTGCGGTCGCTGACCGGGTACATGTACATCGAGGTCGGCAGATCCTCCTGCACCGGGTCCGACAGCAGGAAGCTCACCAGCTCGCTGGCGCCCTCGCTGTTGTCGGTGCCCTCCAGCACGCCGGCGTACTCCTCCTGGCGGAAGCAGGTCTTGAGGAGGGCGCTGGTGGTGGACCTGCCGTCGTCGCCGACCGTGGCGGCCGGGGAGGTCGAGTACGACAGCACGAGGGGGCGGTCACCCTCCCCGTCACCGCCGGAGAAGTCGACGTAGTAGGCGTCCTCCCAGGAGTCGACGACCTTGACGTCGTTGCCGCGCAGGGCGCCCCAGTAGTCGCCGAACCCGGTGTCGCCGAACTCGTCGACCGTGGCCAGCAGGAAGGCGAGGCCCGGGGACGACGTCGCCGGGTTCGTCACGACGAGCAGGCCCTGGTACTCGGGGGCGGCGAGCTCCTCGAGGGTCTCGGGGATCTTGAGGCTCTGCTCGGCGAACCATTCCTTGTCGGCGTTGATGCAGACGTCGCCCCGGTCGACCTGCAGCAGGTCGCCCGCGATCACGTCCTCGTCCGTGACGCGCGACGCGAACGTGTTGTCGATGCCGAAGACGACGTCGCCGACCGGCGCGTCCTTGGTCAGCACGAGCTGGTTCGCGAGCGTGCCGGCATCGCCGGCGGTGTTCACCTCGACGGTGAGCCCGGACTCCTTCTCGAACCTCTCGAGGATGCCGTCGCTCAGCGCGAAGGAGTCGTGCGTGACGAGCGTGACGGTGTCCGGCTGCCCGGCGGACTCCTCGCTGTCGGGCTGCCCCGTGCATCCTGTGAGCAGCAGCGCGGTCGCGGCGGACGCCGCGGTCACCGCCGTGCGGCAGAAAATGGTCATGAGGGGGTCCTTTCGACTTCCTCCACCGGTGCTAACCGGATCAGGTTCAAGGGTCTGCGGCGGACCGCACTCTCAGCGCCCACACGTCTGGTGGGGGCTCCCCTGTCGTTTGTTCTCGGCAGCCTACCGCTGCTGGCCGACACGGATGCCGCTACGGTGGGTACGTGGCCGAGAATGAGACGGAACCGACACTTGCGGTGAAGGTCGGCACGATCGCCCTCACCTTCGCCGCCGGATGGGCGGCGCAGAAGGCGCTGGGACTGATCTGGAAGAAGGTGACCGGTAAGGAAGCCCCGACCAAGCCCGACGATCCAGAGCTCGACATGGTGCAGGCGACGGTGTTCGCCGCGGCCGCCGCCGCGACAGCTGTCCTGGCCAAGCGGGTCGCGGCGAAGGGCGCGCAGCGGGCCGTGGCCCGCATCGCGGCCCGCTCGACGTCCCGCGCGATCTGACCGGGACAGACACCGCACCCGAGCACACCGGCTCGGTCGGTCCGTCGGTGAGTGATCGGTCGTTCAATCTGCCGATCACTCACCGACGGACCGACCGGGCCACCCACGCCACCCCGCGCGTGCTCGGGACGGCGCCGTGGCGGCCCGGTGGTCTTCTACCCTGGACACGTGACTTTCACTCATCTCGACGACCGTGGCGAGGCCCGCATGGTCGACGTCACCGCCAAGCAACCCACCGTGCGGTCCGCGACCGCGACCGGTCGTGTCGCCTGCGGGCCCGGCGTCGTCGCGGCGCTCCGGTCCGGTGACGTCCCCAAGGGCGACGTGCTCGCGGTCGCCCGCATCGCGGGCATCGCCGCCGCCAAGCGCACCGCGGAGCTCCTGCCCCTGGCCCACGTGATCGGCGTGCACGGCGCGGTGGTGGACCTCGTCGTGACGGACGACGGCGTCGACATCACCGCGACCGTCCGCACCGCGGACCGCACCGGCGTGGAGATGGAGGCCCTGACGGCGGTGTCGGTGGCGGGGCTCGCGGTGGTCGACATGGTCAAGGGCCTGGACAAGTCGGTGTCGCTCGCCGACGTGCGGCTCGTCCGCAAGACGGGCGGCAAGTCGGGCGACTGGGTTCGTCCGGGAACGGAGCAGCAATGATCCAGGTCCGCTACTTCGCCGGCGCCCGCGAAGCGGCCGGCGTCGCCACGGAGGACCTCCCGGGCCCGACGACGGCGGCCGCCCTCCGCGCCGACCTGACCTCGCGCCACGGAGCGGGCCTGGGCGACGTCCTGTCGCGGTGCGCCCTGCTGGTGGCCGGCGCCCGGACGACGGCGGACGACGCCCCGGTCCCCGACGGCTCCACGGTGGACGTCCTCCCGCCCTTCGCGGGCGGCTGACCGCTACAGCGTCGTCGGTGCGGGATGGTCGCCGCCGTCGAGCTGGTCACGGATGTGTGGCCACAACGGGAGGACGACCGCGGCGCCGTCACGCGTACCGCCCGTGGACCCGGGCAGGTTGACGACGAGCGCGCGCCGGTCCCCGTCGGGCATCCGGACGGTCCCGGCGAGACCCCGCGACAGGACCGCACTCGGAACGCCGGCGCCCGCACCGCGGGACCGGATCGCCTCGGCGATCCCGGGGAGCTCCTCCTCGAGCAGGTCGCGCGTCCCCTCGGGGGTGCGGTCGCGCGGCGTGACGCCGGTCCCGCCGGTGGTCAGGATCAGGCGGGCGCCCTCGTCGAGCGCCCACCGGATGGCGTCGCGGACGGAGTCGGCGCCGTCAGGCACGGTCCGGGAGACGACGTCATCGGCGCCGTCCTCCTTGAGGAGGCCGACCAGGAGCGGCCCGGAGCGGTCCTCGGCCTCGCCACGGGCACAACGGTCCGACACGGTGATGACGGCGACACGATCGGTGCTCATGAACACACGATAGGGCGGTCGGATCATGGCGCCGCGACCCGGCTCGGTGCCTCCGGCTCCCCTGCGGGCGCGACGTCGGCCGCGGCCTTCCGGTCGATCCGGTACGCCCGGAAGGACCAGGTGACCGCGGCGGCCCAGCCGATCCAGATCGCCGCGTAGACGAGGATCTCGGTCACGCCGGACGCGCTGACCCAGCCGCTGCCGAGGAGGGTCCTGGTGTTGGTCAGCACGATGACGCCGCCCACCATCGATCCGAGCACGCGCGGCGGGACGTGCCGTACCAGCCAGGCGGCGATCGGTGCCGCGACGAGGCCGCCGACGAGCAGCGCGAGCACCGAGCCGACGTCGACGCCCTCCCCGGACAGACCGATCAGGAAGCCGATGCTGGCCGCGACCGCGACGAAGAACTCTGACGTGTCGATCGTGCCGATCACCTTGCGCGGCTCCATCCGGCCGCTCGCGAGCAGCGCCGGCGTGCCGACCGGCCCCCAGCCGCCGCCCCCGGTCGCGTCCATGAACCCGCCCACCAGTCCGAGCGGGGTGAGGAACCGCCTGCGAAGCGGCTTCTCCGATCGGGTCGGCAGGCCCTGCACGGTGAACCGCAGGAGCACGTAGAGACCCAGCGAGAGGAGGATCAGCGACATCACCGGCTTGGCCACGTCGGTGGAGAGCGACGAGAGGAAAGTCGCGCCCACGAAGGAACCCACGGCGCCCGGGATCCCGATCTTCGCGACGACCCGCCAGTCCACGTTCCCGAACTTCCAGTGCGATGCCCCCGACGCGAGCGTCGTGCCGATCTCCGCAAGATGCACGGTGGCCGACGCCGCGGCCGGGTTGGTGCCGATCGCGAGCAGCAGCGTCGTCGACGTGACGCCGTACGCCATACCGAGGCTGCCGTCGACGAGCTGGGCGCCGAGACCTACCAGCGCGAGCAGGATGAGGGTTCTCATGGTTGTGACTCCAGGTGAGGGTCCGCCGCGACAGGAGGCGCGCGTCGGACAGGACGAGAATAACCCACCACTCCGGTCGGATACAAGCACTTCAGATTGATCGGGTTTTTGCTCCGTCTCCAGGGTGGCCTTCGTCTCCAGGGTGGCTGTCGCGTCCACGGCAGCTCCGCGTCCGCGGCGTCGGGGCCTCGGCGCCGGCATCCAGGGCCCGCACTGCGGAGCGTGTCGCACACCCCGCAGCACACTGTGTGCGCAACCCGCCTATTCCGGTGAACAATACGGTTATGAGGATCTCAGCCCGCGCCGACTACGCCGTACGCGCCGCCGCCGAGCTGGCGGCCGCAGACCACCACGCCCCCGTGCGCGCCGAGGCGCTCGCCAGCGCGCAGGGCATCCCCTATCGGTTTCTCGAAGGAATCCTGAGCGACCTGCGCCGGGACGGTCTCGTCGTCAGCCAGCGGGGCGCCGGCGGCGGCTACCGGCTCGCCCGATCCCCGGAAAAAGTGACCATCGCCGACGTGATCCGGGCCGTCGACGGCCCACTCGTGTTCGTGCGCGGCACGCGTCCGTCCGACCTCGAGTATCAGGGGCCGGCCGCGCAGCTGCTCCAGGTCTGGGTGGCGCTGCGCGCCAACGTCCGGATCGTCCTGGAGGAGGTCACCCTTGCGGCGCTCGTCTCCGACGGGCTCCCGCCGGAGATCCGGGACCTCGTCAAGGCCGAGGACGCCTGGGAGAACGCGTAGCCGTCCAGGAGGCTGTGCGTGAGCAGCACCATGGGCCGAGGGGCCCTGCACCGTGATGAGTGCAGGACCCCTCGGCCTGTGTGTGTAAATGGAGGAAGCCCTCAAACTGGTGTTTGAGGGCTTCCTGTGAAGTGGGGTCCGGCGGCGTC
>NZ_BAAHAJ010000012.1:0-104727 GCF_054777735.1 Myceligenerans cantabricum
CCCGGGTCGGTGGTCAGTGAGACCGCGACGCCGCCGTACTGGTCGGCTGCATCGCTGACCTGGAGCGCGCCCTGGAAGCCGCTGCCTTCCTGGCCGTTGTCGGGGCACACGTTCTGCCCGCCGATGTGGATGTGCTGGGCGTGCGGGGCGCCGTCCAGCAGTCCCTGGGTCTCGACCTTGACCTGGACCTGGGTGCCCTCGACCAGGGCCCAGGCGGTGCCCGAGGCTCCCGAGTCGTTGAGCTGGGTGAGCTCGGCGGTGAGCTCGTGGCTGCCGTGGTCGTCCGCGACGGCAGATCCTGCCGCCAGCGGCAGGCCCACCAGGGCCGCAGCCGTCGCAGCCATCGCAAGTCGTGTCGTACGCATACGGGTTCCTCCTGTAGTGGCGACAAGGTGTCGCCCGTGTTGGTGCACCAGAGGTTCGGAACGGTGCCCGATCCGGATGGGTCCGGATGTTGGGCACGCCGTGACCTGCCCCGTCGCCCGCGGCCCGACCGGCTAGGAGGTGAGGTGTGCCCGCGAGGCCGGCGCGCCGAGGGTGGTGCTGAGGGGCGACGGCGGGAGGTGGGGGTGCGGCTGGAGGTCGACGCGCCGGCTGCCGCACCGGCAGCGCACGTAGCGCACCCGGCCCTCGGAGGTCCGGTGGCTCGACTCGGTGACCCACGCATGCTCGTGGGACCCGTGCGGACCGGTGCGGCGGTACTCGTCGTGCGCTTCGAGGATCGTCATGCGCACCACCGTGCTGTAATGCCCTTATGCATCTCAACCCTTACGGCCAGTACGCGGTCCTGCTCGCCGCGTCGCTCGCCGACGACTGGCCCGGCACCCGTGCCGGGATCGAGGCGCGGACCCGGGACTTCGGCATGACGATGGACTTCCCCGTGCTGCCGGACGACCACGAGCGCACCCGGCGCGTCGTCGACGACTGGCTGCGCGTCGTCGACGCCGCCGACCCGCCCGACCGCGCACGGCTCCTGAACGCCCAGATGGCCGCCGCGACGGCCTACCCCCGGCTGATCGACCACGACGGCGAGGGCTGGCACCTGCACTACCGCGACTGGGAGCAGTCACTGCCCGAGGTGCTCGGCGCGGTCATCAGCGTGGGCACGGCGCTGCACCTGACCACCCGGGGGATGCACCGCCTCGGCCGGTGCGCGGCCGGGAAGGCGCCGCAGGACCCGTGCTCGGCGGTGGTCGTCGACGTCACCCGCAACGGGCGGCAGCAGTACTGTTCCGTCCGCTGCGCGAACCGGGCAGCGGTACGCCGGCACCGGGCCCGCGCCGCCGCGGGCCGGTGACCGTCACGAGGACCGTCACCGGCAGCGGGGGACCGGCGTGCTCCACGTGGTGCTGGAGCGGTTCGCGACGTAGTGGTCGGTGACCCAGCGCCCGTCGCGCAGCTTGTTCCACACGGACGTGGTGCCGACCCTGCTGCCTGACCTCTGGCACACCACGTGGGCCAGGGCGCCGCGGTGCAGCCGGCCGCCCGTGGTCGGGTACGACGTTCCCGGGCCCGTGCGGGCGTTGAGCGAGTCCCTGGTCACCTGCCCGGAGTAGGTGCACCGGGGCAGCGCCGAGGTGAATCCCGTGTGCGACGGCGTCGAGACGTAGTGGTCGCTGACCCACGCCCCGCCGGCCAGCCGGTCCCACACCTTGGTCGTGCCGACCCGCTGCCCGGTGCCCTGGCACACGACGGACAGCGAGGCGCCCGGCGCGTGGCTGCGCCTGACGGAGGTGGAGGTGGACGGTCCCTTGCGGGCGTTCAGGCGCGTCGTGCTCGTCACGGCGTAGGTGCGCGTGACGCTGGCCACGGGCGCCCGGATGGCGTCGGAGTCGATGTTGAGCCGCACCCCGCCCCAGGTCTCGTCGTGGTCGCCGCGGTACTGCTTCGCGCGCTGGAAGGCCGACCAGTGCGAGTCCGGCGCGGTCGGCCAGCCGGTCAGCGACGTGTCGCCGTCCCAGCGAGCCATCCACACCGCGTCCGGGCGGGCGTGGGCGGTGGAGCCGTAGGAGTCGGAGAGGTCCCGCAGGCCCGAGTTCTGATGGACGTACACGCCCGCCAGGTATCCCGCCGAGTGCAGGGTCTTCGTCCATGCCGAGACGTAGCGGCGTACCGCGGTCCGGCACGTCGGGTCGGTGCGGTCGTAGTGCTCGACGTCGGCGTACAGGGCGCTGCCCGGCCGGAGGCCCAGGGCCTTCGCCCGCGTCACCGCGTCGTCGGCGTCCGAGACCCCCCGGGACCTGGCGGCGGCGGTGGTGTAGCGGTTCGGCTTGGGGCCGAACACGCAGTACGGCTGGTACCCGAAGTAGGTGGGCAGCAGCTTCCAGCGCGCCGCGGTCGCCGCGTGCACCCACGCCCTGGTCAGGTTCGGTTGCGCGCAGCCGCGGTTGTTGCCGCCGAAGTAGATGTTCACGGTCGTGTACGGCGACGTCCCCCGCCATGCCCGCAGCGCCGCGAGCGACGGCGCCGTACAGGTGTCGAAGGCGAGGCCGTTGGCGCGCGTCACCGTCGAGCCGGACGGGTAGGCGACCGGCGTCTCGGGCGCGGCGGCCGCGGGGGCGGCCAGCCCGACGAGAAGGATGACCAGACTGCCGCCGAACGCGACCAGTCTGCGAACGACCCTGCGTGTGACGGGCACGGCACACCTCCGGGAACGGACCGACGCTGCCTCCTGGCAAAATATCCGCTCTCCGGCGTGGCCGCACCAGGGCCGACGGTCCCGGAGGCGCGGACCCGTGCCGCCTCGCAGGGGTGCCGACCAGAGCCGAGCCCCTGCGCGCCCACGAGCCGGCGGCGGACGGCGAGCGGCTGCGGGAGGAGCCGGGGCACGGTTCGCACGGCCGGTCCTGGTAGGACTCCGGTACCGCACCGCTTCTCCTGTGCCAGGGGCGCTGCTTGCGGAACGATACCCCCAGGGGTATCTTTGCGAGCATGGCTACACAAGAGATCACGCACGAGAACCTGCGCGAGACGGTGACCGCCAACGACATCGTCATGCTGGACTTCTGGGCCGACTGGTGCGGCCCGTGCCGCAGCTTCGCCCCGGTCTTCGAGGGCGCCTCCGACACCCACCCGGACGTGGTGTTCGGCAAGGTCGACACCGAGGCGCAGCAGGAGCTCGCGGCAGGCTTCGGCATCACCTCCATCCCCACGCTGATGGCCGTCCGCGACGGCGTCGTCGTGTTCGCCCAGCCGGGGGCGCTCGCCCCGCCCCAGCTCGAGCAGGTCGTCACCGCCGTGCAGGAGCTCGACATGGAGCAGGTGCACGCGGAGATCGCCGCGCAGGACGGCCAGGCCGGGACGGAGTGAGGCGGGCCGCCACCGGAGGCGCGGCCTGCGGGACGAGCGCCTCGTGCGTGCCCCGGCTCGACGCTTCCGAGCGCCTGCCCACCGACATCTCCGGACCGTCCGACGAGAGGACCTCTTCATGCCCACCGACCTCGACGCCCAGCGGCGTATCCGCAACCGGCTGCGTCGCGCACGCGGCCAGCTCGACGCGGTCATCGACGCGGTCGAGAACGGCGGCTCGTGCCGCGACGTCGTCATGCAGCTCGCTGCCGTCTCCAGCGCCCTGGACCGGGCGGGCTTCGCGGTGATCTCGACCGCGATGAAGGACTGCCTCGACGATCCGGAGGCCGCCAGGGCCAAGGACGGGCTCACCACCGAGGAGCTCGAGAAGCTCTTCCTCGCTCTCGCCTGACCGAGACCTCGCTTCCCATTCCCACTCCCATCCCGAGACTCACGAGGAGAACACAGATGTGCCAGGCAGTGACCTGTACGACGTGCGGCAAGACCACCTGGGCCGGCTGCGGCGAGCACGTCGAGGACGTCAGGCGCGACGTGCCCGCGGCGCAGTGGTGCGCCGGTCACGAGGAGGCACCTTCGAACGGCGGCTTCCTGTCGCGGATCCTCGGCCGGTAAGAGCCGCCCGGGCATCCGGTCCCGGCCCCTCGGCCGGCGCGGGCCGCCCGCGGTCGAGGGCGGCATGCTGGGCGGCTCCTCATCGGACGCTCAGCGGATCCTCAACCACTGAGCAGGTCCGTCCTGTGGAATCGCCCCCATGTCTCAGAGCGCTCCGTCCAGTTCTCGCTCCCGTCGCCGTTCCCGTCGTCGCCGTCGGGCCGTCGGCGCCCTCGTGACGACGGTCGGGCTGGTCGCCCTCGCAGTGGTCGGTGAGCTCGCCCTGCGGAGCGTCATCGACGACCGGATCGAGGCCGCCGCGGCGGACATGCCTGCGGGGGTCACCGTGACGCGGGACGAGACGCCGGCGCTCTGGCAGGTGGCGACCGGGCAGGCCAGGCTGCGGGTCGAGGTGTCGCCCGAGGCCATGACCGACCTGGCACGGTCCGCCACCGAGCTGGAGGAGCTGCAGGTCACGTCGGAGCAGGGCCGCCTGGTCGCACAGGTGCCGCTGCCCGTCGGGGGCCAGGAGCAGACCGTCGACCTGCTGCTCTCCGTCGCCGCCGAGGACGACCGTGCGGTGCTCCGCGCGGACACGGTGAGGTTCGGCGGGTTGAGCCTTCCGCTCGCCGAGCTGGCCGGCATGATCGACAACCCTCGGCTGGACCGGCTGTCCGACGGCGTGACCTTTCCGCAGGACGAGGGCCGGGTGGCGATCTCGTCGGCCCGGGCGACCGCCGACGGCCTGGAGCTCGGCGCCGAGGTGGCCATCTGGTAGGAGGCCTCCCTCCGGGAGGAGGTCTCCTCGACCCGCCTCGGCGCCCGGCCGACCGATGAGTTCCGCGTCCCGGCAGCGTCAACCCTTCGTCAGGCCCGGTGCGGCACGCCCTACGAAGGAGATCGACATGCCTACCATCCAGCGCGGCTTCAGCAGCTTCTCGGTGCGCGACGCCGCCGAGGCGGAGCGCTTCTACCGCGACGTCCTCGGCCTCACCGTGCGCGAGACGCCGATGGGCCTCGAGGTCGACGCCACCGGCGGCTCGCCCGTCTTCCTCTACGTCAAGGGTGAGGCCCACGAGCCGGCGAGCTTCACCGTGCTGAACCTCGTGGTACCCGACATCGACCAGGCCGCGGACGAGCTCGCCGGGTCCGGCGCGGACCTGATCCGGTACCCGGACTTCGACCAGGACGACCGGGGCGTCATGCGTTCGGCCGACCCGTCCGAGGGGCCGACGGTCGCCTGGGTCGCGGACCCGTCCGGGAACGTGATCTCCCTCATCGAGGCCTGACGGCTCCCCGCGCCCGGCGTGACTCGTCCGGCTGGCTGCGGCTGACGCCTCGGCCGACGGCCTGCGCCTGGAACTGGTGGACGAGCTCGGTGGCCTGACGGCGGCTGGTCACGGTGATCTGCCGGGCGTGGGAGCCGTGCTCCTCCAGCAGACGGTGCACCCGGGGACGCGTGATCTTGCGGTAGCTCCAGATGTACCGGACGAAGCTCCAGGTGACGCGGTCGTAGACGCCGTCGCTGGTGTGCTGGCCGCCGCCGTAGCGCCACCTGCGCTGGAGGATGCCCAGGAGGCACGTGATCGCGCCCAGGTCGAGGAGGATCACGGTGTCGGCCGCAGCCAGGCGGATCAGCATCGTGTCCGCGTAGTTGCCCTCCACCAGCCACCGGGGCTCGGCCACCAGCGTGCGCTGGAGGTCCGCGAACTCCTCCCGCGGCAGCGGGTTCCACTCGGTGTCGTAGTAGACGCTGTCGAGGTGGGTGAGCGGCAGGTCGAGAATTTCGGTGAGCTGATTGGCGAGGCGGGTCTTGCCTGACCCGCCGCAGCCGATGATCGCGATCCTGTCCACGCACCGGTACGTTACCGCCCCCGAGGGGGTGAGCGCTGGAGGTGGCCCGCCGCTCGGCCCCGGGTCAGGCCTCCGGGGTGCGTGCCGCCCGGTCCTGCCGCCACGCGCGGACCCCCGCGACCACGGACGCCGCGATCACCACCCCGGCCACGGCGTACGCCACGGGCCGCACCGCGGGGTTCGACGCGGCGAAGTAGCCGATCACCGTGATGAGCACGGCCCAGCTCAGCGCCCCGAAGACGTTCGCGGCCAGGAACCGCAGGTAGGGCATCCCCGCGATCCCCGCGATGACCGGTACGAACACGCGCGCCCAGGGCATGTAGCGACCGATCACCACGGACCACCAGCCGAACAGGTCGTAGAACCGCTCGGTGCGCAGTACCGCTGCCTGCACCCAGCGGCCCTTGCGGGAGCTCAGGTAGGGCCGCCCGTACCGGCGTCCCAGCAGGAACGCGACCTGGTCGCCGGCCACGGCCGCGACGCCGACGCCGATCGCCAGCACCCAGATGTCGACGCCGTCGGCGGTCCCGGCCACGATGCCCGCGCCGAACAGCAGCCCGTCCCCGGTGAGGAACGGGATGAAGACACCGACGAGGAACGCGGTCCCGACGAACACGAGGCCCCACACGACGAGGTAGAACGCGACCGGCCCGAGCGCGTCGAGCCAGCCGGCGACGTCGTCCGACACCGCGGTTCTGATCATGGGGACCTGCCGATCCTGGGGTGGCGAACGCTTGGTGAGGACAGCCTAAGACGTCCTCGTCCGCTCTCCGGTTCCGGCCGGCTCCGCGTGCGGGCTGGTGACTCGCCCGTCGCCCTGCGGGCAGCGCGTACTTGCATCGCGCGAGCCTGCGGCGAGATCATCACGCATGCCTCGCTCCCTGCCCGTCGACGACGGGATCCCGCCCGTCGTCTCCACGCCGGACTTCGTGGGCCGCGGCCGGGAGCTCGCGGCGATCGGGGACGCGATGTCCCGGCCGCCGGCGATCGTCCTCCTGGAGGGCGAGGCGGGGATCGGGAAGAGCCGGCTGCTGCAGCACTGGCTCGCCACGGCGGCACCGCGCGGCGGCCGGATCCTGACCTCGGTGTGCCCGCCCCTGCGCGAGTCCCAGACCCTCGGCCCCGTCGTGGACGCGTTCCGGGGGATCGGCACGCCCGTCGCGGACCTGCCCCTCACCGCGCTCGCCGGCGCCCTGCGCCCTGTGTTCCCCGAATGGTCCGACGGGCTCCCGCCGGCCCCCGAGCCCCTGGGGGACGCGCGGGCGGCGCGGCACCGGCTGTTCCGTGCCCTGGACGAGCTGATCGGGGCGCTCGACGTCGGACTCCTCGTGCTGGAGGACGCGCACTGGGCCGACGAGGTGACCCTGGAGTTCCTCCTCTTCATCGCCTCGCGCCTCGGTGCCGGTGGACCGAGCCTGGTGGTCTCCTACCGGCTCGACGAGGTGGACTCCGGATCGCTGCTGCTGCGGCTGACGTCGCGACTGCCCGCCGGTGTCATGCAGTCCCGGGTGGTCCTCGCGCCGCTGGACCAGGAGGAGACGGCATCGCTGGTGTCGTCGATGCTGGACGGGAGCCCCGTGTCGGAGGAGTTCGCCGCCTTCCTGCACGACCGCACGGACGGTCTTCCGGTCGCGGTGGAGGAGTCGGTGCGCCTCATGTGCGACCGGCGGGACATCGCCTTCCGCGACGGGGAGTGGACGAGGACGCGGCTCAGCGAGCTCCTCGTCCCGCCCACGGTGCGGGACTGCACCCGGGAGCGGGTGAGCCGGCTGTCTCCGGAGGCGCAGCACGTCCTGCGTGCCGTGGCGACGCTGGCGGAACCGTCCTCGGAGGTCGCGGTCGCCGTCACCGCCGGCCTGGCGCCGCCGGAGTCCCGGGCCGGCCTCGCGGAAGCCGTCGACGCCGCGGTCCTCGTCAGCGACGACCGGGGCCAGTGGCAGTACCGGCACCGGCTGGCCGCGGCGGCGGTCTACGAGGCCGTCGCACCGAGCGACCGCAGGGTCCTGCACCGGCGTGCCGGCAGAGCGCTCGAGGGCGACCGGCCCCCGCCCGCGGCGCGCCTCGCCCGTCACTTCCGTGAGGCCGGCGACACCGAGAGGTGGGCGCGCTACGCCGAAGAGGCCGCGGAGCACGCCATGCGCTCGGGCGACCACACCACGGCGGTCGTCCAGCTCGACGACCTGCTGTCGAACGCCCAGCTCCCGCCGCCCGACCGGGCGCGGATCGCGCGCACCGCCGGGATCGCCGCCCTGAGCCGTCGCGAGCCGGTGGATGCCGTCCACCACCGGCTGATCGCCACTCTCCGCGCGGTGCTCGACGCCCCGGGACTGTCCGACCACCAGAAGGCCGAGATCCGCAACCCGCTCGGACGGCTCCTGATCCTCGGCGGCGAGGCGACGGCCGCGCTCGCCGAGCTCGAGCAGGCCGTGGCCGGCCTCGACCACGACCCGACCGAGGCCGCCCGGGCGATGACCTATCTCGGCTGGGCCTACGCGGGCCCCTGGCCCGCCCGGACCCACCTGCGATGGCTCCAGCGCGCCGCCGCGATCACGAGCCAGGTCGCGGCGCCCGCCGACCGGCTGAACCTTGCCGGGAACCGAGCCGCCGCACTGCTCATGCTCGGCGAGGAGGAAGCCTGGGAGATCATCGCGGAGCTTCCGCTGGAGGGCGTGACCTCCGCGGAGCGGCTCGACCTGGCCCGCATCCACACGAACGTCGGGACCGGTGCCCTCATCTGGGGCCGGCACGCCGACGCGGAACGGCACCTCACGCTGGCGGCGCACCTCGCCGACGCCGAGCAGGCCTCCCGGCTCCGGTACAACGTCGAGATCGAGCGGGCCAACCTGGACTGGCACACCGGCCGGTGGGACGGGGTGGCCGAACGCAGCGCCGACCTCGCGGACGCCGACCGGGACCGGCCGACGACGTACCTGGCCGGCATCCGGCTCGCGGCCCGGCTCGCTGCCGCGGCCGGACGACGGCGCGAGGCGGAGGAGCAGTTCCGGCTGGTCCTCGACGAGGCCGTGCGGCTCGGCGCCATCGACGACACCATGGAGCCCGCCGCCGCGCTGGCCCGCCTGCGGCTCACCGCCGGCGACGACGCCCAGGCCCTGCGGGTGACCGACCGGCCGATGGAGACGCTGCGCCGCAAGGGCGTCTGGGTCTGGGGTACCGACATCGTCCCGGTCCGGATCGAGGCGTACCTCGCCGCGGGCGATCTCCGTGCGGCGCAGCGGCTGACCGGGCAGTTCGCCAGAGGGCTGCGCGGCCGGGCCGCGCCGGGGCCCCGGGCTGCTCTCGCCACGTGCCGTGCCCACCTGGCTGCCGCGGCCAGGGAGCACCCCCGCGCGGCGGCCGCCTACGCGCGAGCGGCTCGCGCCTGGGCCGCGCTGCCGCGGCCGTACGACGCCATGCTCGCCCGGGGGCGCCAGGCCGAGGCGCTCCTCGCGGAGGGGAGGGCGGCCGAGGGCCGGCAGCTCCTGGCAGACCAGTACGAGGGCCTGTTCCGCCTCGGTGCCCGGGGCGACGCGGATCGCATCGCACGGCGGCTGCGCGAGCTCGGCGCGGACGTGCCGCGCCTGTGGCGCGGCGGCAGGCGCGGCTACGGCGACAACCTCTCCCCGCGCGAGCTCGAGGTGGTTCGCCTCGTCGCCACCGGCAAGACCAACCGGGAGATCAGCCGGATCCTGGCGAAGTCACCGGCCACCGTGGACCAACAGCTCCGGGCCGCCATGCGCAAGCTGAAGGCGGGCTCCCGGACGGCGCTCGCGGTCACCGCGGTCGAGGCGGGCCTGCTCCCGGCGGAGCCGTCCGGCTCCCACCTGTCGTGAAGATTGACGTATACGCAGGATAGCGGCGGCGGGCCCGCGCACCGGACCATGAGACCACGATCCAGCCCCAGGGATCGTCCCCGCCTGAGTCATTCACCCCGGTGACGGCTCGGGTGCCGGTCCCTGGTCATCTCCCGGCCGGTCGCGCCCCGTGCGCGACGCCAACGACGACGACGTCCTTGATCGCGAGAGCGGCGGCCCCCGACCACTCTTGACGACCCTGCCGGGGGACCTGCGTTCCGCAGGTCCGCCGCACGGTGCCGCAGGAAAGGACCCCGATGAAACTCACTGCCGTCGTGGCGTCGCTGGCCCTCACGGCGGGCCTCAGCGTGAGCGCCCCCCTGTCGATGCCGGCCGCCGAGCCACCACCGCCCGAGCCCGCGGCCGAGCCGACCGCACCCGTCGACAAGATCGAGCCGGAGCTGCGGGAGTCCCTGCGCGAGGACCGGACCACCGAGTTCTGGCTCCGGTTCGAGGACCGCGCGGACCTGGAGCCCGCCGAGGCCATCACCTCCTGGACCGAGCGCGGTCAGTTCGTCTACGACGCGCTGACCCGGACTGCGGAGACGTCGCTCGCGACGGTGTCCGCCGAGCTGGACGCCGCGGGCGTCGACTACGAGTCGTTCCCCATCGCCAACGCCGTGCTGGTCGAGGACGGCACCGAGGGCCTCGCGCTGGAGCTTGCGGCGAACCAGGAGGTCACCGAGGTCCACGAGACGCCGGAGGTCGGGCTGGTCGAGCCCGTGCAGCCCGAGCCGGACGCACCCGCCGTCCGTGCCGCGGAGGCTGACGTCGAATGGGGTCTGGACTACATCAACGCGCCCGAGGCGTGGGAGCTGGGTGCCACGGGGGCGGGCATCACGGTGTCCAACCTCGACTCGGGCGTCCAGTTCGACCACCCCGCGCTGGTCGAGGGCTATCGCGGCACGAAGGCCGACGGGACGTTCGACCACGACTACAACTGGTTCACCACGCGCGGCGACTGCGGCGACGCCCCGTGCGACGACAACGGCCACGGTACGCACACCATGGGCACGATGGTGGGCGACGACGGTGCCGGGAACCAGGTGGGTGTGGCGCCGGACGCGCAGTGGATCGCGACGAACGGCTGCTGCCAGGCGACCGGGTTCCAGACGTTGCTCGACTCGGGCTGGTGGCTGCTGGCTCCCACCGACCTCGACGGGGAGAACCCGGACGTGTCGAAGCGCCCGCACGTGGTGAACAACTCGTGGGGCTCCTCGGGGGAGCACGCCTTCTCCGACTTCTTCACGGCGATCGACGAGGCGTGGACCGCGGCCGGGATCTTCAGCGTCTGGTCGTCCGGGAACACGTCCCCGGCTGCCGCCTGCGACACCGTCTCCTCGCCGGGGGCTCATGCGGACGCCTACTCGGTGGGAGCGTTCGCCTCGAACGGCGTGCTGGGTGCGTTCTCCCGCAAGGGAGAGGGGGAGGACGGTGTGATCAAGCCCGAGATCTCCGCTCCCGGTGTCAGCGTCCGGTCGTCCTGGCCGGGCGACGGCTACCACACGATCAGCGGGACGTCGATGGCGGCGCCGCACGTCGCGGGCGCCGTCGCCGCCCTGTGGAGCTACGACCCGACCCTTGTCGGGCAGATCGAGGAGACGCGCCGCCTGCTCGCGGAGTCGGCCGTCGACGTCGACGACACCTCGTGCGGAGGTACTGCGGAGCTCAACAACAAGTACGGCGAGGGGCGCCTCGACCTGGCCCGCCTCGTCCAGCTCGCACCCCGCGACGGCGGCACCCTGAGCGGCGTCGTGACCAGCGACGGCGAGCCCGTGGCCCAGGCCGAGGTGACGATCGACGGCCCGTTCCACCGGACCGTCGGGACGGCGCGGGACGGCAGCTTCTCCGTGCACCTGCCTGGCGGCGGCTACGAGCTCACCACGACCGCCTTCGGCTACCGGACGTCGTCGGCGAGCGCCACGGTGACGGTCGGCGAGGACACGGCCGTCGAGATCGCGCTCGCGGTCGCGCCGACGCACGACGTGAGCGGGACGGTGCTCGGCGAGGGCGGGCAGCCGGTCCCGGAGGCGCAGGTGTCGGTCGGCGGGACGCCGCTGGACTCCGTGCGTACCGGCGACGACGGCGGGTTCACCGTCGCCGACGTGCCCGAGGGCGAGTACGTGCTCGACGTCCGGCCGAACGCCTGCTTCTCGCCCGTCTCCGTCGCGCTGACCGTGGGGCCCGACACCGAGCCGGTGCAGGTCCCGGTCCCGCGTGTCGTGGACGAGGGTGGCTACACGTGCGCGGTGTCCGAGGGCGGGTACCGCCGCGGCACCGACAAGGTGGAGTTCCCGAGCGGCGTGTGGGCGCAGGTGCCGCTGCCGTCCCCGGTCGCGCTCTACAACGGGACCCATGACACGCTCGGCATCGGCCTGCGCGGGACGATCGCCGTCGGCGACGGATCGGCGGGGCCCGGCACGGGCGGTGCTGGGGTCTTCCCGTTCTACACCCAGAGCCCGCTGCGGCCGCACGGCGACGGCAGCGGGGTGTACACGGCGTCGACCACGGTGGACGGTGAGGACGCGTTCGTCGTCGAGTACCGCGACATGGTCGTCTGGGGCGGGAGCAGCTGGCCCCGCGAGTCGGAGGGGACGGTCAGCTTCTCCACGACCTTCACCCGCTCCGGGACGGTGATCGTCGCCTACGGCGACGGTGTCGGCGGCAGCGACCCGCTCACGGCCGGTCTCGTCACGACGACCGGCATCCAGGGGTGGGAGGGCGTGGACGGCATCCGGTTCTCGGAGAACGCCCCGGTGCTGTACGACGGGCTGGTCGTCACCTACGACCTCCCGGACTTCGGGTACGTCGACGCGACCGTCGCCGACCGGAACGACGGGCTGCCCGTGGAGGGTGCCACCGTGGCGATCTCCGACGACGACGGCCTGGTCGAGAGCCTCATCACGACCTCGACCGGCACGCTGCGGCGGCAGCTCCCCGTTGGTGGGTACACCATGACGATCACCGCCCCGGACTACGTGACCGAGAGCCACGAGTTCTCGCTCGGCGAGCTCTACGCGGAGGACGAGGTCGACGCTCGGCTGGCGACCGGCGTCGCGGACGTCGTCGGTGAGGGCCTGGACGCGGTGCTCGGCACGGACCAGCGCGGTGCCGGCTCGCTGCGGCTGACCAACACCGGCTCCGCGCCCGTCACGTATGACCTGGGGGAGGTGGCGCGCCACCCCGAGCTGGACGCGGACGACGTCACGTCGCGCACCAGCACGGGGGAGGACAGCACGATCGATCTCACCGCGTGGGACGAGGCGGCGGCCGCGGCCCGCGGACAGCAGCCCTCGGACGCCGACGGCGCCACGAAGCAGGACGCGGACGGCGCCGCGGTCGAGGAGGCCGACGAGGTCGGCACGCACTCCGGCGGCGACGTCATCGCCCGCATCCCGATCCCGGGCGACCTCGACGAGAAGGAGCCCACCGGGCTCGGCTACGACGGGGACGTGTGGGTCCACGACTACGACGCGCGCACCAACACCGCGTACACGGTGTCGGGCCGGAAGACCGGCAAGGAGTTCGCGGCGGAGTGGAACCCCGACTACCGGGCGTTCGACCTGGCCTTCGACTCCCGGACGGGGGACATGTGCCAGATCGAGGACAGCCCTGCCAGCCGCATCCACTGCTTCGACCGTGACACGGGGGAGAAGACCCGCGAGATCGCCGGGGCGTGGTCGAACACCCAGCTGACCGGCCTCGCGTACGACGCCGGCCGGGACGTGTTCTACGTGGGTGGCCGCGGGATCGGCGCGATCGGTACCGTGGCGGGCACGTCGCACGGGACACCGGGGGAGTTCCTCTCCTACTGCTCCCCGCCGCTGCCCGAGGTGATGGGTCTGGCCTACAACGACGCCTCGGACACGATCTGGTACACCGACCAGGCCGTGAACCGTCCGAGCCGGCTGCTGCAGGTGGACCCGGCAGACTGCTCGCTGGTGAACGCGTGGTGGTTCCCCGGTCAGCTGCAGCGTCAGGGCGGGGGCCTCGCCACCGACGCCACGGGCGCCCTGTGGGCGACCGACCAGATCGCCGACGAGGTGCTGCTCGTCGACGTCGAGGACGACCTGACCACGGACCTGCCGTGGCTGTCGCTGTCCGCGACCGGTGGCACGCTCGCGCCGGGCGAGTCGGTCACCGTGGACGTGACCGTGTCGGCCGACGACGTCGAGCCGGGTGTCCTCGGTGCGAACATCGTCGTGACCTCCGACGCTGGCCGCCAGTCCAAGGAGTACGTCCCCGTCACGCTCACGACCACCGGGTTCCAGGTGGGAGTCAACGCGGGCGGGCCGGCGTTCACCGACGGGGACGGCTTCACCTGGGCGGCCGACCAGGCCTTCGACGACGGTTCCTGGGGATACCGGGGCCGCACGCGGCAGGTCTCCACCCGCCGTGCGGTCGACGGCACCACGGACGACGCCCTGTTCCAGGTCCAGCGCAGCACGTGGCGCCAGGACCTGCACTACGAGCTCGACGACGCCCCGGAGGGCACCTATCTGGTGGAGCTCGGCTTCGCCGAGACGGGGCACGTGGCACCGGGCCGGCGGGTGTTCGACGTGCTCGTCGACGACTCGCTCGAGCACTACGCGTACGACGCGGCGCGGACGGCGGGCCGCGACACCGCGGACTGGCGCACCGCCGTCGTCCGGCATGCCGGGGGGCCACTGACCGTGGAGCTCCGGGGCTCCCTGGGGATGCGTCCGCCGAGCCTCGCGGCGCTCCGGGTGACCCTCGACCCGCGGGCCGAGGAGGACCCGGCACCCGGACCCGGGCAGCCGGAGCCGGAGGAGGTGCCGGTGGCCCCCGCCGACCGTTCCTACACGGTCACGGAGACGACGGGCCTGTACCGCCAGGGCACCACGGACACCGGGTGGTCCGGCCGGTTCGGCTGCGGTGTGCTGTGGTTCGGGTTCGACCTGCCCTTCTACGACACGTCGTGGGACGGTGTGTGCGTCGCGATGAACGGGATGCTCACGTTCGACCGGAGCCGGACCAGCGCGGTCAACACGGCGCTGCCGACCCGGTCGCCCGCCGACGCGGTCTATCCGTTCTGGGACGACCTGGTGGTCGACGACGAGGCGGGCATCTACGTCGGCGTGACCGAGGTGGACGGGCTCGACGCGCAGATCATCGAGTACCGCGACGTCACGTTCAACGACGAGCGGTCCGAGCGCGTGAGCTTCTCGGTCACGCTCGTGCAGGACGGGCGCA
Source organism: Myceligenerans cantabricum (assembly GCF_054777735.1). Taxonomy (NCBI): domain Bacteria; kingdom Bacillati; phylum Actinomycetota; class Actinomycetes; order Micrococcales; family Promicromonosporaceae; genus Myceligenerans; species Myceligenerans cantabricum. The sequence goes on from NZ_BAAHAJ010000012.1 coordinate 14,820, forward strand.
TCCAGCTCGGCTACGGCGAGGGCTTCGGCGGCGAGAACCCCCGGACCCACGGGGCGTCGGCCACGGTGGGTGTCGAACGGCTCGACGGCCTGCGGGCGCAGCAGTACTCGTTCGACGAGCCGGTCCTGACGGCCGGGACGGGGCTGGAGTACGTGCTGCCGGCGTCGGGCACGATCGAGGGCGAGGTCACCGACGCGAACGACGGTGAGCCGGTCGCGGGGGCGGCCGTCACGCTCACTGCCGGCGACGGCAGCTCCCGCACGATCACCACGAACGCGCAGGGCCTCTGGAAGGCCCAGGCCCTGGTGGGGGACCACACCGTGGAGGTCCGGTCGCCGCACTACGAGACGGTGAGCGACACGGTCGGGGTCGCCGGGCCGGGCCGCGCCGAGGTGTTCGACACGGCGCTCGCCACGGGGGTCGCCGAGATCTCCGGCGACGAGCTGGAGTGGTTCCTCGGACCGGACGGGAACGCCTCCTCGGAGCTGACCGTGACCAACACGGGGTCGGCGTCGATGGCGGTGGAGCTGGCCGAGCACGCGCGGGACGAGGAGGGGGACCCGGTGCCCGCCGACCTGCCCTGGCTCACGATGGCCGGTGCCGCGGCGGACGGCGTCGTCGAGCTGGCCGTCGGGGACTCCACCACGGTCACCGTGTCCGTGGACAACGCCGAGGCCGGTCCCGGCCTGCTCGTCGGCGACGTGCTGGTGTCGGCCGGCACCGGCCGGGAACCGGAGCAGTACGAGCGGGCCCGGATGGCGACGTCGGCGTACTGGCTGGGGGTCGACGTCGGCGGACGCGGGCACGTCGGGTCCGACGGCTTCACGTGGTCGGCGGACCGGGCGCTCCGGCCGGGTACCGGCGCCTGGGGTCACGTCGGCGGCACGAAGCGATCCACCTGGGCCGCCATCGACGGCACGGAGGACGACGACCTGTTCCGCACCCAGCGGACCGGCCGCACGTTCCGCTACGTGTTCGAGGACGTCCCTGAGGGCGGTTACCGCGTCGACCTCGGCTTCGCGGAGCTCAGCAGGCTCGATCTCGGGACACGGAGCTTCGACGTGCTGGTGGACGGCGAGGTCGTGCTCTACGAGCACGATGTCCGGGCCGAGGCGGGCGTGCTGACGGCCGACGAGCACTCGGCCACGGTCGAGCACCCGGGAGGTGACCTGACGGTCGAGCTGATCGGCGAGACCGGCAGACGTCACCCGATCCTCAGCTCCCTCGCGGTCCTGGAGGATCCGCGTCTCTGACGCGGCCGGGACGCCCGCGGCGTGACCGCTCGTGATCCGAGCGGCCACGCCGCGGTAGCGGCGGTGAGCGGAGGGCGTCGGCTCACGGACCAGGAGCGAGCCGGCGGGTCACAGCCAGTCGTGCTCACGGGCGTAGCGGGCGGCCTCGTGCCGGGTGCGGGTCTGCGTCTTCTGCATGGCGTTGGAGAGGTAGTTGCGCACGGTGCCCTGGGCGAGGTGGAGGCGGGCGGCGATCTCGGCGACCGAGTAGCCCTCGCCGGTGACGCGCAGCACGTCCGCCTCCCGCTCGGTCAGCGGGTTGTCGTCGACGATCGCCGCCGCCGAGACCTCCTGGTCGATCCAGCGCCTGCCCGCCCGCAGGGTGCCGATCACCTCGGCGATGTGGGCGGGCTCGGCCGACTTGCTGGCGAAGCCCTGGACACCGAGCCGCAGCGCCCGGCGCAGCACCCCGGGGCGGGCGTGCCGGGTGAGCATGAGGACGACCTGGCCGGGGAGCGCCCGGCGGATCTCGGCGACGGCGTCGAGGCCGTCGAGACCCGGCATCTCCAGGTCGATGACCAGGACGTCCGGATGGTGGGCCAGCGTGGCCCGGACCGCGTCCGCCCCGTCCACCGCCTCCGCCAGCACGGTGATGTCCCCTTCGAGGGGCAGCAGGGCCGCGAGCGCGGAGCGGAGCAGCGCCTCGTCGTCGGCCAGCACGACCCTCGTCGTCATCGGTCCGCCTCTCCTGGTGCCGGTGGGAAGGTCACCGAGGTCACGAACCGCGCGTCGGTGAGCCGCGCGGTGAGCTCGCCGCCGCTGTCCGACACCCGGCGCGCGAGGGCGGCGAGGCCGCGCAGCTCGGGCGGGGAGTCGTCGGCGACCCCGTCGTTGACCACGGTGATGCCGTGGGTGGACACCTCGACGCGGACCAGTGTCGCGCGCGAGTGGCGCAGGATGTTCGTCGTCGTCTCCCGCAGGGCCTGGGCCAGGAGGGCGACGTCCGGTGTCGCGGACTCGCCGGGGCGGCCTTCGACGTGGCGTTCGACGCGGACGCGGATGCCCGCCGCCTCGAGGAGGTTGCGGGCGTTCTCCAGCTCGGCGGTGAGGTTGAGCGTGCGCTGTCCGTAGGCGAGGTCCTTGGTCTGGGCGATGGTGTCGCCCACCAGCGCATACATCTCGCGCAGCTCCTTCTCCACCCGGGCGGTGTCGCTGTGCAGGAGCTTCTGGGCCAGCGCGATCTTCAGCTTCACCACGTGCAGGGTGTGCCCCTGGATGTCGTGCAGGTCCCCGGCGAACCGCACCCGCTCGCGCACGACGGCGAGCTCTGCCTCCCGCTCCCGCGCCTCCTCCACCTCGGCGACGACGTCGTAGAACCGCTGGTTGGGGAACATGACGCCGATCAGCACCGCGGTGACCCCCGTCGGCACGACGAGCGCGGTGATCACCTCGGTGGTCCCGACGTCGTCCGAGAGGACCAGCCCCAGCGTGCCGATCGCCGCGACGTAGCCCACGAGGGCGCCCGCGGCGACGGCGCGACGGCGTGGCATCTGAGGCACGGCCAGGCCGCCGACGACGGCGAGCGCGTAGTACGCGGCCTGGGCCTCGCTGCCGGCCAGGAGCGCCCCGTACGGCCAGACGACGGCGCCGACGGCCAGGCACGGCACCGCCACCCGCCCGATCTCGCCCACGGTCCAGCGCTCGAACGCCACGACCACGGCCACGATGCCCAGTCCCAGCACGAGACCGTCCTGCCAGGACTGGGCCTGCCGGACCACCGCGACGGCGCCGACGGCGATGAACAGCGGCAGCGTCGTGGCCAGGTTGATCGCCCGGAACCGGCGGCGTGACCGCTGGACCGCGGGGGTCGCCCAGGGCGCCACGGGCAGCGGAGCGGGTGACCGGCGGGCGGTTCCAGCGTTCATGGAGAGGGCTCCGGGTCGGCGGTGGTGTCCTTCCCCAGTATTGCCGCCGCGGCTCCGCCCACCAGTGACGCCACGTCATGGGTCGGCCCGTCCGGAAGTCACCGCCGGGAGGTGACGCGGTCGCACTGGGCGGTACGGGCCGCGCGACGTGTGATGGGAGGCATGACCACGACACCTGTCATCGACGTCGCCGGACTCAACGTCACCTACGGCGACTTCCACGCCGTGAAGGACCTCTCGTTCCAGGTGGAACAGGGGGAGCTGTACGCCCTCCTGGGCACGAACGGGGCGGGCAAGACCTCCACGCTGGAGGTGGTGGAAGGCCACCGGACGGCCTCGGCCGGCACCGTCCGCGTGTTCGGCGCGAGCCCCACCGACCGGCGCACGGTCCGGCCCCGGGTGGGCATCATGCTCCAGGAGAGCGGGTTCGCGCCGGACCTCACCGTCGCCGAGTCCGTCCGGCTGATCGGCGGGCTCACCGGCCGTACCGACACCGTGGACCGCCTGCTGGCCGTCGCCGGCCTCGCCGGCAAGGCCGGCACCCGCGTGGCGCAGCTCTCCGGAGGGGAGAAGCGGCGGCTCGACTTCGCCACCGCCGTCCACGGACGGCCCGAGCTGGTCTTCCTGGACGAGCCCACCACGGGGCTGGACATCCAGTCCCGCGACGCCCTCTGGGACGCGGTCGAGCAGCTGCGCGGCGACGGGTCCACCATCGTGCTGACCACCCACTACCTGGAGGAGGCGCAGCAGCGCGCCGACCGCGTCGGGCTGATGCACCAGGGGGAGTTCCACCTGCAGGGCACGGTGTCCGAGCTGACCCGGACCCTGCCCGCCGCCATCCGGTTCTCCCTGCCGGCCCGGTCCCCGGCTCCGCCGGTGCAGTCCGCACCGGTCGCCGACGGGTCCTACGTCATCGAGACCTTCGACCTCCAGGCCGACCTCAAGCACCTGCTCGACTGGGCGGCCGCCCACCAGGTCGAGCTGCGCGGCCTGTCCGCGGCGCCCACGCGGCTCGACGACGTCTTCCGCTCCATCGACGCCCCGCCGGCGCACGCCGAGCCGGCGCTCTGAACCACTCTCCGCACCATCCGCACGGGCCGGTCCCCGGCCCTCCCGAGAAAGGGAACCCGCGACCATGCTGTCCATCGCACGCAGCGAGCTGACCCAGATCCTCCGCAACCGGGCCGTGCTCGTCACCAGCCTCGTCATGCCGGTGGCGGCCAGCGCCTTCTTCATCTACCGGCGCGACACGTTCGAGAGCCTCGGCAGCCTCGGCTACATCGGCGCGATCATCGTGTTCACCATCGCCGCGTTCAGCCTGTACTCCACGACCGTGACGACCCTGGCCGCACGCCGCCAGAACCTGTTCCTCAAGCGGCTGCGGTCCACCGCCGCCGGGGACGCGGCGATCCTGTCCGGCCTGGTGCTCCCGGTCAGCGTCATCTCGCTGGTCCAGGTGGGTCTCGTCCTGGCGGTCCTCGGGGCGCTCAGCGGCGGGCCCGCCGACCCCGCGCTCCTCGTCGTCGCCGTGCCGGCGACGTTCGCGATGATGCTCGCCCTGGGGATCGCCACGGCAGGCGTCACGAACTCTCCTGAGCACGCCCAGGTCACGGCCCTGCCGCTGAGTCTGGGAGTCGTGGTCGTGGCCAGCTGGATCGGTCTCACCGGGACCGAGGACCTCGCGCTGCTCAAGCGCCTGCTGCCGGGCGGCTCGGCCACCGAGCTGGTCGTCAACGCCTGGAACGGCGGCGTCCCGCTCGCCGACTCGCTGTTCCTGCTGGGGCCCACGCTCGGCTGGGTGGTCGTGTCCGTCGCGCTCGCGTCCCGGATGTTCCGCTGGGAGCCTCGCCGGTGAGCGCGGCGGCAGGGCTGGGCGGGGCCTGGCGTGACCAGGCGGCTCTTACGAGGTGCTTACCTGCCGACGTGGCAGGAACAACCGCACGGGCCCGCCGGGTTCTGATGGTGAAGGGTCCGGGCACTCCGGGCTCCCGGTAGCCAGTTCGCAGCGAGAGGTGACCTCCAGATGTCCGAGATCGTCGAGAACCCGTTCGCCATCACCCCGGGAACGGTGCAGCGAGGCCGCACCAGGATCCGCGCCTTCTCCGAGGGCGACCTCGTGGTCGACGCCGTGGAGCCCCTGCTGGTCTGGGAGCACCCCTACTACCCGCAGCACTTCTTCGCGCCGCAGGACCTGGAGGTCGAGGTGCGCCCCTCCGGGACGAAGGGCCCGCGGTCCAAGGCGCTGGGGCCCAGCGAGCTGTTCGACGTCGTCGTCGGGGAGCGCACGCTGCCGGCGGCGGCACGCCGGTACCCGGAGGCCCCCGTCGAGGCGATGCGCGAGGCGTACGCCCTGACCTGGTCGTCCTTCGACACCTGGCTGGAGGAGGACGAGGTGATGCACACCCACCCGCGCAGCCCGTACGTGCGGACCGACGCGCTGCCGTCCAGCCGGCACGTCCGTGTCGTGGTGGGCGGCGAGGTGGTCGCCGAGTCGCGGCGGCCGGTCGTCCTGACCGAGACCGGGCTGGCTCCCCGCTACTACCTGCCGCGGGTCGACGTGCGGATGGACCTGCTGACCCCCACGGAGACCACGAGCCACTGCCCGTACAAGGGCGAGGCGTCGTACTGGACCGTCGACGCCGGGGGCACGGAGCTCTCCGACGTGGTCTGGGGGTACGACACGCCGCTGCCCGAGTCGACGCGGCTCACCGGGCTGGTCTGCTTCTGGCCGGAGAAGAGCGCCGACATGGAGCTGTACGTCGACGGTGAGCGGGTCGGCAGGCCGTAGGCGGTCGACGGCGCGCGGACGTCAGGCTCGGCCCGCGCCCCGTGGGACAGGGCGGTCTGACGTCCGCCCGTACGTCGTCGTCCGCTCGCGCACGGGGCGGCCGATGCCGGCAGCGATCTCCTCGAGCTCCGCGACCGTCTTGGCCGAGCCGTGCTCCGAGCCCGCCATCCGGGAGATCGTCTCCTCCATCAGCGTCCCGCCCACGTCGTTGACCCCGGCCCGGAGCATCGCCCGCGTCCCGTCGACCCCCAGCTTCACCCAGCTCGTCTGGATGTTGTCGATGCGGCCGTGCAGCATGATCCGGGCCATCGCGTGGACCGCGAGGTTGTCCCGCAGGGTCGGTCCGGGGCGGGCGACGCCGGCGAGATAGATCGGTGAGCTGTTGTGCACGAACGGCAGCGGCACGAACTCGGTGAACCCGCCCGTCTCGTCCTGGACGCGGGAGATCACGCGCAGGTGCTTCACCCAGTGCCGCGGGTGGTCGACGTGCCCGTACATCATCGTCGAGCTCGACCGCAGCCCGACCCGGTGCGCCGTGGAGACGACGTCGACCCACGTGCTCGTGGGCAGCTTGCCCTTCGTGAGGATCCATCGCACGTCGTCGTCCAGGATCTCCGCCGCCGTGCCGGGGATGGTGTCGAGGCCCGACTCGCGCGCCTTGATCAGGAAGTCCTCGAAGCTCAGCCCCGTGCGCGAGGCGCCGTTCACGATCTCCATCGGGCTGAACGCGTGCACGTGCATGTCCGGCACCCGCTGCTTGATCGCCTGGACCAGGTCGAAGTATCCGGTCGCCGGAAGCTGCGGGTCGATGCCGCCCTGCATGCACACCTCGGTGGCGCCGAGCCCCCAGGCCTCCTCGGCCCGGTCCGCGACCTGGTCCAGGGACAGCGAGTAGGCGTCGGCGTCGGTGCGGCGCTGCGCGAACGCGCAGAACCGGCAGCCCACGTAGCAGACGTTGGTGAAGTTGATGTTCCGGTTCACCACGTAGGTGACGTCGTCGCCGACGGTCTCGCGCCGCAGCGAGTCGGCGAGCCCGCACACCCGGTCCAGCAGCTCGCCCTCGGCGGTCATCAGCGTCAGCGCGTGCTCGTCGGACAAACCGCCCGGATCCCGCTCGGCAGCCGCCAGCGCGGCCATCCCCTCGGCACCGATCGCAGAAGTCACCGCCACCGCTGCCGCAGCAGCCGTCGCAGTAGCCGTCGTGACCTCTGCCGCAGCCCCGCCATCCTGGTCGACCACGCCATCCCGCGGGGTGGCAGCGCGATCGCCGCGCACGACGGCGTGGTCGGCAGAGGTGGCCTCGTTGCGGTGTGCTACCTCGTCCCGCAGGCCCTGCCAGTCGCCGTAGACGGAGTCGAAGTCCGCCCGGCGGTCGTGGGTGCGGCCCTCCGTGTCGACCGTCTCGTGCAGGTCCGTGCGGCCGACGGCGGTGAATCCGCCGTCCGGCTCCTGCCACGGGAGCCCTGACGGGATGACGCCGGGCCGCGCCAGGCCGTCGTCGTCGGCGAGGGCGGCGACGTGGGCGCTGATGCGCGGGTCGAGCCACGGCTCGCCCTGCAGGACGTACCGCGGGTGGACCGTGAGCCGCGGGCGCAGCGTGAAGCCGTGCTCCTCGACGGTCTCGCGCAGCCGGTCCAGGGAGGGCCACGGGCGCTCGGGGTTCACATGGTCGGGGGTGAGGGGCGAGACACCGCCCCAGTCGTCGATCCCGGCGTCCAGCAGGGCGGTGCACTCGGCGAGGTCGACCAGGTTCGGCGGGGCCTGGACACGGGCCTTCGGGCCCAGCACGATTCGGGTGACCGCGATGGCCGCGCGGTACTCGTCGAGCGGGAGGTCGTCGGTGTGCCGCATCGCGGTGTCGGGCTTGGCGCGGAAGTTCTGGACGATGATCTCCTGGAGCGCGCCGTAGCGGCGGGCGGTGGCGCGCAGCGCGAAGATCGTCTCGGCGCGCTCGGTGAGGTTCTCGCCGATGCCGACCAGCAGGCCGGACGTGAAGGGGATCGAGAGGCGCCCGGCGTCCTCCAGCACCCGCAGCCGGACCTCGGGGTCCTTGTCGGGCGAGCCGTGGTGGGCCAGGCCCTTCGTCTCGTACAGCCGGCGCGACGTCGTCTCCAGCATCATCCCCAGGGACGGGGCCACGGGCTTGAGCCGGTTCAGCTCCTCCCAGCTCATGACGCCGGGGTTCAGGTGGGGGAGGAGGCCGGTCTCCTCCAGGACGCGGACCGCCATCGCCCGCACGTAGGCGAGCGTGGAGTCGTAGCCGCGCTCGTCGAGCCACCGGCGTGCCTCCGGCCAGCGGTCCTCGGGCCGGTCGCCGAGGGTGAAGAGCGCCTCGAGGCAGCCGAGCTCCGCGCCCTCGGCGGCGATCGCGACGATCTCGTCCGGCGACAGGAACGGCTCGCGGCCCTCGCGGGCGGCCTGCCCGGGCGTCTCCACGAACGTGCAGTAGTGGCACCGGTCGCGGCACAGGCGGGTGACGGGGATGAAGACCTTCGGGGAGTACGTCGTCGTGCCCGGCCGCCCCGTCTCCACCAGGCCGGCGTCGCGGACGCGCGCCGCGACGGCGCACAGCCGGTCCAGCTCGTCGCCGGTGGCGGCGAGCAGCGCCGCGGTCTCCTCGACGTCCAGCGCGGCGCCCCGCTCGGCGCGGGCGAGCGCCCGGGCCGTCTGTCGTGGTGTGGGTGCTGCGGGGACCTCGGCCACGATCTCGTCCATGGTCAGAAACCCTAACAACGCCGCCGGTGGCGGGCCCGGGCGGATCCGCCGTCTCTCCGTGGGTCAGGCGTCCCGGCGTCGGGCCAGGCCGTCGAGCATGACGTCCAGGCCGAACTCGAACTCGGCCCGGTCGTCGCACCAGCCGAGGGTCGTGGACGCGTCGTGCGAGAGGTGCTGTGCCATCTGCGCGAGGAAGGGGAAGGCGTCGGCCAGCGCGGCCAGGTCGGCGAGCGCTGCCTCCTCGTCCACGTCGGTCTCGGTCACCGCGGGGGCCTCGGGCTCGAAGAGCTCGGGCGAGAAACCGAGGGCCCGCGGGCCGAACGCGTGCAGGGCGTGGTGGATGGTGTCGAGCGTGAACCCGCCGTCGGCCAGGATCGTGCCGAACTCGTCGAAGTAGCGCATCATCGCGGGCCCCATCGTGCCGTGGGAGCTGATGAGGGCCGGTGCCCACCGGTGGGTGAGCAGGGTGGACCGGGCGGTCAGGACGCGGCGGCGCAGGTTGGTGCGCCAGTCGGCGGGGTCCTCGGGCGCGGGCAGGGCGTCGCAGGCGTCGTTGATCTCGGCGACGACGACCTCCACGAGGGAGTCGAGCAGATCGTTCTTGCCGGAGACGTGCCGGTACAGCGCCATCGCCTCGACCCCGAGCAGGTCGGCGACGGACCGCATGGTGATGCCCTTCAGTCCGTCCCGGTCGGCGACCTCGACGGCGGCAGCCTGGACGCGGCCGCGGTTCAGGGGACGACGCCGGTTCTGTGTCTCGGTCACGTTCGCATTCTCTCCCGGCGGTTCACCCTCACGGGGCTTGCGGCGCCCCCCGTTTACAAGGTAAACATGTTTACAAGATAAACATCGACTCGAGGGACGCCCCGATGACCAGTACTGCCCCACCGCCCCCCACCACCTGCCGGAGGCCCGCGGGCCCCGGCCCGGACGGCACGCCCGGCCGCGTCACCGACGGCCCGGTGCTGCCCGGGTCCCGCGTGCGCGAGGAGCGGTCGCGATGAGCGGGGTCCTCACGGCCCTCGGCGCGGCCGTCGCGGCGATCCTGCTCGTGCTCGCCCTGGCGATGGGCTTCGTCGTGGTCGGCATCCGCACGCAGAACCCCTGGATGCTGGGCGTGGTGCGCCGCTTCAACCGTTCCGTCACCAACCGGGCCCAGGTGCGCACGGCGGGCAGCGCGGGCGCCACCATGGGCCTGCTGCACCACCGCGGGCGCAGCAGCGGGCGCGAGTACGTCACGCCGATCGGGCCCAGCCCGGTACCCGGCGGGTTCGCCGTCGTCCTGCCGTACGGGCCGGACACCGACTGGATGCGCAACCTCCGCGCCGCCGGCTCCGCCGTCCTCCGGTTCGACGGGCGCACCTATCGTGTCGACCACCCTGAGGTGGTGCCCATCGCGGAGACGGTCCTCGCCGAGCAGGAGGCGATGACGATCCGCATCTTCCAGGTCGAGCACGCGCTCCGGTTGCGCGCGGCCGAGGTCGCGGGCGAGGAGCACGCCGTGCCGTGAGCCGGGGCCCTCCGGAAGGTTCGGCCCGGCTCACGGCAGCAGCCCGGCGCCCGGGTGCCGGGCTGCGCTGCGATGGCAGGGAGGCGTCGCGGCCAGCATCCTGGGAGCACGGGCGGGCCGACGGGGGTGGACGGTGGACGAGCAGAGTCTGATGATGCTGGCGCTGATCACGTTCGCCGCGGTGGCCGCACCGTTCTTCGCGGACCGGGTCGAGAAGTGGCTCCGGGTGCCGTCGGTGGTCTTCGAGATCATGCTGGGAGTTCTCCTCGGCCCGGCGCTCCTCGGGCTGGTGGCCAGGACCGACGTCGTCGACGCGCTGAGCGACCTCGGGCTGGCGTTCCTCATGTTCCTGGCCGGGTACGAGATCGAGGTGGGGCGCGTCGTCGGCGGGCCCCTGCGGCGGGCGACCTGGAGCTGGCTGGTCTCGCTCGGGATGGGGCTCGCCGTCGGGCTCGTGGTGGGCGGGACCGACACGGGCCTGGTGGTGGGGCTCGCGCTGACCACCACCGCGCTCGGCGTGGTCCTCCCGCTCGTCCGCGACGCCGGCCTCGCCGGCACGCGCTTCGGTGACGGCGTGCTCGCGGTGGGGACCATCGGGGAGTTCGGCCCGATCCTCGCCATCGCCTTCGTCCTCAGCGGCCAGCGTCCGGCCCACACCCTCGCCGTGCTCGTCGCGTTCACCGCGCTCGCCCTGGCCGGGGCGTGGCTCGCCCGCAAGCCCCGCCATCCCCGGCTGGGCCGCCTCGTCGCGGCCACGCTGGGCACGAGCTCGCAGGTCGCCGTGCGGCTCTGCGTCTTCCTGGTGATCGTCCTGTTCGCGATCACCGAGTGGCTCGGTCTCGATCCCGTGCTCGGTGCGTTCACGGCCGGCCTGCTGGTGCACATCTTCCTCGAGTCGAGCGATCCCGCCGAGGCGCGGGTCGTCGGGTCCCGCCTCGAGGGCATCGGGTTCGGTTTCCTGATCCCGATCTTCTACGTCGTCACCGGGGTCGGCCTCGACGTGGTGTCGCTGTTCTCCGACCCGGCGGTCCTGGCCGGCGTGCCGATCTTTCTCCTGCTCCTCCTGGTGGTCCGCGGCGTCCCGACGTTCCTCTTCCACCGCCGGGACCTCCCGCGCCGCGAGGCGCTCGCCCTGTCCACCATGGCCTCGACCGCGCTCCCCCTCATCGTGGTGATCACGACGGCGGGGGTGTCGAGCGGCGCGCTCGACGAGGCGCAGGCGGCGGCCCTGGTCTTCTCGGGCGTGCTGTCGGTGCTGCTGTTCCCGGCCCTCGCGGAACGCATCGGCGCCGTGCGCCGGCCCGCCGGCCCGCCGGACGCCCGCAGCGAGGAGCAGGACGACCGGCTGTAGCGGCAGTCGCCGGACCCGAGGCCCATGACCGCCGGCCTTGCCCTGCCCGCCGGCCTTGCCCTGCCCGCCGGCCTTGCCCTGCCCGCCGGCCTTGCCCTGCCCGCCGGCCTTGCCCTGCCCGCCGGCCTTGCCCTGCCCGCCGGCCTTGCCCTGCCCGGACCGGGGGTGTTGCTCGGGGGAGTGTTCCGCTACAGTGAACAAACTGACAGGTAAGTAACCTATTGCTCGCAGTGTCGCGGGCTGGAGGAGTTGCCATGAGGTACAGATCACGGGGGATCGCGCTCGCCCTGGCGGCAGCGCTGGTCTCCGCACCCGCTCTCCTGGTCCCGGTCGCCACGGCCGGGCCGCTCGCCGGGGCGGAGACGTCCGGTACGGCGGCGTCGCCGTCCGAGGACGCCGGCGTCGCCGCGGCCGACTGCTCCAGCACGAACTCGGCGCTCGACCGGCCCGCCGACGCGTCGTCCACCGAGAGCGCGGCCTACCCGGCGTCCGCCGCGTTCGACGGGGACCCGGGCACGCGCTGGTCGTCGGAGTTCGCCGACGACCAGTGGGTGCAGGTGGACCTCGGCGAGTCGCAGGACGTCTGTGGCATCGACCTGAGCTGGGAGGCCGCGGCCGCCAGCGTGTACGAGCTGCAGGTGTCCGACGACGGTGCGTCCTGGACCACGATCGAGCGGGTCGAGGACGGCACGGGTGGCGACGTCACGCACGCCGTGTCGGGCACCGGCCGGTACGTACGGGTGGCCGGGCTCGAGCGCAGCACCGAGTGGGGCGTGTCCCTGTGGGAGGTCACGGTGCACACCGGCGACGGCACCTCGACCCAGCCGCCCGTCGAGGGCGGCGGCGACCTCGGGCCGAACGTCCACGTCCTGGACCCCTCCATGAGTGACGTCCAGGCGCAGTTCGACGCGGCGTTCGAGCAGATGGAGTCCAACCAGTTCGGCACGGAGCGTTATCAGTTCCTGCTGAAGCCGGGTACCTACAACGACATCAACGCGCAGATCGGGTTCTACACGTCGGTCTCCGGCCTCGGCCTGAACCCGGACGACGTGCGGCTCAACGGCGACCTCACGGTCGACGCCGGCTGGTTCGAGGGGAACGCCACGCAGAACTTCTGGCGGTCTGCCGAGAACCTCTCGGTCAACCCGGTCAGCGGGACCAACCGCTGGGCCGTCGCGCAGGCGGCACCGTTCCGCCGCATGCACGTGACCGGCGGTCTCAACCTCGCGCCGAACGGCTACGGGTGGGCGTCGGGCGGGTACATCGCGGACAGCCGGATCGACGGCGAGGTCGGCCCGTACTCGCAGCAGCAGTGGTACACCCGCGACTCGTCCGTCGGTGGCTGGACGAACGGCGTGTGGAACATGACGTTCACCGGTGTCGAGGGCGCCCCGGCGACCGACTTCGGGAACGGCGGCCCGTACACCACGCTCGAGACGACGCCGATCTCCCGGGAGAAGCCGTTCCTCTACCTGGACGGCGACGACTACGCGGTCTGGAACCCCGCGGAGCGCACCGACAGCCGGGGCGTGACCTGGCCGGAGAACGCGGGCGGGGAGTCGATCCCGCTCGACGAGTTCTTCGTGATGCGGGAAGGGCACACCGCCGCGGAGGTCAACGCGGCTCTCGACCAGGGCCTCAACCTCCTGATCACGCCGGGCGTCTACCACGTCGACGAGACCATCGAGGTCGGCAACCCGGACACGATCGTGCTCGGCCTCGGCCTGGCCACGATCATCCCGGACGGCGGGGTCGACGCCATGCACGTGGCCGACGTCGACGGCGTCCGGCTGGCCGGGTTCCTCATCGACGCCGGCGCGCAGAACTCCGAGAACCTGCTCCAGGTCGGCGAGCCCGGCTCGTCCGCGGACCACAGCGCGAACCGCACCACGGTGCAGGACGTGTTCGCCCGCGTCGGCGGTGCCGGTCCGGGGCTGGCGACCAACGCCGTCGTCGTCAACAGCGACGACGTCCTCGTGGACCACACGTGGATCTGGCGTGCCGACCACGGGGCCGGCGTCGGCTGGGAGACCAACCGGTCGGACGTCGGTTTCATCGTGAACGGCGACGACGTCCTCGCGACGGGGCTGTTCGTGGAGCACTTCAACACGTACGACGTGCTCTGGAACGGCAACGGCGGGCGGACGATCTTCCTGCAGAACGAGAAGGCCTACGACGCCCCCAGCGCCGAGGCGATCACGCACGACGGCATCGTGGGGTGGGCGGCGTACAAGGTCGCCGACCACGTCACCTCGCACGAGGCGTGGGCCCTGGGCTCCTACTGCAACTTCTCGGCCGACCCGTCGATCGTGCAGGACCACGGCTTCCAGACACCGGTGCACCCGGACGTGAAGTTCCACCACGTCCAGACCGTGTCGCTGGGCGGTGTGGGCCAGTTCGCGCACGTCATCAACGAGACGGGAGCGCCCACCTCGGGCACCGACACGGTCCCGTCGAAGGTCACCGAGTTCCCGTGACCCCCTGAACGCCGTTGGGCGCGGAGCATCGGTGGCCCGGACGCGCACGGGCCCGCCGATGCTCCGCGCTCAGCGGTCCACCCTGGGGCGCTGGTCCGGCCCGGGGTGCGCGGCACCCTCGGACGCGGCGCCCTCGGACGCGGTGTCCCCGGACGCGGCGCCCTCGGACGCGGTGTCCCCGGACGCGGTGTCCCGGCGGGCGTCGCGGGTGCGGCGCACCCGGCGGAGCGCCAGGTAGGCCAGGGCCGCGGCCAGGAGGGGGAGGCCCGCCCAGGCGATCCACGGGGCGATGTCCACGAAGACGCGCTGGACGGAAGCCGCCACCTGGACGACCGGATCGGTACCCGCGCCCGCGTGCAGCACGCGGAGCTCCCAGACGCCGTACCAGGCGACGTACACGCCCGCGAGCAGGAGCAGCACGCCGCCCGCCCGCGGCAGCCAGCTTCCGGCCTGGCGCGCCCGGTTGATCAGGCCGCCCCGGGCCAGCGCGACCGCGACGGCCGCGGTGCCCACCATCAGGCCCATCGCTCCCGCGTAGGTCAGGAAGAGCAGCACTCCCGCCAGCGGCGACTCGACGCGGAACGCCGTCACCACGACCGCCAGGAACGGTGCGATCGTGCACCCCAGCGAGGCGATCGCGTACGAGGCACCGAACCCCGTCATCGACCCGAAGCCCGCCGTCGGCGCGCCCTGCTTGCCCGCCCGCCCCACGGTGAAGGACGGCAGGCTCCGGCCCGCCAGCAGCCAGCCCCCGGCCGCCGCGACGACCAGGCCGAGCACCACGGTGAACGCGGGCAGGTAGGCCTGTACCGCCGCCGCGACCGGCGCGACCGCCAGACCGAACACGAGGAACACCCCGGCGAAACCGAGCGTGAGCGCCGCCGTCGCGCGCAGTGCCCGGCCGACGGCGGCGGACCGGGAGCGCTGCTCGTCGAGGACGAACAGCGAGAGGTACGCGGGCAGCAGCGCGAACCCGCACGGGTTGACGGCGGCCACCACCCCCGCCCCGAACGCCACCGCGAAGGCGTCGGCGCCGGGCATCAGCCCACCAGGCCCGCGACGGCCTGCTCGAGCGAGCCGTCGTCCAGGTAGCCCTCCTCGACGACCGTCCCGCTCTCGTCGATCACCGCGAACGTCGACTGCTCGGTCATGCCGAACTTCTGCCAGACGACGCCGTCGACGTCGACCAGGTGGGTGACGTGCGGGATCTCCTCGGCGAGCGCACGGATCTCGTCACCGGAGGCGAGCCCGCCGGCGCCGACGAACTCGACCTCGCCGTCGTACTCCTCGGCGAGGCCGGTCACGGCCGGGATCTGGGCCCGGCAGGTCGGGCACCACGGCGCCCAGAACCACAGCACGGTGGGGGTGCCCGCGATGGAGGCACCCTCGAAGGTGCCGCCCTCCAGCGTCTCGGCGGAGAAGTCCCAGGCGGCCGTGTCGATGTCGCTCCCCGAGCCGGCTTCGGCGGCGTCGCCGGACTCCGGGTCGGCAGGGTCGGTCGAGGCGTCGGCGTCGGCCGGGGCCTCCGAGCGGGTCTCGGGACCGGCGCCGACGTCGTCGGGCTCCGTCTCGGTGGTCCCGGAGGCGCAGCCCGCGACGAGGAGGGCACTGGCGATCAGCGGTACGAGTATGCGGCGCATGAGACCAGTGTCCGCCGGAAACCGGCGTTCTCCCGGGGAGAGCGCCTTACAGCCTGATGACGTCTCTGACCGGCCTGGTCCGGGGCCCGGGTGATCGGGTGGGCGCCTGCCCGGCACCACGGACCTTCCGGCCGCGCGTGCCGGGACCGGGGCTCAGCGGGCCGAGCGCAGGTCCGTGAGGGCTTCCCGGACGCCGCGGTGGAACGTCGGGTAGGCGTAGATCATGGACTCCAGCTCGGTGATCGGGACCCGGGCGTGGACAGCCAGCGCCAGCATCCCGAGCACCTCGCCACCGTGCGGGCCGGCGGAGGTGGCACCGACCAGGTGACCGGCGTCGGCGTCGGCGACCAGCTTGACGAAGCCCTCGTTGCCCGGCCCGTGGATCCAGCCGCGCGTGGTGGACGAGGCCTGCTGGATGCCGGTCGCCACCGTGATCCCCGCGTCGCGGGCGGCGGCCTCGGTGAGGCCGACCGCGCCGACCTCCGGGTCCGTGAACGTCACCCGGGGAAGGGCGTGGTGGTCGGCGGCCGGGCCGTCCTCACCGAGGATCTCTCGCACCACGATCTCGGCGTGATAGGTGGCCACGTGGGTGAACGCGCCCTTGCCGGCGACGTCGCCGGCCGCCCACACGCGGTCGGCCACGCGGAGCCGGTCGTCCACCAGCTCGCCGTCGGGCGCGGCGCCGAGCGCGGCGCGGGTCCCGGGGGACAGGCGCGGCCGGCGACCGGTGGCGACCAGGAGCCTCTCGGCCCGCAGGGCGTCGGGGACGCCGCTCGCCGTGACGGCGAACGTCTCGCCGTCGTGCGCGACGTGGGTGACGGGCGCACCGGCGTGCACGGTGACCCCCTCCTTCTCGAGGACGCCGGCGATCAGCTCCGAGGACTCGGGCTCGTCCAGGGGCAGGATGCGGGGCGCGGCCTCGACCACCGTGACCGCCACCCCGAACCGGGCCCAGGCCTGCGCGACCTCCAGGCCGATCGCGCCGCCGCCGAGCACGAGCAGGGATTCCGGGAGGGTCTCCGCCTCGATCGCACCGCGGTTCGTCCAGTACGGCGTGCCCGCGAGCCCGTCGATCGGCGGCGCCACCGGTTCGGTGCCCGTGGTGACCACCAGGCCCCGGGACGCCACGTACTCGGTGTCGCCGACGCGTACCCGGTCCGGGCCGAGGATCTCCGCGCGGCCCCGGACGAACCGTGCGCCGGCGTCGGTGAAGCGGTCGACGGCGATCGTGTCGTCCCACGAGGTGGTGGCCTCCTCGCGGATCCGCCGGGCCACCGGCGCCCAGTCCGGCGTCACGGTGGAGTCCCCCGCCGTGCCGGGGACCCGCCGCGCCTCGGCGAGCAGGTTCCCCGCACGGATCATCATCTTGGACGGGATGCAGCCCCAGTAGGGGCACTCGCCGCCGACCAGCTCGGCCTCGATCCCGACCACGTCCATGCCCGCCCTGGCGAGCGCGCCCCCGACCGCTTCTCCGGCCACGCCCAGCCCGACGACGACGACCTCTGCCTGCTCGGTGCTCATCTCTGCTTCCTTCCCGACGACGTTGCCCGGCTCCGGGCCGGCCGGTGGATCGTTGCCCGGATCGCGACGGCCAGGATGCTCCGTGCCCACCAAGAGTCGCATCGCTCGACGGTAGCCGCGCGAGACCCTCCGGTCACGAGGTCTTTCGGGACTGCAAGAACGTCCGTGCCGGAGCGTTCGTCCCGGGTCGCAACGTGTTCAGCCCCGGCCGCGGGCAGTGGGACCCTGGCCGGTGGGCTGGTGGGGCGAGGAGCCGCCGCACATCGTGCCGTTCACGCTGGGCGCCGGGACCTGCGAGCGAACTTTCACTCACCATTCACGTCACCGGGGATCACCCCCGCGTGGAGTACGCGAGGATGTGACGCGTGGATCTCCGGAACGCCCGATTCGTCATTGCTCGCGTCGCGGTCTCCGCCCTGGTCACCGGTCTGGCAGCGACCACGCTCGCCGGTTGCTCCGTTCCCGCTGCGGAAGGTGACGACGCCGCGGCGGACGAGACCCCGCCCGCGGTGCGCGCGCCCGAGGACGGCGTCCTCACGCTCGTCTCGGACAACCCCGCCGAGCTCGCCCTCCATGCCAGCCAGGCCCTCTTCGACCGCTCGCCCGTGACCGTGATCGCCGACGTCGACGACCCGCGCGACCGCCTGACCGCCGGCGCGACCGGCGAGGCGCTCGCCGCACCCGTGCTGCTCGACGACGGCGTGATCGACGACGCCGGCCTGCGCAAGGAGCTCGAGCGGCTGGGCACCGAGTCGATCGTCGTCGTCGGCGACGAGGAGGACGTCGCCGACGTCGCCGGCCTGGCCGGTGACGTGGACGTCGTGCGCTTCGACCCGGACGCGGTGAGCGAGGCGGCCGAGGAGGCCGTGCAGCCGGGCGGGAAGGGGGCGTCCGTCGGGGCGAGCGTGGAGCATTCCGCCGACCGGTCGGCCGGCACCGAGGCCCGGGTCCCCGAGGCCGGGATGATCGACGCCACCAGGCTGCGCACCCTGCGGGAGAGCGTCCCCGACGTGGAGGAGCCGGACCAGCTCTCCGAGGTCATGCTCCTGATCGACCCGGCGGCCGGCCAGGAGGCAGCCATCGGCACCGCGCGCGCGGCGGGCGCGGTCCCGCTCGTCGTGCCCGGTGGTGATCCTGGTGCGCAGAAAGCGGTGATCAGCCGGATCGCGACCGCCGACCCGCTCGGTGTCGTCGCCATCGGCCCCGGGTTCACCGACGACGACCACCTCGCCTGGCAGGTCGGCGCCGCGCGGCAGCAGATCACCTACCCGCACGGCACGCAGCGTCTGGCCGGGGAGACCTACGTCGCGACGTCGTTCACGGTGCCCGCCGGCGCCGATCCTGCCGTGACCGCCGAGGCGGCCGCCGACGCCCGCGCGACCGCGGACGGCTACGGCGGTGTGCCGGTCGTCTCGGTCGTCGCGAGCGTCAAGTCCGGGAGCCCGGGGGACGACGGCGACTACGTGGACCCGCAGCCGATCGAGGACCTCACGGCCGCGGTGGAGGGCCTGCGCCAGGCCGGGGTCGTGGTGCTGCTCGACGTCGCGCCGGGCAACCGGCCGCTCGGGGACCAGATCGCCCCGCTGGAGCCGCTGCTCGGGAAGCCGGGGGTCGGCCTCGCGCTGCACCCCGAGTTCCGCAGGGCGGGCAACGGCGCGGCGATCGACGGGCAGGTCACCGTCACGGAGCTGCAGGGTGCCGTGGACCGCGTCGCCGGGATCGTGTCCGAGCGGCGGCTGCCGCAGGCCATGGTCGTGGTGCACCAGTCGACGGCGGCCTCGGTCACGGACCGGGCGACGCTGCGGCCGCGCCCGGAGGTCGCCACGGTGTTCACCGCGGCAGGCCCGGCGAGCGGCGAGACCACGATGAACGGCGTGTGGGACGACGTCGCCACCGACATCCCGGCGGGCGCCAGGACGGGCTGGACGGGCCCGGCCGCCGGAGGGATCCCCCCGGCGGAGCCGACGGCACCGCTCCTGATCACGACGGACTAGCCGGACCGCGCGCCGCCTACCAGTCCACCTGCGGGGTCGGGTGGTACGCCGCGCCGTCGCGGCGCCAGGAGGCCGCCTCGACGGCGACCCGTGCCCGGTACGCCTCCCAGTCGCGGCCGTCCTGCGGCGTCCAGGCAGCCTCGGCCACGGCCGTGAGGCGGGGCAGGAGCATGGAGAACAGGTCGTCGCGGGTCACCAGGGTCTCTGTCCACACGCACGCGGACACGCCCTCGATCGCGTCGGCCGGCAGCCCGTCGATGACGGTGCCCGGGTCCCACTCGTACGAGTCGCGCAGCTCCACGAACCCGGCCCACTGCAGGCCCAGCGGGTGCTCGGGCGTGTACTTCATGTCCAGGTAGGTGTGCTCGGCCGGGGCCATGACGAACCGGCCGCCCGCCGCGGCGGCCTTCCGGAACACGCCCGCGTCGGCGCGCGAGTCCCAGTAGTGCAGCACGGTCCCGGGCCGCACGGGCGAGTCCGCGTCGTCGTCGGGCATGACGGCCGTGGCGGTGGTGGAGCCGGCGTCCGTCGTCGGACCGGGCGTGCCGCCCGCGGTCGCGCCGCCCCCGGCCGTGCTCCCGACCGTCGCCATCGCGGCCGCGGCGGACTCCGCGTCGCCGTGCCTCGCTCCGGCGGCCTCCTGCCAGGCGGCCGGCGTCTTGCCCGACGCCGTGACGATCTCCTGGCACAGCGCCACGAACCCGGCGTACTCCTCGGCCGGCATCCGGTGCACCTCGTCGCCGCCGAAGTGCAGCCACGCGCCGCGGGTCATCCGCGCGACGTCGCCCAGCACGTCCCGCAGGAACGGTTCGGTGGCGGGCAGGTCGAGGTACAGCCGGGAGAACCCGACCTCGATGCCCTCGTACGCGTCGGTCGGCCGCCCGTCCGGGGTCAGCTCGCCGTAGGCGTGCGTCGCGGCGTTGATGTGCCCCGGCAGGTCGATCTCGGGGACGACGACGATCTCGCGCGCGGCCGCGTACTCCTGCAGCTCCGCGTAGTCGTCCACGGTGAGGTACCCGCCGGGGTCACCGTTCACGGCGGACTTCGACGAGTGCGTCACGAGGTCGGGCCGCGAGGGGATGTCCAGGCGCCAGCCCTGGTCGTCGGTGAGGTGCAGGCCGAGGCGGTTCAGCTTGTACCGCCCCAGCAGGTCGACGACGGCCCGCAGGTCCGCGGGCTCGAAGAAGTGCCGTGCGATGTCGAGGGACAGTCCGCGCCACCCGTACCGCGGCTCGTCGTGCACGACGGCGGCGGCCACCTCGCCCGGCCGTCCCGCCGCCTGCGCCGCGCCGGCGAGCTGGCCCAGCGTCCGCAGACCGTGGAGCAGCCCGGACCGCTCGGGGGCGGCCACGACCACGCCGTCCGCGGCCACGGTCAGCGTGTACCGCTCGGGGTGCGACGACGGCCCGGGGCCGGCGTCGGCGTCGACGCGCAGCTCCACCGGCGTGCCGTCGGACGGACCGTCCTGCGGGGTCTCCACGACCGTGACACCCGCGGGCCCGAGCAGCTCGGCGGCGAGCTCGGCGAGGCCGGTGGCGGTGCGGCCGGCACCGGGGACGTCGTGGGGCACGGCGACGCGCACGCGCCGTAGGTCCACCACCCCCGGACCCGGCTCGATGCGGACAGGGGCTGGGATGATCGCCGCGGCGACGTCGTTGGCCGTCATGGGCGGCGAGCATAGCGGCGAATACTGAAAGTGTCTTTACAAATCGCCGGTCTGCAGCAGCTGGACCCCCGCGGCCCGCATCTCCGCGCGCGCCTGCTCGCCCTGTCCGGGCGAGACCGGCGCGGTCAGGTCGGTGATCACGCGGGTCGCGAGGCCCGCGAGGCGCGCGTCGAGCGCGGTGTGCTTCACACAGTGCGACTCGGCCAGGCCCACCAGGTCGATCGCGCCGACGCCCGCCTCGGTGAGGATGGCCTCGAGGGAGCGCCCCTCGTCGTCGGCGCCGTCGAACCCGGAGTACCCGTGGTCGTACTGGCCCTTCTTCACGTGCGCGTCCGCGTCGACGCCGGTCAGAGCGGGGTGCAGCTCCGCGTTCGGCGTGTTCGCGATCCCGTGCGGGGGCCACGAGCCGACGTAGTCGGGAGTCTCGCTGAAGTGCTCACCCGGGTCGATGTGCCAGTCCTGGGTGGTGATGATCGCGTCGTACCGGTCGCGATGCTGCCTGGCGTAGGCGGCCACCCGCTCCGCGACCGCGTTCCCGCCCTCGACGCCGAGCTCGCCGCCCTCGCAGAAGGTGGGCTGCACGTCCACCACGACGAGGGCCCGCCTGGGGCGACTCGTCACGAAGCGGCTGGTCTGAGGCCGTATGTCGTCCATGCACCTAGCCTGCCACCGCAGGGACCCGGTGCGGTAGCCCCGGTCGACGAACCGCCAGGCGTCAGATCCAGCTCGGCAGCCACATCAGGCTGTGCCAGTAGTCGTACGGGACCGGCATCGCCGTCCAGATCGGGTAGAAGAGCACGCTCACGCCCACGATCACTGCCGTCACCACGCCCGTCACCCAGCCGATGGCCCGCCGCGCGGGCCGGTCGTCGTGCGTCATGTCCAGCAGCACCGCCACCACGTGCACGATCACGAGCATCAGGAACGGGGCGAACACGATCGTGTAGAACGTGAAGATCGTCCGGGACACCCCGCCGAGCGCCTCCGCGACCGGCCACGAGTACAGGAACCACGGCAGCCAGCCCGCCGCGACGGCTGCCAGCGGGCCGGACGCCCGCCAGTCCCGCTGCATGATCGCCAGCACCAGCGACACGAGCAGGGCCACCGCCCCCAGCCACCAGATGATCGGGTTGCCGAGCGAGGTCACCGCGGTCGCGCAGTCGTGCGCCGCGTCCGCCGGGCACGGCCCCTGACCGGGGGAGAACCTCTCCCAGAAGAACGACGTCGGCCGTGACTGCACGATCCACCCCAGCGGGTGCGCCGCGTAGTTGTGGTCGGAGTCGAGCGATGTGTGGAAGTCCCACATCTGGCGGTGGTACTGCCACAGCGACCGCCCCGACTGCCAGACCCCGTCCGCCCAGCCCGGCCACCAGCCCGGCGCCGCGTGCCCGTTCGACTCCGCCCAGTCGCGCATGTACGACATCCGGTTCACGAACCAGCCCGTCCACGACGCGACGTACACGACCACGATGGTGGGCAGCATGATCAGCGCCGTCGGGAGCACGTCGGCCAGGAAGGCGTCCTCCCACCACCGGCGGATCCCGGCGGCGCGCCGCGCCCCCAGGTCCCAGAAGATGATGAGCAGCGCGAACGCCACGACGAACCACAGCCCCGACCACTTCACCCCGCACGCCAGGCCCAGCGACACCGCGGCCGCGAGCCGCCACCAGCGGAACCCGATCCGCGGCCCGTACAGCCCGACCTCGCTGCCCGCGTCCACGAGATGAGCCACCCGCTCGGCGAGCCGCCGTCGCCCCCACTCCCGGTCCAGCACCAGGCAGCCGAACGCCACCAGCACCCAGAACATGAGGAACTGGTCCAGCAGCCCCGTGCGGGAATGCACGATCGCCTCGCCGTCGACGGCGAACAGCAGCCCCGCCAGCACCCCGAGCGCCGTCGACGCGAACAGCCGGCGGGCGATCCGCACCAGCAGCAGCACCGCCAGGATGCCGACCACCGCGCTCGCGACCCGCCACTGCCACGACGCGTCGGCGCCGCCCGCCAGCCGCATCCCCAGCGCGATCATCCACTTGCCGATCGGCGGATGGACCACGTACTCGGCCTTGTCCGTCAGGTAGGAGCTGACGTCGCCCGCCTCGAACGCCGGGTTCGGCTCCTCCGGCCAGGACGCCTCGTAGCCGAGGCTCGCGAGCGACCAGCCCTCCTTGACGTAGTACGTCTCGTCGAACACCAGCCGTGCCGGACGCCCCAGGTCCCACAGCCGCGCGACCGCGGCCACGAGCACGACCGCCACCGTGCCGGCCCACCCCCAGAACCGCACCCGGAACGTCGTGTCCAGGCGCATGCGCCGGGCACCGAGGAGCGTGGTCAGGAGGCGCTCCCGGGCGGGCCGGTCGTCGCCGACCGGCGCCGGGGCGAGCGCAACCTCCGTCGCCACCTCGGGAGCGGTGTCGTGGTGCATGGCGCCGGCGGCCATGTTCTCGTCGTGCTGAGGCACCGGGACAGCATAGGGCGTGGGATCGTGGGAACCGTGACAACTTCGACAGGTCCAGCGGGAACGCCGTCCGGCGGCGGCGCGCTCGTCCTCGCCGCCACCCCGATCGGCAACGCCGACGACGCCTCCGGCCACCTGCTGCGCCTGCTCGCCGACGCCGACGTCGTCGCCGCCGAGGACACCCGCCGCCTGCACGCCCTCGCCGCCCGGGTCGGGGCCACGATCGGCGGCCGCGTCGTGAGCTACCACGAGCACAACGAGACCGCCCGTGCCGACGACCTGCTCGACACCGTCGAGTCCGGCGGCACCGTCGCCGTCGTGACCGACGCCGGCATGCCCTCCGTCAGCGACCCGGGCTACCGGGTGGTCGCCCGTGCCATCGAACGCGGACTGCGCGTCACCGCGGCCCCCGGCCCGTCCGCGGTCCTGACCGCGCTCGCGCTGTCCGGCCTGCCGACGGACCGCTTCACCTTCGAGGGCTTCCCGCCCCGCAAGCCCGGCGAGCGGGACCGGACCCTCGCGGCGCTCGCGGCCGAGCCGCGCACCATGGTCTTCTTCGAGGCGCCGCACCGGATCGCCGACACGCTCGGTGCGATGGCTCGGGCGTTCGGTGCGGACCGTCCGGGAGCGGTCTGCCGGGAGCTCACCAAGACGTACGAGGAGGTGCTGCGGGGCGGCCTCGGGGAGCTCGCCGCCCGGGCCGCCGACGGACGGCTGCGCGGGGAGATCTGCGTGGTGGTCGCCGGTGCCCCGCCCGCGCCGCCCGCGAGCGTGGACGACGTCGTCGGAGAGGTCCTCGACCGGGTGGCGGGCGGCGAGCGGCTGAAGACGGTGGTCGCCGAGGTCGCGGAGGCGGCAGGACTGCCCAAGCGTGACCTCTACGCGGCGGCGCTCCAGGCGCGATGAGGTGGAGTAGCAGGTTATATCACAGCCAGACGTATGCTTCGTGCCATCTCGGTCTTAATGTCGACGCATGGACGGTCACCCCGGATACTCCCTCGCCTCAGCGGGCTTCTCCTACCAGTCGCCCTATGTGCGGCCCGGCTCGTTGGACGAGCTCGCCGGGCCGGTGTCAGGCACCGTCAAGGCCGGCTCGCACATCACCGGCACCCGATACCTGTCGTTCGACGTCGACGACGAGTCCCAGCTCTGGGACCTGTACTCCGTCACCGTGCGCGACGGCACCGTGCGAGACCAGCGGGAGCTCCTGAACAAGGAGGTCCTGATCCGCATGTGGCCCGTGCTCAACCTGCCGCAGGAGTGCCGCCAGGAGTGGGAGTCCCACTTCGCGGAGCTCCGGGTCCGGACACGGTGGTCGTTCATCTGACCGGTGTGAGCTCTGGCGCGACGCAGGCCATAGGATTGGGCGAGGCCTTTTCTGGCCGTCCGACCCTATGAAATGGAGCATCCAGCGATGGCTCGCCACCTTGTGACCAGTGCGCTTCCGTACATCAACGGCGTCAAGCATCTGGGGAACATGGTCGGCTCGATGCTCCCGGCGGACGTGTACGCCAGGTACCTCCGCCAGCGCGGTCACGACGTCCTGTACATCTGCGCCACCGACGAGCACGGCACGCCCGCCGAGCTGGCCGCGGCGAAGGCGAACACGCCGGTCGCGGAGTTCTGCGCGCAGGCGCACGAGACACAGAAGGCGATCTACGAGGGCTTCAGCCTGCGGTTCGACTACTTCGGCCGCAGCTCGTCCGAGCAGAACGCGGAGATCACGCAGCACTTCGCCCGCAAGCTGCACGAGAACGGGTTCATCGAGGAGCGCGCCATCCGTCAGGTGTACTCCCCGCAGGACGGCCGGTTCCTGCCGGACCGCTACGTCGAGGGCACCTGCCCCCACTGCGGCTACGACAGGGCGCGCGGCGACCAGTGCGAGAACTGCACGCGCGTGCTCGACCCGACCGACCTGATCGAGCCGCGCTCGGCGATCAGCGGCTCCACCGACCTCGAGATCCGCGAGACCACGCACCTCTTCCTCCTGCAGTCGAAGCTGCAGGGCGAGGTCGAGGCCTGGCTCGACGGGAACAGCAAGGAGTGGCCGCTGCTGTCGACGTCGATCGCCCGCAAGTGGCTCGCCGAGGGCCTGCAGGACCGCGCGATCACCCGCGACCTGGAGTGGGGCGTGCCCGTACCCGCGGACACCTGGCCCGAGCTGGCGGCCGAGGGCAAGGTCTTCTACGTCTGGTTCGACGCCCCGATCGAGTACATCGGTGCCACCAAGGAGTGGTCCGACGCCGCTCCCGAGGGCGAGGCGCGCGACTGGAGGTCGTGGTGGTACGAGGCCGGCGACGTCCGCTACACGCAGTTCATGGCCAAGGACAACGTCCCGTTCCACACGGTGATGTTCCCCGCGACGCAGCTCGGCGTCCGCGAGCCGTGGACCATGACCGACTTCGTCAAGGGCTTCTCCTGGCTGACGTACTACGGCGGGAAGTTCTCCACCTCGCAGCAGCGCGGCGTCTTCACCGACGCCGCCCTGGAGATCCTGCCCAGCGACTACTGGCGGTACTTCCTGGTCGCCAACGCGCCGGAGTCGGACGACTCCTCGTTCACCTGGGAGCACTTCGCCTCCACGGTGAACAAGGACCTGGCCGACACCCTCGGCAACTTCGTCAACCGCGTGCTGACGTTCTCCGCCAAGAAGTTCGGCGACACGGTGCCGGCGGGCGGGACGCCGGGCGAGGCGGAGGACGGGCTGGGCGCCGAGGTGTCCCGGCTGCTCGCGGAGCTCGAGGAGCACATGGAGGCGCTCGAGTACCGCAAGGCGGCCTCCGCGCTGCGTGCCCTGTGGTCGGCCGGCAACGCCTACCTGGTCGAGAAGGAGCCCTGGAAGCAGGTCAAGACCGACCCGGAGGCCGCCGCGCTGTCGTTGCGCACCGCGATGAACCTGATCCGGCTCTACGCGGTCGTCTCCGAGCCGTTCATCCCCGCCACCGCGGCGACGCTGCGCAACGTGTTCGCGATGGACGACGACGCCACCTGGGTGGCCCCGGAGTCCGCGCGCGCCCTGGACGCGGTGCCCGCCGGCGTCGGCGTGACGGTCCCGCCGGTCCTGTTCGCCAAGGTGTCCGACGACGACCTGGCCGGGTTCGTCGAGCGTTTCGGCGGCGCGGACGCGAGCTGACCGTCCGGTGTCGCGGGCCTCCGGCCCCGCGACACCGCAGAGCGAGGAGAACCATGGCCCGCAAGCGTGACCGGGGATTCCCGGAGGATCCCGAGCCGCTGCCCGTGCCCGTCGTCGACAACCACACGCACCTGGACCACATCGGCGCGGTGCTGCCGGACGGCGTGCGCGCGCCGGCTCCGGCCGAACACCTCGCTCGCGCGGCGGCCGCGGGCGTGGACCGGGTGGTCCAGGTCGGCTGCGACCTCGACTCGGCCCGCTGGACGGCCACCCTCCTCGCGCCCCCCGGCTCCGCTCCGAGCTCCGCCCCCCGGCTCGGGGCGGATGTGGTCAGGGTGCTCGGGGCCGTGGCGATTCATCCGAACGAGGCGACGCTGCACGGCGGTGTCGACGAGACCGGGCCCGACGGGCTGGTGCCCCAGCCCGAGGCGCGGCACGCGGTGTCGCTCGACGACGCGATCGCCGAGATCGCGGACCTTGCCCGGGGGAACGAGCGGATCCGCGCGGTCGGCGAGACGGGGATGGACCTGTTCCGCACCGGGCCCCGCGGCGAGGAGGTGCAGCGCGCGTCGTTCCGGGCGCACATCGCGCTGGCGAAGGAGCTGGGGCTGGCCCTGCAGATCCACGACCGCGACGCGCACGCACAGGTCATCGAGGTCCTGCTGGCCGACGGGGCCCCCGAGCGCACGGTCTTCCACTGCTTCTCGGGCGACGCCGAGATGGCCCGGACCTGCTCCGAGCACGGCTGGTACCTCTCGTTCGCCGGGCCGGTCACCTTCCGGCCGAACGACGGTCTCCGCACGGCGCTGGCCGTGGCCCCTCGTGAGCTCGTGCTGCTGGAGACCGACGCCCCGTACCTCACTCCGCACCCGTTTCGAGGCCAGCCGAACGCTCCGTTCGCGGCAGCGCACACGGCGCGTTCCATGGCCGAGTTTCTTGGGGCTGACCTGGAGGAACTCTGCTCGGCGATCAGTGCCAACTCGGAGGCCGTCTACGGCAATTGGTGACAGGGGGACAAGTCTCCCTCCGCGGGCTTTCCAGACGGCCTGCGTTCCGTTACCGTCTTGTGTTCGTGGCAGACCATACGACCGTGAGATCGCGGCGAGAGCTCGGCGCGGCGCGCTTCGCGGACTCCCGCACCGCGTCCCCCAGGCGCTCCTCCGGCGAAGCCGGTGGTCCCCGGTCGACCGAGACACCGCGCCAGGCGGAGAGTCCCCGCCGCTCCCGGGGGGCGCACACCGCACCCGCGGAGCCGCTGAGCATCAGGCCGCCGGAGTGGCTGGCGAAGGCGCCCGTCCGCATCGGTGTCCAGACCGCCGTGCTCGGCAGCCTCGTGGCTGTCACCGGCACCTACGCGGCGCAGGCCAAGACCGTGACGATCGACTACAACGGCGAGGTGAAGACCGTGGACGCCTACGGCACCTCGGTCGCGGAGATCCTCAAGTCCCAGCACATCACCCCGGGCCGCGCGGACGTCGTCACACCGGCCGTCGACGCGGACGCCAAGGACGGCTCCCTGATCGTGGTGCGCTCCATGCGTACGGTGGACGTCGAGATTGACGGCCAGACCACCACGATGGACACGACAGCGGGCAACGTCGGCGAGCTGCTCGCGCTGATCGGCGAGCGCGGCCGGGGCGCGGTGGCCTCGGCGTCGCGCTCGGACCCCCTCGGCCGCGAGCCCATCCGCATCTCGACCATGAAGACCGTCCACGTCTCCGTGGACGGGGAGACCCTGCCGGTCAAGTCCACGCAGCCCACCGTCGGCGGCATGCTCGCCGAGGCGGGGATCGTCCTGAAGGACAAGGACGTGTCGTCGGTCCCGCTCGGCGCCGCCGCCGTGGACGGGATGGTCGTCATGATCAACCGGGACGCGTCGTCGAAGACCACCGTCACGGAGACGATCCCGTTCGAGACCAAGACGATCGCGGCCCCGGACCTCCTTGAGGGCGAGGAGATCGTGCAGACCGCCGGCGTGGCGGGCGAGGCGCAGGTCAAGTACGCCATCACCGAGCTCGGCGGTGCCGTCGTCGAGAAGTCGGTGCTGGAGCGCACGGTCACGCGCGAGCCGGTCACCCAGGTGGTCGCCGTCGGGACCATGCAGATCGCGACCGCGCAGGCCGACCCCAGCGCGGCGAAGGCGCTCGGTCAGTCGATGGCGGCCGAGCGCGGCTGGACCGGCGAGGAGTGGTCGTGCCTCGAGGCGCTCTGGGACCGCGAGTCCGGCTGGCGCTGGAACGCCGACAACCCGTCGTCGAGCGCCTACGGCATCCCGCAGGCCCTGCCCGGGTCGAAGATGGCCACCCACGGCTCGGACTGGGAGACCAACCCCGCCACCCAGATCGCCTGGGGTCTGGAGTACATCTCGGGACGCTACGGCAGCCCGTGCGCCGCCTGGTCGCACTCGGAGTCCGTCGGCTGGTACTGAGTCCCGCGTCCTCCCGGGCGCCGCGGGGGAGCGGTCGCGCACCGGTGCCTCGCTCGGGCGGGGCGGGGTCCGCGCAGTCGGCGCGCGCTCGACGGCACCCCTCTCAGGGCATGGTCGTAGATGTCCGTGGTGACGAGAACGGCAGCGCGGCGCAGGCGGCCACCGGACCGCCGCACCACGGCGCTGTCGCGCGCCCCTTCCCGGGCGCACGGTGCTCGGGACCGGCCTCCTGCTCTGAGGCACGGAGAGCTTCCCCCGCCGCAACGGGAACGCACGGGCCGCGCACGATCCAGGGCCGTGACCGGAAACACAGCCTCTCCGATTAGGGATAGCGATAACGGATCGGTTACGGTCTAGTGTCCTCGCTTGCGGCGGCGTACCGGATGGGTATATGTGTCCGGTTCGCTCCACTGGCAGGATGGCGCCGGCCCCGGCTCGCTCCCACAGGAGCAGGGACGGCGTCCAGACCGCCGGATCGGCCGGTCGAGACCCCGACGCCCACCCGTGAGGTCCGCGGGTGGACCGCAGGCCCCGAGTGGCCGTAGCTGCGGCTGTCGTGGAGGGCTCTCGCGTACGCGCGGCAGCCTGTTCTCACCGTTCGTGCCCGGGAAGTCCGAAGACTGGACGCGAGTGAACACCGTTTCTGAACTGAGCTCCGGCTCGGCCCTCCCCAGCAACCCCAGAACCCATGGTCGCCGTCGCCGTTGGCCGATCGTGGCAGGCCTCGCGGCCGCCGCGATCGCCGCGTCAGGATCGGTCGCGTTCGCCAAGGCGCACAAGACCGTCACGCTCGACGTGGACGGCACGACCACTTCCGTGAGCACGTTCGCCGGCGACGTCGAGGGACTCCTCGCCGCCCAGGGCGTCCGGCTCGACGACCAGGACGAGGTCGCACCAGCTCTTGACACGAACCTGCGTGACGGCTCCGACGTCGTCGTCCGCTACGGCCGTCAGGTGACGGTCGCGGCCGACGGCAAGGAGTCCGACGTCTGGCTCAACGTCACAGACTCGGCAGAGGCGCTGGACACCCTCGCCTCGCGTGGCTCCGACGTGCGGCTCGTCGCCTCCCGCAGCGGAGAGCGGGCCGAGTTCCCGCTCCGGCTGCAGGACGACGGACCCGTCGCGGTCGTCGCCGACGGTTCGACCCGCGTGGTCGACGGGAACGGCGACGGCGTGGCGGCGATCCTCGACCGCCTCGACGTCGAGCTCGACGAGGACGACCGCGTGAGCGTCGTCTCCGTGGACGACCTGACCGAGAACGGTGGCGACGTCGTCGAGGAAGCCAAGGTCGTCAAGGCCACGAAGAAGTCCGACGCCGAGGTCGCCCTCCAGGTGGAGCGCGTCGAGACCAAGAAGGTCACCAAGACCATCGACATCGACCACGACTCGAGGACCGTGACCGACGCGTCGCGCTTCGAGGACCTCGACCCCGTGGTCAGGACCGCGGGCAAGGACGGTGAGCGCACCAAGAGGTACCGGGTGACCACCGTCGACGGTGTCGTGGTGGACCGCGAGCTGCTGTCGAACGAGGTGACCACCAAGTCGGTCACCCGCGTCGTCGCCGAGGGCACCAAGGCGCGCCCGGTCGAGGAGCCCGAGGAGCCGGTGGAGCCCGCGACCACGAGCGACGACACGTCGTCCTCGTCCCCGAGCTCGCCGTCCTCGTCGTCCTCGACGTCCGAGCAGAGCGTGACGACGAAGGCCGTCCCGGCCGGTTCCAACCGTCAGGTCGGGCAGCAGATGGCCGCGGCGAAGGGCTGGTCCGGCTCCGAGTGGACCTGTCTCGAGGCGCTGTGGACCAAGGAGTCCAACTGGAGCCACACGGCGTCGAACCCGTCTTCGGGTGCCTACGGCATCCCGCAGGCCCTCCCCGGGTCGAAGATGGTCAGCGCGGGCTCCGACTGGGCGAGCAACCCGGCCACCCAGATCGCGTGGGGCCTCGGGTACATCGCGGACCGCTACGGCAGCCCGTGCGCTGCCTGGAGCCACTCCTCGTCCGTCGGCTGGTACTGAGTACCGACTCGACTAGGCTCGGCCACGTGAAGACACGTCAAGGCGCCCTGCTGGGGCCCGCGGAGATCCGCGACCTGGCAGGGCGCCTTGGTGTCCGCCCGACGAAGACCCTCGGGCAGAACTTCGTGCACGACGGCGGGACCGTCCGCAAGATCGTGCGCGCGGCGGGTCTCGGCCCGGGGGAGCGGGTCGTGGAGATCGGCCCCGGGCTCGGATCCCTCACCCTCGGCCTGCTGGAAGCGGGCGCCTCGGTGGTGGCCGTCGAGATCGACCCGGTGCTCGCGGCGCAGCTTCCCCTCACGGCGGGCGAGCACTTCCCGGACGCCGTGCTCGACGTCGTCCGCGCCGACGCCATGGATGTCACCGAGCTGCCCGGCGACCCGCCGACGGCGCTCGTCGCGAACCTGCCGTACAACGTGGCGGTCCCGATCCTCCTGAGCTTCCTGGAGCGCGTCACGTCCTTGGAGCACGTGCTCGTCATGGTGCAGGCCGAGGTCGCGGACCGGATCGCGGCGCGGCCGGGGTCCAAGGTCTACGGCATCCCCTCGGTGAAGGCCGCCTGGTACGCGGACGCCCGCCGCTCGCTCGCGATCAGCCGGAACGTCTTCTGGCCGGTGCCGAACGTGGACTCGGCCCTCGTCGCGCTGGAGCGCCGGGAGCCGCCGTCGACCACGGCGCGGCGCGAGGACGTGTTCCGGGTGGTGGACACCGCCTTCGCGCAACGCCGCAAGACCTTGCGCGCGGCGCTGAGCGGCCTCGCGGGCTCGGGCGTCGCGGCCGAGACGGCCCTGCGTGCGGCGGGCGTGGACCCGGGTGCGCGCGGCGAGACCCTCACCGTCGAGGAGTTCGCCCGGATCGCGGAGCACCTCACGTGAGCGGGCACCTGCACGCGGCGCCGGAACCTGCGGTGACCGTGCGGACGCCCGGCAAGGTGAACCTCGTGCTCCGGTCGGGCGCCGTGCGCGACGACGGGTACCACCCCCTGTCGACGGTCTTCCAGGCGGTGGCCCTGTTCGAGGAGGTCACGGCGACCCAGGTGCAGCCCGGGTCGGGGATCTCGCTGACGGTGAGCGGCTCCCAGGCCGACGCCGTCCCCCGGGACGAGACCAACCTCGCGTGGCGTGCGGCCCGCGCCGTGGCGGACCACACCGGGCTCGACGCCGACGTGTCGCTCCACATCACCAAGGGTGTGCCCGTCGCGGGCGGGATGGCCGGCGGGTCCGCGGACGCGGCCGCCGCGCTCGTGGCCTGCGACGCGCTCTGGGACGCGGGCCTGTCCCGCCAGGAGCTGACGGCGCTGGGCGCGCAGCTCGGCGCGGACGTGCCGTTCTCGCTGCTCGGCCACACGGCGGTCGGTACGGGCCGCGGCGACATCCTCACCCCGGTCCTGACCCGCGGCGAGTTTCACTGGGCGTTCGCGGTCCAGGCCGAGGGCCTGTCCACGCCGTCGGTCTTCGGCCGCTTCGACGAGCTGTCGCGCACGATGCCGGACGGGGGCCACGACCTTCCCGGGGAGGACTGGTGGAACGGCGGGGCGGCGGAACCCGGTGACCCCGGTGACGTCGCCCGCGGCCCGGACCCGGGGGACGACGCCGGGCTCCTGGCCGCCCTGCGGGCGGGCGACCCCACCGCGCTGGGCGCCGCCCTGCGCAACGACCTGCAGGCCGCCGCGCTTGACCTGCGTCCCGAGCTGGGCCGGGTGCTGGAGATCGCGCGGGACGCGGGGACGCTCGGCGCCGTGGTCTCGGGATCGGGCCCGACGGTCGCGGCGCTGGCGCGCTCCCGCCGGCATGCCCTGGCGATCGCGGCGGTCTGGACGGCGGCGGGCGTCGTCGACTCGGTCTGGACGGCCACGGGCCCGGCGCCGGGGGCTCGCATCATCGCCTGATCCCGGCGCTCTGCGGGGCCGGCCCGAGTTCCGCCGCACGGCGTCGCGTGAGACGGTGCGGGGCTTCCTGCCGCCGCCCGCCGCCCGCGAGCGGCGGAGAGGCTTGTCAGGGCCGGGCGGCTCTGGGGTCCGCCCGTCCCCGACAAGCGGTCGGCCGGCCTCAGACCGGCTGCGCCGCCAGTGCCTTGTCCAGCACCTCGACGCCGCGGGCCAGGGTCGTCTCGTCCACCGTGAGTGCCGGGCGGAAGCGGACCGAGCGGGTGCCGCACCCCAGGAGCAGGACGTCGTCGTCAGCGACAGCCGCGAGCACGGCGTCGCGCACCTCGCGCGACGGCAGGCTCAGCGCACACATCAGGCCGCGGCCGCGGACGTCCGACACGAGGTCCGGGTGGCGGCGGGCCAGCTCCCGCAGCCTGGTCACCAGCGACTCGCCCATCCGGGCGGCGCGCTCGACGAGCCCGTCGGACTCGACGACCTCGAGGATGCGGCGCGAGCGCACCATGTCCGTGAGGCTGCCGCCCCAGGTGGAGTTGATGCGGCTGGAGACCGCGAACACGTTGTCCGGCACGTCGTCGACCCGGCCGCCGGCCATGATCCCGCACACCTGGGCCTTCTTGCCGAACGCGACGACGTCGGGCTGCACGTCGAGCTGCTGGTAAGCCCACGCGGTGCCGGTCATTCCGACGCCGGTCTGCACCTCGTCGAGGATGAACAGGGCGTCGAACTCGCGGCACAGGGCCTGCATGCCCCGCAGGAACGAGGTGCGGAAGTGGTGGTCGCCGCCCTCGCCCTGGATGGGCTCCATGATGAAGCAGGCGATGTCGTGCGGGTTGGCCTCGAAGGCGGCGCGGGCGGCGCCGAGCGCTCCGGCCTCGGCGGCGTCCATGTCCCTGCCCTCGGCGAGGTAGGGCGAGGGGATGCGCGGCCAGTCGAACTTCGGGAAGCGGGCGACCTTGCCCGGCTCGGTGTTCGTGAGGGACATCGTGTAGCCGGACCTGCCGTGGAAGGCGTGCTCGAGGTGCAGCACCTTGGTGCCGAGCCCGGCCGGGCGGCCGTGGGCCTCGTTGTGCCGGGACTTCCAGTCGAAGGCGGTCTTCAGGGCGTTCTCGACCGCCAGCGCTCCGCCGTCGACGAAGAACAGGTGCGGGAGCGCCGGGTCGCCGACGACGCGCGCGAAGGTCTCGACGAACCGCGCCATCTCGACGCTGTAGATGTCGGAGTTGGAGGGCTTGTTGAGGGCGGCACGGGTCAGGTCGGAGAGGAACTCCGGGTCCTCGGACAGGGCGGGGTGGTTCATGCCCAGCGCCGACGACGCGAAGAACGTGAACAGGTCCGTCCACTCACGGCCGTCACGCGCGTCGACGAGCGTGGAGCCGTGGGACTTCTCGAGGTCGAGGACAAGGTCGAACCCGTCGACCAGGAGGTGCTCGCGAAGGGTGGGGAGCGCCCCGGAAGGAGAGAGGATCGTCTCAGTCATGCTCGCCACGCTACGGGAGAAAATTCTGTCAGTACAGGCTTGATCGGGAGATTTTTTGTGCGAAGCGACGATCCTCAACCGGCGAGACTGCCTGCCATCTGCAGCAGGTCGTCGACCGGGACGCCGGACCGGCCCTCGGGCGTGCGGCCCAGGACCGTGAGGAGCACGTACGAGCCGCCCTCGTCCGTCCACTCGACGCGCACCGGTCCGAAGCCGTTGTTCTCGACGCGGGTCACACGGGCATCGCCGCCGCCCTCGGGGAACTCCAGCCACTCGATCTCGACCGTGTCGCCGCTCAGCTCGCCGGTGAGCGCCTCCGACCCCGGGTACGCGACGTACGTGATCGTCGTGGCCGGGTGGATCGCGCCGGACGCGACCTCGTCCTCGGGCCACGAGCCGGGCGCGGCACCGGGCACGGTCTCCTCGTTCTGCGCGCCGTGCAGGTCGTAGACGATCCAGGTGCCCAGCCGGTCCGGCGACGTGCTGTCGTCCAGCCGGCTCGAGATGTCCTCGGGGCAGGAGACGACGGCGCGCATCACGCCGTCCGGCACCCAGGTGGGCTGGCGCAGGTCGGCCGCGCAGGTCTCCTCGGTGAGCCGCCGGGCGTCCGCGGTCTCCTCGGCCTGCGGGTCCTGGTCGTCGCGCATGGTGACCGCGAACGTCACGGCGATGACGGCGAGCACGACGACGAGCCCCACGGCACCACCCAGGATCAGCTCGTTGCGCCGGGTCGCCTTGCGGTAGTCGGTGATCATCGTCATGCCGCGGACCTCGTCATCCCTCGCACCCGAGCCTCTCCAGCGGGTCGCCGCCGAACTCGTACGGCTCCTTGGAGGCGACCGGGCTCGCGGCCACGCCGGGCAGGACCCACGTCGCCCAGTCGCAGTTCGCGTCGAGGAACCAGGCGTCCCGCGCGTCGCGCGCCGGCCCCCAGCGCAGCACCTGGTCCGGGCCCAGGCAGCTGTACTCGGGCGCGCACACCGGGATGACCATCGCGCGCATCGTCACCCACGTGTTCGTGTTGACGCAGCCGTCGGAGGGGAGGCCGGTCCAGGCCTGGAAGGCCCTGGCAGCCTGCTCGGAGTCCGCGTCCCAGGTGCTGTCCGCCGTGCTGAGCGCATGCGTCGCGGACAGCACGTTCTGTACCGCGAGCACCTCGCCGCCGCTGTCGTGACCGACGGCGCCGCCCAGCGCGCCGGTACCGCACTCACCCACGGGATCGTTGGCGGTCCACGCGT
The DNA here is from genome assembly GCF_054777735.1 of Myceligenerans cantabricum. Taxonomy (NCBI): domain Bacteria; kingdom Bacillati; phylum Actinomycetota; class Actinomycetes; order Micrococcales; family Promicromonosporaceae; genus Myceligenerans; species Myceligenerans cantabricum. Next base: position 50,271 of record NZ_BAAHAJ010000012.1, read on the forward strand.
CCCCCGCGGCGCGCCCCTGCAGGAACGCGGCAGTGACCAGCGCGACCATCACGACACCACCCGCGACCTGCAGCCAGGTCTTCGTGCTCACCATGGGAGGCTTCCTCAAAAATGCCGATTTGTCGCGCCGAGACTAGCAATCTCCCTGGATCAGGAGGAAGCGCCGCGCTGGACGGCGCGTCGAGGAGTGCGGGGCCCGGTCAGGCCGACTCGACCGGGCGCCCCTCGAAGTAGGTCTGGAGCACGACCGTGCTGCGGGTGCTGACCTGGGCCGTACGCCGGATCTGGCCCAGCAGGCGCTCCAGGTCGCGGGGCGCGGCGACGCGCACCAGCAGCAGATAGTTCGAGTTTCCGGCCACCGAGTAGCAGGCCTCGATGCCGGGCAGGTTCCTCAGGTGCTCGGGGGCGTCGTCCTCCTGGGCCTGGTCCAGCGGGGTGATCTCGATGAACGCGGTCAGCGGCAGCCCGATCGCCTCGGGGTCCACCACGGCGCGGTACCCGGAGATCACTCCGCGCGACTCCAGCTTGCGGACGCGGACCTGCACGGCCGACAGCGACAGTCCGGTGGCCTCGGAGAGCGCGGCGAGGGTGGTGCGTCCGTCCGCCCGCAGGGCACTGACGATCGTGCGGTCGACGTCGTCTTCCAGGGTCATCCGGCCACCTCCGCAGCCTCGAGCCAAGCCATCTCGAGCTCGTCCTTCTCCGTGGCCAGCTCCTTCGCTCGTGAGTCCAGGCGCCCGACCGCCGTGAAGTCCGTGGCCTGCGCAGCCATCTCGTCGTGCAGCCGGGCCTCTTCCTCGGCAATCTTCCCCAACCGCCGCTCGATCCGGGAAATCGTCTTCCGCGCCGCCCGGATCTCCGCCTGGTCGTGAGAACCCACCGCGCTGCCGGCGGGCTCGGCCCCCGACCCCCCGGACGCCGCCGCCCCCGGTCCCGCGGCCCCGGCCGCCCGGCGCAGCGCCAGGTACTCCTCCACACCCCCGGGCATGTCCCGGATGGTCCCGTCCCCCAGCAGCGCCACCTGCCGATCCGCGACCCGCTCCAGCAGGTACCGGTCGTGCGACACGACGATCAACGTCCCCGGCCACCCGTCGAGCAGGTCCTCCAGCGCCGCCAGGGTGTCGGTGTCCAGGTCGTTCGTGGGCTCGTCGAGCAGCAGCACGTTGGGCTCGGCGACGAGCAGGCGCAGCAGCTGGAGCCGGCGTCGTTCACCGCCCGACAGGCTGTCCACCACCGTGTACGCGCGCTCGCGCGTGAACCCGAGGCGTTCGGTGAGCTGCGCGGCGGTGAGCTCCTTGCCATCGATCTCGATCCGCCCGCGCTCGCGCTCGACCACCTGGACGGCCGTCAGGTGCCCCACGTCGTCGAGCTCGCGGATCTCCTGGCTCAGCTCGGCGACCTCGATGGTCTTGCCGCGCCGCACCCGTCCGGAGTCCGGCTGGCGACGGCCCGCGAGCAGCGCGAGGAGCGTCGTCTTGCCGGCGCCGTTCACGCCGACGACGCCGTACCGGTCGCCGGGCCCCAGCCGCCAGGTGACACCGTCGAACAGGGTGCGCACCGGGGTGGCGCCGTCGGACCCCGGGCCGCGGCCGCCGACGCGGACCGTCACGTCCTCCAGGTCGAGCACGTCCTTGCCGAGGCGCCTCGTCGCCATCCGGGTGAGCTCCAGGGTGTCGCGCGGCGGCGGCTCGTCGTCGATCAGCGCGGCGGCGGCGTCGAGCCGGAACTTGGGCTTCGAGCTGCGGGCCTTGGCGCCGCGGTGCAGCCAGGCGAGCTCCTTGCGCAGCAGGTTGTTGCGCTTCTCGGCGGTCACGGCGGCCAGCCGGGCGCGCTCGGCGCGGGCCAGGATGTAGGCGCCGTAGCCGCCCTCGTACCCGTCGACGGCGCCGGACCCGTCACCGCGCACCTCCCACATCCGGGTGCAGACGGCGTCGAGGAACCACCGGTCGTGGGTCACGACGACGAGCGCGCCGCGCGCGCCCGGGCGGCCGTACCTGGTGGCGAGGTGCTCGGCGAGCCAGGCCACGCCCTCGACGTCGAGGTGGTTGGTGGGCTCGTCGAGCAGGAGGACGTCCGGGTCGTCGGCGAGGAGGGCCGCGAGCGCGACGCGGCGGCGCTGGCCGCCGGACAGCGTCGTGACGGGGGCGCCCAGGTCCAGGTCGGCGAGCAGGCCCTCGTGGAGGGAGCGGATGCGCGCGTCGGCCGCCCACTCGTGCGTGTCGGCGGAGCCGTGCACCAGGTCGAGCACGGTGACGTCCTCGGGCACCTCGTCGCGCTGGTCGAGCATGCGGAGCGTGGAGCCGCCCACCCGGGTGACGCGGCCGTCGTCGGCCTCGGACAGGCCGGCCAGGATCCGCAGCAGCGTGGACTTCCCGGCGCCGTTGGGGCCGACGACGCCGACCCGGTCGCCGTCGTCGAGCCCGAGGGAGACGTCGGAGAGCAGGGTGCGGGTCGCGATCCGGAGGGAGATGCCGTCGGCGCCGAGGAGATGTGCCACCCCGCAAGGTTAGAGGCTGCGCGGCGCCGCCCGGTCGCCCGCACCGCCTATGCTCACCGCAGACCCGGTCCCGACCGACGCTTTCGCACCGGCGCAGGAGGTAGCAGTGGCGCAGTTCGACATGCCCGTCCACGATCTCGAGCAGTACCGGCCCGAGATCGACGAGCCCGAGGACTTCGACGAGTTCTGGTCCACGACGATCGCGGAGTCCCGCGCGGCCGGTGCCGCGCTGCCCGGCGGCGGCTCCCCGCGCCTCGAGCGTGTCGACGCCGGCCTGACCCAGGTGACGGTCGACGACGTGACCTTCCCCGGATTCGGTGGTCACCCGATCAAGGCCTGGCTCACCCGGCCGGCGCACGCCGAGGGCCCCTTGCCCGCCGTCGTCCAGTACCAGGGCTACAACGGCGGCCGCGGGCTCCCGCACGAGCACCTCGGGTTCGCCGCGGCAGGCTATGCGCACCTCATGATGGACACGCGCGGCCAGGGATCCGGCTGGGGCGGTGGTGGCGCGACCCCGGACCCCGTCGGCGCGGGCCCCACCGCTCCCGGATACATGACCCGCGGCGTCGAGGACCCGCGGCAGCACTTCTACCGCCGCGTCTTCACCGACGGGGTGCGCGCCGTGGACGCGGTGCGTGCGATCGACGGCGTCGACCCGTCGCGTGTCGCCGTCGCGGGCACGAGCCAGGGCGGCGGCATCACGATCGCCGTCGCCGGCCTCAGGGACGACGTCGCCGCCGCGCTGCCCGACGTCCCCTTCCTCTGCCACTACCGGCGTGCCGTGGAGATCTCCGACAACATGCCGTACGGCGAGATCACGCAGTACCTGCACGTGCACCGCGCCCCGGAGGTCGAGGCACGCACCTGGCGCACGTTCTCGTACCTGGACGGCGTCTCCTTCGCGCGCCGGGCGACCGCGCCGGCGCTGTTCTCCACCGCGCTGATGGACCAGACCTGCCCGCCGTCCACGGTGTACGCGGCGCGGAACGCCTGGGGCGCGTCGGCCGGGAGCGCGTCGACGGAGCCGCCGCAGATCGACGTCTACCCGTACAACGGGCACGAGGGCGGGGCGGAGTACCGCTTCGCGCGGCACCTGGAGTTCCTGCGCGAGCACCTGGGGGAGCAACGGCCTGGGTAGGGGCAGGTCATCGCCGGGCAGTACGCTGCCAGGCGCACCATCGCACACCGACAGAAGGACTCTCACCGTGTCCGAGTTCGACATCCCCCCGGTCGCGCTCGCGCCCGCCGCGCCACCCGCCGTCGACGAACCGCCGGCCTTCGACGACTTCTGGTCCGGCCTGCTCGTCCGGTCGCGCAGCAGGGACGCCGCGCGGCTCGAGCCGGCCAAGCCGGCCGCGCGCGGCCTGACGACCGACGCGGTGACCCTGTCGGGCTTCGGCGACCACCCGCTGCAGGGCTGGTTCCTCACGCCGGCCGAGGGCTCGGGCGCGCTGCCGGGCGTCGTCGAGCTCGTCCCTGCCGGAGGCGGCGGCAAGGCGCGTGACCACGCCTGGCCGGCGTCGGCCGGCTACGTGCACCTCCTGATCGAGATGCGGCACGCCGGCGATCCCGCGGACCCGTACAACCGCGAGATCTCCGCCGACGCCGTCCGCGCCGTCCAGGAGGTGCGTTCCCTGCCGGGCGTGGACCCGTCGCGCGTCGCCGTGCTGGGCAGGTCCGGGGCGGGCGCCGCCGCCGTGGCCACCGCGGGGCTGCTGCCGGACGTCGCCTGCGTGATCGTCGAGGCGCCGCTCGACGGACCGCACGCGCCCGCGCTCCGGGCGTTCGCGCGCCGCGCGTCGTCGCCGGTGCTGCTCGGGCCCGGTGCCGGCGCGCCGGAGGTCTTCGCGGCCTGGGGTGCGCACTCGGCGCAGATCGTGGCGGAGCTCTCGGGTGCGACGCCCCCCGACGTCGTCGAACGCGTCATGGACGGCTCCGACCCGGCGGCCCGCCAGCACACCTACCAGCGGTGGCTCGCCACCCACACGGAGCTCGGCCAGGTCTTCACGCCCCGCGTCGCGAGTTGAGCACGCCCGCGCGGCCGCACCCGGTGGACAGCAGGGCGTGCGGGTGCCCTCGTCGGACACAATGGGGCGCATCGTGATCACCACCACCTCCCTGACCTCCTCGCGCCGTGCGGTCTCCACCGGCGCGCTGCTCGTGGCCCTGCTGGTCGTCGGACTGAACTTCCGCGCGCCGATCACCGCGGTGCCGCCCGTCCTGTCGGACGTCGCCGCCGGGCTGGGGATGTCGTCCGTCGCCGCCGGGCTGCTGACCGGCTTGCCCATCCTGTGCTTCGCGGCGCTCGCGCCGGTGGCCTCGTGGCTCATCGGCCGGGTGGGCCCGTACCGGGCGATGACGATCGCCGTCGGCGGCGTGCTCCTCGGGACCCTCCTGCGCTCCGCGCTCACGGGCCCGGCAGGCGTGTGGACGGCCGTCGCCGGGACCGCCGTCATCGGCGCCTCGATCACCATCGGTAACGTCGCCGCGCCCGTGATCGTCTCCCGCGACTTCACCGGCCGCGCCCCCGTCGCCACCGGGCTCTACACGGCGTCGATGAACCTCGGCTCCGTCTTCACCACCACCCTGACCGTCCCGCTCGCCGCCTGGCTCGGCTGGCAGGCGGCGCTCGCGGCCTGGTCGGTCCTGGCCGTGGTCGCGCTGGTCAGCTGGGCATGGGTGGTCAGGGGCGGCAGCGACGGGATGCGTGGGGACCGGCGTGCGAGGTCCGACCGCGCCGACGGGGCGTCCGATGCGGGTGACCGGGTGCTGCGGCGGCCGATCACCTGGGTGCTGTCCGTGGCGTTCGTCGGGCAGTCCTTCTCCTACTTCGCGATGACCGGGGTGCTGCCCGAGCTGCTCGGCGACAAGATCGGGTTCACGCCCGCCGAGGCCGGGGTCGCGGCCTCGCTGTTCCAGGGCCTGGCGATCCTCGGGTCGCTCGTGCTGCCCGCGACCCACGCGCTCCGGCTCCCGATCGGGGTGGCGTCGGCGGTGGTGAGCGCGTGCTGGCTGTCGCTGCCGCTCGGGCTGCTGCTCGCACCCGGCTGGTGGGCGCTCTGGTGCTCCCTGGCCGGCCTGGCGCAGGGCGGGAACTTCGCGGTGATCTTCACGCTGGTCGCGCAGCGGGCCGGCGGCCCGGTCGCGGCCCGGCGGATGGCGGCGACCATCCAGTCGTGCGGCTACGTCATCGCGTTCACGGGGCCGTCGACCCTGTTCGCGGTGCACGACGCCGTCGGCGGCTGGGACCTGCCCCTGACCGTGGTGCTGGTCGTGCTGACGGGGATGGGGGTAGCGCTCGCCATCGCCACCCGCCGGCCCCGGACGTCACCCACCACGACCCGCTGACCCCACGCGAGCTCTCTGCCCCGGTCTCCTGCTCCGACGCTCCGGGCCCGCCACCGTGCCGACCGTGTCGCCGAGGGTGCGGCCGCCCGGGGCGGGAGGGGGAGTCGTCAGCCCTCGAACTGGGTGGACAGGGTGCGCAGGAGGGCTGCCAGGCGGGGACGGTCGTCCTTGGTCAGGGCGGACAGGACTTCCGCCTCGACGGCCAGGAGATCGGCCATCGCGGCGTCGACCTGCTTCCGCCCGGCGGGGGTGAGCTCGACCTGGACGCCGCGGCGGTCGTCGGGGGAGCGGTGGCGCTCCACGAACCCGCGGTCGGCGAGACGGTCGATGCGGTTCGTCATCGTGCCGCTGGTGACGAGCGTCTGCTGGACCAGCGCGCCGGGGGAGAGGCGGTAGGGCTCGCCGGCCCGCCGGAGCGCGGAGAGCACGTCGAACTCCCAGGTCTCCAGGTCGCGCCGGGCGAACGCGCGGCGGCGGGCGAGGTCGAGGTGCCGGGCGAGCCGCGAGATCCGGCTGAACACGGTCAGCGGCTCCAGGTCGAGATCCGGCCGCTCCTGCAGCCAGGCGGCGACGATCCGGTCGACCTCGTCGTGCGGCCCGGCGTCGTGCGGCCCGTCACCGAGAGCCTCGGCCGGCGGTCCGCTGGTGGACTCCTCCATGGCGTGAGACTACCCGAAGTGTCTTGACGTCAAGAGTCTTGACCGGTGCGGGGTGGTGGCGACGTCTGCCGCATCGGCGCCAGGTGGTTCGGCGTCGCGCGGGCCGCCGCCGGATTCTCGAGCCGAGCGTGGTCGCGCGTGAGCATCACGCGCACGGACAGGCCGGTGCTCGGTCCGCCTACCCCGACTTCATCAGCGCGGGATTCTTCTCCATCTGGCTCAGCCCGTTCCACGCCAGGTTCACCAGGTGCGCCGCGACCTCCGACTTCTTCGTCGCGCGGTTGTCCAGCCAGTACTGCCCCGTCAGCGCGATCATCCCGACGAGCATGTTCGCGTACAGCGGCGCGGTGCGGGGGTCCAGGCGGTTGATCCGGAACTGCTCGACCAGGATCCCCTCCACCTGCGTGGCGACGTCGCCGATGAGGCTGGAGAACGTTCCCGTCGCCTGCGCCACCGGTGAGTCCCGCACGAGGATCCGGAACCCGTCCTCGCTGTCCTCGATGTAGTCGAGCAGCGCCAGCGCCGTCCGCTCCAGCAGGACCTTCGGGTGCCCGCCGGCGTCGAGCGCGCCGGTGAGCGCTGTCGTCAGCTCCTGCACCTCCCGGTCGACGATGACCGCGTACACGCCTTCCTTGCCCCCGAAGTGCTCGTAGACCACCGGCTTGGACACCTTGGCGCGTGCCGCGATCTCCTCGACGCTCGTGCCGTCGAAACCTTTCTCGGCGAAGAGCTCGCGAGCCACGGACAACAGCTGCTCCCGGCGCTGGCTCGCGGTCATGCGGGGTCGCGGAGAGCGACGGGGGTCTGCTGCCATGAGGAACATTGTGCCGTGTCGTCCTGAAGGTGCCGATCGCACGAGGGCCCGACGCCGTCCGCTGGGCGTACCGTGTGCCGTGTGGTCCGCCTGACATCGCCGGGAGCCGCGCGCACCCCTCGCGACCTGGCAGACTGAGGCCACACCGATCCGCCTTGGTGTAATCGGCAGCACACGGGTTTTTGGTGCCCATGGTCCAGGTTCGAGTCCTGGGGGCGGAGCGATTCGTGGTCCTCGCACCGTGTCCCGGCCGGATCGGCCACGGCCGGCAGGATCGATCGCCGGGAGTCCGGCCACCGGGGCCCGGCACGGCCGGCCACCGATTCCATGACCGCATCAGCAGCGTCCCCAGGAGGCCGCGCCAGTGACAGCTACCGACCAGCACCGGCCAGCAGCCGTGATCGTCCTCGCCGCAGGGCAGGGCACGCGGATGAAGTCCCGCCTCCCGAAGATCCTGCATCCCGTGGGCGGGCGGCCGATGGTCGGCCACGCGATCGCGGCCGCGCGTGATCTGGAGCCGGCGGAGCTGGCGGTCGTCGTCCGGCACGAGCGGGACCTCGTCGCCGCCAGGATCGCCGAGCTGGACCCGGCCGTCCGCGTCGTCGACCAGGACGAGGTCCCCGGCACCGGCCGGGCCGTGGAGTGCGCGATGGAAGCGCTCGGCGAGATCGAGGGCGCCGTCGTCGTCCTCGCCGGGGACGTCCCGCTGCTCGACGGCGGCACGCTGGGCCAGATGCTCGCCACGCACCGCTCCGAGGGCGACGCCGTGACGATCCTGTCCACGCAGGTCCCGGACGCCACGGGCTACGGGCGCATCGTGCGGGGCGCGGACGGCCAGGTCGAGGCGATCGTCGAGCACAAGGACGCGACGCCGGAGCAGCGCGACGTCCGCGAGATCAACACGTCCACGTACGTGTTCGACGCCGCGACGCTCCGCCGCGGGCTCGCGAGCCTCGACCGCGCCAACGCGCAGGGCGAGGTCTACCTGACCGACATCGTCGCGTTCGCCCGCAAGGAGGGCGGCGGGGTCCGCGCGATCGTCACCGACGACGCGATGTCCGTGGAGGGCGTCAACGACCGCGTGCAGCTCGCGGCGCTCGGCGCCGAGATGAACCGCCGCACGCTCGAGTACTGGATGCGCGAGGGTGTCACGGTCGTGGACCCGGGCACGACGTGGATCGACGTCGACGTGGAGCTCGCGCCGGACGTCAACGTCCTGCCGGGCACCCAGCTGCACGGGGCGACGAAGATCGGCGAGGGTGCCACCGTCGGCCCGGACACCACCCTCCGCGACACCGAGGTGCACGACGGCGCCACCGTGGTGCGCACGCACGCCGAGCTCGCCGTGATCGGCGCGGGCGCGAGCGTCGGGCCGTTCTCCTACCTGCGCCCCGGCACCGTGCTCGGCGCGAAGGGCAAGATCGGCGGGTTCGTCGAGACGAAGAACGCCCGGATCGGCGAGGGCGCGAAGGTGCCGCACCTCAGCTACGTCGGCGACGCCGAGATCGGCGAGCACACCAACATCGGCGCGGCGTCGGTCACCGTGAACTACGACGGCGAGCACAAGCACCGCACCGTCATCGGCGCGCACGCCCGGACCGGGGCCGACAACATGTTCGTCGCACCCGTGACCGTCGGCGACGGCGCCTACACGGCGGCCGGGTCCGTCATCGTCAAGGACGTCCCCGCCGGGGCGCTCGGCGTCGGGCGGGCGAAGCAGGCGAACATCGAGGGCTGGGTCGCGCGCAGGCGGCCCGGCACGGCAGCGGCCGAGGCTGCGGCAGCCGCCACCCCGGGCGGCCTCGCCGGCGGGGACGCCCGGCCCGCGCCCACCGACGCCGCCGGCGACGCGACAGACCAAGGCACCACGTCCGGCGTCGGGTACGACGCCGCCGGACACCCTGATGAGGAACGAAAGGCCCACTGACATGTCCAGCACCGCCCTCCGCCAGATCCAGCGCCCTCTCGTCGTCGCGTCCGGGCGCGCGCACCCCGAGCTGGCGCAGGACGTGGCCAAGGAGCTCGGCGTCGACCTGCTGCCGGTCAGCGCCTACGACTTCGCCAACACCGAGACGTACGTCCGGTTCAGCGAGTCCGTCCGCGGGGCCGACATCTTCCTGCTCCAGTCCCACACCGCGCCGATCAACCAGTGGATCATGGAGCACCTGCTCATGGTCGACGCCGCGAAGCGCGCCTCCGCGCACACCATCACGGCGGTCGCGCCTTTCCTCGGGTACGCGCGGCAGGACAAGAAGGGGAGGGGTCGTGAGCCGATCTCGGCGCGGCTCATGACGGACCTGCTGGCGACCGCGGGCGCGGACCGGCTCATGTCCGTGGACCTGCACACCGCGCAGATCCAGGGCTTCTTCGACGGCCCGGTCGACCACCTGTGGGCGCTGCCGATCCTCGTCGACTACGTGCGCACGCGCGTGGACGTGGACAACGTGACGGTCGTGTCGCCCGACGCCGGCCGCATCCGCGTCGCCGAGATCTGGGCGAGCAAGCTGGGCGGCGGGCCGCTCGCGTTCGTGCACAAGACGCGCGACGTGACGCGCCCGAACCAGGCCGTCGCGAACCGCGTGGTGGGCGACGTCGAGGGCAAGGACTGCGTGCTGGTCGACGACCTCATCGACACCGGCGGCACCATCGCCGAGGCCGTCAAGGTGATCATGGCGGCCGGTGCCCGGTCGGTGACCGTCGCGGCGACGCACGGCGTGCTGTCCGGCCCGGCGCCGCAGCGGCTCGCGGACTGCGGTGCCACGGAGGTCGTGGTCACGGACACCCTGCCGATCGAGACGTCCAAGCGGTTCGAGTCCTTGACCGTCCTGTCGATCGCGCCGCTCATCGCGACGGCGATCAAGGAGGTCTTCACGGACGGGTCCGTGACGAGTCTCTTCGAGGGCAACGCCTGAGGCACAGGGGCCTCACCAGGATCAGCGGCGCGGCCGTCGTCGAGCACGACGGCGCGGACGGTGTCGAGCACGCCGCCGAGGGGCGTGCGGAGGGCGGAATTCATCCGCCGCCTGCGACATCGTGCCCGGCAGTTTACCGACAGAGAGTTGACTGATCCCTGGTCGAGGGTGGACCGTGCTATGACACAGATCTGCCCGGGAGGCATCGTGACCGTCACTGTCGTGGTCCCGACGTTCAACGAAGGACCGAACGTCGCCGAGCTCGTACGACGCCTCGACGAGGCGCTCGCCGGGATGCCCGGCGCGTGCGTGCTGTTCGTGGACGACTCGCGGGACGACACGCCGTCGATCATCGGGCGGATCGCCGCCGGGCAGGCGGACCACGGCGGGATCCCGGTCCGGATGATCCACCGCGAGACGCCCGAGGGCGGCCTGAGCGGCGCGGTCGTCGAAGGGCTCCGGTCGGTGGAGACCGAGTGGGCCGTGGTGATGGACGGCGACCTGCAGCATCCGCCCGAGCTGGTCCCGGTGCTGGCGGCGCGCGGCGCGGACGCGGGGCTCGACGTCGTCGTCGCCTCCCGGTACATCGGCGGCGGCGACCCCGGCGGGCTCGACGGCTACTGGCGGCGTGTGGTCTCGACGGTGTCCGCGCTGCTCGCGCGGTCCATGTTTCCCCTGCGGCTGCGGAACGTGACCGATCCGCTGACCGGGTTCTTCGCGGTCCGGCTGGGCTCGCTCGACCTGGACGGGCTGCGGCCGCGTGGCTTCAAGATCCTGCTCGAGGTGCTGGCGCGGGGCTCGAGGTCGCTGTCGGTGGGCGAGGAGCCGTTCGTGTTCGGCGAGCGGTACGCCGGGCGCTCCAAGGCGACGCTCCAGATGGGGGTCCGTTACCTGGAGCAGCTCGCGTCGCTGCGGTTCGGCCGGATGTCGCGCTTCGCGATCATCGGCGGGATGGGCGCGGTGTGGAACGTGCTCATCCTCTGGGCGCTGACGGCGGTCGGGACGCACTACCTGCCGGCCGCGGTGGTCGCCGCGGTGGTGACCATCGGCGTGAACTTCGCCCTGCAGGAGCGCTACGTGTTCCGCGACCTGCGCACCGAGGGGCGGTACGGGTTCTGGTCCCGGCTGGCGCACTCCTTCGGGTTCAACGGCACCGAGGCGGCGATCCGGCTGCCGATCCTGTGGTGGGTCGTCGAGGTCACGGGATTCTGGCCGGTGCTGGTCCAGGCGGTCATGCTCGTGGTCGCGTTCCTGCTGCGCTTCGTCTTCCACTCCCAGGTCGTCTACCGGCCGCGGCGTACGCAGCCGCCGCTGGGTGATTCCTCACCGTCCGACGGCGGCGTCCTGGGTGCGGCGGGTGCCGACGAACGGGTACAGTAGTCAGGTTGCCTCGGCGAGGGACGTCGGACGGCCGCGACGGACGCGGATGAGCACCCCCGGGTGAACATCCCGCACCGCACGCGCCGCAGTCCGTGATCGACTGGGCGGTGAGTCGGTGACCCACTGGGTCAACCGCATACGCAGCGAGTTCTCGCGCTTTGCGTCCGTCACACGTCCCGCGCCGACGCAGCGGCCCTTGAGATAGCCCGACATCACCTTCAGGAGTATCCCCCGTGTCCGAGATCAAGCTCGTCGCCGAGGCCCGCACCGAGTTCGGCAAGGGCGCCGCGCGCCGCATCCGCCGCGACAACAAGATTCCCGCCGTCCTGTACGGCCACGGCACCGACCCGGTCCACGTGACCCTGCCGGGCCACGACTCGATGCTGGCGCTGCGCAACTCGAACGCGCTGCTCAGCATCGTGATGAACGGCAAGGGCCAGCTGGCCGTCGCCAAGGACGTGCAGCGCGACCCGGTCCGCAACGTCATCGAGCACATCGACCTGCTCGTCGTCCGGGCCGGCGAGAAGATCGCCGTCGACATCAACGTGAACATCACCGGCGAGTCCGCCCCCGGCACCATCCACCTGGTCGAGGCGCAGAGCCTGTCGGTCGAGGCCGAGGCGACGCACCTGCCCGAGTGGGTCGAGGTGTCGATCGAGGGTCTCGAGGTCGGCTCGCACGTGTTCGCGCGCGACGTCGCGCTGCCGGAGGGCTCGTCGCTGCTGACCGACCCGGACCAGGCCGTCGTGCTCATCACCGAGCCGCGCGGCGAGGCCGAGTCGGAGTCGGAGGACGGCGAGACGGCCGACGCCTCCTCCGCGGACTCCTCGGAGGGCTGACCCTCAGCCGCACCCGCGGAACCATGCCGAGGCAGGAGGTCTGCCGTGCAGCCTCCTGCCTCGGCATCCTCTGTGCCGAGGCGGTGTCGAGGCCGTGCCGCGGCCGCGTTAACCTGCTGCCTCAGCAGACCCCTGACCGCCGAGGCGGCCGGTCAGCCGCGCACCGCACTGCCTCGGCGGAGCGGGTACGACCCCGACGGAGGAATCGATGACCGATCAGCCATGGCTCGTCGTCGGGCTCGGCAACCCCGGGCCGAAGTACGCCGGGAACCGGCACAACGTCGGCCAGATGGTGCTGGACCTGCTGGCCGAGCGCACCGGGGGCAGGTTCGCCCGGCATGGGCGGTCGCAGGCGCTGGCCGCCGAGGTGCGGCTCGGGATGCTGCCGGGGGGCCGTCCGGGCCCGCGGGTGATCCTCGCGAAGCCGTCCACCTACATGAACGTCTCGGGTGGTCCCGTCAGCGCGCTGGCCCACTACTACGGGATCGAGCCCGGCCGGGTCGCCGTCGTGCACGACGAGGTCGACATCCCGTTCGACACGATCAAGCTGAAGGTCGGCGGCGGCGAGGGCGGCCACAACGGGCTGCGTGACATCACCAAGGCGCTCGGCACCCGCGACTACCACCGCGTCCGCGTCGGCGTGGGCCGGCCCCCGGGCCGGATGGACACTGCCGACTACGTGCTGCGGGACTTCGCGGGCACCGAGCGCAAGGACCTCCCGATCTTCGTCGACGACGCCGCCGACGCGGTGGAGCTCCTGGTCACGGAGGGCCTCCTGGCCGCGCAGGGCAAGTACCACGCGCGGCCTCACGCCGGCTAGCGGCCGGCGTCCTGTTCGGCCGCCTGCCAGGTGCGGAGGTAGGACTCCGAGCCCCGCAGGACGTCGGCGGCCAGGGTCTCGCCGCCCGTGACGCGCAGGTCCTCCAGGTAGTCCGGGACGAGCCCGTAGTGGGCGACGCCGTCCTCGTTGACGTCCCAGACCCGCTCGCCCGTGACCTGGCGGTCCAGGGTGGAGCCGCCGTCGAGCGACGTGAACGGGTAGGTGACCCGGCCGTCGGACGGGTCCGGTGTGCCACCGAAGCCGTTCATGTCGAAGCCGAACCCGACGCCGTCGATGCCGTGCGCCTCCCGCGCCGTCGCCGTGCGCTCGTACTCCGCGATCAGGTCCTCCGTGTCGTGTCCGTACATGGTGGCGAACCCGCCGAGCGCGTAGAGCCGGTCGAGGTAGCTCTCGTCCATCCAGGAGTGCGTGGAGAGCACACCGCTGTAGCCCGCCTCCTCGAGGATCTCCAGCGTCCGGTCCGCGGCCTTGGCGGACATGTGGTCCACCTCGATCAGCATGCCGCGGTCGATCATCTGCTCCACGAGGAACTCGCCCTTCGAGGTCAGCCCGTACCTGTTGCACACGGTGCCCGTCGGGTACAGCGGCGGGACGGGCAGGTCCACGTCCTCCGGCATCTCCGGGCTGCCCGGGTTGTTGTCGTGCGGCTCGTCCGCCGGGCAGGACCGCGCGTCCCAGAAGGTCCCGGTGGTGAGGAACTGGCCGGCGTTGACGACCGTCCCGTTGGCCCCGGAGTCGAACCGCACCCCGCACAGCGCGTTGTCGAACTTGTGGCACAGGTACATCGACCGCACGCCCAGGCCGTAGAGCTCGTCCAGGCCGGCGGTGATGTCGGACCGCGTGCACCCGTCGAACGTCCGGAGCGTCTGCTTGCACCCGAACGGCTCGGACGTCTCCACGCCGAGCACGACGGCCAGCTTCCCCTCTGCCACGACCTGGCGCGCCTGTGCGCTGTCCGTGACGATCCGGTACCAGCCCTCCCCGGGGCCGCCGTACTGTGCGTCGACGAAGTCCTGCATCGCGTAGGCGTCGTCGATCTGCAGGCGGACCGCGGCCATCTCGTTGCAGTCCTGGTAGGTGCCCGGGTTGATGACGCAAAGGATCCCGTTGCTGGTCAGCTGGGTCACGAGCACGCGCTGCCCGGCCCGCCAGGACCGCTCCACCCAGCGGTAGTACATCTGCTGGTGCGTGAGGGAGTCGTGGGCCGGCCAGTCGGCGAACGTCGGCCAGCCCGTGGTGTCGTGCGTGCCGAACGGGGACCCGTTGCGGGTCAGGTTCTCCAGGAGTGCGGTCCCGCCGTTCCGCCCGTGCGCGTGGCAGTCCTGGAGGGCGTCCGCGATGCCGTCCTCGGAGAAGGCCTTGCCGCAGACGGCGGCGCCGCCGATGCCGTCCTCCATGAACATGTGGCTGTGCGCGTCGACGTAGCCGCGCACGCTCCCGTCGGGTGCGGTGCCCTCGAAGGGCGTCCCGGTGACGTTCACCTCGGACTCCGGTGTGGGGAGCACGGGGTCGGGGACCGCACCGGACGCGGGGGCCGCCAGGGCCGCGCCGAGGCTCGCCGTCAGGGCGATGATGGTCAGCGCTGCTGTTCGTCGTGGACGTCGCACGTCGCCTCCTGGGTCGGAGAGGGGAGCCGGCGTCGTTGTCGACCCCCGATGACTGACCGAGACTTTAACAAATAGTGGGGTAAATCGGAAGAGTCGCCCAGAACGGGTGCGACGGCGGTCGGTGCCGCCGTCCTGCCCGGGCCCGAGCATGGTCCCGGGGGCTACGGGCGACCTAGGGGGTCGCGAGCCAGCGGCGCGGCGGGCCCCAGAGCCAGCCCAGGCCGATCCTGCGCGTGAGCGCGTCCAGGGTCAGGGCCGTGGCGACGATGAACATCGCCATGAACACCGGCATCCACTGCGACTGCGGCGTCGGCACCCAGACGGCGTTCGACCAGTACACCCAGAGGATCGTGTGGATCAGCGGCGTGTGCAGGACGTAGATCGGCAGGGTGCGAGCTCCGACCCAGCCCAGCCCGGGGAGGAGCCTGGCGAGCGCGACGCTGATCGCGATCCCGGCCAGCGCCCCGGCGATGTTCGCGAGCAGGTACGGACCCGGCGTCGGTTCCAGCCCGTACGTCCGGACCACCCAGGTCACGCCGTACCACGCGCCGACCCACAGCAGTCCGGACCACCAGCGCAGGCGCTCGGCGTACGCCTCGACGAGCGGCCGCAGGTGCAGGCCGACCAGGAAGAACAGGATGAACTGCGCGGCGCCGCGGTAGGCGATGCTCGTGGGCTCCCACCCGGCCAGCGCCCAACCGCTCACCCCGGTCGCCACGACCAGCTGCAGCCACACCGGCACAGGCCGCACCAGCCGCGCCACCAGGAAGAAGACCGCCAGCGTCCAGATGAACCAGAGCTCGGACCGGGGGATCAGCAGGGACCAGGTCAGGTCGCCGGCCAGGGTGGACCAGTCGGCGCCGGGCACCTTGTAGTACCCGGTGACCAGCCGCACCACGAGCGTGATCGGCTCCCACAGCACGAAGACCCAGGCGAAGTAGAAGAGCTTGCCGCGCAGCAGGGTCGGCCACGACGTCGCGACCCACTTCGTGGCGAACATCCCCGCCACGGTGAAGAACAGCGGCATGCGCAGGCTGCGCAGCGGCTCGTTGAGCTCGCGCAGCACGCTGACGTCGTACCCGGTGCCCGCGGTCCAGTTCGTCGCGTGGTAGAGCACCACGAGGCAGATGGCCAGCCCGCGCGCGGTGTCGGCCCAGGCTATCCGGGAGCGCGCGCGGCCCTCGTCGGTGGCGTCGGACCTGGGTGTGGACTCGCGAGGCTGGCTTGACATCGCCTGTGATCGTAGCGACCCAGGGCCTCGCTCGCGGAGCGGCCGGCTACTGGACCCGAGGAGGCGCGGGCGGGGGGCGCGACCCTCTTGGTTCGTGCCGGGTTCTCGGGCCGTGTCGGTGTCGGGCGTTAGTCTGGAGCCAGCCCATCCTCCCCTGTCCCAGGCGGAAGTGGGCCAGTAGCCGTGTGCCCGCTCGTGGCGCTCCCGGTCCGCAACCTCTAAGGACTCCGATGCATCTCACCGGTCTGCTCCCGACCCTGCTCGCCGACCCGGGCGCGGCCGCCGTCGTCGAACACGTCGGCGTGCGCGGTGAGGCCGACGTGGTCGGGCCGGTCGGGATCCGCCCGCCGCTCCTGGCCGCCGCGTGCGAGCGGCGGCCCCTGGTCGTGGTCACCGCCACCGGCCGGGAGGCCGACGAGCTCGCCGCCGGGGTCCGCGCCTACCTGCCCGAGGGCCGGGAGGACGACGTCGCGGTCCTCCCCGCCTGGGAGACGCTGCCGCACGAGCGGCTCAGCCCGCGTGCCGACACCGTCGCGCGCCGCCTCGCGGTCTTCCGCCGGCTGGCCCACCCCACCGAGGAGGCCGGCCGGGCGGGCCCGGTCCGGGTGCTCGTCATGCCGGTCCGCGCCCTGCTCCAGCCCGTGGTGGACGGCCTCGGCGAGCTCGTGCCGGTCTCGCTCGCCACCGGCGGCACCGCGGACCTGACCGACATCGCCCAGCGGCTCACCGATGCGGCCTACACCCGTGTCGACATGGTGGAGCGCCGCGGCGAGTTCGCCGTGCGCGGCGGCATCCTCGACGTCTTCCCGCCCACCGAGGACCACCCGCTGCGGTGCGAGTTCTGGGGGGACGAGGTCAGCGAGATCCGCTGGTTCGCCGTCGCGGACCAGCGCTCGCTGGAGATCGCCGAGCGTGGCCTGTGGGCGCCGCCGTGCCGCGAGATCCTCCTGACCGACGCCGTCCGCGAGCGGGCCGCCGAGCTGGCCGAGTCGCTGCCGGGCGCCGCCGAGATGCTGGAGAAGGTGGCAGGTGGCGCGCCGTCGGAAGGTATGGAGTCCCTGGCGCCGCTGCTGGTGGACCGCATGGTC
This sequence comes from Myceligenerans cantabricum, assembly GCF_054777735.1. Lineage (NCBI taxonomy): Bacteria > Bacillati > Actinomycetota > Actinomycetes > Micrococcales > Promicromonosporaceae > Myceligenerans > Myceligenerans cantabricum. The sequence continues at coordinate 67,487 of NZ_BAAHAJ010000012.1, forward strand.
CCGGTGCTGGAGCTCGTACCGGACGACACGCTCCTGGTCCTCAACGAGTCGGAGCGCGTCCGGCGCCGGGCCCACGACCTCGTCGCGACCACGGAGGAGTTCCTCGCGGCCGCCTGGGTGGGCGCCGCCGCGGGCGGCTCGGTCCCGCTGTCCGGCGGGGGTGAGGCGGACCTGTCGGCGGCGTCGTTCGCGACGCTCGCCGAGGCCCGGACCGTCGCGGCTCGGCGCGGTCTGGGCTGGTGGACGCTGTCGTCGTTCGGCCAGGACGCCGCGCTCGCGCAGATCCCGGAGGTCGCCGCCGGGGCCGGTGACGACGCCCCGGGCGCGGGCGCGCGCTCCGTCCCCGGGCAGGCCCTGAGCGTCGGCCCGGGGGCGGGAGAGGGCGCGTCCACGGGCCTGCCGGGTCCCGACGCGCGGGCCGAGGAGACCTTCACCGTCGGCGCGCGGGAGGTCGAGTCCTACCGGGGCGACCTCGCGCGGGCGCTGCGGGAGGTCGACGCGCTGCAGAAGTCCGGCTGGACGCTCGTGCTCACCACGGAGGGCCACGGCCCGGCCAAGCGGATGAGCGAGCAGCTGTCGGAGGCGGGCACCGCCGCCCGGCTGGCGTCCTCCCTGGAGGCCGTGCCCGAGGCCGCCGTCGTACACGTCGTCGCGGGCGGCGTGGGGCGGGGCTTCGTCGCGCCCGAGCTGCGGCTCGCCGTGTTCTCCGACCAGGACCTGACCGGACGGGCAGGGGGCACCGGCACCCGCGACATGCGCCGGATGCCGAGCCGGCGGCGCAACGTCGTCGACCCGCTGCAGCTGAGGGCAGGGGACTTCGTGGTGCACGAGCAGCACGGGGTCGGCCGGTTCGTCGAGATGGTGCAGCGCAGCCTCGGCGGCGGGGCGAACGGTGCGACGCGGGAGTACCTCGTCATCGAGTACGCGGCCTCCAAGCGCGGACAGCCCGGCGACCGCCTGTTCGTGCCGACGGACCAGCTCGACCAGGTCACCAAGTACGTCGGCGGCGAGGCCCCCAGCCTCAACAGGATGGGCGGCGCCGACTGGAAGAACACGAAGGCACGCGCCCGCAAGCACGTCAAGGAGATCGCGAGCGAGCTCATCCGGCTGTACTCGGCGCGCATGGCGACGCAAGGGCACGCCTTCGGGCCGGACACCCCGTGGCAGCGGGAGCTGGAGGACGCGTTCGCGTACATCGAGACGCCGGACCAGCTCGCCAGCATCGACGAGGTCAAGGCAGACATGGAGAAGCCCGTCCCGATGGACCGGCTGATCTGCGGCGACGTCGGCTACGGCAAGACGGAGATCGCGCTGCGCGCCGCCTTCAAGGCGGTGCAGGACGGCAAGCAGGTGGCGGTGCTGGTCCCGACGACGTTGCTGGTGCAGCAGCACTTCGAGACCTTCTCGGAGCGGTACGCCGGGTTCCCGGTGACCGTGAGGGCGCTGAGCCGCTTCCAGACGGACAAGGAGTCCGAGGAGGTCGCGGACGGGCTCGCCCAGGGAGCGGTCGACATCGTCATCGGCACGCACCGGCTCATCACCGGGGCGGTCCGGTTCAAGGACCTCGGGCTGGTGATCGTCGACGAGGAGCAGCGGTTCGGCGTCGAGCACAAGGAGACGCTGAAGCAGCTGCGCACCAACGTGGACGTGCTGGCGATGTCCGCGACGCCGATCCCACGCACGCTGGAGATGGCGGTGACCGGGATCCGCGAGATGTCCACCCTCGCGACGCCGCCCGAGGAGCGGCACCCCGTGCTCACCTACGTGGGCGCCTACGAGGAGAGGCAGATCGCTGCCGCGCTGCGCCGCGAGCTGCTGCGCGAGGGCCAGGTCTTCTACGTGCACAACCGGGTCGAGTCGATCAACCGGACGGCCGCGCGGCTGAACGAGCTCGTACCCGAGGCCCGGATCGGCGTCGCGCACGGCAAGATGAACGAGCACCAGCTCGACCGCGTCATCCGCGGCTTCTGGGAGAAGGAGCTCGACGTGCTGGTCTGCACCACCATCGTCGAGACCGGCCTGGACATCTCGAACGCGAACACGCTCGTTCTCGAGAGGGCCGACGTCCTGGGGCTCTCCCAGCTCCACCAGCTCCGCGGGCGCGTCGGGCGCGGGCGGGAGCGGGCGTACGCGTACTTCCTGTACCCGCCGGAGAAGCCGCTCACCGAGCAGGCCCACGACCGCCTGGCGACGATGGCGGCCCACACCGACCTGGGCGCCGGCATGCAGATCGCCATGAAGGACCTGGAGATCCGTGGCGCCGGGAACCTGCTGGGCGGGGAGCAGTCGGGGCACATCGCCGGCGTCGGGTTCGACCTCTACGTGCGGATGGTGGGTGAGGCCGTCGCCTCCTTCCGTGGCGACCGCGCGGAGGAGGTGCCCGAGGTCACCATCGAGCTGCCCGTCGACGCCCACCTGCCCGAGACCTACATCGCCACCGAGCGGCTGCGCCTCGAGGCGTACAAGAAGATCGCGACGGCGCAGGACGCCGCGGCGCTGGACGAGGTGCGGGCGGAGCTGACCGACCGGTACGGCAAGCTGCCGGAGGTCGCGTCGGCGCTGTTCGACGTCGCCGGGTTCCGCAACCACGCCCGCCGCGCCGGGCTCACGGACGTCACCGCGCAGGGCAAGTACGTGCGGTTCGCGCCCGTCGAGCTGGCCGAGTCCCAGACGCTGCGCCTGAAGCGGCTGTACCCGGGGACGATCCTCAAGCCGGGCATCCGCGCGATCCTCGTCCCATACCCGACGACGGCGCGGCTGGGCGGCCGTCCCCTGCGCGGCGCGGAGATCCTGGCCTGGGCGAAGCAGCTGGTGGACGCGGTGGTCCTGGGTGAGGTGGCCGCGGCGGCCCAGGTGGGTACGGCACGGTAGAGGTCGCGCGTGCGCCCTGGACGAACCGGCTCCGTGCCCAGGACGACGCGATGGCGATGCACCTCGGCCCGGACAACGCCGGGCGGATGACCGGGCGGACGGACCCGTCGTCGGGCCGGCCCCGGGACGCAGCGAGAGCTCGGTGAGCTACGCTGCCAGGGCGCGCGCCTCGTTCCGGTTCGGGTTCTCGAACGCCTCCGCCATGAGGGTGACCTCGCCGTCGGGCAGCGCCATGTCGCGGGCGAGGTCAGCCCACGCCGTGGTCGCGTCGGACACCTCGGCGACCACCTGCCGGGCGTCGTCGGGCCGCAGGCCGTACGAGGAGCACGTGTCCAGCAGCACGCGCAGCTCCCGGTCGATCCGGTTCCCCATCGGGCGCAGCGGCGTCGACTCCGCGACGGAGAACGGGTCGGGGTTCACGTCGAACAGCGGCGCCATCGACCAGCCCTCGGTACGCCGGAGGAACCCGTGGTTCTTCATGTGGTCGTCCACGTTGCGCACCAGCAGGGTGAACGCGACCCGGCGGAACAGGTCGTGCCCGTCGGCGCTCGGCCTGCCCGAGTGGTCGGCGAGGGTCTCGGCCAGGGTGCGGTAGTCGATCGTCTCGAAGAACGCCTTCTGCACCAGGGACTCCGCCGACAGGAACCCGACCCGCCGGCCGCCGGACAGCCGGTCGAACCGCCGTGTCAGCAGGATGCTGTGCCGGCCCCGGTCTCCGTCCACCCGGTGCAGCCGTGCGACCGGCACCTCGATCCCCGCGCGCGACGCGAGCCGCAGCGTGAGGTACTCCCACGCCTGCACGTCCCAGCGGTCGGTGAGCAGGGGAAGCTTGGCCATCCACAGCTCGCCGTCGGCGTCGCGCACCGTGACCTTGGGCCGCGCCCCGCCCATCGACGTGCCGGCGGCGACCAGGAGGCGCAGGTCCTGCCCCGCGGTGCGATGTTCCGCGACGGCGTCCGCCGCCCCCGTCAGCGCCGGCAGGTCCACGAGTGCGGGCAGCCCGGTGCGCGGCGGCGCCAGGAAGGTCCGGCCCTCGTCGAGCGAGAGGCGCAGCGCCCCGAGCCGGGTCTCGTCCTGCACGCCGAGAAGGAAGTCCTGCTCGGTGAGCCGTACGGACGAGCGGTCCTGGGCGCGGGCCGTGGCCCGCTCCGCGTGGAACAGCAGAGTGCGGCCCCACTGGTCCGGTTGGCAGTCGGCGAACGCGCCGAACATGGGCCGGTCGCCCGCCGACGGGATCGGCCCCGGGGTCAGCGGCAGCTCCGGGCACAGGGGATAGGCGCCGTGGGCACGCAGGTACCCGCCGTCGTAGCGGAACGAGCTGCCGATCAGGGCACCGCCCGTGTTGAGGTGCAGGTCGAGGTCGCCGGCGTGAACCTGCCGGCCGCCGGGCAGATGGAGCTCGACACGGATCGGCACGGCGGCTCAACTCCTTCGATCAGAGGTCCCGCTAGCTGGGGATCCTCACGCGTTGCGGGAGGGCGCGTTCCGCGTGGAACCGCCCCATCTCGGTGGTCAACGGATCGGTCGCACCGACGACGGCGTCGGCCACCCCCAGCACCCGGAGCACCGCGAGGGTGTTCTCCAGGCTGGCGGTACCCGTGCCGTTCTCGATGCTGCGCAGGGTGGTGCGGGTGATGCCGGCCCGATCCGCGACGAGCTGTGCGGTCAGGCCGTGGATCTTGCGCCAGTTGCGGACGTTCTCGCCGATCGAGGCGAGATCTCGGTGGGTTCTCTGGGACGTGCGGGCCATGGTGTCGGACTTCCTGGACGACGGCGGTCTGAGGACGCCGTGTGGGGCTGTGGCTATCAGAGTACCCGCCGACGCCTGTAGCGGATAGCCTGCTGACCGTTATCCGTACGGCGGCCGACCGCCTGGACCTTTCGGACGCCGGGTCAGCGAGCCAGTGATACCGCCAGCGTGCCCAGGGACTTGATGGTCTCCTCCGCGTCCTTGTTCTCGTAGCCGCGGGTGCAGACCGCGATGATCAGGGCCTCCGGGCCCGGCTCGCCGACGTAGGCGACGTCGTGGCGTATGCCGTCGACCCAGCCGGACTTGGAGCCGAACGCGACATCGTCCGGCACCGACGCCGTGAGCTGACGGTCCGTCTGCCGGGAGAGCAGGTCCAGCATCCAGGCGGTCCGCTCCGGGCTCGCCAGGCGGCCGGTCACGACCGCGCTCATCAGGCGGGCCAGGTCCTGCGCCGTGACCAGGTGCGAGGGGCCGCCCTTCCGGGCCGCGGCAAGGTCGGAGTACAGGCGGCCGATGGCCGAGTCCGCGCAGCCGGCATCGGACATCGCCAGGTTGGACGCCTCGAGGCCGACCCGCTCGATCATCATGTTCGTCGCCTCGTTCGAGGACACCACGATCATCCGCTCGGCGACGTCGCCCAGCGGCAGGGAGGTGCCCTCGGGCGGAAGGCCCTCGTCGACGTCGTCGGGCTCGATCACGAACGTGCCCGCTCCGGGGACCTGGGACGTGAACGTCCTGGTGACGGTCAGCTCCTCGGTGAGCGTGGCGGTCCCGGCGTCGAGCTCCCGGGCCGCCGCGACGAGCACCGCGAGCTTCACGGTCGAGGCGGCGTAGACGATGACGTCGTCCTCCCGCGCGGCGAGCACCTCGCCCGACGCCCGCGCGACATGGAAGGCGACGAACGGCACGCCGTCGCTGTGACTCCCGGTCCGCACCATGAGATTCCTCCGTTCCGAGTAGCTCTCCTGCCCGCCCGCCGATCCGGCCGGGCCGACCCGGCCGGGCCGACCCCGCCGGCCCCCCACCCCTTGCTGACTCCGGTTCAACAGGGATTCGAATCCATTTAGGCCGCCCTGAAAGGTCTGCCAGACCCTACTGAACAGTTCTCAGCAGGCGGGTCCAGGAATGAATCAGGGATCGTGACTGGGTCTTGTTGGTGTCGGCGTGCGTCCTCGCGGCTGCCGCCAGGGTGGCGCGGTCCAGGCCCTGGCCCGCCAGGGCGGCCTCGTCCCAGCGCAGGATCGCTTCGGGCGGCGCCTCCGGGTGGAACTGGACGCCCCACGCGGCTCGGCCGACGCGGAACGCCTGCACCCGGCAATCCGGCGACGTGACCAGGAGTGTCGCGCCGGGCGGCGCCAGTGTCACCGAGTCCTCGTGGTTCTGCAGCATCCACAGCGGCCCGGGGACGGCGCCGGCCGGGGTGTCCGTGGTGCGCTCGCCTGCCTGCCGGCCGGCGAACTGCCCGAAGACCGGATCGTCCCCCGCCTCGGGCAGGACCTCCAGCGCACACATCCCACGTTCCGTCTCACCGGACCTCGCCGTGACCTCGCCACCCGCGACATGCGCCAGCAGCTGCTCGCCGAGGCAGATGCCCAGCAGCGGCAGCTCGCGCTCCAGGGCCTCGGCCGTGAGAGCCCGCTCGCGGGGCAGCCAGGGGTGAGCGTCGTCGTCGTCGGGCAGGTAGCCGCCGCCGAGCAGGACGACGCCGTCGTACCCGTCGAGGTCCGGCAAGCCGTCCTCGGCCTGCACGACGTCGGCTGTCACGGCCGCCTCCGCGAGCCACCCGCCGAGCCGCCGAGGGCCCGAGGACGTCGAGTTCTGCACCACCAGCACGTGCGTCATGAGTCCACCGTCGTCGGCATCGGGAGCATATGGGCGAAGTGACACGCCGACAGGTGCGACGCCCCGTCCACGGCCAGGCTGCCACCCGCCTCGCGATCGCCGTCGGCCCCGTGCGGTCCCAGGACCGGAGAGACCTCCGCGCATCCGGCCGGGACGCACCGTCCGCCGCTGATCGGCAGGATCGGGGCGACACCCGACACGGCGTCACCGTCGCGCGGCACCGCGACACCGTCGCTGACCGCGGACGCTGCGGCACTGTCGCGCGACTCCGCGGTCTCCGGCTCTGCCGCCGACTCCGCTGCCGCCGCCTCTGCCGGCTCTGCCGCCTCCGCGGTTTCTACCGACTCCGCCGCACCGTCGCGCGGCGCCGCGGTCCCGGCGTCGGCCGCGGTCCCGGCCTCTCCGGCGTCGGCCGCGGTCGCCGCCGGTCCCCCGAGGACGCGCGCCAGCGGGCAGCGGGTGTGGAAGGTGCATCCCGTGGGCGGGTCCATCGGCGACGGCGGCTCGCCCTCCAGCGTGATCGCGTGCGAGTCGGTCAGGCGGAAGGACGGGTCGGGCTCGGGGACCGCCGACAGGAGCGCCTGGGTGTAGGGGTGCAGGGTGCCGTCGTACACGTCGTCGGAGGGTCCCTGCTCCACCACGCGGCCCAGGTACATGACGGCCACCTCGTCGGCGATGTGGCGCACCACGCCCAGGTCGTGCGCCACGAAGAGGTACGACAGCCCGAGCTCGTCCTGCAGGTCCTGCAGGAGGTTGACGACCTGGCCCTGCACGGACACGTCAAGCGCCGAGACCGGCTCGTCGCACACCAGGATCCTGGGGCGCAGCGCGAGCGCGCGGGCGATGCCGATGCGCTGGCGCTGCCCGCCCGAGAACTGGTGCGGATAGCGGTTCGCATGGCCGGCGTCGAGTCCCACCAGCTCCAGCAGCTCCCCGACGGCCGCGGTACGCCCTCCGGACGGCCGTGCGCGGTGGATCGCGAACGGTTCGCCCACGATCTGCCCCACGGTCATCCGCGGGTTCAGCGCCGTGTAGGGGTCCTGGAACACCATCTGCACGTCGCGGCGCAGCCGCCTGCGGGCCGCTCGGGACAGGTGCGCGACGTCCTCGCCCTCGACCAGGACCTGGCCTGACGTCGGCCGGTCTATCCCTACGAGCATCCGCGCGAGCGTCGACTTGCCCGACCCGGACTCGCCCACCACGCCGAGCGTGCGGCCCCTGCCGAGGGCGAGCGAGACGCCGTCGACGGCCTTGACCGTGCCGACGGTGCGGCGCAGCAGGCCGCGGTGCACCGGGAAGTGCCTGACGAGGTCGCGGACCTCGAGCACGTGCTCGGTCATCGGTCGCCCTCCTGACCGGCCTGGGTGTCGGGCGCGGGCACGTCCTGGCGGGCGCTCGGCGTCGGTGCGTCAGGGGCTTCGGATGCTCCGGCGCTGCCGGGCGCCGCGGCGTCGTCGCGGGCCGCGAGGACCTCGGCGGCGAAGTGGCAGGCCGACGTGCGGCCCGGGGCGACGTCGTCCGGTGCCGGCGGGGGGCCGACGCGGCACACCGCGCGGGCACCGTCACAGCGCGGATGGAACGCGCACCCGGCCGGCAGCGCGCCCGGGCTGGGGGGACGTCCCGGAATGACGGGCAGGCGGCGCCGCACCGACCGCTCCCGTGCCCCGGTGCCCGTCTGCTCACCGGTGCTCGCCTGTGCTCCAGGGCCAGCCGGAGTCCCGGCGCCCGCCGACGGGATCGACCGGAGCAGCGCCCGGGTGTAGGGGTGGGCCGGCGCGCGGAACGTCTCCGTGACCGGCGCCTGCTCCACGACCCGGCCGGCGTACATGACGGTGACGTCGTCGGCCACGCCGGCCACGACGCCCAGGTCGTGCGTGATGAGCACCAGCCCCATCTGCCGCTCGGCCTGGATCTCGGAGAGCAGTCGCAGCACCTGCGCCTGCACGGTGACGTCCAGGGCGGTGGTGGGTTCGTCCGCGATGAGCACGTCGGGGTCCATCGCGAGCGCGGTGGCGATCATGACGCGCTGCCGCATGCCGCCCGAGAACTGGTGCGGGTAGTCCTTGACCCGCCCCTTCGCGTTCGGGACCTGCACCAGGTCCAGCAGCTCCACGGCCCGGCGCGCGGCGTCCGCGCGCGACGTCCCGCGCCGCGCCCGGAGCGCCTCGGTCAGCTGGTAGCCGACGGTGTGCACGGGGTTGAGCGCGGCCAGCGCGTCCTGGAAGACCATCGCGACCCGGTCCCCGCACCGGTCGCGGTGCGCCCGGCGGCTCAGGCTCAGCAGGTCCTCGCCTGCCAGCAGGACCGACCCGCGCGTGACGCGTGCGCCGGCGGGCAGCAGCCCCATCACCGCGAGCGACGACACCGACTTCCCCGACCCGGACTCACCCACCACCGCGAGCGTCCGCCCGGCCGCCACCCGGTAGGAGACCCCGTCCACCGCCCGCACACCCCCCGCAGCCGTCCGAAACTCGACGGCCAGGTCCCGCACCTCCAGCAACGGAACATCCGCCCCCGCCCCCAGGCTCACCCCCGCGTCGACCACGCCGTCCTGCGGGGTGGAAGCGAGGCCACCACGACCACGCAGGACGGCGTGGTCGACACCCGACGCGCCGCCGCTCATCGGGCCAGCCTCGGGTCGAGGGCGTCGCGGAGGACGTCGCCGAGGACGACGAGCGCCAGCACCGTGGCGACCAGGCAGGTCAGGGGAGCGAGCAGGATGTGGGGCGCGCCGCCCGTGACCCACTCCGAGCCCTGCTCGATCTGGATGCCCCAGCTCGTCGCCGGCGGACGCACCCCGATGCCGAGGAACGACAGCACCGCCTCCCAGCTGATGATCCCCGCCACCGAGGTGGGCAGGATCGCCGTCACCGGCCCGATCGCGTTGGGCAGCACGTGCCGCACCATGACGCGCAGGTCGGAGGCACCCAGCGAGCGTGCGGCGGTCACGTAGTCCAGGTTCTTCGTCTCCAGGACGCTCGCGCGCACGTGCCGGGCGTACGGCATCCAGCTGAACAGGATGAGCACGACGGCCGGCAGCAGGATCACGTCGAACGTCCCGCCGCCGAGGTCGACCCCCTGGAACAGGGACAGGATCAGCAGCGCGGCGAGCAGCAGCGGGATCACGAGGAACACCTCGACGGTGCGCGAGACCAGGTAGTCGACCCACCCCAGGTAGTACCCGGCGAGCAGCCCGAGCGTCACTCCGATCAGCAGCGCCACGCCGACCACCACGATGGCGAGCAGCAGCGACGGCCGTACCCCGTGCACCAGGGTCGCGAGCACGTCGCAGCCGAGCGGGTCCGTGCCCAGCGGATGCTCGGAACCCCAGCCCTGCGGGTCGATCCGGGCCTCGCGGATGGGGCACGAGCGCGGGTCCGTCGCGGTGAAGAGCCGCGGGAACAAGGCCATCGTGGTGAAGAGCACGAGCACGACGGAAGCGACCACGGCGTCGGGCCGGCGTCGCATCGTGCGCCAGGCCCCGGCCAGCGGCCGCGACGGCGCACCGACGTGCCCCGCACCGCGGCCGGAGAGGCCCGTACGGCCCCCGGTGGGCGCGTCCGCAGGCTGCTGCCGCACTCCCCGTCCCTCGTCGATGTCATTCATAGCGGATCCTCGGGTCGAGCAGGGCGTAGGCGATGTCGACGGCGATCATCACCAGCACGGTCACGGCGGTCAGCAGGGTCACGACGCCGAGCACGAGGCCGACGTCGTCGTTCCGGACGGCCCCCCACAGCACTCCGCCCATCCCGTAGATGTTCATCAGGCCCTCCGTGATGACGGCACCGCCGAGCGCCTCGGCGAAGGTGAGGCCGACAGCGGTGACCACCGGCACGGACGAGTTCCGGACCACGTGGTGCACGACGACGTGCCCCTCCCGCAGTCCTTTCGACCGGGCGGTCCGCACGTGCTCGCCCGCGTAGGACTCGAGCTGGCTCGCCCGCACCAGCCGGATGAACGCGGCCGACCCGGCCAGCCCCAGCAGGATGCCGGGCACGACGATCGTCGCCCACGGGTGCGCCGGGTCGAACGACGGCCGGAACCAGTACGGCGGCCAGCTGTCCGTGCCGAACGTCTCCTTGGACCACCGGTTCAGGGGGACGGCCACGACGTACCGGTACACGATCAGCAGCACGAAGACCGGGAAGGCGTCGATGAGGACCGACGTGAGCCGGATCCCGTGGTCGCTCGCCGACCCCCGCCAGCGGGCGGCGACGGACCCGAGCACCATGCCGAGGACCAGCCACGTGAGGACGACGACGCAGAACAGCCGCAGCGTGTTCGGCGCGGCCGCCCCCACGATGTCCACGACCTCGCGCCCCCGCAGGTTCGTGCCGAAGTCGCCCGTGGCGTACTGCCCGAGCCGCTCGACGAACGGCCCGAGACAGGGATCACCGACCCTGTCGAAGCACGGGTCGTCGAGGTTGAAGCGCTGCTCGACGGCGGCCACCTGCGCCGCCGACGGCACCTTGTCCCCGAAGAACGCCTGCGCGGGGTTGCCGTTCAGCTGGATGGCGACGGTCGTGAGCAGGTGCAGCAGGAACATCACCAGGAGCAGCGTCCCGGCCCCCTGCACCAGCCGCTTCGCGATGTAGCTCGTCATGGGCCCTCTCGCATGTCGTCCCCGGACCGTCCACCCGTCGTCACGTGCACGGCAGGGGCCAGGGGCGGAGCCAGAGCACGCCGGCTCCGCCCCCGGACCGTGCGGGCGGCGACGGGGAGCGGCGGGAGGGTCAGGCCGAGACCTCGAGCCGGCGGAGCATCGGGGCACCCGAGAACGGGTTGAGAGTCACGTTGCTCAGGCGCTCGCTGTAGTACGTGGCGCTGAAGCTCCAGCGGAACGGGATGGTCGGGAACTCCTCGGCGAGGATGCTCTCGGCCTCCTGGTAGAGGGTGACGGACTCGTCGAGCGTCGGGGCCGCCGCGGCCTCGTCGAGCTTGTCCTCGAACTCCTCGCTGTACCAGCCGAACTGGCCCGCGCCCGGCTCGCCGGAGGCGTAGAAGCTCAGGAAGTTCTCGTTCAGCGGGTAGTCCGGGAACCAGTTGTTCCGAAAGGTGCCGTCGTAGCCCTGCTCGGCGCGCGTGGTGAAGTAGTCCGGGTCGATGTCGAGCTCGTACGGGATGCCGAGCACCTCCTCGATGGAGTTGCCGATCGCGGTGAAGTACTCCACCTCGGCGTCGTCGTCGCCCAGGCTGATCTGGAGCTTCTCGCCGTCGGGCCAGCCGCCGGCCTCTTCCAGTGCCTCCTCGGCGGCCTCCGGGTCGAAGGTGCACCACTCGCACGTGCCGGCCGTGCCGCCGGGGACACCCTCGGGGACCCAGGAGTCCGCCGGAGTGGCCTGCCCGCTGCCGAGCGACGAGATGATGCCCTCGCGGTCGATCGCCATGGAGATCGCCTTGCGGAACTCGACGTCCTCCCACGGGCCGTCCTCGTAGAGGGAGAAGCCGAGGTAGGTGAGCGCCGAACCCGGCTGCTCGACGTAGCGTTCCGACAGCTCCGGGTCGTTGCGAGCGGCCTCGACCTCCGGCGTCGGAGGGAACGACAGGTCGAGCTCGCCGGCCTGGAAGTCGGCCCAGCCGGACGTCTCGCCGGTCGCGTACTCGGTCCAGTGGATCGCGTCGTAGCCGGGCGTCTCGTCCAGCGGGTAGTCCGACCACTTCTCGGCGGTGAGCTCCTGGCTCTGCGTCCACTCGGTGACCTGGAAGGGCCCGTTCCCGATGGGGTCGGTCGTGCACGTCTCGACGTCGTCCAGGCACTCCTGCGCGACCGGGTAGAAGCCGGTGTAGCCGAGCATGGTCGCGAAGCCGGCGAACGGGCTGCCGAGGTTGACCTCGAGGGTCAGGTCGTCGACCACCTCCAGGCCGGACAGCTCGTCGACGGCGCCCGGCTCGGCGATCTCGCCCTCGTCGTCCAGCTCGGGCTGCATCTGGTCGTAGCCCTCGACGATGCCGAAGTAGTAGTTGGAGTACAGGCCGTTGTCGCCGTCGGCCGTGTAGTTCCAGGAACGGGCGAAAGCCTCGGCGTCGACGGGCTCGCCGTTCTGGAACGTCAGGCCCGGCTTGATCGTGATGGTCCAGACCGTGTTGTCGTCGTTCGGCTCGATCGACTCGGCCACGTAGTTGTAGGGCTCCGTGGTCTCCGGGTCGTACCGGACCAGCCCGTCGTAGACGACGTCGAGCACGCTGATGTTGTCGTACGCCCCGGCGTCCCCGGGAAACAACGTCTCCATGTCCTGGCTGATCCAGGTCTCCAGGGTGACGGGCCCGTCGTCCCCGCCGCCGTCGGTGTCGCTCGGGCTGCACGCGGCGAGCGTGAGTGCGACGGCGGCCGTGCCGGCGGCCGCGGTGATCCGGGTTGTGATCTGCGCCATAACCGCAACTTTGGCAGAGATGTGCACTTATGCAAGTAAAAGATGGGTAACAGTGGGCCGGCACCGGCACCGGCGTGCCGCGGGGCGGTCAACGCCGGTGCCGGGTCCCGGTCAGTGCCAGGGCCAGGGCCAGAACGGCGACAGCCAGTCCCGGATCAGCTCCCACAGGTTCGGATGCCCGACCGTGACCGCGTCCGAGCCGGCGGTGACCGGCGCGTAGCCCTCCGCCTCGGCGGTGACCTCCACGGTCAGCTCGTGCCCGACGTCCCGGGGCGTGACCTTGTACCTCGGGCCGGTGCCGGTGGACTTCCCGTGCGCCCGGTGGATCGGCTCGCCGTCGCGCAGCCACTGGTAGCGGAACGTGAGGCCGTCGACCGACCACGCGCCGGGGTCGGCCGTGAGCGTTCGGCCCGGGCGTGCCTTCCCGGTGATCTCCGGCGGCGCCGTGTTCTCGATGGCCGGGACCTCGGCGGCGACCAGCTCGCCCACGCCCCAGTGTGCCGTGGACTGGTAGCCCGCCCCGGTCGGGTCGGCCCAGTTGTGGATGGCGGTCCGGGCGCCGTCGGTGGCGTCGTTGACCTGGAAGTCCAGGCCATGGAACGTTCCCGCACCCCCGGAGGCCAGCAGGTCCACGGCCGCCTCGACGACGTACCCGCCCTCGACCTGCCGGACCGCAGACGTCAGCCGTGCGGCCTGGTCGGCTTCGTCACCCGTGCCGAACGAGACGACGTTCTCCGCCGAGATGCGGATCTGTGTGTCGTCGGCCCGGTAGCCGCCGTTCTTCGCGTTGCCCGCGTCCACGTAGAACTCGACCGAGTCCTGTATCCACGGGTCCGAACCGGACACGTCGATCACCGGGTCGGCGACCTCGGCGAGCACGTACAGCGTGCTCCCGTGCCACGTCGTGGACACGGTGGCCTGCGCTCCCGACTCGCCGTCGACCGTCTTGGCGGTGACGACCGGCTCGGCGTCGCCGTAGGCGGCACCGGCCTCGCCGTCGACCACCGGAGCCGCCGCCGCCTCGGGCACCCGGACGTAGGAGAGCTCCTCGACGAACGTCAGCGTGCCGAGCGCGCCGGGCGAGTTCCACGCCCCGGCGTCCTCGCCGCCGTCGGACACTCGCACGTCGAGCCCGAGCGTGTCGCCCTCGGCCGCGGCGTCCAGCGGCAGGTGCACGACGACGTCGTAGCCGCCGTCCCGCTCGGACACCACCGCGTCCGCGTCACCGGAGCCGTCCCGGCCGACCGTGCGGCCCGTCTCGCCGAGGGCGAGGCTCACCGAGTCCTGCCCGGCGTCGTCGGTGGCGTCGTCCACCGTCGCGTAGACCGTGAGGTGGTCCGGTGCCCAGCGGAGCTGGAACCCGGACGTGCCCCCTGCCGTCTCGAACGTGTGGAGCGGGAGCCGGTCCCACTCGGGGGCGGCCGTCGCGGTGTCGTCCAGGGGAACGTCACCGGCGAACACGTCCGCCGTGCGCAGCCTGGCGGGCAGCTCGCCGTCGACCGCACCGTGGTAGGCGGGCTTGGCCTGGTAGGCGTCGTCGAACAGCAGCGGAGCACCGCTGTCGGAACGCCACGACCGGCCGTCGGTCAGGCCCCACACCGTGACGCTGTACATGCTGTCCGCGTGCTCCCGGAACGCGTCGAACGCGTCGCGGTAGTAGTAGCCCTGGTCGATCAGCCGGGCCTGCGTGACCGGCGTGCCCGTGGTCACGTCCAGTTCGGTCACCGCCTGCTTCACCGGCAGCCCGGCGAACCGGTCCAGCGCCACCTCCAGCGCGCTCACCGGCATCGACAGGTTCACGTGGAACTGGTGCCCGACGCCGTCCAGCGGCACCCCGCGGCCCAGCAGCCGCTCGACCAGCGCGAGGTACCGGTCCTGCTTGCCCGACTGCTCCGTGTTGTAGTCGTTGATGAACAGGGCCACCGGACGCTCGGCGACCGTGTCCGACGGCGGCGCCGCGAACTCCTCGTTGAACGCCTCGTCGGCGTACTGGAACGCCAGGTCGACGAACTCCTCGCCGAGGATCCGATACCACTCCGAACGGCGCATACCGTCCTCGAACTCGCCGCTGTCCGAGACGACCTCGTTCACCACGTCCCACGCGACCAGCGGGTTCGTGTCCGAACCGAACGGGCCGTAGTCGTCGGCGAGGTTCTCCGCCACGCCGAAGATGTGGTCGTGCAGGCGCTGGCGAAGGATCTCCTGGCCGGCGGGGTCCGCGGACAGCGGCTCACCGTCGGCGTCCTGGAAGAACCAGTCCGGCGTCTGGCTGTGCCAGGCGAGCACGTGGCCGTAGACGCGGACGTCGTTCGCGGCGGCGAAGTCCATCAGCGCCGTCGCCTCGGGGTGTCGGCGGAAGGTGCCGTCCTCGGCGTACCAGGCCTCCGGCTTCATGTGGTTCTCCGGCGTGAGCTGGTCGAAGTGGCGTGTCGTGAGCTCGCCGGCCGGGCCGGTGGTCTCACGCGAGTCGATCGCCACGCCCACCGGGAACGGGAGCGTCTCGTGGAGGGGTGTCAGATCTTCGACGACCGGGGGCTCCGGCACGGAGATCTCGATGTCGTCGACGAACCAGTCCGCGAGGTTCCCGCCGTCGTACGCGGTCTCCAGGTAGAGCAGCGCGTCGTCGGCCGCCGGCATGGTGAAGGACGTCGTGACCTGCTGCCACGAGCTGCTCGACATCCCGCTGAACTGGTCGACCGTGTCGTAGGTGGTCTCGCCGTCAGTGGTGTGCGCGAGGCTGAGCCAGATGTCGCCGGCCGTGGCGTCCCCGGCGAACCTGACCCAGGCCGAGACGTCGTAGGTGACGCCCGCCGACAGAACCTCCGTCACGTCGAGCCCGATCCCGTCGCCCGTGTACTCGCGGCCGGTGACGCCCGCGGAGTAGGCCGACTCGTGGGCGTAGGCGTCCGCGACGGCGACGTCGAAGCCGCTGTCGTCCGACCCGTTGCGCGGCGCCCAGCCGCCCAGCTCGCCGTCCTCGAAGTCGGCCGTCAGCACCGGGCCCGACGCCGGGGGAGTGCCCTGCGGGAACACGAACTCCCAGCCCTCGGCGAGGCGTTCGGTCACCACGGTCTCGACCGCGGCGAGCGTGCCGGAACGGTCCCCGCCGCCGTCGTGCGCGAGCACGATCTCGCCCGGCACCATGGCGCCGCGCAGGTTGTCGGTGAGCGTGGGGACGTCCTGCGTCTCCCAGTCCGCGATGGTGTTCCGCACGTCCAGGGGCTGCATGCCCAGCTCCACGGCGACGCCGGGCGTCACGCCCCACGAGCCGTTCGGCGCCCGCCAGAACGGGACCTTCGCGTTCGGGTCGCCGAGCGCCTGCCGGATGATCTGCAGGTTCTCGGTCATGTCGGCGCGGACCTGGTCGGCGGTCCAGCCGCCCATGTCGGCGTAGCCGGTCGAGTGGTTGCACAGGGTGTGGCCCTCGGCCACGATCCGCCGCAGAATCTCGGCGCCGTCGTCCGTCTGGATGTTCTGACCGATGACACAGAACGTCGCGTGGATATCGTTGTCGGAGAGGAAGTCCAGCAGCGCGGGCGTGGTCCCCGGGTTCGGGCCGTCGTCGAACGTGAGGGCGGAGACGTCGCCCGAGCCGTCGGCGAGGTACGCCGGGGTGGGGACCGGGTTGATCGCGCCACCGCCGCCGGGCGTGCCGGGGGAGCCGGAGTCGTCGCCGGTCACGAGGATGTCGTCGACCATGATCGTGTACGGGGCCTCCTGGTCCGCGGTGCCGAGGTAGACCTGGAGGTCGGCGGCGTCGCCGTCGGCCGGGGCCGTGAACGAGCCGGAGACGTCGGTCCACGCGGACGTCACGGTGGTGTTGGCGATCCAGTCGTAGTCCGGCTTCATGACGAAGCGGACGTCGGTGGCCTCCGGCTGGGCGTCGCCGTCGGGTGCGACGCGGGCGCGCATCGAGAAGTGGTAGGTGGCGCCCGGCTCGAAGAGGCCGGTGGGGGACTGGATCCCCTCGTGGTCGGCGGCGCGGGTGATGGACAGGACGTTGTCGCCTGCGTCGTCGGGGTCCGGGACGACGTCGAGCGTGGCGTTCCCGGACGGGGTCCAGTCGCCGGTGGTGCCGTCGGTGAGGTCGACCGCGGTGATCGTCACGGGCTCGGCGGCGGCCGGGCTCGTCAGGGCGACGGTCGCTGCGGTGGCGCCGGCGAGTGCGAGCGTGGCCGCCGTGGCTGCGGCGGTCAGGCGGCGGCCGGGTCTGGCCGTGCGACGAGATGTGAAACGATTTCGATGCACCATCAGGGGCGCTCCTTTGCGCAGTCCGGGTGTTTGAGCGTGATCGTAGCCACACCGGAGAGCCCGAGGCCAGCGCCACCGGAGGATTCACCCACCCGCCTCCCACCTCGCGCGCCGACGCCGCGCGCCGCGCCCCGACCTCGCGCGCCGACCCCGCGCCCCGACCACGAGATCCCCGGCGACCACGTCATCCTGTGCCGACCACGTCATCTCGTTGTGGTGGAACGTGCCCACCCCGCAGGATGGCGTGGTCGGCACAGGATGACGTGGCCGCCAGGGGATCCTGTGGTCGGCGTGGTCGGCGTGGTCGGCGTGGTCGGCGTGGTCGGCGGGGATCCCCTGTCGGACAGGCCGGCGAGGCCGGCAGAGCGTCCGGGGCGGGCGTCGTCAGCCCGGCGTCAGCTCTTTGACCTTGCCCTTCGCGATGCGGATGCGGCGCGGGGTGCGGGCCGCGACCACCGAATCGTGCGTGACCATGATCAGCGTCAGCCCCTGTTCCTTCCACAGGCCCTCCAGCAGGTCCACCAGCTCGTCGCGGGTCTCCTCGTCGAGGTTGCCGGTGGGCTCGTCCGCGAGCAGCACGCTCGGGTTCTTCACCAGCGCCCGCGCGATCGCGACGCGCTGCTGCTGCCCGCCGGACAGCTCGCCCGGCAGGTGGTCGGCCCGCTCACCGAGCCCTACCGACTCCAGCGCGTCCAGCGCCCGCCGTGCCCGCTCCCCCCTCGCCACGCCCGCGGGCACGAGTGCCGTCCCGACGTTCTCCTGCGCCGTCAGCGTCGGGATGAGGTTGAAGTTCTGGAACACGAAGCCGACAGTCTCCGCGCGGAACCGGGTGAGCCCGGCATCGTTCATCGTGGCGAGGTCCTTGCCGTCCAGCACCACGCTGCCCGACGTCGGCCGGTCCAGCCCGCCCAGCGCCTGCAGCAGCGTGGACTTCCCGCCTCCGGTCGGGCCCTGGATGGACAGCAGCTCGCCGTCCTCGATGTTCAGGGACACGTCGCGCAACGCGTGCACGGTCCGCTTCCCCTGGGTGTACGTCTTGCTCAACTTCTCGATCCGGTACACGACATGCCTGCCTCTCGTTGTACGACGACGTGCGGTGGTCCGCGGTTCTCTCCACGCGGTCGGTCTTTCCATGAGTGATCGGCAGTTTGAACTGCCGATCACTCATGGAAAGACCGACCGCTCATGGAGGGACCGATCACAGGGCTGGTCGGTCTTGTGGTGACCGGCCGCCCGGCAGCCCGGCAGACGGCCGGGGCGGTGGTGCTCAGGCGAGCGAGCGGAACGCCTCCGCGGGGCGCAGCCGCGCCGCGCGATGCCCTCCGACGACGCCCGCCACCAGGCCACCGAGCACCGCCAGTCCCACCGCGGCGAGCACGATCCACAGGGAGACCGGCGCGTGCAGGACGACGTCGGACACCGTTTCAGTCAGGCCGCCACCGGCGCCCCCGCCGAACGCGGCCGGGCCGCCACCGGCGGCTCCACCCCCGACGCCGTTCTCCCGCATCGGCCCCACCTCGGAGCCGCCCCCGCCGGGTCCGGCGAGCTGCGTCCCGGCGGAGCCGCTCAGCGTGATCCCGGAGAGGTTCACGGCCAGCACGGCGAGCCCGCCGAGCAGGACACCCGCGACACCGCCGATCAGTCCTTGCGCCACGGACTCGCCCGCGATCTGGCCGACCACCCGTCGCTGCGTCCAGCCGAGCGCCTTGAGCGTGCCGAGCTCGCGCGTGCGGCGGTTCACACCGGACACGGTGAACAGGACCGCGAGGCCGAACGCCGCGAGCAGCACGATCGCCGAAAGCCACCTGCCCAGCGTCGAGACCAGCGATGACGCCGTGGACAAGGAGCCGGACACGCCTTCGGCGAGCTCCGCCTGCGTGGAGACCGTCGCGTCCGGCAGCTCCGCGGCGACCGCCTCCGCCACGGCGTCGACGTGCTCCGCCGAGTCGACCTGTACGTAGAGCGTCGTGACCTGGTCCTCCAGGTCTGCGAGCCCGGCCGCCACGTCGATCGGGAGGTACACGTTCGCGGAGGTCTCGACGCCGTCGCCGGTCGTCGAGCGCACCGTCCCGACCACCTCGAGCTCGGAGCCGCCGACCGTGGTGGTGTCACCGACCGCGATCTCCTCCTGCTCCGCGTAGACGGCGTCGAGCACGGCGACGTCCTGGCCGGCGTCGGACGCCTGGAAGGCGCGGCCGTCCGCGACCTCGGTCGTGGTCAGCGGGCCGACGGCGGCGGCCGCCGGGTCGATGCCCGTCACGGTCAGCTGGTCGATCTGGAACGACGACCGCCCGCTCCCGCCGTCGGTGGTGCCCTCCTCGCCCGGGCCCGGCGGCAGGCCGGACTCCGCGCCCTCGCCCGTCTCCCCGAGGTCAGGCATCTCGCCGGAGAAGCTCGTGCTGGTGAGTTCCAGCGTGCCGGCTGCGCCGGTGACGTGGTCGAGGCCGGTGACGGTGTCGAGCGCGGACGCGTCGAACGCCGTCGTCCCGCGGTTCGTGGTGAGCTGGTCCTGCGAGATCGCGCGGGTGCCGTCGTCCGTGGCCTCCCCGGCGTCCTCGTCGAAGTCGAAGCGGCCGGGGCCGCCCACGCCGCCCTCACCCGGTTCGAGCGTCTGGGCGACGGTGATGTCGGTGCCGACGCCGTAGACCGACTCCAGTACGGCGGCCTGCGCGTCGCGCACTCCCGCCGACACGGACGAGACCACCATGACCAGTGCGATCGCGACGGCCAGCCCGACGGCGACCACCGCCGTCTGCTGACGTCTGTTGCGCAGCTCCCTGCGCAGGTACGTGAGGAACATGGACTGAGGCTCACGCCCGCCGCTGGACCGATGCTGCCGCGATGCTGTGGTGACGCTATGAGGCGGCGCCGTCGGCCCGGTCCGGGAGAAGGGGCCCGTGGCATCATCGGCGCATGGATCAGCTGCGGCGCGCCGTCGACGTCATGGACCATCTCTACTCGCCGGGCGGCTGCCCGTGGGACCGGAAGCAGACGCACGAGTCACTGGTGCCGTACCTCCTGGAGGAGGCGTACGAGCTGGCCGAGGCCATCGAGTCCGGCGACGGCGACCACATGCGCGAGGAGCTCGGCGACGTACTGCTGCAGGTGCTGTTCCACGCGCGGATCGCCGCCGAGGAGCCGGGGCCGTTCACGGTGGACGACGTCGCCCGCGACCTCGCGGACAAGCTCGTGCGGCGGCACCCGCACGTGTTCGTCCCGGACGGCACGGAGCGCACCGCCGACGACGTCCTCCTGGGCTGGGAGGACATCAAGCAGGCAGAGAAGCAGCGCACGTCGGTCCTGGAGGGCGTCCCGCTCGCCCAGGGGGCCCTCGCCCGTGCCCAGAAGGTGGTCTCCCGCGCGAGCAAGGCCGGGCTCGTGGACGACGACGGCGCACCGGCGTCGGCGGACGACCCCACGGAGCGTTACGGGGCCGAGCTGCTCGACGTCGTGCGCCGGGCGCAGACCGACGGTGTCGACGCCGAGCAGGCGATGCGTGCCGCCAGCCGTGCCCTGGAGGGGCGGGTCCGCGCCGCGGAGTCCGCCACCACGAGTACCTGACGCGACGGGACGCTCCGCGGTGAGCCGAGGGTGGACGACGCCACGATGCCGGACTCATCGGTGTCGCCCCGCCCGCAGGCCACGCGTGTCCGGCAGGCGAGCCGTGCAGTCACCAGGGAGCGGGGTTGGCCATAGGCTGGGGGCCGTAACCTCCGAGCAACAACCTGATCGAGGAGAATCCGTGGCTAGCATCGAAGCCGTTGGAGCACGCGAGATCCTGGACTCGCGCGGCAACCCGACCGTCGAGGTCGAGATCGTCCTGGACGACGGCACGTACGCCCGCGCCGGTGTGCCGTCGGGCGCGTCGACGGGCGCGTTCGAGGCCGTCGAGAAGCGCGACGGCGACAAGAGCCGCTACCTGGGCAAGGGCACGGAGCAGGCAGTCGCCGCGGTGAACGAGCAGATCGCCCCCGAGCTGATCGGGTACGACGCCGAGGAGCAGCGCATCGTCGACGCGACGATGCTGGCGCTGGACGGCACCCCGAACAAGGGCAGCCTCGGCGCCAACGCGGTGCTGGGCGTGTCGCTCGCGGTCGCGAAGGCTGCCGCGAAGTCGTCGAACCTGGACCTGTTCCGCTACGTCGGCGGGCCGAACGCGCACGTGCTGCCCGTCCCGATGATGAACATCCTGAACGGCGGGTCGCACGCGGACTCGAACGTGGACATCCAGGAGTTCATGATCGCGCCGATCGGCGCCCCGACCTTCAAGGAGGCGCTGCGTACCGGCGCCGAGGTCTACCACGCGCTGAAGTCCGTGCTGAAGGAGAAGAGCCTGTCCACCGGGCTCGGCGACGAGGGCGGCTTCGCACCGAACCTCGCGAGCAACCGTGAGGCGCTGGACCTGATCCTCGTCGCCATCCAGAAGGCCGGCTACACGCCGGGCACCGACGTCGCGCTCGCGCTCGACGTGGCCTCCACGGAGTTCTTCTCCGAGGGCTCGTACTCCTTCGAGGGCGGCAAGAAGTCGACCGACGAGATGGTCGACTACTACGCGCAGCTCGTGGCCGACTACCCGCTCGTGTCCATCGAGGACCCGCTGAGCGAGGACGAGTGGGGCGCCTGGTCCGCGCTCATGGAGACCGTGGGCGACAAGGTGCAGATCGTGGGCGACGACCTGTTCGTCACCAACCCGGAGCGCCTGGCCCGCGGTATCGCGGAGAAGTCCGCGAACTCGCTGCTGGTCAAGCTCAACCAGATCGGCACGCTGACCGAGACGCTCGACGCCGTCACGCTCGCCCAGCGCAACGGCTTCACCACGATGACCTCGCACCGCTCCGGCGAGACCGAGGACACCACCATCGCGGACCTGTCCGTGGCCACGAACGCCGGTCAGATCAAGACCGGTGCGACGGCCCGCGGCGAGCGCATCAACAAGTACAACCAGCTCCTGCGCATCGAGGACGCCCTCGACGAGGCCGGCGAGTACGCCGGCCGTTCGGCGTTCCCCCGCTTCCAGGGCTGACGTCCGGCGGGCCGCGGTTCACCGCCCGCCCGCCGACCCGCGGTGGTATGCCGGCAGACCTTCCTCTCGACATACCACCGCGTCCCTCGTTCTTCGCCCCGTCACGCCTGGTGGGTCAGACGGCCTGGGACGGCCGTCGACCGGTGACTGGCGGTCGCGCGCCGCCCGCTGAGGCACCGTCAGTCGTGTCTCGCAGAGGCCGGCGGCGGCGCGCCGTCGCAAATGTGGTGATCAGCAGGCGGTTGGTCGGCAGAATCGGGGACGTGCCTCCCACTCGTCGTCCCGCGTCACCGTCCGGTCCGGGACGGCGGCGTCCGGCTGCCCGGCCGCAGCCGTCCAAGGACCCGGGGACGACGTCGGCCGGTGATGGCCGAGCAGGTGCGGGCCGAGCAGGTGCGGGACAGGGGACCGGTGCCTCGGCGGCCCGGCCACGGCCGACGTCGGACGGCGGCCCCCGCAAGCCACGCAGCACCGGCGCGGGCTCCAGCACCAGGAACGGCACGGGCACCGGCGGCCTCGGCAAGCGGCCGCCGCAGCCGCGTCCGCGCCGGACCACGAGCGCGAGCGCGCCCGCCGGCTCCGGCAAGGTGGCCCGGCCGGCACGGTCCGAGCGGCAGACGTCGCGGTTCGGGTTCGGGGTGCCGGAGGTGCTGACGGTGCGCGCGCTCGTGCTGTCGGCCGTGGTGCTGCTCGCGGTGGTGCTCCTGCTGCCGACCGTGCGTGCGGTGGTGGCACAGCAGGCGGAGCTGTCGGACCTGCAGCAGGAGCTCTCCCAGCAGCAGGCGGACAAGGACGAGCTGGAGAACGAGCTGTCGCGCTGGGACGACCGCTCCTACGTGATCGAGCAGGCGAGGACCAGGCTGCGCTTCGTCATGCCCGGGGACCAGCCGTGGCGGACGCTCGACAGCGAGTCGGTCCGGGAGGAGGAGCCGGAGCCCGGCCCGGTGGAGACCGGGCGGCTGTCCGAGGACGGCGACACCCCCTGGTACACGAAGCTCTGGGACTCCCTCCGCATCGCCGACTCGGAGTAGCGCCGGCAGTCCCGGTTCGTCTCCCCGGGCGCGCCGCCACGTCCGGGCTCGCGGTGCCCGGCCTCCCGCGTCGCCCGCACCGTCGGGTGCGAGAGAATGAGCCGGTGAGTTCTTTCGTGAGTTCCCAGGCCGTCGACCCCCAGGATCTCGCCGTGCTCGAGGAGCAGCTCGGGCGGGTGCCGCGCGGCGTCGTCGGGATCGCTGCGCGCTGCGTGTGCGGGCGGCCGCTGGTGGCGCGGACGGCGCCGCGCCTGCCGGACGGGACGCCGTTCCCCACCACCTTCTACCTGTCGCACCCGGGCGCGGTCGCGGCGGCCTCGACGCTCGAGGCGAACGGCGCGATGAAGGAGATGAACGCGCGGCTCGGCGAGGACGAGGAGCTGGCCGCCGCATACCGCGCGGCGCACGAGCACTACGTCGCACAGCGGGAGAAGATCGGCCACGTCGAGGAGATCGAGGGGATCTCGGCGGGCGGGATGCCGGCCCGCGTGAAGTGCCTGCACGCGCTCGTCGCGCACGCGCTCGCGGCGGGCCCCGGCGTGAACCCGCTCGGCGACGAGGCGCTGGCCCTCGTCGCCGACACGTGGCGCCGGGACCGCTGCACCTGCTGACGCCCCCGCGCCGCGGCACCCGCGGGCCGTCGCCGCGGCGCCTGCCGGTACCCGCGCCGCGGCACCGCGGCCGGCCTCGGTCGGCGCGCCCGCCAGGACCGCTCGCCTGGTCGTTCCGCGCGTGAATGATCGGTAGATTGAACGACCGATCGTTCACCCCGCGACCGATCATCCACGTCACGTCACGACCGATCGCGCTCCCCGTCCGGCACGTCCGCCGGCCTCCGAGCGCGATGCCGAGGAGCCCGCCCCATGACCACCCGCGTCGCCGCCATCGACTGTGGTACCAACTCGATCCGCCTGCTCGTGGCCGACGTCGACGACGACGGGTCGCTGAACGAGCTCGATCGCCGGATGGAGATCGTGCGGCTCGGTCAGGGCGTCGACCGCACCGGTGAGCTGCACCCCGAGGCGCTGGAGCGGACGCTGGCCGCGACACGGCAGTACGCGGAGGTCATCGCGGAGTTGGGTGCGGCGAAGGTGCGGTTCGTCGCGACGTCCGCCACCCGGGACGCGCGCAACCGCGACGCGTTCTTCTCCGGCGTCCGCGAGATCCTCGGGGTCGACGGCGAGGTGATCTCCGGGGAGGAGGAGGCGGCGCTCTCCTTCCGCGGAGCCACGAGCGCGGTGGCGCGGACCCGCCCCGGAGCGTCCCTCGTGGTGGACCTCGGTGGTGGGTCGACCGAGCTCGTCCTCGGGACGGACCGCGTCGAGGCGGCCCACTCGATGGACGTCGGCTCGGTGCGGATGACGGAGCGCCACCTGGTCCCGGAGACCCCCGACGCCCCGCCGTCACCCGCGCAGATCGAGGCGGCGCGCGCCGACGTGCGCAAGGCGCTCGACGCGGCGACCGCCGTCGTGCCCCTCGGCAGCACGGCCACGCTCGTCGGCCTCGCCGGCACCGTGACGACGGTGACCGGGCACGCCCTCGGGCTGACGGCGTACAGCCGCGACCGGATCGACGGCGCGATGCTCCCCGTGCGGACCGTGCTCGACTCGTGCGCCGCGATGCTCGCCGCGACCCGCCCCGAACGTCAGGCGATGGGGTTCCTGCACCCCGGGCGGGTGGACGTCATCGCTGCCGGCGCTCTGGTCTGGTCGGAGGTGATCCGGAGAGTGGCGCACGACGTCGAGGCCGCCGGCGGCACGCTCACGGACGTCGTGACGAGCGAGCACGACATCCTGGACGGCATCGCGCTCTCCCTGTAGCCACCGGCTCGGCACTGCAGCCACCGGCCGGGCACCGCGGCCACGGCCGACCGTCCGGCCACCGCCCGGGCTCGATGGCCACGGCCGACCGTCCGGCCACCGCCCGGGCCCGGTCGCCACGGCCGGGCATCGTGGCGTCGTTCACAGTGGCGGGCGTCACGCCGTGAGCCGGTGGACGGCGCACGTGTGGTCGCCCGCAATGGCGGTAGTCTGAGAATCATGCCTCAGAACGACCTGACCTCGGTCAGCCATGCCCAGAACGCGTCGGACGCGCCTCGCCCGCGCAAGACCCCGCGCATCGTGGTGCTCGGCGGCGGGTCCGTCGGCCTCTACGTGGCGCGCCGCCTGCGCAGGAAGCTGAAGAAGCGGGACGCGGCGATCGTCGTCGTCGACCCCAGGCCGTACATGACCTACGCGCCGTTCCTGCCCGAGGCGGGCGCCGGCTCCATCGACGCGCGCGACGTCGTCGCGCCGCACCGCCAGGCCCTCAAGGGCATCGACGTGCTGCAGGGCAAGGTCACGAAGATCGAGCACGGGCGCAAGCACGTCCAGATCACGCCCGAGGAGGGCGACGCGTACGAGGTCTCGTACGACCAGCTCGTCGTCGGGCTCGGCTCCGTGTCCCGCACCCTCCCGATCCCGGGCCTCGCGGAGACCGCCATCGGCTTCAAGAACGTGGAGGAGGCCATCGCGGTCCGCAACCACGTGATCAACCGCCTCGACGTCGCGTCCTCCACCTGGGACGCCGACCTGCGCACCCGGATGCTCACCTTCACGTTCGTCGGCGGTGGCTTCGCGGGCATCGAGGCCCTCGCCGAGATCGAGGACATGGCGCGGTACGCGACCCGGCAGTACGACACGATCTTCCCCGAGGACCTGCGGTTCGTCATGATCGAGGGTGCGGGCCGCATCCTGCCCGAGGTCACCGAGCCGATGGCGCTCTACGCGCTGCAGACCATGAAGGAACGCGGCATCGAGTTCCACCTCAGCACGTTCCTGTCGTCCTGCGAGGGCGGGCACGTCGTCACCTCGACGGGCGTCGAGTTCGACTCCGACACGATCGTGTGGACCGCCGGCGTCAAGGCGAACCCGGTCATCAAGGAGGACTCGGACCTCCCGGTCGACAAGCTGGGCCGCGTGACGGTCAAGCCGACACTGCAGGTGGTGACCGAGGACGGCGCGATCGTCGAGGGCGCGTGGGCCGCGGGCGACTGCGCCGCCGTGCCCGACGTCCTGAACCCCGGCACGTTCTGCCCGCCCAACGCGCAGCACGCGATCCGCGAGGCGAAGCGCCTGGCCGACAACATCGTCGCGGAGCACAAGGGCCGCCCGGCGCAGGACTACGAGCACAAGAACGTGGGTGTCGTGGCGTCGCTCGGCCTGTACAAGGGCGTCGCGGAGCTGTTCGGCTGGTTGAAGCTGCGCGGCCCGCTCGCCTGGCTGGCGCACCGTGGCTACCACGTCATGGCGATGCCGACCGGCAACCGCAAGGTCCGCATCATGATCGGCTGGATGGGCCAGTTCCTCATGGGCCGTGAGCTGGTCTCGCTCGGCTCGCTGCACGACCCGCGCAACGAGTTCCGCGCCGCGGCCGTGCCGCCGAAGCCGAAGGCGGAGCAGGTCGAGCAGAAGGCCGAGGCCTCGGCCCGGAAGTAGCCTGGTCGGTCGGCAGGCCGCCGTGCGGAGCCTGGGCGCAGCCCACCTACCATGGGCCCATGGCTGACACCCCTCTCGCCGTCATCGGTCCCGGCGCGATCGGCGGCCTCGTCGCCGCCCTGCTCCAGCAGGCCGGGCACGACGTCGTCGTGATCGCCCGCGACCGCACCGCCGCCCAGATCGCGGAGCACGGCATCGAGATCGAGACCGACAGGTACGGCACCTGGCACGCACCCTTGAGCGCGGTGACCGCTGTTCCGCACGGGGCGCGCGTGGTCGTCGCGGTCAAGGCGGAGGGAGTCGCGGCGACCGCGGACCTGCTCGCGGGAACGGCACCCGTCGAGGTGATCTCCCTGCTCAACGGCCTGGACCACGTCGACGTGCTGCGTTCGGCGCTGCCCGGGACGCGAGTCGTCGGCGCGACCATCGCGGGGGAGACGCTCCGGACGGGTGCGGGAGAGGCGGGCCCGCCCCGGATCCGCCACCGCGGGGAGCTGCTGCGGGTGGTCGTGCCGGACGACGCCGCCGGGCTCGGTGTCGTCACCGCGCTGCGTGACACCCCCATCGACGTCGTCGACGGCGGGACCGGCGCCGAGGTGCTGTGGAAGAAGCTCCGGTTCCTCGCCCCGCACGCGCTGCTCACGTCGGCCTGGGCGACCGGCATCGGGGACGCGCTCGCGCACGACCCGCGGCTGACGTCCGGGCTGCTCGCCGAGATCGCCGCGGTCGCGACCGCGGAGGGCGTGCCGGCCTCGGGTGAGGAGCTGCACGGCATCCTGAGCGGCCTGCCCGCCCCGATGCGGTCCTCCCTGCAGGCGGACGTCGAGACCGGCCGGGCGGGTGAGCTCGACGCCATCGGCGGAGCCGTGCGGCGCCGAGCCGTCGCGCACGGCATCGAGACGCCCGTGCTGGACGACGTGATCGCCAGGATCGAGGCGCGTCTGCCCGCCCAGGGCTGACGGGCGTCGGGGACGTCGCGAGGCTCGCGTTCCGCGGCGAGGTGGTCCTGGCCGACGCAGGGCGCGCACCGTGGGCGAGAGCTTCCTCCGGCACCGCCGGACGAGGCCGCCGGGTCGGTGGAACACACCCCGGAGGAAGTGCCCGCGCTGCTCTGACGACTAGGCTCTGACCCGACGCCCTCATGGCCCAACTGGTAGAGGCAGCCGGCTTAAACCCGGCACGGTACGGGTTCGAATCCCGTTGGGGGCACCCGGCGCGTGCGGCTCGAACCGCGGCCCGCAGCACCGAGGGCCGGGGTTCGAGCCGTGTCCGCGCCTGCGGCCGAGGTGAGGGCGTTCGCGTTGCCGCCCGGTCGAGCGGCGACGCGAACGGCCGCACGCTCTCGCCTACGGCTCGTCGTCCAGCAGCAGCCGTTCCAGTCGTGCCGGGGACGCGGCACGGGAGGCGAGGAGGCCGCCGATCCCGGGCAGGAGCGCCGCCAGCCAGACCCGGTGGCTCTCCCCTCGTACGAGCACCGCGGTGATGACGGTGGCCGTGTACGCGAGCCCGTGCACGGGGCCGAGAACGCCTGACACCTCCGGCGCGTGGACGGTGGCGAGGTTGACGAGCATGAGGACGAGCGTGACGAGCTCGGCGGCCCCGACGACCTGCAGGATGCGCCGCGGGCTCATGGGCCCACTCCCGTGGTCGAGCCGGGCCGGTAGATCATCAGGACGACCACGACGGCCCAGAGCAGGTTGAACGCGCCCGTCAGCATGCCGAGCCGGCGGGCGGCCGTGTCGGGCACCGGGTCGCGCGCGTCGTCCCCGCCCGCCTCGGCCCCGCGTGCGTCGACGGTGCGCGCGACGCGGGCCTGGGCCGGCAGGACGGCGGTGATCAGGAGCACGGCCGCGGCAGCGGTGAGGACCATCGAGACGATCAGCCAGGCGTCACCGAGAACGCCGAGACTCGCGCCGGTGGCGATGCCGAACACGGGGACGAGCACCCCGGTCACGGCGTAGACGCGCGTGATGCGGTGCAGGATGCGGACCACGGCGACCTTCCTCGGGTCGTCGGGCGCCGCGAGGGCGAGGCGCGCGAACCGCGGGAACATGCTCGCGGTGACGGCGACCGGTCCGATGGTGAGGATGGCCGCGAGCACGTGGACCGAGAGGAGGAAGGCGCTCACGCGCCGATCCGTTCACCGGTGACGCGGGTGCGTGGCAGCCGTCCGGCGCGGGACTCTCCGGCGAGAGCGTCCCCGTCGACGGTGACCTCGTAGTCGAGGTCGAGCCGGATCGGCCGGGTGATGCGCTGCCGCCAGGTGACGCGCTGACCGTCCGGTCCGTCGTCGACGGCGATGTCGGTGAGCGTCGTGGTCTCGCCGCTGCCGCTCGCACTACCGTGGATCATCCCGCCAGCGTCCTCGAAACGGTAGGTGGCCTCGATGGTGCCGACGGGGGTCTTCATCCGTAGCAGCCAGGTTCCGGCGATGGTGCTCATGCGTGTCCTCGTGTCTTTCCGTTCCGGGGGATGAGGCAGGTCATGCCGCGAGCTGACGCCCGCTCCGCACGGTGACGCCGCGCCGCTCGTACTCGAACAGCTCCTCGACCTGGTGCGCGGTCTGGGAGCCGAAGTCGCGTTCGAGCAGGTAGAGCGCGACGTCGAGGCCCGAGGTGACGCCGCCGCCGCTGATGAGGTCGCCGTCGTCCACCACGCGCGCGCGAACGGCGTGCACGCCGGTGGCGTCGAGCATGTCGAGTCCGAGCGCGTGCGTGGTCGCGGTGCGTCCTTCGATGAGGCCGGCCATCCCGAGCGCGAGCGAGCCGCCGCAGTACGCGGCGACGGTGGCGCCCGGGTTGTCGAGCGCGCGAGCGATCAGGGGCATCGCCTCGCTGGACGCGAACCGTCCCAGGAGCACGGGGATGGTCTCGTCGCCGGCATCGGGGTCGCCGTCGACAGGGCCCACCGCTCCGGGGACCAGCACGTAGCCGGGTGCGTCGGGATCGAGCGCGGCGACCGCCGTGAGGGATATCTGCGGCGTGCCGGATCGCACGACGCCCGGACCGCTCGCGCTGACGAGCTCCACGGTGAACGCTCCGCCGAGGAAGTCGTTGCCGGCGGTCAGCGCTTCGAACGGGGCGACGACATCGAGCGGGTCGAATCCGTCGAAGAGCACGAACTGGGCGCGAGGTTGGGGCATGGGTGGGTTCCTTTCACGGGATGCTCGCTCCATCCTTGTCGTCCCCCGCGTGCAGGACAATGACTATCAGGACATGCTTCGCCTGTATCTCGCCATCGGCCATGATGGCCTATCCTGCGAGCATGTTCACGGTCGTCGTGCTCGCGCTCCCGGACACGATCGCCTTCGATCTGGCCACCCCCATCGAGACGTTCGGGCGCGTCCGTCTCCCGGACGGCAGACCCGGGTACCGGATCGTCGTCGCCGGCCCCGAGCAGTCGGTCCAGGCAGGTCCGCTGAGACTGATGATCGACGAGGGCCTGGACGCCCTCGAACGCGCCGACCTCGTCGTGGTGCCGGGCAGGAACGACCTGTCCGTCCCCACCCCGCCGGCCGTCCTGTCCGCCTTGCGGACCGCGGCAGAGCGAGGGACCCGGGTCGCATCGATCTGCGTGGGCGCTTTCACGCTCGCGGAGGCCGGCTTGCTGGACGGCCGGGACGCCACGACCCACTGGCTCGCGGCGGACGAGCTCGCGTCCAGGCACCCGGCCGTGCGGCTCGACCCGGACGTGCTCTACACGGACGGCGGGGACATCCTGACCTCCGCGGGCGCGGCGTCCGGCCTCGACCTGTGCCTGCACATCGTCCAGCGCGACTACGGAACGGCCGTCGCGGCGGACGCCGCGCGCCTGGCGGTCGCCCCGCTGCACCGCCCAGGAGGGCAGGCGCAGTACATCGTCCGGAACCGACCGACGTCCCGGACCCCGACCCTCGGACCCGTACTCGCGTGGATCGAGGCGAACGCGCACCGCGACCTGACGCTCGCGGACCTCGCCGGCGCGGCGGGCACGAGCGCGCGCACGCTGACGCGCCGCTTCAAGGACGAGACAGGACAGAGCCCGATGCAGTGGGTCGCCGGCGTGCGCATCCGTCACGCGCAGGAGCTGCTGGAGACCACCGACCACACGGTGGACCGGGTCGCCGCGCACACGGGGTTCCCCACCACGAGCAACTTCCGATCGCAGTTCGCACAGGTCCTGGGCGTCACGCCGGGGGCCTATCGCAAGGTGTTCCGCCCGCGGGCGACACCCGCGTGAAGCCGGCCGAGGGCGCAGGTGCCGACCGCGGCCCTGCCGAGCCGTGCGCCGGGTCCCGCGCCGCCGGGGACCTCGGTGGAGGGAGCCGGCCGCTCATCGGACAGGCCCGGCCCGGAGGCTCGGGTTGTTCCGCCCTTACGCCGCTGGCGTACGACGACGGTCGACCGGCGCCGCCTCCTGTTCCGGTGTCAGTGTCCCCGGCTACGGTGGGAAACAGTCGACGGGGAGGGCGGTAGGCAACGTGACGACACAGCCGACGCAGCAGATGAGCCGGACGGGAGAGCCGGCCGACTTCGGCACGACGCCGGAACCCCTCCTGCGAGATCTCGTGGGCAAGATCCTGCGGCGTGCCCGCACGGCGCAGCGCCGCACCCTGTCCGACGTC
Source organism: Myceligenerans cantabricum (assembly GCF_054777735.1). NCBI lineage: Bacteria > Bacillati > Actinomycetota > Actinomycetes > Micrococcales > Promicromonosporaceae > Myceligenerans > Myceligenerans cantabricum. The sequence goes on from NZ_BAAHAJ010000012.1 coordinate 98,705, forward strand.
GCCACCGCGGCGCGAGTCTCCACCGCGTACCTGTCAGAGGTCGAGCGCGGCCGCAAGGAGGCCTCGTCCGAGGTGCTGGCCGCCGTGTGCGCGGCGCTCGGCATGAAGCTGGCCGATCTCGTCGAGCGTGCGTGGGCCGACCTGACGCTGGCGGCCGCCCAGGCCGAGGAGGAGCGCCGGGTGCGGGTACTGTCCGCCCGTGCTCGCCGCGGCCGTGCGGGCTTCGTCGGCCCCGAACGTGCCAGGAGGGCGGACCTGACCCGGCTCCCGAGCCGGACGGCCCGCGACGCCGGCCCGGCCCAGGACACCGTGCTCCTCGCGGCCTAGAGCCCTGCGCGCCGTCCGTGGCCCGACGGACGGACGTCGGGCAGCTGCTCGACCACCGTGTCCACGATCCCGTAGGCCTGGGCCTGCTCGGCGGTGAACCAGCGGTCGCGGTCGGAGTCGGCGGCGATCGTCTCGGGTGGCTGCCCGGTGTGGTCGGCCAGGATCCGGGTCACGACGTCCTTCGTGTGCTGGAGGTTCTCGGCCTGGGTGGTGATGTCCGAGACGGTCCCGCCGATCCCGCCGAGCGGCTGGCGCATCATGATCCGCGCGTGCGGCAGCGCGTACCGCTTCCCGGCGGTGCCGGCCGTGAGCAGCACCTGTGCCATCGACCCGGTGAACCCGAGCGCCACGGTCGCGACGTCGTTGGGCAGCAGCCGCATCGTGTCGTACACCCCCATGCCCGGGGAGATCGAGCCGCCGGGGGAGTTGATGTAGAGGGCGATGTCGGCGTCCTGGTCCTCTGCGGAAAGCAGCAGGAGCTGGGCGGTCACACGGTTCGCCAGGGCGTCGTCGATCTCGTGCCCGATCATGACGATGCGCTGGTGCAGCAGGCGCGTGGCGAGGTGGTCGTCGAGGGGGATGGTCTGGCTGTCGGTCATGCCCACCACGGTGTCCGACGTCGTCCTGCCCCGGAACACCCTTCGGCTCGCGGCAGATCTGCCGACGGCAGATCGGCGCGGCGCGGCAACGCGGCGGGCCGGGTCGCCGCGCCGGTCAGAGCGGGTCGCCGTGGCTGTCGACGAGGGGGAACACGTCGAAGTGGATCTCGACGGGAACCGTACCGGGCGTGCCCTCACGGCTGTCGAGCGGATCGAGGTGCTCGACGACGAACTGGTTCCATGCGTCGATGACGGAGGCCACCTGTTCGGGTGTGGCCCACTTGTTCATCGTGGTGAAGGTGACGGCGTCTCGCCAGGCGTGCTGCAGGAGCGAACGGCCGTCGGTCTCGGCCATGACTCTCTCGACGAACCGCAGCGAGCGATCATTGCGCATGCGGATCGTCTCGTGGTTGACGATGTTGGCCGCAGCCAGCGCCGACGGCGAGTCCTGCTCCAGGGACGAGACCGAGAAGCCCCCGGGCGGCCGTTCCCACCAGCGTTCGCGAGTCGTGCCCTTGCCCTCGATCTCTTGGACGAGCCCGTGCTTCGCGAGCTGGCGAAGGTGGTAGCTCGTGGACCCGCTGGACTCCCCGACGATCTCGCCGAGCTTGCTCGCCGTCAGCGAGCCACGGGTCGACAGCAGGTCGAGAATCCGCAGCCGCAGCGGGTGCGCGAGCGCCCGGAGTGCGGCCGGCCCGAGCCGCGGGGGAGGCGCCGGGGGCTCGGGCGCGTCCAGGGGGTCGCTCTGCTCGTTCGCTCCGGTCATGGACCAGACGCTACTTCGTGGTCCACGGCGACTCGCGCATTCACCGGTGCTGCGGTGCCGTCGTGACCGGGCCGCCGGGCCGGCGGGCTCAGCGCAGTCCCAGCGGGTGGGTGGCCGCGGCGTTGTCGCGGATGCGCTCCAGATGAGCGTCCTGTCGGGCGTCGCGGTCACGTCGTGCGGCGTCCTGCCGGCGTCGGGAAGCGCGTCCGACGCGGCTGACCGCCCGGTCCCGCTCGCCCTCGCGGACGTTCGGATTCGCGGCGCCGGTGGCGCGGGGTCCCCAGCGGCGGGCGGCGGCCCGGGCGCGGGAGGTGGGGAACGGGGTGGCGGTGAACGCGGTGTCGAAGGTGCTCATGGCGGGTCTCCTCGGTGCTCGGTGCTCGGTGCCGGGCGTGGCTGCGCCTCCTGAAACTACAGGCGCAAATAAAGCTTTGCAAGTAGTTCTTTGCAAACAAGTCTCGGCGATCGGATCGGGCTACTCTGGAGGGAGTCGTGCCACCCGGCTCGTGGCCGGATAACAAATTTGCAGCGACTGCAACAAATGCCCGTAGAGTGGGAACTCCGGTCGGCGTGACTCGTTGGACCGGTTGCACCACGACGACGGCGTCGTGAGGCCGTCCCCAGTCCCGCCCGTTCGTGGAGGCATCCGTGTTCCGTCTTGCCCGCTTGTCCTTGGCGCACCGCGCCGTCGTCGCCCTGACGACGGTCGCGGTCGCAGTCATGGGCGTGCTGAGCATGGGCCAGCTCAAACAAGAGCTGATCCCGTCGCTCCAGCTCCCCATGGGAATCGTCGTCGCGCCCTATACCGGATCGTCCCCGTCCGTCGTCGAGGAGCGTGTCACCGAGCCGATCGAGTCCGCCGCCGAGACGATCGACGGCGTCGAGTCGGTGAACTCCACCGTCTCGACCGGTCTGTCGATGACCACCGTCGAGTTCACCTACGGCACCGATATCGAGCGCGTCACCCAGCGCCTCGAAGCCTCCATCACGCGGCTCGGGCAGGTGCTGCCCGAGGACGTCGACCCGCAGGTCATCGCGGGTTCCTTCGACGACCTCCCCGTGGTGCAGCTCGCCGTCGCGGGCGACGAGTCCGACGACGCCCTCGCCGACACCGTCGAGTCGGCCCTCGTCCCCGAGCTGGAGAAGCTCGACGACGTGCGCAGCGTCGACGTCAGCGGGGTGCGCGAGGACCGCATCGTCGTCACGCCGGACGACGACGAGCTGGCCGCGGCCGGCCTCACCGCCGCGCAGCTCTCCACGCTGCTGCAGGACAACGGCGTCGTCATGCCCGGCGGTACGCTCACCGAGGGCGACCGGACCTGGTCCGTCGAGCTCGGCACGAGCCTCGACGACGTCCAGGACCTCCGGAACCTCCCGCTCGTCCCCGCCGCGTCCGGCGGAGCCCAGGGCGCAGCGGGCGCCGCAGCCGGTGCCGCCGGTGCCGGTGCGGACCCGGCAGCGGGCGCCGACGCGGCAGCCGCAGCCGGTGCGGCCGGCGCCCCGGCGGGCGGCGTGACCGCGCAGGACCCGTCGTCGGACACCGTGCCGCCCACGGGTGAGGTCGCCCCGGCTCAGCCCGAGCCCGTCGTCCTCGGCGACGTCGCGAAGGTGGAGCGTGAGCCCGTGCCCGTCTCGTCGGCCTCACGGCTCGACGGCGAACCGTCGCTCGGGATCGCCATCACCAAGACGCCCGACGGCAACACGGTCGAGGTGTCGCACGCCGTGCAGGGCGTGCTCGACGACCTGTCCGGCACGCTCGAGGCGCGCGACGTGAACGTCGGCGTCGTGTTCGACCAGGCGCCGTTCATCGAGGAGTCCATCGAGGGGCTGTCCACGGAGGGCGGGCTCGGCCTGATCTTCGCAGTGCTCGTGATCCTGCTGTTCCTCGCGTCGCTGCGGTCCACGCTGGTGTCGGCGATCTCGATCCCGTTGTCGCTCGCGGCCACGTTCATCATCATGAACATCACGGGCTACACGCTGAACATCCTGACGCTCGGTGCACTGACGATCTCCATCGGACGCGTGGTCGACGACGCGATCGTGGTCATCGAGAACATCAAGCGACACCTGTCGTACGGCGAGGAGAAGCTGCCCGCGATCCTCGGTGCCGTGCGCGAGGTGGGCGGCGCGATCGCGGCGTCGACCATCTGCACCGTGGCCGTGTTCGCACCGATCGCCCTGGTGGGCGGCATGACGGGTGAGCTGTTCCGACCGTTCGCGCTGACCGTGGCGATCGCGATGGGCGCCTCGCTCGTCGTCGCGCTGACCATCGTCCCGGTGCTGGCCTACTGGTTCGTCAAGGCGCCGGTCGTGCCGGGCGAGACGGAGGAGGAGCGCGAGGCGGTGCGGACCACCGAGCGCGAGGCCGCCGAGGCCAAGGAGCGTCGTGGCCTGTGGCAGCGGGCCTACGTGCCGACGCTGGGAGCCGCGCTGCGGCGCCCGGTCGTCACGCTGTTCATCGCCGCGGCGGTGCTCGGCGGGACGCTTGCCATGGTGCCGCGCCTGGAGACGAACTTTATCGGCGACAGCGGCCAGGACACCCTGACCGTCACGCAGACGTTCCAGCCCGGCACGTCGTTCGCCGCGCAGGACGACGCGGCGCGCAGCACCGAGGAGGCCCTGAGCGAGGTCGACGGCGTCGAGACCGTGCAGTCCACCGTCGGCACCGGTGAGGCCGAGCAGGCGGCATTCATGGGATCCGCCGGCGACTCGGCCTCGTTCTCGATCACGCTCGACGAGGAGGCCGACGGTACGGCCGTCGCCGACGACGTGCGGGAAGCCGTCGAACCGCTGGTCGAGGGTGTGACCGACGACGTCACCGTGGCATCGGCGGACAGCGGCTTCGGCGGGTCGACCGTCGACCTCGTCGTGAGCGCGCTCGACAACGAGTCGCTCGCCGAGGGCGCCGCGGAGGTGGAGGACGCCGTCGCCGACGTCGACGGCGCCGCCGAGGTGACGAACAACCTGGCCGCCGCGCAGCAGGTGGTGCAGGTGACCGTGGACCGCGAGAAGGCGGCGGAGGCCGGCCTGACCGAGTCCGCGGTGTCCGGGATCGTGGCGGGCGAGATGTCGCCGGAGCAGACGCTCGGCACCGTCGAGCTCGACGAGCGCAGGCTCGACGTGGTCGAGTCCACGGGCGAGGCGCCCGCGACCCGCGCGGAGCTCAAGGAGCTGGAGATCCCGACGGCGACGGGCATGGTGGAGCTCACCGACCTGGCGGACGTCGCCGTCCAGGACGTCCCGACCAGCATCTCGCGGACCGACGGCGAGCGGACCGCCACCGTGTCGGTCACGCCTGCCGGTGACGACCTCGGCTCGCTGACCACGGCGCTGAACGAGCGGATCGCGGACGTGAGCCTGCCGGCCGGTGCGAGCGTCGTCGTGGGCGGTGCGGCCGCGGAGCAGGCCGACGCGTTCAACGACCTCGGGCTCGCTCTCGTCGCGGCGATCTTCATCGTGTACGTCGTGATGGTGGCGACGTTCGGGTCCCTGGTGCAGCCGCTGATCCTGCTCGTGTCGGTACCGTTCGCGGCGACCGGCGCGCTGGGGGCGCTGCTGCTCAGCGGCACACCGCTGGGCGTGCCGGCGCTGATCGGTGTGCTGATGCTGGTCGGGATCGTGGTCTCGAACGCGATCGTGCTCATCGACCTGATCAACCAGTACCGCCGGTCGGGCCGCGATCTCGACGAGGCGGTGCGCGAGGGTTCTCGCCAGCGCCTGCGGCCCATCGTGATGACCGCTCTGGCCACGGTGTTCGCGCTGACGCCGATGGCGCTGGGGCTCACCGGCGGCGGGGCGTTCATCGCGCAGCCGCTGGCACTCGTGGTGATCGGCGGGCTCGTCTCCTCGACGCTGCTCACGCTGTTCGTGGTGCCGGTGATCTACTCGCTCATGGAGCGCGGAAAGCTCCGGCGCGCGGAGAAGAGCGACGCACGGCGTCGCCGGCGTGCCGCTGCGGCGGAGGTCCAAGCCCACCGGAACAAGGCGGCGGCCGACCTCGCAGCCTCGACCGCACGCTAACGGCGACCCGGCGGCCGGCCGACCGGTCATCTCTGACCGGCCAGCCGACCGCCGTGCCGTCCCCCCCTCACTCGGCCAAAGACCGACCCCCACCCAGCCCCCCCCGCGGCTGTTGATCCTCGTTCAGTAGGGGCTGGCAGACCTTTCAGAGCGAGATAAATGGATTCGAACCCCTACTGAAGCAAGTTCAGTCGGGGTGGCAGATGTGGCAGATGTGGGCGGTGGCGGGAGATGTCGGCGGCTCGGCGGAGGGGTGGGTTGCGGCGGAGGGGTGGGTGGCCACTGGGTCGGCGGTGGTGGGGGCACGACGA
>NZ_BAAHAJ010000012.1:104758-153736 GCF_054777735.1 Myceligenerans cantabricum
GAATCGGACCCGGCCGCCGCCGCGTGGTGTCTCAGGCGTCCCGGGTCTTGAGGGAGACCGCGCCGGCGACGAGCACGGCTGCGGTGTAGGCCGCGAGGGTGCCGATGCCGACCCAGGGGTCCAGGACCTCCGGGGTCTGCATCGCCGCCGGGGTGATCGCCGAACCGGCGATGCTCGGCAGGAACTTGTTCACGTCGAGCACCCACGGCACCTGGCTGGCGGCGATCGTGGCGATGCTGAAGACGATCGGCACCACCATGAAGATGGCTACGACCGTGAAGATCGCTCCCGCGGTGTGCCGGATGAGCGTGCCGATCCCCAGGGCGAACAGCGCCACGAGGACCGTGTACAGCACCGTGCCGTACAGCTGGCGGACCTGGTCGCCGTCGCCCCAGTCGACGGTGATCCCGTTGCTGTCGAGGATGGGGTACGTCACGAGCCAGGCCAGTCCCAGCGACACCGTGACGAGCACGGCCGTGACCACGGCGAGCACCGTGGCCTTCGCGAAGTAGGCCCCCAGCCGGCGGGGCGCGGCCGTGAACGTCGACCGGATCATCCCGGTGGAGTACTCGCCGGTGATCAGCATGGAGCCCAGGACCGCGACCACGAGGGCCGCGAACTCGTAGCCGCCGGTGATCACCATGGGCCCGGTGAAGAAGCTCCCGGAGGCGGCCTGCTCCTCGGGGGCCATGCCCTCCGTCTGGTCGGCGACGAGCTGCGCCACGATCGCCATCATGAAGCCGAACCCGACGAGGATCACCACCGTCGAGGCGAGCGTCCACCAGGTGGAGCGCAGCGTCCAGAGCTTGATCCACTCCGAGCGCAGCAGCCGTCCGAAGGTCACCTTCTTCACGGTCACGCCGGACGGCGGCGACGTGCGGGCCGGGGTGTCGAGAGTCGTCGTGCTCATCGGTCGCTCACCTCCTGCGAGGACGTCGCCGCCGTCGCGTCGGCGGCGTGCCTCCCGTTGCCCGAGGCGGCAGGATCGCCGGCGGGCGCGGTCGGCGGATCAGCGAGGTGCGCGGCCGCCGGCGCCGCGGCGGGCTCGGGCCGCGAGCTCTCCGCGGAGGCGGCCAGGTCTTCGGAGCGGTACTCCACCGCGTCGGCGGTGAGAGACATGTACGCCTCCTCCAGCGTGGATTGGATGGGGGTGAGCTCGTGCAGCACGATCTTGCTCGCGGCCGCGAGCTCGCCCACGGACGCGGCATCGGGTCCGGTGACCTCCAGGACGCCCGCCTCGGGCGTCTTGATCTGCGCGTCCTTCTCCTTCAGGAGGCTCGCGAGATCCCCGGCCTGCGGCGAGCGCACGCGGACGTGCTTGCGCTCGGAGGCCGCGATGAGGTCGTCGACGGACGTGTCGGCCAGGATGCGGCCCCTGCCGATGACGATGACATGGTCCGCGGTGAGCGCGACCTCGCTCATCAGGTGGCTGGACAGGAACACCGTGCGGCCCTCGGACGCGAGGTGCTTGGCGAGGTTGCGTACCCAGATGACGCCCTCGGGGTCGAGGCCGTTCACGGGCTCGTCCAGGATGAGCGTCTGCGGGTCGCCGAGCAGGGCGGCCGCGATACCGAGGCGCTGGCCCATCCCGAGCGAGAACCCGCCGACCCGCTTCCTCGCCACCGAGTCGAGCCCGGTGAGGTCGATGACGTCGGCCACGCGCTGCTGGGGGATGCCGTGTGTGGCGGCCAGCGCGCGCAGATGGTTGAAGGCGGAGCGGCCCGAGTGCACGGCCTTCGCCTCGAGCAGGGCGCCGACCTCGGCGAGCGGCCGCGCGTGCTTCGCGTACGGCTGGCCGTTCACGGTGACGGTGCCGGCCGTGGGCTGGTCCAGGCCCATGATCATGCGCATGGTGGTGGACTTCCCGGCGCCGTTGGGGCCGAGGAAGCCGGTCACCCGGCCGGGCGGGACGGTGAAGCTGACGTGGTCGACGGCGGTCTTGGAGCCATATCGCTTGGCGAGACCGTGGGCCTCGATCATGGTGCGCTCCTTGTGGCTGAAGTCATGTGTGGTGGCTTTCGTTCTCCGGGTGCGGGCGCCGGTCGGTCCGGGCCGACGACGCCGGATACCCCGACACTAAGCCGGGGCACCGGTGTCCGTCACCGAAAACCCGCCCGGCTCATCCTCCTGGCGCCAGGAATCATCCTGAAGGGGGAAACGGACGTCCTCCGGTCGGTCTAGACCCTCGTGCCGTTGCCGTTGCCGTGCCGTGCCGCGCCAGGCCCGGGAACTGTCCGGGCACCGGCGACGTTCATTAGCATGGGTGCCACTACCAGGAGGAGCACATGAGCAACCCCGTCTTTTCGAATAGCGACGTATTCGGTGAACCACGTCGCACCGGAGCGCCGCGAGGCGCCCGTGGTGGTACTGCCACCGCCCCCAACCCTTACGCCCAGTACGGCTCTGCGGGCCAGCAGGGCATGGACCCGTCGCAGCTGGGCGCGATGTATGACGCCCCGTCGGCCACCAGCGCCGACACCAAGCGCCTGACCTACGACGACGTGATCGTCAAGACCGGCGGGCTGCTGGCCCTGCTGGTCGTCGTCGCGGCGGCGACGTTCCTGTTCGCGCCGGGCCTGCTGTGGATCGGCCTGATCGGTGGGCTCGTGCTCGGTCTGGTCAACGCGTTCAAGAAGAACCCGTCGCCGTTCCTGATCATCGCGTACACCGTGTTCGAGGGCATGTTCGTGGGCGGCATCTCGTTCGTGTACAACGGGATCGCCGAGGGCGCCGTCACGCAGGCGGTGATCGGCACGATCTCCGTGTTCGCGGGTTCGCTGTTCCTCTTCCGGAGCGGCAAGGTCCGCGTGACGCCCAAGTTCACGCGCTTCTTGATGATGGCGCTGGTCGGCTACGCGCTGTTCTCGGTCGTCAACCTGGTCCTGGTCTGGACCGGGGTGCTGGGCGAGTTCGGGCTGCGCAACGGCCCGATGGGCATCATCATCGGGGCCGTGGCGATCGTGCTCGCGATCATGTCCCTGATGGTCGACTTCGACTTCATCAAGCGCGGCGTCGAGGGCGGTGCCCCGGCGAAGCTCGCGTGGACCGCGGCGTTCGGCCTGATCGTCACGCTGGTCTGGCTCTACACCGAGATCCTGCGCCTGATCGCGATCATCAACATCTTCAGCGGAGACTGATCGCTGAACCCGACGGCCCGGGCCACCTTCGTCGCGAAGGTGACCCGGGCCGTCGTCGTCCCCGGCGCCGTCAGGACGGGCGGGATCCGAAGTAGTGGTCCTGCGGGTCGCCCCGCTCGGCGCGGATCACGTGCATGACCGCGTTGATGAGGGCGAGGTGGGTGAACGCCTGCGGGAAGTTCCCCAGGTGCCGCCCGCTCGTCGGGTCGATCTCCTCGGCGTAGAGGTTCAGGCTCGACGCGAACGACAGCAGCCGCTCGCACAGCGCCTTGGCCCGCTCCACCTCGCCGATCTCCACGAGCGCGGAAACCAGCCAGAACGAGCAGATGGTGAACGTGCCCTCCTCGCCGGCCAGACCGTCGTCGGTCTCGTGCGTGCGGTAGCGCAGCACGAGACCGTCCTCGGTGAGCTCGTCGGCGATGGCGAGCACCGTGGCGCGCACGCTCTCGTGTTCCGGCGGCAGGAACCGCAGCAGGGGGACGAGCAGCAAGGACGCGTCCAGCGCGGAGTCGCCGTAGCGCTGGGTGAACACGCCGCGGTCGTCGACGCCCTTGGCCATGATGTCGGCCTTGATCTCGTCGGCGATCTTCTGCCACTGCTCGGCGTAGTCGTGCTCGTCGTACATGCGCGCGAGCTTCGCCCCACGGTCCATGGCGACCCAGCACATCAGCTTCGACGACGTGAAGTGCTGCGGTTCCCCGCGCACCTCCCAGATGCCGCGATCCGGCTTGTGCCAGTGCTTCGCGGCCTCCTCCACCTGGCGCTTCAGGATCGGCCAGAGGGACTCGGGCAACTGCTCGCGCGAGCGTGTGTGCAGGTAGACGGAGTCGAGGACGGCACCCCAGACGTCGTGCTGCTTCTGGTTGTAGGCACCGTTCCCCACGCGCACCGGCCGGGCGCCCTCGTAGCCGGACAGATGGGCGAGCTCGGCCTCCTCGAGGGTCTCCTCACCGCCCACGCCGTACATGATCTGGAGCTGCTTGTTGTCGCGGCAGACGTCGTGGATGAACGCGAAGAAGTCGTTCGCCTCCCGGTCCAGGCCGAGGGTGTACAGGCCCCAGAGGGCGAACGTCGAGTCGCGGATCCACGAGTACCGGTAGTCCCAGTTGCGCTCGCCCCCGGGGGTCTCCGGGAGCGACGTCGTCGCCGCGGCGATCAGCGCGCCCGTGGGGGAGTAGGTCAGACCCTTCAGCGTGAGCGCGGAACGCTGCAGGTAGATGCGCCACGGGTGGTCGGGGAACTTGCCCTGGGTGATCCAGTCGCGCCAGTACTGCTCGGTGCGCCACATCGCCTCGACGGCGTCGGGCCAGGTCTTGGGCGCGGGCTGCGAGCCCCACGACATGGCGACGAAGTGCGTGGTGCCCTCGGTCATCCGGGTGCGCGCTATGGCCCGGCGGCCCTCGAGCCCGAAGCGCAGGTCGGACGTCAGGCTGATGTCCGGGTTGTGCTTGCCGAGCCTCGCGGTGACGTTCGAGTAGCCGCTGTTGTCGTAGGACCAGCTCGGCTCGTTCCGCGCGTAGTTCGGCCGCGGCTCGCACATCACCTCGAGGTCGACGGTGCCGGACACGCACTTGACCGTGCGGAGCAGGATGTGCTCGGCGTCGTTGTCGGTGGGGGTGCGGCGGTGCGTCTTGGACCGGTCCTCGACGTCGTGCCACGGCCCCATGAGCATCGTGTCCCGCACGATGAGCCAGCCGGTGGACGTCTGCCAGGTGGTCTCGAGGATGAGCGTGCCGGGGATGTAGCGCCGGGCGACCGGGACCCGGACCCCGTACGGGCTGAGCCGGAAACGGCCGGCGCCGCGGTCCAGGATCGCCGAGAAGATGCTGGGCGAGTCCGGGCGGGGCACGCACATCCACTCCACCGCGCCGGACGGCGCGATGAGGGCGTTGGCCTCGCAGTCCGAGAGGAAGCCGTAGTCGGCGATCGACGGGAACTTGCTGCGCCAGTCCCAGGCCCGCGGTGAGGCGCCGTCGCTGGAGGTGTGGCCCTTGACCGGGCGCTTGGGAGTGTCGGCGCGCTTCTGCGGGCGCCGCCGGGCCGCCTGTGGAGCCGCGGCCTCGGGTGAATCCGTCGTCATGGACTAAAGGGTTACGCACGTGCGTGCACTTGGACAAACCGTGGGTGCGGGTGTCGGACTTCTTGGGGCGTGCATACGGCCGGGGGAAGGCCGCGGGATCGACAGCCGGAGCTACCGATCCCGCGACGGAGCGCCGGCAGCGCGGGCAGGCGCCAGGCGCGGGGCCCGTTCGGTGGGTGCGGGCGCCGCCGGGTCAGCGGGCGGCCCGGGGGCGGCGCGTCGCCAGGACCACGCCGACCAGGCACAGCAGGCCGCCGGCCAGCACGATCGGTGCCGGGACCTCGCCGAGCAGCCACCAGGAGAGCAGCACCGCGATCGGCGGGACCGCGTAGGTGGTGGCGGACAGCCGGCCCGCCGTCGTGTGCGACAGCGCGTAGCCCCAGGTGGCGAAGGCGATCGCCGTCGGGAAGGCGCCGAGGTAGAGCACGCCGAGCGTGGCCGCCACCGGCGCCGCGGCCAGCTCCGTGACCAGGGTCCCCGCGAAAGGCAGGGTGGCGACGGTGCCCGCGAGGCAGCCGAGCCAGGTCATCGTCAGCGCGTCGACCTTCGGCAGCATCCGCTTCTGCAGCAGGGCGCCCGCGGAGTACAGGACCGCGGCGCCGAGCCCGAGCAGCACGGCCCCGATCTCGGACGTGCCCGACGACGACGCCCACGCGATCACCGCGACACCGGTGAACGCGATCCCGATCCCGGTCAGCAGCCGGGCAGGGAACCCTTCGCCCAGCGTCAGCCCGGCGACCACCGCCGTGAGGATCGGTGCGAGCTGGACGAGGAGCGCGGCGGTCCCGGCGTCGAGCGTCCGCTCGGCGGCGTTCAGCGCGATGTTGTAGACGCCGAACCAGAGCACGCCCCACACGAGGACGCCCGCGAGCACGCGCCCGCGCGGGACGCGGAGCTTCCCCGCGACGCCGGCCAGCAGGGTGAGCACCAGCGTCCCGACGGCGACCCGGCCGAGCGTGAGCGCGCCGGGGGAGTAGTCGTGCCCGGCGGCCCGGATCCCGATGAACGCCGAGGCCCACAGCACCACGGTCACGCCGGCGGCGACCGGCACGAGGTAGCGGGCGCGCTGGTCGGGGGCCTCGTGTCGGTCGAGGTCCTGGAGCTCCGGGGTGACGGCCGTCTTCATGTCGTGAGCGTCGTCCGGGCCCACGGGTCCTGTCCGGCGGTTTCCGGACACGGTGGTCGACGAGGCGTCGGAGGAGGCTTCGGGCGGGGTGTGGGGTGGGGCGCCGGTGGTGGTCATGGCACGATGTTGACCCTCGGCAACCATCAAGCACAAGCGACTATTTCTGCATCACTGTTCAGTGTCGCTGTATCATCGGTCCATGCTCGACGTCCACCGCCTCAGGGTCTTCCGGTCCGTGGTCGCCAGCGGCTCGGTCGCCGCGGCGGCAGCCAACCTCGGCTACACCTCGTCAGCCGTCAGCCAGCACATCTCGGCGCTGCAGCGCGAGACCGGGCTGACGCTCCTGACCAAGGCCGGCCGTGGCCTGCGGCCCACGGCCGCCGGGCTCACGCTGGCGAGCGAGGCCGACGGCGTCCTCGCGCGCCTCGGCGCGGCCGAGACCCTGGTCTCCGACCTGCGTGCGGGGCGAACCGGGTCGTTGAGCCTCGCGTACTTCGGCTCGGTCGGCGCGTCGTGGCTGCCCGACGTCGTCCGCCGCCTGATCACCGACTTCCCCGGCCTGCGCCTCGACCTCGAGCTGCGCGAGGACGTCCCCGACCGTCCCGAGGACCGGCCGGACCTGCAGCTCGTCGTCATGATGCAGGAGTACCGCAGGACGCCGGGCTTCACAGCGCACCACCTGCTGGACGACGCCTACGTCGCCGTCGTCCCCGCCGGGCACCGGTTCGCGGGCAAGGAGGAGGTGGAGCTCGCCGAGCTCGCCGACGAGCCGTGGATCGACAACGACTTCACGCAGGGCTGGTGCCGCCGCGCGCTCCTGGAGGCGTGCGCCTCCGCGGGCTTCAGCCCGACCTTCCACGTCGAGGCGCACGACTACCCGACGGCCCTCGCCTTCGTCGACGCCGGGATCGGCCCCACGGTCCTGCCGGAGCTCGGGGCGATCAGCCTGCCGCCCGGTGCCGTGCGGGTCCGGGTCGTGCGCCCCACACCGGTCCGCTCGGTGTACGCGGTGGTGGCCGACCCGATCGCCGACACGCCCCCCGTGCGCACCGCCCTGGAGACCCTGCGCCAGGCCGCGGCCCGCGAACGCACCCGCCGCGATCGCGTCGAGGGCCGTGCGTCGTAGGGTGGAGCGGTTGGGCGCCAGGGGCTGGCGTCAAATCCGACCGAGAGGCACTTTCCGTGACTACGCTTCCCACCGTCGAGTGGCAGGCCGGCGGCAAGCCGGCACTCACCTTCCCTGAGAGCGAGGCCCCCGCGGGCCTGCAGGTCCAGGTGCTCGAGGAGGGCACCGGCCCGGTCGTCGAGGCCGGCCGGACGATCGTCGTCGACTACCTGGGGCAGACCTGGGGCGGCGGCGTGTTCGACAACAGCTACGACCGCGGCACCACCATCGACTTCCCGATCGGCGTCGGCGCCGTGATCGGTGGCTGGGACAAGGGCCTGGTCGGCCGCAACGTCGGTGACAAGGTCCTGCTGTCCATCCCCGCCGAGCACGGTTACGGCTCGCGCGGCGTGCCGCAGGCCGGCATCCCGGGCGGGGCCACCCTGGTCTTCGTCGTGGAGGTCAGGGGCGTCCAGTAAGCCCTCCCGCACGACGACGCCGAGGCGGTGGGTCCCACGTGGACCCACCGCCTCGGCTCTCGTGTCCGACAGGCGGCCGCGCGGCCGTCGTCGTCCCCGGTCAGTACGTCGGCCTCAGGAGGCGTCGGCCCCCGGGTAGGCGATCATCTGCTCGGTCGCCTTGCCGTTCTCGACCAGGTCACCCTGGCCGTTGACGACGTGGTCGATGCCACCGTCGCCGTCCAGGTACACGCTCGTCATCGACCGGAGCGAGACGCCCGGCGCGTTCGGCACCTGGATCGCCGAGTCGAGGCGGATGTCGATCTCGTTCCAGAAGTACGAGTACACGCCCATGCCGGCGGCCTCATGGCTCGCCACGTCGTCCGCGACCTTGTAGGACGCGTAGCCGTTGGTCTCGCCGTCCATCCAGCTCTCCTGGTTCGGCGGGTCGTACGGCAGCTCGCTCTGGTAGAAGACGGTCCGACCGTCCTCGCCGTTCCAGATCGTCTGGTTCTCCTGGTAGTGCTCCACGAACAGGCCCGTCGCGGTGACGCGGTCGCCGTTGACGACGACGCCGTGGGCGCCGGTGTTGCCGTCCCAGTCCACGCCGTTGCCGTGGTCCGCGCGCCAGGCCCAGATGTGGTCCATGAGCACGTCGTCGCTGTTCACCTCGATCGAGGTGACGGCCTTGCCCTCCCACGGGCCGCCCACGCGGATGAAGACGTCCGTCAGGGTGACGGGGTCGGCGGCGTCGGCGGCGGTCTGCTCGCCGTGGCCGTGGCCGTGGCCGTGGCCGTGCCCCTTGCCCTTGCCGTGGCCCTTGCCCTTGCCGTGCCCCTTGCCGTGGCCCTTCGACGCCGTCGTGTCCGCGGCCCCGACCTGCACGAGCGTCTCGGACTCCGGCACGTTCGCGTCGACCGTGATCCCGGCGACGTGGATGCCGGGCTCGTCGGAGGTGACCAGCGCGGTGTTGCCCGCGGTGGGCGTCAGCGAGGCGTAGCCCAGGCCGAGCACGACGGTGTCGGCGTTCTCGACCGTGATCGCCTCGTCCAGCTCGTACACGCCCGGCGTGAGGAGCAGGTGCTTGCCCTCGGCCAGCGCGGCGTTGATCGTGGCGGCCGTGTCGGTCTCCGCCTTCGCGACGTAGAAGTCGTCGAGCGGCAGGGACTCGCCGGCGTCGGCGTCGGTCGACCAGTTGACGCCCGACGTCTCCGTCGTGGCGTGCGGCGCGAAGACGTGCAGCGCGCCGTCGTCGGCCCGGTACAGGAACGGCTTCTCCCGGGTGACCGGGTTCGTGTCGAGCGTGGTCTTCACGCCGACCGCGCCGTCGCCGAGCGCGTCGCCGAAGTCGGTGGCAGGCGCGCCCTCGACGCCGGAGAACACCATGTTCCAGACGCCGCCGTCCCAGCCGCCGATCTCGCTGTCACGCGTGTACCACTGCTGCTGGGAACCGCTCGCGACGGTGCCCGCGATGCGCGAGTTCGAGATGTAGCCGCCCGAGCCGAACTCGCCGAACTGGCCGAAGATCGTCAGGTCGCCCTGGATGTCGACGCGCCGCAGCGGCGCCGCCTGCGAGACCGCGTAACGCATCTGGTGCGGTTCGACGACGCCGGCCGGGTGGGGGCGCTGGGCGTCCTCGGGGGTGGGGCGCTGGATCGGGTTGAACGCCAGGTTCGACATGGAGCGCCAGAAGTTGTTCAGCGAGCCGGGCCCGGGGCACTCCCACGGGGCGTCGGGGCAGGTCACCTCGGGCTCCGCGTGGATCGCACCGTTGATCAGGACGTCGTCCGGCCGGGCGCCGAGGCCGTCGACCGACTCGTAGTAGCCGAGCTCGGCGTTGACGATGTCCGGAGCCGTGGCCGGGTCGTCCGCGCCGTCCGGGCTGCCGTAGGTGCCGGGCTCGAAGAAGACCTGGTGGCGCTCCGTGCCGAAGTGCTCGATGTCGTCGAGCTCGTTCAGCGTGGCGTTGATCTCGTCGGTGGACCACGACTCGTCGATGAACGTGACGTTGGGACCGAAGTCCGGGTCGGCGGCCGCGGTGGCGTCGTCGCTGGTGTCCGCCGAGGCGAGCGTCGGCAGCGTGGCCGCGGCACCTCCGACGACCAGCGCGGCGGCGATACCGACGCCTGTGCGCCGTCGTGTCCGTGGGGACTGGGGTGTCATCGTCGACAGTCCTTTCTGCGCCCGGAGAGACCCGGGCGGCGATGCGCGGTTCCGTACCGGGTGAATCTAGCAGCCGTGTACTGACGCGTCAGTAAGTGGTTGCCGCAGCATCCGTGACACCGGTCCTCCGGACCGACCGCGCCACCGTGAAGCGGGGATCCCGCGCGACCTGCTCCGTCGGGCCGACGGCGCGCTCCAGCGCCGGCCGGTACCGCAGCGCCGAGTTGAACACCGACCACAGCTCACCGCCGGGCCGCAGGACCCGGCCCGCCGTCGCGAACATGCGGTGCGCGGCGTCCGTGCTGACCGCGGTCCGGTCGTGGAACGGCGGGTTGAGCAGGACCAGGTCGGCGGAACCGTCCGGAAGGGCCGCTCCGGCGTCGTCCCGCAGGACCCTGACCAGGTGGCCGACGCCGTTCGCCGCCGCGGTCGCACTCGCCGAGGCGGTGGCGGCCGCGCTGCGGTCGGTCGCCACGACGTCGAGACCGCGCAGCGCGAGGACGGTCGCCAGGATCCCGCTGCCGCACCCCAGGTCGACGGCGGACCGGCGCGCCGACGACGCCGGCGGCCACGCGTCCGACTGCTGGAGGAGCAGCCGGGAGCCGGCGTCGAGCGCGGCGCCCGCGAACACGCCCCCGTGCGCGACGACGGTGATGCCGTCGGCGCACCCCGGTATGTCCAGCACCTCGCGCACGGGGTAGGTCAGCAGGCGCTCGCGCACGCCCGGCCGCGGGCCGCGGGCCACGAGGAGCCGGGACTTCTGGCGCGCGAGCGAGGGCACGACCTGCTCGAAGACCGTGCCGAGGACGTCGTTCATCGTGCGAGACATGTGCTTGACGCGCCCGCCCGCGAACAGCACGACGTCGTCGGCGGCGTGCCGGGCCACCTGCTCGGCGATCTCCGTCAGTTCGGCCGCGGACTTCGGGAGCTGGAGCAGGACCACGCGCGCGCCGCCGAGCAGCCCGGCCCCGGGCGGGTGGTGGTCGAAGGAGCTGCGCCGCGCCACGAACGCGTTGGCGCGCAGCGCCGCCTCGGCGTCGACAGGGTCCTGGTGGACGCGCACGTCGCGGGCGCCCAGGCCGAGTGCGCCGAGCGTGAGCGCGCCGAACCGATCGCCGAGGGTCACGACCTCGCCGGGCCCGGCGGAGGTGATCGCGTCGCGCGCCTCGTCGAGCAGGAGACGGTCCGTGGCGTCCACGGCGACCGGGCCGTCGGCGCGCGTGCCGTCCTCGGGGTAGGGGCGCAGCGCGTCCAGGATGGTGGTCAGTGGGTCGGTCACGCGTGGCCTCTGTGGTGCGGTGCCGCGGAGCGGCTGGTCCGGTGCGGTCGGCGGTGCTCGACGGCGCGGTGGTGCTCCGGCGCCCCCTCCGCTGCCCTACGTGGTGCTGCGGGTGCGGTGCGGCCGCGCGGGCTTCTTCTCGGCGGCCTGCTCCTCGGCGAGGACCTGGGCGTGCTTCGCGCGCTCCTGGACCAGCCACTCCGGCGGTTCGGCGCGCAGCTCGTCGATCTGCTCGGTGGTGAGCGGCTCGGTCACGCCGCCGCGGGCCAGGCCGGAGATGGAGATGCCGAGCCGCCCGGCGACGACGGGGCGCGGGTGCGGACCGTTGCGGCGAAGGTTGGAGAGCCACTCGGGCGGGTTCTTCTCCAGCTCCTCGATCTCGGCCCGGCTGATTCCCTTCTCCTGGAACTCGGGCGGCGTCGCGGGGAGGTAGACGCCGAGCCGCTTGGCCGCGTTGGTCGGCTTGAGAACCTGCTGGGAGAAGGGAGTTGCCATGGCCCAAGCCTATGCTTTGCAGGTGTCAGAGACCTTCCGCCTCGCCTACGTCCCCGGCTCCACACCCGGAAAGTGGGCGCGGGTGTGGCGCGAGCGGCTGCCCGACGTCGCGCTGGAGCTCGTCCAGGTCGACCCCTCCGACGCGCCCGCCGTGCTCAGGGACGGCGGGGCGGACATCGCGATCGCCCGGCTCCCCGTCGACACCGAGGTCTTCTCCCGCATCCCGCTGTACGAGGAGCTCCCGGTGGTCTGCGTGCACCGCGAGCACTTCCTGGCGGCCCTCGAGCCGGAGGAGACGGTCGCGCCGGGCGACCTCGTGGACGAGACCGTCTGGCTCCCGGCCGACGACGTGCTCTACGCGGCTCCCGGCGGTCGTGCCGGCGATCCCGCGATGACGACGCCGCTCGACGCGACGACGGGGCCCGACGGGCCCGCGCGGCCCGGTGCCGAGGTCGTGCCTCGCGGGGTCTCGGGCGCCGCGCCGGTGACGGGTTCCGCGGCGGTGCCCGGGCGGGCGCCCGTCGATCCCGACGGGGCGCCGCTCGAACGGCCTGCCACGGCGGCGGACGCGCTCGCGATCGTCGGCGCGGCGGCGGGTATCACCGTGCTGCCGATGTCGCTCGCCCGGCTGCACCATCGCAAGGACGTGGTGTTCCGGCGGCTCGACGACGGGCCCACCGCGCCGGTCGGTCTCGTGTGGCCTGCCGACCGCACCACCGATCTCGTCGAGGAGATGATCGGGATCGTCCGCGGGCGGACCGTCAACAGCTCGCGAGGGCGGGGACGGTCGCGGCCGTCCGGTGCTGAGGGGGCCGCCCCGGCCGGCTCCTCGGAGCCGGCCCGCGAGCGGAGGGCTCCGAGAGGCGCGAAGGGGAGCGACCGCTCGTCGGCAGGCCAGGTCCGCCGTCGTGGGCAGGGCGCTTCACCGCAGAAGCGTGGGCAGGGCGCTTCTGCGCAGAAGAAGGGTTCCTCGACCCACAAGAAACGGCGAAAAGGGCGATAAGAGGTTATCGCTCGCTTTTTCGTGGTTGGGTCGCACGAAGGCTGCTTTCGGCGGGTGAAGCTCGCGCTGCCAGGAGGCCGCCATCGCGCTCCCGTGCCCCGCCTCGCGGCTGCGGGGCGGGGCAGGGCGACGGGCAAAGAAATAAAAGGGAAGGCAAAGAATTCTCTCGCGGCAATCGTGGAAAGGCGTCGTCCGGGCTAATTTAGGCAATCATCCCGGGTTTGTTGCGCCGACCGGGAAGGGTGAAAAACGGTCGGGTCGTGGTATACCGCTACTTCCACGGGCATAACTACTACCTGGGGCTTTGGAAGAATTGTGAATCCTCGCTAGCCTTCGGCTCGTTGCGTGCACCGTGGCGCGACATCTCAGCTGAAGGAGCACCCCCGCATGAACCGCATCACCGCTCTAGGAGCCATCGCGCTCCTCGCGGTCGGTCTGAGTGCCGCCCCGGCCGCCGCTGCCCCTGTCGCGCACGAGACCTCCGCGTCGATCAACACCCTCGGCAAGGGCGACACCTGCCCGAAGGACGGCAAGATCGACGTCGAGGGTAATCAGAAGAAGATCACCATCACCGCGCCCGAGGGCAAGCTGATCACCGGCTACTGCGTCAAGGCAGGGTCGGCCAAGCAGGGGCTCGGGCCGGAGTACAAGACGTTCGATCCTCCGGTCGCCGAGGTGACGATCAAGCACTCGTCCTGCAAGGACATCAGCCACTACACCGTGACCTACACCGACGCTCCGGGTGAGCCGACCCCGACCCCGACGGAGCCCGAGCCGGAGCCGACCCCCTCGGAGCCCAGCGTCGAGCCGTCCGAGCCGGAGCCGACCCCGTCGGAGCCCAGCGTCGAGCCCTCGGAGCCGGTGACCGAGCCGTCCGAGCCCGGTGCGGAGCCCTCGGAGCCGGTCGCCGAGCCCACCGACGAGCCGTCGGTCATGCCCACCACCCCGGACGACGAGGTCCTCGCCTCGACGGGTGCCGGCCCCGCGATCGGTTACACCCTGCTCGCGCTCGCGCTGGCCGGCGGCGGCGCCGCCCTGCTGGTGCTGCGTCGGCGCCGGATGTCCTGATCACTCGGTGATCACCTGGCACCGCCGGGGTGACGGCCTGACCCGTCAGGCCGTCACCCCGGCGGTGCCGTCTTCCGGCGAGTGTGCCGTCGTCGTCCTCTCGGCCGTCGTGCGGGCGACCCCGACGGCGGCCGGGTCGTTCGCGGCCGGGCCGCCGTGACGAGCCGCGCGCGCTCAGGCGGCGTCGGGGAACGGGACGCCCGTCGTGGCGTGGCAGCGGTACCCGTTCGGGTTCTTCGCGTCGCTCAGGTACTGCTGGTGGTAGTCCTCGGCGAGGTAGAAGGTGCCCACCTCCGCGGCCGGGCGCATCTCGGTGGTGATCGGGTCGTACCCCTTGGCCGCGAGCACCTCCGCATAGCGGGTGGCCGTCTCACGGACCGCGTCGGCCTGCTCGGGCGTGGTCCAGTAGACCGCCGAGCGGTACTGGGTGCCGACGTCGTTCCCCTGCCGGAATCCCTGCGTGGGGTCGTGGCGCTCCCAGAAGATCCTCAGGAGCTCCTCCTCGGAGACGCGCGCCGGGTCGTAGGCGACCATGGCCGTCTCGGTGTGGCCCGTCCGCGCGGAGCAGACTTCTTCGTAGGTGGGGTTCGGCGTCGTGCCGCCCATGTAGCCGACTGCGGTCGACACCACCCCGGGGAGCTGCCAGTAGATCTCCTCGGCGCCCCAGAAGCACCCCATCGCGAGGTACAGCACGCGCGTGCCCGGCTCCCAGGGGCCGGTGAGCGACGTGCCGAGGACGGTGTGGGAGCGCGGCGCCGGCAGGATCGGTGACTCGCGGCCCGCGAGAGCCTCCTCGGGGGCGACCATCGTGGTCTTTCCCTGACCGAACAGCGAATCGAAGAACGACATGGGTGCTACCTCCCGTGGAACGTGACACCCCTGCAACGCCTGACCGCCGTCCCCTGTTCCAGCCCGGTCAGTCGGCGTCGAAGGATGCCGCGAACTGTTCGATCTCCGACGTCACGTCCTGGACGGTCTCCGAGTTCTTCCGCCAGTCGTCCGGGATCTCCAGGCTGTGGTCGGCGCCGGACACCTCCACGAAGTCCGCGCGGAGGCCGGAGACGAGGTCGTGATCCCAGGTCGGGTCGGCGGTCCCGCCGATCAGGAGGTGGTCGCACCGGAGGCCCGCGACGGCGGTCCGGACGTCGGCGGCGTCGTCCCGCGTGAGGAGCGGCGTCAGCCAGACGCCCGGCAGCGCGAGCCGGGCGGCGACCGGCAGGGCCAGGGTGCCGAGGGACTTGCCGAGCACGATGTGCGTCGCGTCCGCCGCCGGTGCGTCCTCGCCCTCCAGCACCTCCGCGGCCACCGTGCGTGCGGCGTCGAGGTCGACCTCGCCCTGCCACTCGACGACGCGGACGGTCCAGCCCAGTGCGTCCAGCGCCGCGCGCGGGTAGTACAGGAGCGGCCCCATCGCGGTGTAACCCTGCCCGGGCAGGACGGTGACGACCCTGCTGGGGTCGCCGTCGGTGCAGTGGAGCGTGTAGGTCTCGGACACCCTTTCAGGATGGCAAGAGGTGCGACGAGGTGAAAGGAAAATCCCGGGTCCTGCCCATGTTTCAGCCCTGACCGAAATCGCCCGGCACGGTACTCCGGCTGTGGTAGACGGCGTTTCTGTGCAGGAACTGGCGTGTCCCTGTGACCTGCGCGTGGTTGCGGGTGGTGCCTGCCTGCGGATCGCTTACCTTGGGGAGCGTGAGCGAGAACAAGTCCGCCGTCGCGGCCGCAGACGCAGCACCGGGGGCCGGTGGGGCGCAGGCCGCGGCGGGCGATCCGGCGGAGCAGGTGGCCGATGACGTGAAGAAGCCGGCCGCCCCCGGCGACGGCGCGGCCGACGGCGCGAGCACCGTCCCCCGCGCCATCCGCGAGGGGGCGTCGTGGTCGTGGCGCGTCCTCCTGATCGGCGCCGCGGTCGCCGCGGTGGGCTGGCTGCTGGCCCAGCTCCAGGTGATCGTCCTCCCCGTAGCGGTGGCGCTGCTCCTGGCGGTGATGCTCACCCCGGTGCGGCGGTTCCTGGAGGACCACCTCCGGCTGCCCCGCGGGCTCGCCGCCGGGCTCTCCCTGCTGGGCATGATCGCCGTCGCCGCCGGGCTCGTGACCTTCGCCGGTCAGCAGGTCGCGACCGGGTTCGCCGAGCTGTCCGAGGAGGTCGTGGCAGGCTTCAACGAGCTGGCCGTCCTCCTCGACGAACAGTTCGGGCTCACCCTGACCGACTACCAGACCGACGTCCTCGACGAGCTGGAGAGCCAGCGGGACGCGATCATCGCGGGTGCGCTGGGCGCCGCCGCCACCGCGGGAAACCTGTTGATCGGCACGCTGATCGCACTGTTCTGCGCGTTCTTCTTCCTGCACGACCCGCGCAGCATCTGGGGCTGGCTGGTCGGCCTGCTCCCGGTGGCCGCGCGGGACCACGTGCACCAGGCGGGACGACGCGGCGTCGTCACGCTGTCCGCCTACGCGCGCACCCAGATCCTGGTGGCCGGCGTGGACGCCATCGGCATCGGCCTGGGCTCGGTGTTCTTCGTGCCGCCGCTCGCCGTACCGATCGGGGTCCTGGTGTTCGTGGGCTCGTTCATCCCGGTCGTCGGCGCCATCGTCACCGGCGCGATCGCGACCGTGGTGGTGCTCGTCGCCAAGGGCTGGGTCGCCGCTCTCATCATGCTCGGCATCGTCATCCTCGTGCAGCAGATCGAGAGCCACGTGCTGCAGCCGTTCCTCATGGGGCAGGCGGTCTCCCTGCACCCGGTGGCCGTCATCCTGTCCGTGGCCGCCGGGTCGTTCCTGGCCGGCATCGCCGGTGCGCTCTTCGCCGTGCCGCTCGTCGCGCTCGTCAACACGGTCGTGCTCTACCTCAACGGGCACGACAAGTTCCCCGAGCTCGGCGACGACGACAAGCTCCCCATCAGATGGAGAGGCCCGGACGCGCAGCCGATCCGCCTCCCACGCCTCCTGGCCACGCCGGACGGGGAGTCCGGCCCGGCGGGATAACCCTGGCGCGCCGGGTGCGCTGCCCCTCTCGCCGGCGAAGATCCCGCCGGCGGCGGGGCAGCACCGCGCGATCACCTGCCCACGTGCGGCCGGGGCCGCGGGCAGTCTAGTGTCGCGGGGTGACCCCCAGTACTGTTCCCTCCGTGAGCGCGGACGACGTCCGCGAGGCCGCAAACCTTCTCGACGGCGTGATCACCCGCACGCCGGTCGTCGAGAGCCGAGCACTGTCCCAGCTTGCCGGTGCCCAGGTGATGCTCAAGTGCGAGAACCTGCAGCGAGCGGGCTCCTTCAAGGTCCGCGGCGCGTACACGCGCCTCTCCCGGCTCACACCCGAGGAGCGCGCGCACGGCGTCGTCGCTGCCAGCGCCGGGAACCATGCCCAGGGCGTGGCGCTCGCGGCGAGCATGCTCGGCATCGACGCACTCGTGTTCATGCCGGTCGACGCCCCCCTGCCCAAGCTGTCCGCGACGCGCGGCTACGGCGCCGAGGTGCGCCAGGTCGGCAGCAGCGTCGACGAGGCACTGTCCGCCGCGCGCGTCGAGGCGGCCCGCTCGGGCCGCATCCTCATCCACCCGTTCGACCACGCCGACATCGTCGCGGGTCAGGGGACGATCGCCCTCGACATCCTGGAGCAGGTGCCGGACGTCCGGACGATCGTCGTGCCGCTCGGCGGCGGCGGTCTCGTGGCCGGCATCGCGGCGGTGCTGGCCGACGTCGCGCCGCAGGTGCGCGTGGTCGGTGTGCAGGCCGCGCAGGCCGCCGCGTATCCCGGGTCGCTCGACGCCGGCCGCCCGACGGCGGTCACGCCGGCGCCGACCATGGCCGACGGCATCGCGATCGGGACGCCGGGCCTGGTGCCGTTCGGCATCGTGGCGGAGCGCGGCGTCGAGGTCCGCACGGTGAGCGAGGACCTGCTGTCGCGCGGGCTGCTCATGGTGCTGGAGCGGAACAAGCTCATGGTGGAGCCGGCAGGTGCGGCAGCGGTGGCCGGGCTCCTGGCCGCCGCCCCGGGAGAGTTCACCGGGCCCATCGTGCCCGTGCTGAGCGGGGGAAACATCGACCCGCTCGTGCTCCTGCGCGTGGTGCAGCACGGTCTCGTCGCGGCGGGCCGCTACCTGCGGTTGCGTGTGCGGGTCCAGGACCGGCCGGGCGCCCTGGCCGGGCTCGTCGAGGCGATCGCCGCGGCGGGCGCGAACATCGTGCAGGTGGAGCACTCACGCATGGACGTGTCGCTGTCCGTGTCGGAGGTGCTGGTGGACCTGCAGGTGGAGACGAAGAGCACCGAGCACCGCACGTCGGTCGTCGAACGGCTGCGCGGCAGCGAGTTCGCGGTCGAGGTCATGTAGCCCGGTCCGTCCGCGGGGCGGTCGGTTCGACCGCGCCTGAGCCGAACGACGACGACGGCGGTGGGCGGCCACCATGCCGCCCACCGCCGTCGTCGGGCACCCGCGGGACGTCGAGGAGTGCGACGCCGAGGTCACGTGACGCGCACCTGCCAGGCAGTCAGGCGAACGGCTTGGCGTCCGTGATCTCGACCTCGATCGTGTTGCCGTTCGGCGCCTCGTAGCTGGTCCTGTCGCCGACCTTCTTCTCGACGATCGCGGCACCCAGCGGCGAGGTGGGGGAGAAGACGTCCATGTCCGTGTCTCCTGCCATCTCGCGGGAGCCCAGCAGGAAGGTCTCGCTGTCCCCGAAGATGGAGACCGTCACGACCATGCCGGGCTGCACGGTGCCGTCGTCGGACGGCTGGCCCACCTGGACGGTGCGCAGCTTCTCCGTGAGCTCCTTGATGCGGGCCTCGTTCTTGGCCTGCTCCTCACGTGCGGCGTGGTAACCGCCGTTCTCCTTGAGGTCTCCCTCGTCGCGGGCGGCGGCGATGCGCTCGGTGATCTCCGCGCGATAGGGGCCGGAGAGGCGATCCAGCTCGGCCTGAAGCCGGTCGTACGCGTCCTGGGTGAGCCAGGTGACGGAGGTGTCGGTCACAGGGTCTCTCCTTTCGTGGTAGCTCGTTCGAGCGGCGATCCTGGGTGCGGTGACAGCGCAAGACCCGCCGAACGGGTCGACACGCACTGCCACGTCCCGTTCAGCGGGTCTACGGCGTGTGAAACGTCAATTCTATCAACTAACCGCCCAGGAACTGTCAAGCCCTTACCTGGGATGGGGGCCGTGCGGCGCGAAGTTCCGCGCGAGCCGCACCGCGCGGGTCGGCGTGTCGCCCGGGCGCGGCGTCCTGTCGGCGGCCCGCTCGCGCCGGTCTCCGGCTCAGGCCTCGGCGCAGTGGTCCACCACGGCCGTCGTCGCCTCCTGGGTGGTGCTGATGTCCGCCGTGGCACGGATGGTGTCGCGGCCGGACGGCCCCACCTCGACGTCGAGCGAGCCCACCTCCGCGTAGCTGGGGCTGAGCGCCGTGAGCGTGCAGACCGCCGCCGTCCCCGGCGGCATCATCACGTCGAACGTGATCGTCGCCTGCTCGGCGCTCTCGATCGAGAACCCGATGTCCCGGAACGAGACCGGGTTGCGCTGCGCGTCCGACCAGGCGAACCAGGCTGCGACGGCCACGCCCGCCGCCAGCGCCAGACCGATGGCGACCCGCGCGCGCAGGGAGAGACGCGGCCGTCCGGACGGCCCGGCCTCGCGTGCCGTGCGCCCGTATCGGTCTGCAAGGGGATCGCTGCTCATAGTGCAATCATGGTCCATGTCCCCCGGCATCGACGAAGGGACGTGGCGCAGAGCGCGGGCCGCAGCCCGTACCCGCAGCCGGACCTGAGCAGATGCCGACGAACAGCACTGGCATCCCACGCCGGTCCCAGGAGGTCCAGGTGTCCGTAAACGAGCGCGAGCCGCTCCGTCTCATGGCGGTCCACGCACATCCCGACGACGAGGCGAGCAAGGGTGCCGCGACCACGGCGCGCTACGCGGCCGAGGGTATGGAGGTGCTGGTCGTCACGTGCACCGGCGGGGAGCGCGGCGACGTCCTCAACCCGTCGTTCGTCGTGCCCGACGGTCACGAGTTCGAGTCGCTCGAGGGCCGCACCGCGGTACGCCGCACCGAGATGGCGCGCTCGGCCGAGGCGCTGGGTGTCCGGCACCACTGGCTCGGCTTCGTGGACTCCGGGCTGCCCGAGGGCGACCCGCTGCCCCCGCTGCCCGAGGGCTGCTTCGCACTCGTCCCCCTCGAGGAGGCGTCCGAGCCGCTCGTGCGGCTGATCCGTGAGTTCCGCCCGCACGTCGTCACCACGTACGACCCGTCGGGCGGGTACCCGCACCCGGACCACATCAAGTGCCACGACGTGTCGGCCGAGGCGTTCGCCGCCGCCGGCGACCCGGAGCGCTACACGGAGTCGGGCGCACCGTGGGAGCCGATGAAGCTGTACTACGACCACGGCTTCTCGATGGCGAGCCTGCGCGCGGTGCACGAGGCGATGGAGGGCGCCGGCCTGGAGTCTCCGTTCGGCGACTGGATCGAGTCCCGCACCGCCCGGGAGATCCCCGAGCGGGAGGTCACCACCTACGTCGAGGTGTCCGACTACTTCGCCAACCGCGACGACGCCCTCCGCGCCCACGCCTCGCAGATCGACCCGGGCGGGTTCTTCTTCGCCGTGCCGCGGGACATCGAGGCCGACGTGTGGCCGTGGGACGAGTACGAGCTGGCAGCGTCGAACATCCCGCTCCCGGAGCGTGCGCCCGGTGAGCACGAGAGCGATCTGTTCACCGGTGTGCGCGAGGCGCTCGCCGGCACCGGTGCCCAGGACGCCGGAACCGGTGACGAGGGGCGCGAGACCGCGGAGGTGAACGCGTGAGCACCGCGATGTCCGCCCTGGCCGCGGTCGTCGGCCTGCGGCTGTCGGAGCTGGCCGCCGCGACCCCCGTCCCGGACCCGACGGAGGGCGGGCTGCGCCCCGGCCTGGAGACGACGGACATCACGCCGGGCCTGACCGGGTTCCTGGTCACGTTCGCCGTGGCGATCGCCTGCGTGCTCCTCTTCCTCTCGCTCTCGCGCCACCTGCGCAGGACGCGACACAACGCGCGGGAGCAGGGGCTGGACGTCGACGAGGGCCGGAAGAAGGGCATCGAGATCCAGCCCGACGCGGACCCTCGTCGGCACCAGGACGCCCGTCCCGACGGCCACGGCGCCGCGGACGTCCCGCCGGGCGGGGGGCCCGCGTGACGGACGACGATCTCGCGCGGGTGCGTGTCACGGTCGCGCAGCTCACCGTGTCCGACGACGCGGCCGCCAACCGGGCGACGGTCGAGAAGACCTTCCGCGAGGCAGCCCGGGTGGGCGCCGACCTGCTCGTGGTGCCGGAGTACGCCTCGGCGTACGACCCGCGCGGTGTCGGCGTCCAGCACGCCGAACCGCTCGACGGGCCGTTCGTCTCGATGCTGCGGCGGCGTGCCGCCGAGAGCGGCATCGCGGTGATCGCGGGGGTGACCCTCCCGGGCGACGACGGGCGCGCGGCGAACGCGCTCGTCGTGGTGGACGGCGCCGGGACGCTCGCCGGGACCTACCGCAAGGTGCACCTCTACGACGCGTTCGGGACCCGGGAGTCGGACCGACTGGAGCCCGGACCGGCCGGCGCGGAGCCGGTCGTGCTGCGCCTCGGTGAGCTCACGTTCGGGGTGCTGACCTGCTACGACCTGCGCTTCCCGGAGTCGGCGCGGCGGGTCGTGGACGCCGGCGCCGACGTGCTGGTCTACCCGGCGGCGTGGATGGCCGGGCCGCTCAAGACCGACCACTGGCACACCCTGCTGCGGGCGCGGGCGATCGAGAACACGGCGATCGTGCTCGGCGTCGGCATGGCGGGCGCGGGGGTCACCGGGCGGTCGCTGCTGGTGGGTCCGGACGGTGTCGTCGGCCTGGAGCTGGGGGAGGGGCCGGAGATCCGGACGGTCGATCTCGACCCGTCGGGCGTCACGGCCGCCCGGCACGCCAACCCGTCGCTGGCCAACCGCCGCTACGACGTCGTCCCGAGGTAGCTCGGGAGGGCAGAGCTCAGGACAGCACGGCGAGATAGATCGCCAGGACGTGCGAGGCGAAGCCCAGCACCGTCAGGACGTGGAAGATCTCGTGGAAGCCGAACCAGCGAGGACTGGGGTCGGGTCTCTTGGTGGCGTAGACGACCGCGCCCAGGGTGTAGGCGAGGCCGCCCCCGAGGATCAGCCACACCACGGCGGGCCCGCCGGCCTCCCAGAACGGCTTGACGTAGCCGACGGCGACCCAGCCGAGCGCCACGTAGATCGGCGTGTAGACCCACCGGGGCGCGTGCAGCCACACGATGCGCCCGGTCAGGCCGGCCAGGGCGCCGCTCCACACGATCCACAGGAGGACCGTGGCGGACTGCCGGTCGAGCAGCGTGACCGCGAGCGGCGTGTAGGTGCCGGCGATGATGAGGAAGATGTTGGAGTGGTCGGCGCGGCGCAGGATGCCTGCCACCTTCGGGGACCAGGTGCCGCGGTGGTAGACGGCGCTGGTACCGAACAGCAGTGCGGCCGTGAGGCCGAAGACCGCGACGGACCACTTGGCCGCGGCGCCCGGGGCGAGCGTGACGAGGGTGATGCTCGCGGCGAGGGCGAGGGGGAAGGTTCCCGCGTGGATCCAGCCGCGCAGGTGGGGCTTGATCCTCCGGTCGACGGTGGTCGAGACCGTCGTCGAGAGGGTCTGGACGACGTTCGTCACGCTCCCGCGCACCTCGTCGAAGGTGCCGCCGACACGGTCGATGGTGCCCTCGATCGTGCCCGACACCTTGTCGCGCACGTTCTCCACGGGGCCCGACGGCGGTCGGTCGGACGGGTCTGTTGCCGCAGCCATCGACATCCTCTTCTTCCGGGTTCTCGGTGAACGATCGCAAACCTACGGTAGCGTAGGTTTCTCTCAGGGTAGGTGGCGGGTACGGAGACCGGCGTCGGCGGTGTGAAGATCCTGCGGCGGGTTGGCCGCGGTGCCCGTGCTATGGGCATCCCGGGGCGCGGTAGCGTTTTCCCGTGCGTCTGCCCTCACCTCTCTACCGACTCTACGAGCGCCGTCTGGCGCGCAGCCTCGACGGCGCATCGCTGCCGCGGCACATCGGCGTGATGCTCGACGGCAACCGGCGCTGGGCGAAGTCGTTCGGTGAGACGGCCGCGACCGGGCACCGGCGCGGTGCCGACAAGATCGCGGACCTGCTCGGCTGGGCCGAGCCGCTGGGGATCGAGGTCGTGACGCTGTGGATGCTCTCCACCGACAACCTGCGGCGCTCGGCGGACGAGCTCGAGAACCTCCTGGAGATCATCGAGGACGCGGTCAGCGACCTGGCGGAGTCCGGTCGCTGGCGGCTGCGTGTGATCGGGCGGCTCGACCTGCTGCCGGAGCGGCTCTCGGGTGCGCTGCGCAAGGCGCAGGAGCACACGGCCGGCGTCGGCGGGCTGCAGGTGAACGTGGCGATCGGGTACGGCGGCCGGCAGGAGATCGCCGACGCCGTGCGCTCCTACCTCACCGAGGAGGCCAAGAACGGCGCGACGCTGGAGGGCCTCGCCGAGCGGATCGACGTCGAGCACATCGCCGAGCACCTGTACACGCGCGGCCAGCCGGACCCCGAGCTGGTCATCCGCACGTCGGGCGAGCAGCGCGTGGGCGGGTTCCTCATGTGGCAGTCGATGCATTCCGAGTACTACTTCTGCGAGGCCTACTGGCCGGCGTTCCGGCGGGTGGACTTCCTGCGCGCGCTGCGTGACTTCGCCCAGCGGGAGCGCCGTCTCGGGCGCTGAGGCCGCGCCTCCGGGCCGGGCGGTCTCTGGCGGGGGTTTCCGCGTCGAGGCGCCTCTCGTGAAAACCTGCGTCATATTCTCCCTTCCTGCGGAAATCTGAGCCGTCCTCGGGTAGCGTGCCAACCCAGGCAGGAGAGGAAGTCGAATGACACCGACAGATCGGCCGATCCCGACAGCCAGGGAAGCGGCGGAGGCGTGGGAGTCGCTCTTCCGCACGCAGGTCACCCTCATGCGACGGCTGCTCGCCGACGATATCTGGGACGAACTGAGCATGCGTGAGTACGACGTGCTGTTCACGCTCTCCGGTGACGACGGTTCGATGCGCTTGCGAGACCTGAACGAGAGCATCCTCATGGCCCAGTCCTCGCTGTCGAGGCTGGTCGATCGGCTGGAGCGGCGGGGCCTCGTGCGCCGCGAGGCGGCGCCGGAGGACGGGCGGGGCGTGAAGGTCGTGCTCACCGACGCCGGAGTCGGGCTGCAGAGGGAGGTCGGGCGGCGGCACGTGCGGTCGATCAGCCACTACGTCGGCTCGGCGATGCGTGCCGACGACCTGGCGAACCTCCGCGCCCTCCTCGACAAGCTCCGCGCGGCTCAGTCGGGCATCCCGGACCGCGCGGGCGAGCCCGCCGAGGTCCATGACGCCCGGAGGTTCCGGGAACCGCGGCCGATCGGTTAGGTGCCGGTGGTCTCGGCGATCGCGCCCGAGACCTCGCGGACCGCGACACGGGACATCGCCGCGCGCCGCGTCACCAGGTGGATGTTGCGTTCCAGCGGGTCACGGAACGGGAGGATGCGGACCGCGTAGCGGTCGTCCACCGCCAGGCGCGGCAGCAGCGTCACCGCCAGGTCCGCCTCCACGTAGCGCAGCAGCGCGCTGTACGAGGTGCACCGGGCGGTGACCCGCGGCCGGAACCCGGCGCGCAGGCACAGGCGCTCGGCCAGGTCCGCGAGGTGCGCGCCGGGGTTCTCGAACGCCCACGTCGCGTCCGCCAGCGCCTGCAGGCGCACGGAGTCGCCGGGTCCCGAGGTGTCTGGCGTTCCCGGCAGCGAGGCGTCCTCGGCCAGCACGAGGACGACGTCGTCCCTCGCCAGCGGGGTGCGGAGGAGGTCCGGGTCCGACGGTTCCGGGGAGTCCGGGAAGTCGCCGCTGATCACGAGGTCGAGCTCGCCGCGGTGCAGCGCGGGCAGCGCCTCGGACGGCTCCGCCTCGGTGAGCACGACGGAGATCCGGGGGTGGGTGTCGCGCAGGCGGCGCACGGCCGGGATCAGGATGGTGTGGACCGCGCTGGTGAACACGCCGACCCGCACCGTGCCGGTCGGCTCGGAGTGCAGGCCGGCGATCTCGGCCTCGACCGACTCGATGTGGTTGAGGATCTCCGCCGCGTGCCGGGCCAGCGCGAGCCCTACCGGGGTGAGCCGGACGCGCCGCCCGGTGCGCTCCAGGAGGTGCGCTCCCGCCTCCTTCTCCAGCGTGGTGAGCTGCTGCGACACGCTCGACGGGCTCAGGTGCTGCGCGTCCGCCACGGCGCGTACGGTGCCGAGCTGGTGGAGCTGGCGCAGCAAGTGGAGCCGCCACGGGTCGAGCACTGCGCGCCTCCCGTCGGTGGTTCGGGCGCTGTTCGGATTCGCCGAACATTCTATGCGGAAATGTGACCTGGACCGCACAGTCGGACCGGCCTACCGTCGAAGGATGAAGATCGGAATCCCCACGGAGATCAAGAACAACGAGAACCGCGTCGGCATCACCCCCGCCGGCGCGCACGAGCTCGTTCGTCGCGGTCACCAGGTCCTCGTACAAGCAGGGGCTGGTACCGGTTCGGGCTTCACCGACGAGGCCTACCACGTGGCCGGCGCGACCACCCTCGCCATGGCCGACGAGGTGTGGGCGGACTCGGACATGGTGGTCAAGGTCAAGGAGCCGGTCGAGCCCGAGTACGGCCGGCTGCGCGCGAACCAGGTGCTGTTCACGTACCTGCACCTCGCGGCGTCGGAGGCCTGCACACGGGCGCTGCTCGACGCCGGCACGACCGCCGTCGCGTACGAGACCGTCCAGCTCCCCGACCGCTCCCTGCCGCTGCTCGCGCCGATGAGCGAGGTGGCCGGGCGGCTGTCGATCCAGACCGGGGGCTACCACCTCCTGCGTGCCGCCGGCGGCGCCGGCCTCCTGATGGGCGGCGTCCCCGGGACCCCGAAGGCGAAGGTGCTGGTCGTCGGGGGCGGCGTCGCGGGCGAGCACGCGGCGGCGAACGCGCTCGGCATGGGTGCCGAGGTGACCGTCGTCGACATCTCGCTGCCGCGCCTGCGCGAGCTCGACCACCGGTTCGCCGGGCAGGTCCACACCCGGTACTCGACACAGTACGAGATCGCCGAACAGGTGGAGCACGCCGACCTCGTCGTCGGAGCCGTCCTGGTGCCCGGGGCCGCGGCGCCCCGGCTGGTCACCGACCAGATGGTCAAGTCGGCGAAGCCCGGGACCGTGTTCGTGGACATCGCCATCGACCAGGGCGGCTGCTTCGAGGGGTCGCGCCCGACCACGCACGACGCCCCGACCTTCACCGTGCACGACGCGCTCTACTACTGCGTCGCGAACATGCCGGGCGCCGTGCCGCAGACGTCCACGCGCGCGCTGACCAACGCGACCCTGCCGTACGTCGCCGCGCTCGCCGACCGCGGCTGGGAGCAGGCGCTCGTGGCGGACCCGTCCCTCGCGAAGGGCCTGAGCACCCACGCGGGCGAGCTGCGCAGCAAGGAGGTCGCCGACGCCCTCGGCCTGCCCCTGGCCTGACGCCTCGCGAGCGTTCTCGCCCCCGCGCGGGACTCTCCCTCTACGATCGGGGCCGTGACCACCAAGCGCGTCGTCGTCGCCCCCGACTCCTTCAAGGGCAGCCTGAGCGCTGCCGAGGTCGCCGCCCGCATCGCCGACGGCGTCCACGCCGTGCGGCCGGACGCCGTCGTCACCCGCCTGCCCATGGCGGACGGCGGCGAAGGCACCCTCGAAGCCCTCCTCGCCGCCTGGGGAGTCGCGCCCCGGACAGTCGACACCGTCGACGCGATCGGACGACCCTGCCGGGCCCGGTGGGCAGCCTCGCCCGACGGCCGGACCGGCGTCGTCGAGCTCGCCGAGGCCAGCGGCCTCCCGCACGTCAGCGACGCGCCCCTCCAGCCGCTGCACGCGAGCGCGCGCGGCACGGGCGCGGTCGCCCGCGCCGTCCTCGACGCGGGGGTCGACGAGGTCCTCGTCTGCCTGGGTGGTTCCGCCTCGACCGACGGCGGCGCCGGCATCCTCACCGGCCTCGGCGCACGCCTCCTGGACGACGACGGCGCCGAGGTGCCCGACGGCGGCGAAGGCCTTTCCCGGGTGGCCCGCGTCGACCTCGGCGGACTCCATCCGCGAGCCCGCGAGGTCCGCTGGCGGCTCGCCGTCGACGTCACCAACCCGCTCGTCGGCGAGCACGGCGCCGCCCGCGTGTTCGGACGCCAGAAGGGCGCGGGCGACGGTGACGCCGCCTACCTGGACGCCGCGCTCGGCCGCTGGGCCGACGTCCTCGAACGCGAGACCGGCGTACGCACCCACGACCTGCCCGGCGCCGGTGCCGCGGGCGGCGTCCCGTCCGGGCTCGTCGCCACGCTCGGCGCCGAGACCGAGCAGGGCGCGCTGCTCGTCGCCGAGGCGATCGGGCTGCCGGAGGCGCTCGCGGACGCCGACCTCGTGTTCACCGGCGAGGGCTCGTTCGACTCGCAGTCGGTGCGCGGCAAGGTCGCCGACGGGATCGCGAGGATCGCCGCGGTGTCGCCGGCGAAACCGCCGGTCGTCGTGCTCGCGGGGCAGGTGCTGCTGCCCGCGCCGCTGGCCTGGGAGGCGGGGATCACGGCGGCGTTCTCGATCGCGCCCGGCCCGGTGGAGCTGGACGACCTGATCCACCGCACGCCCGCCCGTCTCACCGATCTGACGGCCCAGGTCACGAACCTGTTCTTCGCGGGCGGCCCCTGAACGCGCCGGCGCCGCTCACGGCCCCCGCCCCGCGCAGCGGGAGATCTGCCGCCGACCATGTCATCCGGTGAACGCCACCACGCCACCGCGCCAGCTCGCGGGGCGGCATCGATCCCACCCCGAAGCTGGCGCGGTCGGTAGCCCACTCCGCGATGTGGCAGGGCCGGCGGTTTCCTTCAGGGAGTGGTGGTGGTCGCCGTCCGGTCGACGGGACGGCGTTCTCGGCCGAGCAGGGGGAGTGCCGCAAGGACTGCCGCCACCTGGATCAGGCCCGTCACCACGAGGACCGGGCCCGCGCCGAACGTGCCGATGATCGCGCCGCCCACCAGGAGGCCGGCGGAGGCGCCGCCGCTGTGCAGGACGGTCTCCGCGGTGAATGCCGCGCGTCGGGCGGCGCCCGTGGTCCGCTCCGTGATGAGCGCGTTCAGCGCGGCGATCCCGAACGGGATCGTGATCCCGCCCAGGGCGGCGACGGCGGCCACGGCGACCAGGTCGGGCGCGGCAAGAGGGAACAGGAGGAACGAGAACCCGAGCATCGCCCAGGACGCGAGGATCGCGAGCATCCGTGGTACCCGGTCGATCACCAGCGGGACGACGAACGAGACGCCGACGGTCGCCGCCCCGTAACCGGACATCCCGGCCGCGACGATCTGCCCGGGCCGGTCGAGCTCCGCACCCAGCAGCGCGAGGCCCAGCGGGAACGCGAACCAGGTGATACCGGCGACCCCCGCCAGGAGGATCCCGATCGCGAGGTCGCGGTCGCCACGCAGCACGTCCCGCACGGTGGCGCTGTCGCGCGGGTCGTGTTCCGTCCCGCTGTCCGACGGAGGGGACGGCGCCCTCGCGCCCGGTGCCGCGGCGCGGCCCGCACCCGGCACCCTGACCATCGCGACCGCCGCGAGCCCGACCGCGACCGCCTCGCACCAGAGCAGCGGCATCGCGCCCCACACCACCAGCAGCCACGCGCCGAGCGGCGGCGCGAAGATCATCGACGACCGGTGCGCCATGTCCTGCCAGGCGAGGGCCTTGGCGCCGACACCGGGGGCGACGTCGTCGGCGAGGTCGGCGGTGAGGGACCGCTGGGCGGGCGCGAGGAGGGCGCCGGTGGCGCCGGTGACGAATCCGGTGGCGCACAGGACCACGGCGTTCACGCCGGTGGTCGCGGCCGCGACCGGGACCAGCGCGAGGCCGGCCGCCTGGGTCAGGAGCAGTAGCGCCAGCGCTCGTCCCGAGGTCAGCAGGTGCCGCAGCGGGCGTCCCCACCACGCGGACGTGAGCAGCGGAAGGCCGGCGAACCCGCCGACCAGGCCGGTGGTCCAGGCGTCGCCTGTCTGGTCGAGGGCGACGAGCGGGAGCGCGACAGCGGTGATGCGCTGGCCGGTCCACGTGACGAAGGTGGTGGCGGTGAGGGTGAGGAGGCTGCGGTTCACCCATCGATCCTGCGGTCCGCACGGCCCGTCCGGTAGGCGTCCGGTCACCGGCGCCGGTCATAAAATGATCCTATGAGTTCATTGCCCGGCGTCGAAGACCTGCGGCTGGTCGACGCCGTCGTGCGCCACGGGTCCCTCGGCGCGGCGGCGCGCGAGCTGCTGGTCACCCAGCCCTCGGCGAGCCAGCGGCTCGCGGCGCTCGAACGGCGAGTCGGCGTCCGCCTGTTCGACCGGGACACGACGGGAGCGCGGCCCACGGCGGCAGGCCGGGAGTTCTGTGCTCAGGCCGCGCACGTCCTGGACCACCTGCGCGGGATCTCCGAGCGTTCGCTCGCCGCCGCGCAGGCGCGGACCACGTCGGCCGGTACGATCCCGAGCCTCGCGGGGACGCTGTTCGCCGCGCTGGACGTGCTGCTGGAGGACGTCGTGGTCCAGCCCGAGGTGGAGCACGGTCCGCGGCTCCTGGAATGGGTGGAGCGCGGCACGCTCGACGCGGCGTTCGTGACCATCGCGAAGCAGGTCCCGATCGCGCGCGGCCTGGTGGTCACGGAGGTGGGGCAGCACGACCTGGTCTCGCTCCTGCCCCAGGGCGCCCCGGGGCGCGGGACAGGACGGCGCCCCTATTCCGGACAGACCGTGATCTGCTGTGCGCTCGACGAGTCCCGCGACCTGCTGCTGCGCCGGCTGACCGGTCTGGGCGCGCACGCAAGGCACTCGGCCACGGCGGAGTCGGCGGTGCGGACGGCGCGGGAGCGGTGCTGTGCGGTCGTCGTGCCCGACATGGTGGCGCGCTGGTACGCGGCGCCCGGCGATCGGATCGAGCCGTCACCGGTCCGGGGCCGGGTCCGGCTCTCGATGGTGAGCCGCAGCCCGGCACCGACGGTGCTCCTCGGCGCGCTGCCCGGGCTTCGGCAGCGGCTCCGGGAAGGAAACGTGCACGCACGGCGGAGCGGGCCCGGAGCCGGCGTGCCGCCGGACGTGTGATCAGCGGATCAGCGGCCCGACCGCACGGTGCTCCGGCGCCAGGCGGTTCCTGACAGGACGTCGCATCGATGTCACGTCGCTCGGCGCCCGAAAATGTGACCCTCGTTCAGCGCCGGTGGGAAGATGGGACCCATGCCCCCTACGCTCCGTCCGGCGGCCGCAACGGAGGCCGCGAGCCCGGCCGTCACGTCCGAGACCAGCGTCGTCGCGCCCTACGATGCCCTCTTCCTGTACTCGTTCGGCGGGCCCGACAAGCCCGAAGACGTCGTGCCGTTCCTGAGGAACGTCACCGCGGGCAAGGGCATCCCCGACGAGCGGCTCGAGGAGGTGGGCGAGCACTACTACCAGTTCGGTGGCAAGAGTCCCATCAACGAGCAGAACCTCGCGCTGAAGTCCGCGCTCGAGGCCGAGCTCGAACGCCGCGGGCTCGACCTGCCCGTCGTGTGGGGCAACCGGAACTGGGCTCCGTACACCACCGACGCCGTCGAAGAGCTGGAGAAGCGCGGTGCCCAGCGCGCCGTCGCCCTCGTCACCTCCGCCTACAGCAGCTACTCCGGCTGCCGCCAGTACCGTGAGGACCTCGCCGTCACGCTGCGCGAGCGCGGGCAGCTCGGCCCCGACGGCTCCACCGGCGTGCAGTTCGACAAGGTCCGCCCGTACTTCAACCACCCGGGCTTCGTGCAGGCCAACATCGACGCCGCGCTGGACGGCTACACGGCGCTCGCCGCCGCCGGGGGTGCCGGGGATCGGGCACGCCTCGTCTTCGTGACGCACTCCATCCCGGACACGATGGAGGCGGCCTCGGGGATCTGGCACGCCACGTACTCCGAGCAGCACCGGAGCGTGGCCGCGCTCGTCGCGGAGGCGATCTCCGCAGAGCTCGGGCACGACGTCGAGTGGGACCTCGCCTACTGCTCGCGGTCGGGCCCGCCGAGCCAGCCGTGGCTCGAGCCGGACATCAACGACCACCTCGAGGCCCTGGCCGGCGACGGCGTGCACGACGTGGTCATGTCGCCGATCGGCTTCATCAGCGACCACATGGAGGTCGCCTACGACCTCGACACCGAGGCCCTCGCCACGGCGAAGGAGCTCGGCATCACGGCAGTGCGTGCCGGAACGGTCGGCACGCGTGAGCCGTTCGTCCGCGGCCTGGTCGACCTCCTGCTGGAGCGCGCGGCACTCGCCCGGGGCGAGCAGGTCGTCGAGGCCACGGTGGGAGACCTGCCGGCGGTGTCGTCGGTGGACCGCCCGAACTGCTGCCTGCGGCGCCACGAGGAGCCCAGCGACACCCCCGCACTCTGCTCGGAGGACATGCACCAGTGAGCGACAGCACCCAGTCCGGCGCCGCGGCGCCGGGCAACCACGACGTCCACGGCGACACGGGCCACGAGGTCGACGCCGACGCCATCAACGCGACCCTCCGCTACACGATGTTCTCGGTGTTCAGTCTCACGGAGACGCTGCCGGAGGACGAGGGGGAGCGCAAGGCGCTCGTCGCCGAGGCGGAGGACGCCGCCTGGGGGACGACGACGGACGCGGGCCGGGACAGCGCCCGGGCCGACGGTGACCTGGTGGTGCGCGGCTGGTACGACGTGGGCGGGCTCCGCTCCGACGCCGACCTCGTGCTGTGGACGCACGGGCCGTCGATCGAGGCGGTGCAGGGCGCCTACCAGCGGCTGCGTGCCACGACGCTCGGGCGGTACCTGGAGCCGGTTTGGTCCGTGGCCGCGATGCACCGTCCGGCCGAGTTCAACCGCGGGCACGTTCCCGCGTTCCTCGCGGGGGAGCAGCCGCGGGACTACGTCTGCATCTACCCGTTCGTGCGGTCCTACGACTGGTACCTCCTGCCCGACGACGAGCGCCGCACGATGCTGCGCGATCACGGCATGGCGGCCGCCGGGTACAAGGATGTGCGCGCCAACACCGTCTCCGCGTTCGCGCTGGGCGACTACGAGTGGATCCTGGCCTTCGAGGCCGACGAGCTGCACCGCATCGTGGACCTCATGCGGGACCTGCGTGCCACGGAGGCCCGCCGTCATGTCCGCGAGGAGGTCCCGTTCTTCACGGGCCCCCGCACGACCCTCACGGACTGGGCGACCCGCCAACCGCAGAGCTGACCCTCCGCCGCGCACACGCGACCGCCGAGGTCGGTCCGTTCGTGAGTGATCGGCAGATTGGACTGCCGATCACTCACGAACGGACCGACCTCACGCTCTCGCGGCGGGTCGTGGGCGGTGGGCGATGATCGCCGTCGCGCCCAGCGCGTCGTCGGACACCACGCGCGGGGTGAGTCCGGAGTCCCGGGCGGCGGTCGCGGCCGCCTCGGCCTGGTCGTGGCCCGTCTCGAAGAGGAGTGCGCCGCCGGGCCTGAGCCACGTGGGCGCGGCCGCGATGACGCGGCGCAGGACGCCGAGACCGTCGGCTCCGCCGTCGAGCGCCAGGCGAGGTTCGTGGTCGCGGGCCTCGCGGGGCATGAGCGCGATCGCACCGGTCGGCACATAGGGGGCGTTGCACAGCAGGAGGTCGGCCCGCTCCCGGAGCGATGCGGGCAGGCAGGAGTCGAGATCGCCGTCCTGCACGACGGCGGTGAGCCGCCCGGCCCGAGAGTCCGTGCCGGGCCCGGCCAGGACGCCGGCCAGATTCTTCCGTGCGCACTCGGTGGCGGCGGGGTCGACGTCCGAGGCGTGCAGCTCGACGTCGACCCCGGCACCGGCCAGGTCGAGCGCCACGGATCCCCCCAGTGCCCCGCACCCGCAACACAGATCGACGACGACGGCGTCCGCGGGCCAGGTGTCGGAGTCCGGTGCGGCCTCGTCGGTGTGCGGCCTCGCCCCGGTGGTCTGTCGTGTTCCGTGCTGCGTGCGCAGGTGTGACAGCGCCTCCGCGACCAGGAGCTCGGACCGATGCCGGGGGACGAAGACTCCCGGCGTCACCGTCCAGCGCCGGCCCCAGAGCTCCGCCCAGCCGAGCACCTGCTCCAGCGGCGCGCCGCCGATCCGCGCGGCGACCAGACGTTCCAGCAGGTCGGGATCGATGGGACCGCCGGGCGGAGTCCCGCCGGAGCGGTGGTCGACCGTCGGAGGGGTGCGGGCGGCCTCGCTCAGCAGCGCCGCCTCGTCCTCGGCGAACACGCAACCGGCGGCCCGGAGGCGCGCGACCAGTTCGGGATCCTCGTGCACCGGCTGATCGTAGTGCGTGGACCTGCGGGCCCGCGGCACGGGCCGGGGTCGGCGGCGAGCTCCACGACCTGCCGCACGTCCAGCTCGTTGCCGGACCGGTCGACCGGGGTCGCGCTGCTCGCCGAGCAGAGACCTGCGGGTGCGCGGAGTGGCGGGCAGGAGAGCGCCGGTGAGGGCGATCCTGGAGGCCGTGCCACAGCGGGTCACGACCTCCAGGATCCGAGTTCCGCAAGGATCCCACCCGAACGCGGGGCATCGGGCAGTCACGCCACCTCGATGCCCCTGGCTCAGGGGTACAGCCCGCGGATCTGGTGGGCCTCCGCGACCCGCTGCACGCCGATGGTGATCGCCGCGTCGCGCAGCGAGAGGCGCTCGCGCCGGGCCAGGTCGGCGACGTCCCGGTACGCCTGGTGCATCCGGTGCTCGAGCTTCTCGGCGATCTCCTGCTCGGTCCACCAGTACGTCTGGTTCGCCTGCACCCACTCGAAGTAGGAGACGACGACGCCGCCCGCGTTCGCCAGCACGTCCGGCACCACGGTGACGCCGTTCTTGGCCAGCAGCACGTCGCCCGCCTCCGTCGTCGGGCCGTTCGCGCCCTCGACCACCCAGCGGGCACGGACCGTGCCGGCGGTGTGCTCGTCGAGCACGCCTTCGATGGCGGCCGGGGCGAGGACGTCGACGTCGAGCCCGAGCAGCTCGATGTTGGTGATCGGGTCGGCGCCGTCGAACCCGATGACCGAGCCTGCCCCTTCGACGTGCTCCATCAGGCGGGGGATGTCGAGGCCGCCGTCGTTCCGGACGCCGCCGTACTGGTCGCTGACGGCGACCACCTTCGCGCCGCGCTCGGCGAAGATCCCGGCGGCGTGCCCGCCGACCTTGCCGAAGCCCTGGATCGCGATGGTGGTGCCCTCGAGCGGGACGCCCGCGTCGGTGAGGGCGGCCGCGGTGACGTGCACCAGGCCGGCCGACGTCGCCGTGCCGCGGCCGAGCGAACCGCCTACCGCGAGCGGCTTGCCGGTGACCACGGCGGGGATCGTGTAGCCCTTGGCCACGGAGTAGGTGTCCATGACCCAGGCCATCGTCTGGGCGTCGGTCCCCATGTCGGGGGCCATGATGTCGTTGTCCGGGCCGATCATGGGCATGATCTCGGACGTGTAGCGGCGCGTGACGCGCTCCAGCTCGCCGGTGGAGTAGCCGCGCGGGTCGATGGCGACGCCACCCTTGGCACCGCCGTACGGCAGGCTGACCACGCCGCACTTCCAGGTCATCCACATCGCCAGGGCGCGGACCTCGCCGATCTCCACGTCGGGGTGGTAGCGCAGGCCCCCCTTGCCGGGCCCGAGGCTGACGTTGTGCTGCACGCGGAACCCGTGCAGTACCTCGGTGGTGCCGTCGTCGCGGCGCAACGGGACGGCGACGTGCATCTCGCGGCGCGGCATGCGCAGCATCGTGTGCAGCCCGTCGTCGTAGCCGAGGATGTCGACGGCGGCGGCGAGCTGCGCGTGGGCGGTGTCGAGCGCCGAGCCGGCGGCCGGAGCGGTCTCGTCGACGGGCGTGGTGGGTGCCACCGGGGCGGCCTCAGCGGCCTCGGTGACGGACGTCGTTGTCACATGGTCCTCCGGGGAGAACGGGCGCCGACACCCTTGTGGGGCCGATGGCGCGGGTCAGAGGGGCGCGGGATCTGCGTCCCAACTTCAATCTATCCCTCCGGGACTCGCAACAGCAGGACGAATGCCGGATCGAATCGTGACGATACGGCAAACGTCCCGCTGGACGATGTGCCCGGAGGGTGACGGACGGGCGTCCGGCTCAGTCGCGGGCGAGACGCCACGCGGCCGGCAGGAGGACGCCCGCGAGGGCGGCCTTGATCGCGTCGCCGACGAGGAAGACGCCGGCCCCGGCCACGAGGGCCTCGCCGGGCGCCATGCCGGCGACCACCGCGAGCCACGGCACGCCGATCGCGTAGATCACCGCGGAACCGGCGGCGTAGGCGACGACGGTGCCGAGCACGCCGCGGTCCATGCCCCGCCGGGCGAGGGCCCCGACGACGAACCCGGCCACGACGAAGCCGACAAGGTATCCGCCGGAGGCGCCGAACAGGACCTGCGTCCCGGCCTCGCCGCCGGTGAAGACGGGCGCGCCGACCAGGCCGACGCCGATGTACAGCAGCTGGGCGGCGGAGCCGCGCAGCGGGCCGAGCGCGGCGGCGCCGAGCAGTACGGCGAAGGTCTGGCCGGTGATCGGGACGGGGAGACCCGGGATGGGGACCCGGATCTGGGCGGCCAGGGCCGTGATGGCGGCGACGGCGACGACGAGCGTGACGTTCCGGGCGATCACGCGGGCGCGGCTCGACTCCGCGGGGATCAGGTCGGCGAGGACGCGGCGCGGGTTCGAGCGCGGCACGAGGGGGAAGGCAAGGCTTGTCATGCCGACGACAGTACGTGGGGACGGTGTGGGGAGTCGTCGGGATCAGGTGCCCGTGAAAGCGCGGTCAACTTGTGGGAAGCCCACAATCCGGCCAAGGGGTTACAACATTCTGAAATTTGATGCACACTGCTACCTGGTGCTCGCGCCGATGCGGCATACCGGGCTTCGTGCCGCAGCGGTCCCCGGGGCGCCGGCCGGCACCCACCGGTCACTACCTGAGAGGATCAGCAACGATGCAGACCACGTATGGAGAGCTGGAGAGCCTGGTCGGGACGACGCTCGGCCCGGGCGACTGGGTCGAGGTCACCCAGGAGCGCATCGACCAGTTCGCCGAGGCGACCGAGGACCCGCAGTGGATCCACCTGGACGCGGAACGTGCCGCCGTCGGGCCGTTCGGCGGCACCATCGCGCACGGCTACCTCACGCTCTCGCTGCTGCCGCGGCTGATGCACGGCCTGCTGGAGGTCGACGGCGCCGCGATGGTGGTCAACGCCGGCTCGGACAAGGTCCGCTTCCTCACCCCGGTCCGCTCCGGCCGCCGGGTGCGCGCGACGGCGGTCGTCGCCGAGGTCACGCCCGGCCCCCGCGGCACGCGCGTGGAGAGCGACGTCACGGTGGAGATCGAGAACGAGGACAAGCCGGCCCTGGTGGCCCGCGCGATCGCCCTCCACGTCCCGGCCGCCACCGCCTGACTGACAGCGGTTCAACAGGGTCTCGCAGACCTTTCAGACCCCGATAAATGGATTCGAAACCCTGTTGAACCCAACCTGGTTCGGGTTGGGGGGAGAGAGGGTGGGGTGGGGCGGGGCGGGGGAGGTGGGGGTCAGGGGGTGCGGCGGCGGAAGGCTGCTGGGGTCTCGCCCGTGACGCGGGCGAAGGTGCGGGTGAAGGAAGCCTGGTCGGCGAAGCCTGCCGCCGTCGCGACCTGCGCCAGCGGTACCGTCGTCGACGTGAGCAGGTGCGTCGCGCGGTCCACCCGCAGCCGCAGCACGAGCTGCTTCGGCGAGAGGCCGAACACCCGGCGGACGCGGCGGTCCAGGGCCCCGGAGGCGTAGCCGGACAGCGCGACCAGGTCACCCACCGACGGCACCTCGCCGAGGTCCAGCCACGACTCCACCTCGTGACGCAGGTGCGCCATGTCGCGGATCGTCGCGTCGTCGGCGTCCCCGGAACGCAGGTCCTGCGAGACCGAGACCAGCCCCACGAACCCGCCGTCCGCGTCCTGCACGGGCAGCTTGGCCGTGAGGAACCAGCCCGGCGCCCCGCCGACGTGCCGGATGAGTTCCAGCTCCCCGCGCAGCGGGCGCCCCGTCGCCCGGACCTGGCCGTCCTGGTCCTCGTAGCGCTCCGCGAGGTCCGTGACGAAGAGGTCCGGCGCCCGGCGCCCGACGACGTCGCGCCGCGACCGCTCTCGCGTCCGCGCCACGAACACCTCGTTGACCAGTACGTACCGCCCGCCGGCGTCCTTCGCGCAGAACATGACCCCCGTCAGCTCGTCCATCAGCGAGACCATCGCCGGACTGAGCGCGTCGAGCAGCGCCTTCGCCTCGGGCCAGGACGCCTCGGTCGCGGGAATGCTCATCGCCCCATCATCCCCGCTGAACCACATGCCGTCCGCGCCCTGGCCGCCGAGCACTTGCCGCGCTCTCCCGGATCGCCCGCCGCACTGCCCGCCGGCCTGCCCGCCGCACCTCTCGCCGTGCCTTCCGCCGGACTGCCCGCCGCGCCGCTCGCCGTCCGCGTCGTCCACCACGGG
Source organism: Myceligenerans cantabricum (assembly GCF_054777735.1). Lineage (NCBI taxonomy): Bacteria > Bacillati > Actinomycetota > Actinomycetes > Micrococcales > Promicromonosporaceae > Myceligenerans > Myceligenerans cantabricum. The sequence continues at coordinate 142,169 of NZ_BAAHAJ010000012.1, forward strand.
CGGTGTTGATCGGATTCCCTCCCCGACGCGGGGAAATCCGCCAATACGGTTGGTCCGCACGGGTGCATCCTGGGGGGATGAAGAGTCTTGCTCAGCATCCCCGTGCAGTCTCGGTGCACGACGACGTGCCGGCCGGCGCCACCAGCGCCGCCGTCTCCGCCGAGTCCCTGGCCGACGACGCCGTCGTCCTCGCCCGCCGCTGGATCAGCGCGAGCGAGGAACGTTCCGCCCGTCCGTCGGCCGCAGACCGCGCCGCCGCGCGCGCCTCGGCGTCGCTCAGCTCCCTCGTCTCGGACCCCGCCGGCCTGGAGCTGGCGATGAGCTTCGTGGACGACGTCGCCCGCCCCCAGGACTCGCGCGTCGCGGCCCGGGCCCTCTCGCGGCTCGGTGACCAGGCGGGGTCCGCGACGTTCCTCGGGCCGGTCGACAGGCTGCTGTTCCGCGCAGGGGCGCTGGCCGCGCCCCTCGCGCCGGCCGTCGTCGTCCCCGCCGCCCGCGCCCGGCTCAAGCAGCTCGTCGGTCATCTCGTGGCCGACGCCGGCCCCGGCCTCACCGCACACCTGTCCCGCACCCGCGCCCAGGGCTACACGCTCAACGTCAACCTGCTCGGCGAGGCCGTGCTCGGCGAGGCCGAGGCGGCCGGGCGTCTCGCGCGCACCATCGAGCTGGTCGAGCGGCCCGACGTCGACTACGTGTCGGTCAAGGTGTCCAGCGTCGCGGCACAGCTCGTGACCTGGGACCTGCCCGGCTCCCGCGACCGCGTCGTCGAGCACCTGCTCCCGCTGTACCGCGCGGCGCGCGAGCACGGCGTCTTCGTCAACCTCGACATGGAGGAGTACCGCGACCTCGCCCTGACGGCCGAGGTGTTCCAGGCGGTCCTCGACCGCGACGAGTTCCAGGACGTGGAGGCCGGCATCGTCCTCCAGGCGTACCTGCCCGACGCCCAGGCCGCGCTGGACGACCTCACCGCGTTCGCACAGCGGCGCGTCGCCGCGGGCGGCGCCCGCATCAAGGTGCGCCTCGTCAAGGGTGCGAACCTGTCCATGGAGCGCGTCGAGGCCGCCCTGCACGACTGGCCGCAGGCGCCCTACCCGACCAAGCCCGACGTCGACGCCAACTACGTGCGGCTCCTGGACCACGCGCTGCGTCCGGAGCGGGGCGCGGCCGTCCGGATCGGCGCGGCGTCGCACAACCTCTACCACGTGGCGCTCGCGGTGCTGCTGGCCCGCGGCCGCGGCGTCGCCGACGCCCTCGACATCGAGATGCTGCAGGGCATGGCGCCCGCCGAGTCGGCGGCGGTGCGGGACGAGATCCGGCCCGACGGCGGCCGTGTGGTGCTCTACACGCCGGTGGTGCGGGACGAGGACTTCGACGTCGCCATCTCCTACCTCGTGCGCCGCCTCGAGGAGAACGCGACCAAGGAGAACTTCGTCTACGCGATGTTCGCCGAGACGCAGGACGCGGGCACGGCGGCCGACCCGATGGAGCTGCAGGAGGCGGCGTTCCGTGCGTCGGTCACCGACGGCGTGCACTACGAGCCGTCCGACGTCGCGCCCCGCCGGGTCCCGCGCGACGCCCGTCCCGCCGGGGACGACGCACACCCCGACGGGGCCGGCGCCGACCCGGCGGACGACTCGACCGGGTTCCGCAACGCGGTGGACACCGACCCCGCGGTCGCCGCCTCACGCGAGTGGGCCGCGCACACGATCAGCGACCGCTCCGGCTACGTCCCCGTCATCACCGAGCCGCTCGCGACCACCGCCCAGGTGGACGACGTCGTCGCGACCGCCGGGCGCGCCGCGGCCGCCTGGTCCGAGGTCGCCCCGGCGGACCGCGCCCGCGTGCTGCGCGCCGCCGCCCGCCATCTGGAGGCCTCCCGCACCGACCTGGTCGTGGCCGCCGTGCACGAGGCGGGCAAGACCGTGGCGGAGGTGGACCCCGAGATCAGCGAGGCGATCGACTTCGCCGCCTACTATGCGGTCAGCGCGGAGCACCTCGACCCGGCGTCCGGCGCGTACCCCGGCGCGGAGTTCCGGCCGGAGGGCGTCACCCTCGTCACGCCGCCCTGGAACTTCCCGGTCGCGATCCCGATCGGCGGCGTCCTCGCGGCGCTGGCCGCCGGGTCGTCAGTGATCGCCAAGCCGGCGCCGCCCACGCCGCGCTGCTACGAGCTCGCGGTCGAGGCGGTGCACGCCGCGCTCGACGAGGTCGCGCCCGAGATCGGGCTGGACCCGGCCGTCGCGCGCGACGTCGTGCAGTACGTCCGCGTGCCCGACGGCGACCTCGGCCGCCGTCTCGTGACCCACGACGGCGTGGCCCGCGTGGTGCTGACCGGCGCGATCGAGACCGCCGAGATGTTCGCCTCCTGGCGGCCCGGCCTCCAGGTCCTCGCGGAGACCAGCGGCAAGAACGCGCTGATCGTGACGCCGTCGGCGGACCTGGACCTCGCGGTCGCGGACGTGGTGCGCTCCGCGTTCGGGCACGCCGGGCAGAAGTGCTCCGCGGCGTCGCTGGTGATTCTCGTGGGGTCCGTGGGCGACCCGAGGACGGCGACCGGCGAGCGGTTCCGCCGCCAGCTCGTCGACGCTGCCCGGTCGCTCGCCGTCGGGCCGTCGACCTCCCTGTCCACGGTGATGGGGCCGCTGACGGAGCCCGCGCAGGGCAAGCTGCTGCGCGCGCTCACCACGCTGGAGCCTGGCGAGTCCTGGCTGGTGCGGCCGCGCCGCCTCGACGCCGCGGCCCGCGACGCGGGCCTCTCGCACGGGCGCCTGTGGACGCCGGGTGTGCGGGACGGCGTCCGGCCCGGCTCCTTCTTCCACCTGACCGAGGTCTTCGGTCCGGTGCTCGGGATCATGACGGCCCGCACCCTGGACGAGGCGATCGCGCTCCAGAACGCGGTCTCGTTCGGCCTCACCGGGGGGCTGCACTCCCTGGACGAGGCGGAGATCGACCGGTGGCTCGACACGGTCGAGGTGGGCAACGCGTACGTGAACCGGCACATCACCGGGGCGATCGTGCAGCGGCAGTCGTTCGGCGGCTGGAAGGCGTCGTCCGTGGGACCGGGCGCGAAGGCCGGCGGCCCGAACTACGTGGCCCAGCTCGGCACCTGGTCCGACGCCGCCGACGTCCCGTCCCGCCACGAGGACCCGGCTGCCTGGCTCGACGCGGCGACGGCCGACGACGAGCTCTGGTGGGCTCGCGAGTTCGCCGTCGAGCACGACCCGACCGGGCTGGAGGCCGAGACGAACGTGTTCCGCTACCGCCCGGTGCCCGGCCTGACGCTGCGCGTCGGGGACGGCGCGCTCGACGTCGAGGTGCGCCGCGTGCTCGCCGCCGCGCGGCGCGCGGGCGTCCCGGTCGACGTGTCACGTTCCGTCGTCGCCGACCACGCCGTCGCCGCGGGCACGCCCCGTAGCGCCATGGGGCACCTCACGCACGACGAGTTCGCCGAGGCGGTGGCCGACGGCCTGGTGACGGGCCGGATCAGGGTGATCGGTGAGGCTCCGGGACTGCGCGAGGCGGCGGTGAGCCGTCTGGCGACGGTCACGCTCCTGGACGCCCCGGTCGTGGCCAGCGGCCGCCGCGAGCTGCTGACGATGCTCCGCGAGCAGGCGATCAGCCGCACGAGGCACCGCTACGGCCACATCCGCCGCTGACGGACGGCCTGGACGGCGCCGAGGCGGGAGGTCGCACGGCTGGCCTCCTGCCTCGACGGTCTCCTAGGCTGAGGCGCCCTCGATGAGGGTCACCTCGAAGACCTGGGGCTCGGGGGCGACGTCCTCGCCGGCCAGGAGCGCCAGGAGGGTGCTCGTGGCCGCGTTGACCATCTCGACCACCGGGTTCTTCACGGTGGTCAGCCGCGGGGCGGTGGACGCTGCGATGCCGAGGTCGTCGAAGCCGGTGACCGCGACGTCGCCGGGCACCGACAGGCCGCGGGCGGCGAGCGCGTGCAGCGCGCCCTCCGCCATGAGGTCGGACGCCGCGAAGATCGCGTCCAGGTCCGGGTGCTCGTCGAGCAGGCGCTGGGTCGCCTCGGTCCCGCCGGTCACGGTGAAGTCCCCCTCGACGACCGCGTCGGCGGGCATCCCGGCCTCCTTCATCTCCGCGCGCCAGCCCGCGAGGCGGTCCACGCCCGCGGTCATGTCGAGCGGCCCCGTGATGGTCGCGATGCGGCGGCAGCCGCGCTCGACCAGCCGCCGGGTGGCCAGCCGCCCGCCTCCCACGTTGTCGACGTCGACCCAGCACAGGCCGTCGTCCGCGAACGGGCGCCCCACGAACACCGCCGGCAGGGAGCTGCCGGCGAGCTCCGGCTCGAGCCGGTCGTCCCGGTGGTGGGAGGCGACGATCACGCCGTCGACGTGCCCGTGGCCCAGGTAGCGCGCCATCTGTCCGGGGTGCTCACCGGGCCGCGCCAGCAGCAGGACGAGCTGGAGGTCCGTCCCGGCGAGCCCGTTGGAGATGCCCCGCAGCGTGGCCGCGAGGAACGGGTCGGTGAGGATGCGCCCGTCCGGCTCGGGGACGACGAGCGCGATCGAGTCGGTACGCCGCGTCACGAGGGAGCGGGCGGCGCGGTTCGGTGAGTAGCCGAGCCGGGTGACGGCGTCGTCGACGGCGGCCTGCGCTTCCGGGGAGACGCGCAGGCCGCCGTTGATCGCGCGGGAGGCGGTGGAGCGGGAGACTCCGGCAGCGCGCGCGACATCGTCCAGCGTCGGTGGTCCGTCGGGCGTCAGCGCGCTCCCCTTCGAGTCGGTGGACAAGGTCCTGCGAGCCGCGCACGTCCGCCGCGCGGTGCCCGAACCTGCGCACCACCGGCGGCGACGCTACCTGCTCGCGCGACCTCTCTCAGGGTAGCTCCGGCAGGGAGTTGCCCGTTGCGACCTGACCGTACCAGCGTCCTGACGCCTTCACGATGCGTTCCTGGGTCTCGTAGTCGACGCGCACGAGGCCGAAGCGCTTTCCGTAGCCCCACGCCCACTCGTAGTTGTCGAGCAGCGACCAGCCGAAGTAGCCCCGCACGTCGGCGCCCTCGTCGATGGCGTCCTTGATGGCGCGCAGGTGCCCGTCGATGAACTCGATGCGGTCGGTGTCCTCGACGTAGCCACCGGCATCCGGCACGTCGTCGTAGGCGCAGCCGTTCTCCGTGACGTACAGGGCGATGCCGCGGGGCCCCGTGTAGTCCTCCTGGAGCCGCAGCAGCAGGCGGGTGAGGCCTTCCGGCTGGATCTCCCAGTTCTGGTCGGTGGTGGGCAGGCCGCGCGGGTGCGCGTACGCGCCGTCGCCGCCGGGCATCGGGGAGGACGTCGCCCGGTCGAGCGGGGCGTCGCCGACCAGCGGGTTCTCCGCGGGGACGGCCGATACCGCGTTGCCGTGGTAGTAGTTCACGCCGAGCGTGTCGATCGGCGTCGAGATGATCTCGAGGTCGCCGTCCTGGATGCGGTCGGTCAGGCCGTACGGTGCGACGTCGGCCAGCACGTCCTCCGGGTAGGCGCCGCGGAGGATCGGGTCGGCGAAGATGCGGGTGAAACCGCCGTCGAGCCGGCGTGCGGCGTCGACGTCGGCCGGGTCGCGCGGGTCCAGCGGGTCCTGCAGCTCGAAGTTCAGCGTGATCCCGAGGTTCGCCTCCGGTGCGCGCTCGCGCAGTGCCTGGACGGCGAGGCCGTGCCCGAGCATGAGGTGGTGGGCGGCGGCCAGGCCGTCCTCGCGGGACTGCCGGCCGGGTGCGTGCTGGCCGCCCGTGTAGCCGAGGAACGCGGCGCACCACGGCTCGTTGAGCGTGGTCCACACGCCGACCCGGTCGCCGAGGCGCTCGTGGGTGGCGACGGCGTAGTCGCGGAAGCGGTAGGCCGTGTCGCGGGCCGGCCAGCCGCCGTCGTCCTCGATGCCCTGCGGGAGGTCCCAGTGGTAGAGCGTGAGCCAGGGCAGGATGTCGGCGGCGAGCAGCTCGTCCACGAGGCGGTCGTAGTAGGCCAGGCCGGCCTCGTTGAACTCCCGGCCGCCGGGCTGGATGCGGGCCCAGGACGTGGAGAACCGGTAGGCCTTGATGCCGAGCTCTTTCATGAGCGCGACGTCGGCCGGGTACTGGTGGTACTGGTCGCAGGCGACCTCGCCGTCCTCCTGGTTCAGGACGGCCCCGGGGACCCGTGCGAAGACGTCCCAGATCGAGTCCTCCCGCCCGTCGGTGTGGGCGGCGCCCTCGACCTGGTAGGCCGCGGTCGCAGCGCCCCAGAGGAACTCCTGCGGGAAGTCCACACGACCCGTCCCGTTGGCGCCGCGCGCCGGGCGCGGCGCGGTCGGCGTGTACGGGAGCGCGGTCCCCGGCGCGGCGACGGTGCTCTGCGCAGGTCCGGTCGCTGCTGCGGTCTCGACGTCCATTGTGTTCCCTTCGACGTGTGCGGGTGCGGCCGTGCGACCCGGGTCGGCTTCCGGCCTGGGGGCGCACCGTTCACGTCACTGTGGTAGCGCTCCCATGCCGGAACGATCGTCGTCCCATCCCCGGCGCCGTGTCAAGCCCGGACGGGTGCCACGCACGCGTCACACGGCGTGTGGAGTCTCCGTCGTCCTCGCGTGACGTGTCGAGCACCCGGTGCGGTGTGAAGCGGTTAGGTGTCGAGCCGCTCGCGCAGGGGTGTGCGACCTGCGACTACGGCCGCTCGCCGGCGAGCCAGGCGCGGCCCGCCTCCGCCTCGGCCTCCAGTGCGGTGCGCACGGCCCGCGAGGCCGCGTCCTCCACGACAGCGCCGAAGAGCGGGACGGTCGCCTTGACCTCGCCCTCGTACCTGAGCGCGGTGCCGCCGTCGGAACGCGGTTCCAGGCGGAGGATCCCGGAGATGCGCACGGGGGCGCCGAGGATCTCCACGGAGAGGGTGCCGAGGCGGCGGCCGTTCGCCGGGGCCTCCCAGGCTTCCGCCTGGCGGATCTCCAGGGCACCGCCCACGAAGGAGCGAGCCTGGGCCGGGATCTGGTCGGTGGCGAGCGTGCGGCGCACGACGACCGTGAATCCGCCGTCCACGGAGCCGGTGACGTTCACCTGCTCGACGGTGCCACCGCCCGGGGTGCCGGCGCGCACGGTGCGCTCCGAGCGCCACCGGACGAACCGCTCGTCGGCGAGCATCGCCGAGACATCGTTCGTGCTGGCGGGATACGTCAGGTCGACCGTCAGGTGCACGTGCTCTCCTTCCGGGTCGTTCGCGCCGGTGATCAGAACTCTAACGCGTGGGACCTGCCGACCGGTTCCCGGGCTCGTCCGGACCGGCGGGCCGGGCCCGCCGTGCCCGCGGGATCTCTTAGGGTGGAGCAGTGTCCGCGATGAGTGACCTGATCCTCGAGCATGCCGAGCTGGAACCGGCCGACGTCGAGTGGCTGCACCTTCTGGTCGGCGACTGGCAGGTCGTCTCGGACCTCGCCTTCGCCGACCTGGTGCTCTGGGTGCCGACCACCGACGGCCGGTTCGTCGCGCTCGCCCAGTGCCGGCCCTCGACGGGGTCGACGGTGCACTACGACGACATCGTCGGCTCCTACGCGCCCGAGGGGCAGCGGCCGCAGCTCGTGAGCGCCATCGAGGAGACGCGCGCCCAGCGCGCCCGGGAGCCCCGGTGGTTCGGCGCGTACGCCGTGCGTGAGGAGGCGGTCCCGGTGGTGCACCAGGGCCGCGCGATCGCCGTCGTCTCGCGGCAGACGAACCTGGGGTCCGGGCGCACGCCCTCGCGCCTCGAGCTGAACTACGTCGAGGCCGCGGACGACCTCGTGGCCATGATCGCCCGCGGGGAGTTCCCGCTGCCCAACGCGGCGACCGGTCCACGCCGCGGCGCGCCGCGTGTCGGCGACGGGCTCATCCGGCTCAACTCTGAGGGGGAGGTGCTGTACGCGAGCCCGAACGCGCTCTCGTGCTTCCACCGGCTGGGGGTCATCGGGCCGCTCGGCGGGCAGTCGCTCGTCGAGGTCGTGGCCCGGGTCGTCGAGAAGCAGGCGAACCCGGTGGACGAGTCGATGCCGCTGGTGGTGATGGGCCGCGCTCCGTGGCGCACGGACGTCGAGGCGCGGGGCGTCGCGCTGTCGCTGCGCGCGATGCCGCTCACCGACCGCGGTCAGCGCATCGGGGCCGTGCTGCTCTGCCGCGACGTGTCCGAGCTGCGCCGCCGGGAGCGGGAGCTGATCACGAAGGACGCGACGATCCGTGAGATTCATCACCGGGTGAAGAACAACCTGCAGACCGTCGCGGCGCTGCTGCGCCTCCAGGCGCGCCGCATGGACGTGCCCGAGGCGCGCGCCGCCCTGGAGGAGGCCATGCGTCGCGTCGCGACGATCGCCCTGGTGCACGAGTCGCTCTCGCAGACGCTCGACGAGCAGGTGGAGCTCGACGACATGGTGGGCCGCGCCCTGCGCCTCACCGCCGACGTGGCGTCGGCGTCGACCTCGGTCCGGACGCTGCGCAACGGGTCGTTCGGGCTGGTCCCGGCGCAGGACGCGACGCCGCTCGCGCTGGTCCTGACGGAACTCGTGACGAACGCCGTGGAGCACGGGTTCCCGGGGCGCCCGTCGGGCACCATCGAGGTCAACGTCGAACGCAGCGGCAGCGACATGCGGGTCGTCGTGTCCGACGACGGCGTCGGGCTGGGGCCCGAGGTCGGTGACACGTCCGGTGACACGTCCAGCGCGGCAGGCGGTCCGGGCAGCGGCCTGGGCACGCAGATCGTGCGGACGCTCGTGGTCAACGAGCTCGGCGGGACCATCGCGTGGTCCGCTCGCGAGGGCGGCGGTACCGAGGTGGCGCTGAGCCTGGTGCTGCGTGACGGCGGCGGAGGGGCGTCCTGAGCGCGGTAGCTGCCCAGGGCCGACGGCGGCCCCGGGCCGGCCGCGAGGGGCCGTGGAGTCGCGGCGACCGTGCAGCGGTGGTCCGCCTCGGGGGAGTCGTGAGACACGACGGGGCGCCCGGGCGGTGGGGGATGCCCGGGCGCCCCGTCGTGCGAAAAGGGGGGTGCGTGACTGCGTGGGGTGGGACTCAGCCGGCGCGGCGGGCGCGGGCGGTGCGACGCTTGAGCGCGCGACGCTCGTCCTCGCTCATGCCGCCCCAGACGCCGGAGTCCTGGCCGGAGTCGATGGCCCACTTGAGGCACGTGTCCACGACATCACAACGACGGCAAACTGCCTTGGCCTCTTCGATCTGCAGCAAGGCAGGGCCGGTGTTGCCGATGGGGAAGAACAGCTCAGGGTCCTCTTCGAGGCACGCTGCGCGGTGGCGCCAGTCCATGTCGGATACTCCTTGTGGTGGAACAGCCTTCCGTCCGAGCCGCGAGATGGCCCGTGCCGTCGTCGTGCGTTCTGGGGGCGCAGACTGGCCGGGCATGCACTACGTCCGTGGACGGGCGGCTGTGCAACGTTTTCGGCCGCAGTGCGCCGAGGGCGCTCGAACTTCAGGCGTGTTCGGGGGGTTGGGCTTGCTGGTACTAGGTTCACATCTCGTGAAGCCGGGCACAAGGGGTTGTCGCAAACTTTCCCCGTTACAGCCGGTGAGGTTTCCGTCACACTAATGTGAATCCGCACTTCACCGCTATCCCGAGACGTCAACACCGTACCTGAAAGCGATACTGTGAGCAGATCTTTGCCATTCCTGCGTTCACTTCTGGCACTCCTTGTGGTAGAGGCTGCCGGGGTTGCTGCGTTCGCGCTGGCCATCCTGGGAGAGCTGGCGTTCCGCGGCGCCGAGTCCGTCGAGGTGTCGGTCTTCCTGGTGCTGGCGCTGGGTGGCGCCGCATGGGCGCTGGTCACCGCCGGACGGGCCCTCCAGCGGGGAAGTCGCGTGGCGCGGGGATTCGCCGTCACGTGGCAGTTGTTCCAGGTCCTCGCGGGATTGATGGTCGCGCTGGGCGGAGGTCCGCCGTGGGTGATGGCCGGTGGATGGACGATCGTCCTGCTCGCAGTGGCGGTAGTGGTGATCCTGATGCTGCCGCCGGTAATAGACGCGACGACTAGGACGAGCGTCCATGAGGATTAGTACATTCACGGCAAGAGGCCGGGTGCTCACTCAGCACCCGGCCTCCTGACTGCGGGATCACGCCCGCCGGCTTCACGCGTCAGCTACCTGCAGCGGCCGCCAGCGCGGCCTGGAAGGCAGCCACGTTGCCGTACGCCTCCCCGTTGGGGTTGGAGAACTTCAGCGTGGCGTCGCTGACGCTGTTGAGGTGCGCGACGGGGACGGCGGCTCCGTGTGCCATGGAGGACACGATCGCGTCCTCCTCGAACGACTTGATCGCCGTCCGCTGGTACTCGTTGAACTGCTTGCGGTCGACGTCGGTGCGCGCGGGGATGGAGCCCTTGATCCGGTTGAACTCGACCTGCCCCTCCTGCGAGCTGACTGTCTCCAGCCAGGCCTTGGTGCTGTCGGGGTCCAGGATGTCCGCGGACATCGCGAAGGAGTCGGCGAGGAAGTCGAACGAACCGCCCGTGCCAGGCGACGGGACGGCGACGTAGCCCTGGCCGATGGTCATGTCCGCCTCGTCGAAGGCGGCCAGTGCCCAGTCGCCCATGATGTTGAAGGCGGCTTCCCCCTCGATGACCATGCCCGTGGCCTCGGGCCAGTCCCAGTCCTCGCGGTTCTCGTTCGTGTAGGACATCACCGTCTTGAAGTTCTCGAGCGCGGCGGTGACCTCCGGGCCGTTCCAGTCCGTGCTGCCGTCCCAGAGCCCGTTGTACGCCTCCGGGCCGATGGTGCCCAGCAGGACCGTCTCCAGGAGGTGGACCTGGGTCCAGGTGGTGCCCACCGACAGCGGCGTGACGCCGGCCTGGTCGAGCTTCTCGAGGTCGGCGATGAAGGAGTCCATGTCCTTGTACTCGGCGGACGGGTTGATGCCGTTCTGCTCGAGCACCTGGGTGTTCGCCCACATCACGTTCGCACGGTGGATGTTGGTGGGGACCGAGTAGATCTTGCCGTCGTCGCTGGAGAGCTGGTCGAGCAGGTCCTTCGGGAAGACCTTGTTCAGGCCGTACTCCTTGTAGAGGTCCGACACGTCCACGACGTAGCCGTCCTCGATGTAGTCGTTGAGCTCTGCACCCGCGTGGACCAGGAACGTGTCCGGCGGGTCCTGGGTCTCGAGGCGTGACTGCAGGTGGTCCTTGGCCGCCGAACCGCCGCCGCCGGAGACGCCGTCGTTGACGAACTCGAGGTCGGGGTGCTGTTTCTCGAACACTTCCTCGAGCTTGTCGAGACCCAGCTTCTCGGTCCCGTCTGACCACCAGGTGTACACGCCGACATCCTTGTGGGTCCTGAGAGAGGAGGTCGCGTCTCCTGATGTGCTGCCGCAGGCGGCAAGCGTCATGCCGAGCACGGCAGCTGCCGCCACTGCCGCGGTCGTCGTCCGAGTCACTCGCATCTGAACGTCCTGAGCTTCCTTCGTCGTCGGAGAGCGGGCAGACAAGATGCCCGGACCCCGGCTGGTGATGGCACCCGCGCCCGGCGGGAGATGGTGCCCAGGAGCATAGCGAACGTGCGGCGTGGTGGAGTTCAGCCTTTGACGGAGCCGGACATGAGGCCGCCGATGAAGTATTTGCCGAGGAGGATGTAGACCAGGAGGG